>JAGASR010000002.1 GCA_017621705.1 Clostridia bacterium | reverse complement strand
TCCGAAACTGACGGATACAAATTCGGACTGGCAGGGAATTTCAGTAAAATCAAGTATCTTACAGGTGTTGGTCTGGGTATTGTAATTAATCTTGCTTTTACATTGCTGATATCTTTCATACCGTACTTCAATCTGTTCCCGATAATGATGAATTACTATTTTATCTTCCCGTTTCAATTCATCAGAGAGCATCTCGACCTGACCGAGGTTCTTGCCGTCCATACTTCCCTTATTATTGATGCGCCAATTCTGCTGGCAGTCATATTTTTCGGAGGTTGCAGCGGTGACAGATATGCTACCCTTGTCCGTGAATCGACCGAGATAGAAACCGATTCATTCGAGCTTCTCGAACAGGAAAGCACGACAACTCCGAGAAAACCGCAAAGTTCATGGAGAGACAGTATTAAATAAAATAATAAATGGAAAAGAACCCGAATAATTCGGGTTCTTTATGTATAAAAAATCTCCCAACCATGACGGTTAGGAGATTTTGTTATTCAGAAATTATTTGCCTCTTGCAACGTAGGTTGTGTGGAGGAGGTGATGAGCCTTATGGCTGCCGGGTTCGCCGAGATATTCATCGTAGATCTTCTTAACGATGGGGTTCTCGTGAGACTTACGGTAGGTTGAAGCCTCGTCCTCGGAATAGAGAGCTTTAGCTCTGAGGGTCTTGAGGTCAACGTGAGCTCTGGTGTATGCATCGTGGAGAGGCTGACCGCCGCCGTTTACGCAGCCGCCGGGACAAGCCATGACTTCGATAAAGTGGTAATTTCTCTTACCTTCTTTGATCTCGGAGAGGAGTTTGCCTGCGTTAGCGGTACCGCTGACAACAGCAACCTTAACTTCGGTGCCTGCAACGGTGTAGGTAGCTTCTTTGATGCCTTCGATGCCGCGGACTTCTTTATAGTCAACGGATTCGGCAGGTTTGTTTTCGAGGATCTCAACAACGGTTCTGAGAGCAGCTTCCATAACGCCGCCGGTAGCACCGAAGATGTGAGCCGCACCGGTAGCGCCGCCGAAGATAGGATCGAATTCCTCGTCGGGAAGAGCGGTGAAGTTAAGGCCTGCGATCTTGATCATACGAGCGAGTTCGCGGGTGGTGATGGAAATATCGATATCGTCGAGACCGTCAACATTGTTCTGTTCACGGGTACGTTCGAATTTCTTAGCGGTACAGGGCATTACGGAAACAACAGTAATGTTCTGAGGATCGATGCCCATCTTTTCAGCGTAATAGCTCTTCATGAGAGCGCCGTACATACCCTGAGGAGATTTAGCGGAAGAAAGGTTGGGGATGAATTCGGGGAAGTAGTGTTCGCAGTATTTAACCCAACCGGGAGAGCAGGAAGTGATGAGGGGGAGAGGACCGTCGCCCTTAAGACGTTTGATAAATTCGGTGCCTTCTTCCATGATGGTGATGTCAGCAGCAACGTCAACGTCAACAACAGAGTTGAAGCCGAGTCTGTGGAGAGCAGCAACCATCTTACCTTCAACGTTTGTACCGATAGGCATATCGAAGCATTCGCCGAGGGTAGCTCTGATAGCGGGAGCGGGAGCAACGACAACGTGTTTGTCGGGATCGGAAAGAGCGTCCCAAACTTTCTGAGTGTCGTCTTTTTCGTAGATAGCGCCAACGGGGCAGTTAACAACGCACTGACCGCAAGCGATACAGGGAACGTCTTTGAGGTCGAGGCCGAAAGCGGAACCGATATTGGTTACGAAGCCTCTTTCGTTAGCGCCGATAACGCCAACGCCCTGAACGTGCTTACAAACAGCAACGCAACGACGGCAAAGAACGCATTTATTGTTATCTCTTACGAGGTAGGGGTTGGTGTCTTCGATAGCGTATTCGGGAACAGCGCCTGCAAAACGGTCAACGTCTTCAACGCCGTATTCCTGACAGAGAGCCTGAAGTTCGCAGTTCTGGTTTCTTACGCAGGAGAGACATTTTTTATCGTGGGTGGAGAGGATAAGCTCAAGAGTAGTCTTTCTGGACTTTCTTACAGCGGGAGTGTTGGTGAAAACTTCCATATTGGGAGCTACGGGATAAACGCAGGAAGCAACGAGGGATCTTGCGCCCTTAACTTCAACAACGCAGATACGGCAAGCGCCGATAGCGTTGATATCTTTGAGGAAGCAGAGAGTGGGAATTTTTATACCAACGGAGTTAGCCGCGTCAAGAATGGTAGTTCCGGCAGGAACGGTGACGGGCAGACCGTTAATTTTTAAAGTTACATCAGCCATTATTCTAACCTCCGATTATTTCTTGATTATAGCGTTAAAGTTACAGTTGTCGATACAAGCGCCGCACTTGATGCACTTAGCCTGGTCGATAACGTGTTTTTCTTTAACCTTACCGGTAATAGCGTTAACCGGGCAGTTTCTAGCACACTTCGTACAACCCTTACAGGTATCGAGGATCTCGAAGGAAACGAGCTTCTTGCAGACGCCTGCGGGACATCTCTTATCAACGATATGAGCTACATATTCGTCGCGGAAATAACGGAGAGTGGAGAGAACGGGGTTGGGAGCAGTCTGACCGAGACCGCAGAGGGAGTTTTCTTTGATATAGTAGCAAAGTTCTTCCATCTTATCGAGGTCTTCGAGAGTGCCCTTACCTTCGGTGATCTTGGTGAGGAGTTCGAGAAGACGTTTGTTACCGATACGGCAGGGAGTACACTTACCGCAGCTTTCGTCAACGGTGAATTCGAGGAAGAATTTAGCAATGTCGACCATACAGTTGTCTTCGTCCATAACGATAAGACCGCCGGAACCCATCATGGAGCCGATAGCGAGGAGGTTATCGTAGTCGATGGGCGTGTCGAGATGCTGAGCGGGGATACAGCCGCCGGAAGGACCACCGGTCTGAGCTGCTTTGAATTTCTTGCCGTTGGGGATGCCGCCGCCGATATCTTCGATAATTTCGCGGAGGGTGGTACCCATGGGAACTTCAACGAGACCGGTATTTACGATCTTGCCGCCGAGAGCGAATACTTTGGTACCCTTACTCTTTTCGGTACCCATAGAGGAGAACCAGTCAGCACCTTTAAGGATGATCTGGGGAACGTTAGCGTAGGTTTCAACGTTGTTAAGAACGGAAGGTTTGCCGAAGAGACCTTTTTCAGCGGGGAACGGAGGACGGGGACGGGGTTCGCCTCTGTGACCTTCGATAGAAGTCATAAGAGCGGTTTCTTCGCCGCATACGAATGCGCCTGCGCCGAGACGGATGTCCATATCAAAGTCGAAGCCGCTGCCGAAGATGTTTTTACCGAGAAGACCGTATTCACGAGCCTGTTCGATAGCGATTCTGAGACGTTTAACAGCGATGGGGTATTCAGCTCTTACGTAAACAAAGCCCTGGGTAGCGCCGATAGCGTAGCCTGCGATAGCCATAGCTTCGATAAGAGCGTGGGGGTCGCCTTCGAGAACGGAACGGTCCATGAATGCACCGGGGTCGCCTTCGTCGGCGTTACAGCAAACGTATTTCTGGTCAGCATCGGGTACGAGGTTACGCGCGAGCTGCCATTTTTTACCGGTGGGGAAGCCTGCGCCGCCGCGGCCGCGAAGACCGGATTTAAGGATAACGTCGATAACTTCATCGGGAGTCATTTCGGTAAGAACTTTACCGAGAGCTGCATAACCGTCTACAGCTATGTATTCTTCGATATTTTCGGGGTTGATAACGCCGCAGTTACGAAGAGCAACACGGTGCTGTTTTTTATAGAAGTTGGTTTCGTTAAGGGATTTGATACCGTCATCGGTAACGGTTTCCTGATAGAGAAGACGGGTAACGACACGGCCCTTGAGAAGATGTTCGGAAACGATCTCGGGAACGTCTTCAACGGTAACTCTGCTGTAGAAACAGCCTTCGGGATAAACGATCATGATCGGGCCGAGCGCGCAAAGGCCGAAGCAACCGGTCTTAACTACTTTGACTTCATTTTCGAGACCCTGTTTTTTGATCTCGCTTTCCATTTCGGAAAGGATCTTTGCGGAACCGGACGAGGAACAGCCTGTGCCGCCGCAAATCAGAACGTGTGATCTGTACATGTTATTTCCTCCTTATTCCGCACTGCCGATAGTAAATTCGGTGACAACATTTTTATTAACAACGTGGTCGTTAACAACTCTGACTGCCTTTTCGGGAGTCATTTTAACGTAGGTAACTTTTTCTTCGCCGGGAAGGAAAACTTCTACGAGGGGTTCAAGTTTGCACATGCCGATGCAGCCGGTCTGAGTAACTGCAACGTTTTCGAGTCCGCGTTTAGCGATTTCATCAAGAAAAGCGGTCATAACGGGACGTGCGCCTGCAGCGATACCGCAGGTTGCCATACCTACAACGATTCTAACTTTATCGTCATTTTCATTTCTGTTGTTGACGCTGGCTTTCATTTTTTCTTTTATTGCTCTCAGTTCTTCAAGAGATTTCATCTCGTTCGCCTCCAAATAATTCGTTTAAATTTTCGTGAATATAATCTTGTATATATTGCAGAACTTCCGGACTGTCTATCGGACTTCCTTCAAGGATCTCTTTGATATCCTTCGTCGAAAAGACAAATTCGGAACCGCACCAGATGTGCCTGTAAATAAGATCAAAATTATGAGCTTTTGCCGCGAGAAGCATCATCGTACCGGAAATATCGCCGAGAGGCATACGGTCGATGCTGTCGTGACGGAAGACGGCGGTGGTGGTCGTCCCCTCTCCCTTTTTGGAAGTGAGGGTCAGATAGCCGTCGGAAAGCTCTGCAGCAGCCCTGAAAAGAGCGATGCCCATGCCGATCTTACGGGTCGTACGGGAAGAAGCGAAGCTTCCGTTGACTCGCGCGAGAGTCTCCTCATCCATGCCGCAACCGTTATCTGCAATAGTTATTTTCAGCTCGTTTGCGGAGAGATCTTCGGAGATCTCGACGGTTATCGTTTCGGCACCTGCGGTTATACTGTTCTGAACAATATCGAGAATGTGAAGAGATAACTCTCTCATTACATCTTCTGGTATTTTTCGATTATGCCGGGAACATCGTCTGCGGTAAGACGGCCGTAAACGTCATCGTTAACGGTAAGAACGGGTGCAAGACCGCAACAACCGATGCAGCGGGTAGCTTCGATGGAGAATTTGCCGTCTTCGGTAACATCGCCGTTGCCGATGCCGAGAACAGAGCAAGCCTTATCGAATACGTCCTGAGAGCCTTTAACGTAGCAAGCTGTACCGAGGCAAACGCCGATCTTGTACTGACCCTTAGGATTGAGGTTGAACTGTGCGTAGAAGGTTGCAACGCCGTAAACTTCTTCGAGAGAAATATTCATTTCTTCAGCGATGATTCTCTGAACCTCGATAGGAAGATAGCCGTAGATTTCCTGCGCTTCCTGCATTACAGGCATAAGTGCGCCCTGCATACCTTTGTTTGCAGCAATAAATTCACGGAGTTTCTGCTCCTGCTCCGCCGTCCCCTTAAAAGGGATTTTGGAAATAGTTGATTTACCCATTTGGTTTCGTCCTCTCTATGTAGTAATTTTCTTAAAAAACAAAAAAAGATTTACGACAGTTTTCGATATGACAACTATCGATTTATATTATATCACAATTTTCGTCAAATTAAAAGAGGGGAAAGTAAATATTCCGTGAACTTTTTACGTATTTTTCAAAGTTATCTACACATATAATACCATAACAGTACATATTTTCATTTTACGGAGGGCTGTGGAAATGACAGAAAAAGGCATTATCGGAAGAAGCTGGCTCGGCGAAGAGATCGGATACGTAAAAATCGGAACAGGAATAAAAAAAGTTCTTTTGATCGGCGGTTTTTCGGCGGTTGACGGTATTTCTTCCGCCGTTCTTTCGGACTGGACCGAAAAAGCATGCGAAAGCTACGAAAAAAACAAGAATTTCGGGGAATTCCGAGCCGCATCTCTGTTTGCGAAAACGACGGTTTTTATAATAAATAATATTAACCCCGACGGCAAAAAATTTGTGAACGGTCCCGACGTTTTCAACCCGTTTTACGGCAGGGCGCAGAGCATAAGAAAAAGCTATCCGGATCGCCCTTGGACAGCAAACGCAAGAGGCACGGAACTGTCGAAAAATTTTGCAGGGAAATGGATGGAAGCAAAGATGGCGGAACGCTCCGAAAATACGTTTACTCCGGCACCCTCGGGATACGGCGGGGAATACCCCGAAAGCGAGCTGGAGACATCATCTCTCTGCGGATTTATACGAAAAACAGAGCCCGATTTTATCTGTATTTTTACGGACGAAAAGAAAGGGATATACATAGATAAATGCATAGATACTTCCGCAAATATCCAACAAAAAGCCATGTTAATTTCAAAATTGAAGAATTTTCCGTTAAAAGAACGTACTTCGAAAGAGTCTTCGGCGACGCTCCCCGTATGGGTAAAAAAAGAGCTTGATATACCGTCATTCACCGTCGGATTGGCGGAAGCGGAGTGTGATTTATGCATTGATACGGTGACTTTATGCGCGGCTCTGTAAGATAAAAAGCAGAGAGAAAAAACGTCAAAAAATGAATTAATTGCAACAAAAACGGCATATCAACAAAAATACTTGAATTTCCGAGTTTTATATGCTATAATATAATGTATATAAAAAAACAAACCGCAATTATAAGGGGTTGACTATAAAAATGGAAATAAACATCAAAGAGCAGCTCGAACAGATCCGCGCGAATGCGGAAAAAGAGCTTGCTGAGATCGCTTCCTCGGAAGAGCTTGAAGCGTTCAGAGTCAAGGTCCTCGGCAAAAAAGGCGAACTTACAAAAGTTCTTTCGCAGATGGGCAAACTCTCCGCGGAAATGCGTCCCGTTATCGGTCAGGTCGCAAACGAAGTCCGCGCTTATATCGAAGAAAAAATCAAAGCAGCAAAAGAACAGATCGATAAACTTGAGCTTGAAAAGAAGCTTTCCGCCGAAAAACTCGACGTAACTCTTCCCGGTAAAGCTCGCCGTGCAGGTAAAAAACACCCCTGCTCGATCGTTCTCGACGAAGTTAAAGATGCATTCATCTCCATGGGCTTCACTATCGCAAGCGGCCCCGAAGTTGAATACGACTACTACAACTTCGAAGCGCTCAACATACCCAAATATCATCCTGCAAGAGATACGCAGGACACCTTCTACTTTACCGACGATATTCTTCTCAGAACTCAGACAAGTTCCGTTCAGGTAAGAACTATGGAAAAAGTAAAACCCCCGATCAGAGTTATCTCTCCGGGCCGCGTTTACCGTATTGACGAAGTAGACTCCACCCACTCCCCGATCTTCCACCAGATCGAAGGTCTTGTTGTCGATAAAGGCATCACAATGAGCCACCTCAAAGGTTCTCTCGACCTTATCGCAAAGAAACTTTTCGGCGAAGATATCAAAACTCGTATCCGTCCCGACTATTTCCCGTTCACCGAACCCTCTGCAGAGATCTCCATTTCCTGCTTCAAATGCGGCGGCGAAGGCTGTAAATTCTGCAAAGGCGAAGGCTGGATCGAGATCGGCGGCGCAGGCATGGTAAACCCGAAAGTTCTCGAACTTCTTAATATCGACACCGAAGAATATTCCGGTTTCGCTTTCGGTATGGGTCTTGAACGCCTTGTTTTGAGAAGATATAATATTGACGATATCCGCATGCTTTTCGAGAACGACGTTCGCTTCCTCGAAAGTCTGTAAGAAGAAAAGTGGAGGAATACAAAGATGAATGTACCTTACAGATGGCTCAAAGAATACACGAACGTTAACGTTGAGCCGAAGAAATTTTCCCATGAAATGAATATGACAGGCACCGAGACGACCGGTTTCGTCTGCGCTGCCGACACTATAAAAAACATCGTTGTCGGTCTTATCGAAAAGATCGAACAGCATCCGAATGCAGACAAGCTCGTCGTTTGCAGCGTTAACGTAGGCAAAGCCGAAAATATCCAGATCGTTACCGCAGCAAAGAACATGAAAGAGGGGGACCTCGTTCCCGTAGCTCTCGACGGCTCTGTTCTCGCTTCCGGCAAACCCATCAATGCAGGCGAACTCCGCGGCGTTATGTCTTACGGTATGTTCTGCTCCGTTGAAGAACTCGGACTTGCAACGAACGACTTCCCCGGCTCGATCGAAGACGGTCTTCTTATCCTCAACAACGGCGCTTGCGAATTTAACGGCAAACCCGGCGACGATATCTGCAAAGTTCTCGATCTCGACGATACGATCTTCGAAGTCGATATCGTAACAAACCGTCCCGACTGCCTTTCCATCATCGGTGTTGCGCGCGAAGCGGCTTGTACTTTCAGAGCTCCGTTCAACGTTAAAAAACCCGAATTTACCACTTGCGGCGGAAATATTGCGGATCATCTTTCCGTTACCGTCGAAGACAGCGAACTCTGCCCGAGATACATGGCAAGAGTTGTCAAAAACATCAAGATCGAACCCTCTCCGCTCTGGCTCGTTGAAAAGCTCCGCGACTGCGGCGTTCGCGCTATCAACAATATCGTAGACATCACAAACTACGTTATGCTCGAATACGGTCAGCCCATGCACGCATTTGACTACAGCTGCGTTGACGGCGGCAAGATCACCGTAAGAAGAGCAGCTGAAGGCGAAAAAATGAACACTCTCGACGGTCAGGAAAGAATTCTCGACACCGAGATGCTCGTTATCGCAGACAGCAAAAAACCCATTGCGGCAGCAGGCGTTATGGGCGGCGAAAACAGCGAGATCAAAGACGACACCAAGATGATCGTTTTCGAAAGCGCAAACTTCTTCGCTCCTTCCGTAAGAAAGACTTCCAAGAAGCTCGGTCTTCGTACCGAATCTTCCGCACGTTTCGAAAAAGGCCTTGATCCCAATCTCACCGAAGAAGCTCTCGACAGAGCCTGCGAACTTATCTGCATGCTCGGCGCAGGCGAGATAGTTGACGGAACTATCGACATTAACAACGCAAAAACCGAAGTCAAGACTGTACCCCTCAGCCACGAATGGATCAACTTCTACCTCAACATTGACGCTTCCGAAGCTGATATGACCGATATTCTCGAAAGACTCGGCATGAAAGTCGAAAACGGCATCGTTACCGTTCCCTCTTTCCGTTCCGATATCGAAAATAAATACGATCTTGCCGAAGAAATCGCTAAATTCTACGGTTATGACAATATCAAACCCCTCTTCTTCAAGGCTGACGTAAGATCCGGCGGCTTTACCGAAGAGCAGAAATTCGAGATCCGTCTCGGCGAAGCGCTCAGGGCATCCGGTCTCGACGAGATCATGACCTACTCTTTCGTAAGCCCGAAATGCTTCGATAAGATCGGTCTTCCCGAAAACGCTCCCGAAAGAAGCGTAATGAAGATCAAAAATCCGCTCGGTGAAGATACTTCCATCATGAGAACCAGAGCTCTCCCCTCCATGCTCGAAGTTCTCTCCAGAAACTACAACTACAGAAACCCCTACGCATATCTTTACGAGATCGCAACCGTTTATATCAAGAACCCCGATGAAACAAAGCTTCCCGACGAAAAGAAAGTCATCTGCTTCGGTTTCTACGGAGATAACGGTGATTTCTACACCCTCAAGGGCATCGTCGAATCCATTCTTACCGCGATGAACACCAAAGAATGCGAATTCATCCCCTGCGCAGATAACCCGTCTTACCATCCCGGCCGTACCGCAGAAATTTTTGCTGACGGCAAGAAGATCGGTATTTTCGGTCAGATCCATCCCCTCGTAGCAGAAAACTACGGTATCGGCGGCGAAGTTTATGCGGCTGAGATCCCGTTTGACGTTCTTTACGAAGCAACCGCTCCCGAAAAGACGTTCAAACCTCTTCCCAAGTTCCCCGCTGTTACCCGTGACCTTGCTCTTATCTGCAAAGACGAGACCAGCTCCGGCGAAATCGAAAAGAAGATCAAGGCTCTTGCAGGTCCCTGCCTTGAAAAGATCGAAATATTCGACGTTTACAAGGGTGCTCAGGTTGCTGAAGGATACAAGAGCATCGCTTACGCTCTCGTTCTCCGCGCAGAAGACAAGACCCTCGGCGAAAACGATATCGAAGCTATCATGACCAACATCATCGGCGGTCTTGAAAAAGACGGTATCAGCCTCAGAAAATAATCATAAAAAATCTTCAACAGAGGGGCAACCTTCTGTTGAAAATCAGAACATAAGTCAAAAGGAATATAATTCCAAAAGAAAGGAAGCTTTCGCGTTGCGAAAGTCATGGTAATAAAAATGGATAACAACAGTACCATAACATTTTCGCTCAAAATGAACAAAGATGACGAGATGAAAAAGACGCTCATCGCAATATACGATGCGTTTGTCGAAAAGGG
Source organism: Clostridia bacterium (assembly GCA_017621705.1). Lineage (GTDB taxonomy): Bacteria > Bacillota > Clostridia > Oscillospirales > UBA644 > HGM12619. The sequence continues at coordinate 164,288 of JAGASR010000002.1, read as the reverse complement.
ATACGACAATCCTATAAACCAGATCGTCGGCTACATCCTTTCCGAAGACCCGACCTATATCACGAAGCATAAAAATGCGAGAAACCTCGTCCGTCAGCTTGACAGAGACGAACTTCTTGCCGCTCTCGTCCGCAACTATCTCAATTCCTAAACGGCAAAGTTCCGCAAAGAAAGGAATAGCTCTCGAAAGACAGCTATGAATATAAAATGGCTCAGATAAATGATGTTTTTTACGAGCAACTTTACGCACGTAAGAAAACCGTAAAAGAATACGTTATCCAGGCGCTGATATTCCTTGTTACGATCGCGCTTTCGATGGCGAGTTTCACATTCTGCATCACCTATATCAAAGGTTTCGGCCTTATTATGGGAACGCTCTGTATCGCCGTTCTCGTTTATTTCGGCTATAAGCTTTTCATGAAGCTTGACGTTGAATACGAATACATATACCTCAACGGCGAGATAGATATCGACAAGATAATCTGCAGAAGCGAAAGATCAAGACTTGTAAGCGCAAAATCCGTCGATTTCGAGCAGTTCGGAGAATATAACGAAGCGACAAAAGCGAAAGTTGACGCTTATCCCGTAAACAAACGCTTTGACGTCCGTTCCAACACCTCCGATAAACTCTACTACGCGATCTTCAACCACAGAGAATATAAGAAAACTCTGCTCATCTTCGAACCCGAAGAGAGGATCCTCGAAGATATGAGACGCCATATCCAGAGATCCGTATGGCACTGAGAGCAGACGAAAATTTAATAAAAACAATGATAAAAAAGCGCCCTCAGGACTCGCACAAGGGCACCTTCGGGGCGCTTCAGTTTTTTTGCGGTTCAACGAACATGACGGGGGCTCCTTTTCTTGCGATAACGGGTGCGCTCCGTTGCGGCGTTGGACTCGTTTACGTTTCGGCGAAAGGAAGTCTGAAAAAGACCCTTCAGGCAAGGCTTGCGGAACCTGTATTTTACGGTCACTCGCTTTCCGAGAGAGCTACTGCGTTCGTTGTCGGCTGCGGTTCCGCAAATAACGCAAAGGCGGCAAAAAAACTGTTAAAGCAAGAAAAACCGACGGTCATAGACGCTGATGCGATAAATTGGCTTTCGAAAAACAAAGAATTGCTGAAAACGAAAAAATGTCCGACAGTTCTCACTCCCCATGCGATGGAAATGTCCCGTCTGACAGGAAAAAGCGTTGATTTTATCAATAAAAACCGTGAGCTTGTCGCCTCCGAAGCGGCGAAAGAATTTGGTTCGGTCGTCGTTTTAAAAGGTCATGAGACAGTTATTGCAACGCCCGACGGGAATATTTACATAAATACGACCGGAAATTCCGGGCTTTCGAAAGGCGGGAGCGGAGACGTTCTTGCAGGCATGATCGGAGCGTTTCTAGCGCAAGGATACAGCCCCGAACGCGCCGCCGTTATCGCAGTCTGGCTTCACGGAAAAGCCGCAGACGAGCTTTCGCAGGAGATATCCGAACACGGGCTTTTACCGTCCGAGATTCCCTTGCAGGCGGCTAAAATATTGAAGAGATTCGAATAAAAAAGTAATATTTCCGCCGAAATGAGAATATAAATATTATTATTTCTTATTTCGGAGTGGATCAAAATGAATAAAAAAGCGTTTTTTCCGCTGATCTTTCTTTGTATGGCGACTGTTTTTCTGATGTCATGCGAAGAAAAAGATTTTGTTTTCCCGACGGCGGCAGGCTTTACCGTCGAAGCAAAAATAACGGGAGAATACAGCTACGATGCGACCGTCACGGAGACTTATGCCGAATTTACGGGGAAATATCTCTCCTTTCCGATCCGTTTTGAGAACGGGACAATTTCCTGCGACGGTATAGAAGTTGAAGCTGACGTCGGCGAAAATTCGCTTTTCATGCTGCCCGAACTGTTTAAAAAGCTCTTTTCGGGCGATTACGAAAACGGCAGTATTGCCGAAAAGGATGACCGTTATATTTTTACGGCAGACGTCCTCGGCAGAAAAATAACCGTACATACAGATAAAAAAACAGAGCTTCCGACCGCATTTTTCTTTGATGAATATACCTTGACGGTCACAAAAATCGAACTTTATCGGGATACAATCAATGAATCACACACGCAGAACATGGGCGACGGTCGATCTTACCGCCGCTGAAGAAAACATAAATAAAATAAGAAGTATCGTTGGCGGCGACTGCGCGATCATGTCTGTCGTCAAAGCCGACGGATACGGGCACGGAGCCGTGGAGATATCGAAAACCATCGATAAAAACACGGATTATTTTGCTGTTTCGAACATTGACGAAGCGATCCAGATCAGAGTCGGAGGCATTAAAAAACCGATACTTATCCTCGGCTACACCCCTCCCCGCTCAATGGATCTGATCGCAAAATACGATGTTACGCAGACCGTTTTTTCCTACGATTACGGGAAAATGCTTGCACAGGCGGCGGAAGATCTGGGCAAAAAGATAAAAGTACATATAAAGATCGATACGGGCATGAACAGGCTCGGTTTCAGCGTTCAGAATGAGGAAGAAAAGGCATTATCGACCGAAAAGATCAAGGAACTTTACACAGGAAAAAACCTTGAATTTGAAGGAATTTTCACTCATTTTGCGGTTGCCGACGAGCCCGAAAAACCGTTCACGAAAATACAGTTTGAAAGATTTACGGAGTTTGTCTCCCTTCTTGAAAAAGAAGGCATAAAATTCCGATACCGTCATGCGGCAAACAGTGCGGCGATTCTTAATTTCCCCGAAATGAAGCTCGATATGGTACGTCCCGGTCTGATACTCTACGGGATTACGACAAACCGTCCCGACACAGTCGGTCTCAAGCCGGTTATGGAGCTTAAAACGACCGTATCTTTCGTTCACGACTTCAGAAAAGGCGACAGCGTAAGCTACGGGCAGACTTATATCGCACCGAAAGATATGAAGATCGCAACGCTTCCGATCGGATATGCGGACGGTCTGTTCCGTTCGCTTTCAAAAAGCCTCAAGGTTTTGATAAACGGCAAAGAAGCGCCGATAATCGGCAGGATATGTATGGATCAATGCATGGTTGACGTTTCCGGGCTTGACGTAAAAACAGAAGATGAAGTTACTGTTTTCGGCGAAGGAAAGAGCGTTTACGAACTGTCCGATGCTATCGACACTATTCCTTACGAAATAATCTGCGATATCGGAAAACGTGTTCCGAGAGTTTACTTAAAATAAAAGGAGAGCCGAAATGGATATCAATATAAAAACGAGCGATGTTATTCTTATTGCCGCAGTGGATTCGACAGAACAGGATAAAGAGCTCGCGCATCTGCGCTGTGACGGTAAAAACGACCAGAACGTGATTCAAGAAGCGGTAAATTCCGTTTATATTGAAAGATGCGGAGAAATACGAGGCAAAAGAATAGTTCTTTTACCCGGCAATTACTATATTTCCGATTTTCCCGAAAGAAACCCGAACGGCAAAGTGGCGATCATGGTCGGAACAAAATCGAACAGATTCAACCATATCGGCATCCTCATTTCAGGTGCAGAGCGAACGGAATCAACAGTAATAAACGTAACAAAAGAATGTTATGATAAGTTAGACGAAAACGAAAGCTACTCTATATTCGGATGTGCAGAGCATAACTGCAATCACCATATATTCAAAGATCTTTATGTAACAGTCCCCGACGATCAAAAAAAGATCGTTTGCTTTGACGGCAGATACATGGGAGCTATCGGCATTCGCAGATGTAAATGTCTCTGCGAAACAAGAGGGGGATATCTCAATCCCAAGAAAACTCTTCCGAATGAAGAATTTGTTGCGTTTATGGGAACATACGGCTCAAACAATATGTGGGAAGAAAAATGGGAATTCTGTCAGGCAGAAGGCTTCGGGCAGGGTTTTGCGGTAGGAAACGAGCATTTGTTCCTTGAAAAATGTACCGCATTATTTGGCAGATACGGTTTTACGTTCAACAATTACGAAAGCCGCCGCGGTGTTATCGCACATCCGATGACGATGATGTGTTGTATTGACGAGGCAAACGCAAATCTTTGGAAATTTGCAAAAAACAAATTCAAGCAGTGCATAAGCTCCTACAATATGAGCTTTGAGATCTTTCCCAGATGGATGGAGCTTGAAGGCTTCTATGCAACAGAAGAACGCCCCGGCGATTACGCGGGTCATATTGACTACGTTGCAAACTACGGTTGCGACACACCGAACTCGACACAGATCCCATTCTGGGCAAAGGGCAGCGGCGTAAATTTTGAAACAGTAAACAATACGCACAAAAAGATCTGCGGTTCGATCGAAAGAAGAGAATACAGCGCAAACATCGGTCAGGAAATTTTCGATACCGACCTCAACAAAAAGCTGATCTATACAGGTTCCGAATGGATCGACTTTCTCGGTAACAAAGCAGACTAAATAAATTTAAAGCCTCTCTTTCGAGAGGCTTTTGTTAAAGTAAAAAATGCAGAAATACCTGCTCGGAAAAACCGAACAGGTATTTTTTACTATATAAATTATTTAGATAATGATCTCGCCGTCGAAGATCTTGTCGGCATTACCGGTCATGAAGATTGCTTCGTCGGTATATCGGATCTTGAGGTCGCCGCCGATAAGTTTAACGGTAATTTCATCACCCTTGCGGCAGAAGCCGTTTGCGCAAGCGGCAACAACTGCAGCGCAAGCGCCCGTACCGCAAGCCCATGTTTCACCGCATCCGCGTTCCCAGACACGCATCTTGAGAGTTTTCTCATCGATGATCTGAACGAATTCGGTGTTGATGCGCTCGGGGAATTTCTCGTAATTTTCGAACTGCGGACCGATATTTTCGATATTGAGCTTATCAACATTCTTTAAGAATACGACGCAGTGCGGATTTCCGAGACCGACGCAGGTGATATTGTAGTTTTCGTCGCCGATATTGACGAGACGGTCAACCACTTCGTCACCGCTGTAGTTTACGGGAATTTCGGAAGGACGGAGATATGCTTTACCCATATCGACACGGGCAGAGTCAACTTCCTTATTATGAATAAAGAGACGGAGTTTCTTAATGCCGCTGAGGGTTTCGATGGTGATATCTTTCTTATCTCCGATCATGCCGTTATCGTAGAGATATTTACCTACGCAACGGATAGCATTGCCGAACATCTTTCCTTCACTGCCGTCTTTGTTGAACATACGTACTTTCGCATCAGCTTTTTCGGACGGGCAGATAAGAACAACGCCGTCGCCGCCGATACCGGTATGTCTGTCGGAATAACGGACTGCAAGGCCTTCGGGGTTATCGATCTTCTGATCGAAGCAGTTGAAATAGATATAGTCGTTACCGCTGCCTGTCATCTTCGTGAAGCGAAGTTTTGTACGTTCGGTACGCATTCTGTTGATATCAACGAGCTCGACGGAGCCTTCGGTATATTTACTCTTGAGGCTGAGCGCGAGAGCGTTTGCGGTATCGATAGAAGTGAGGCAGGGGATAGAACGTTCAACGGTCTTTCTTCTGATCTTAACGCTGTCTCTGGAGGGAATTCTGCCCTTGGAAGAGGTGGAGATAACGTAATTGATCTTGCCGCTTTCGAGAAGAGTGAGGGTGTTTTCGTCGCCTTCGTGGATCTTATCGACAACGGTTACGGGAATACCTACCTTACTGATGATATTTGCGGTGCCGCGTGTTGCGTAAATGGAGAAGCCGAGTTCGCTGTAGCGTTTTGCAAGGTCTGCAACTTCGGGCTTATCGCTGTCTCGAACGGTGATCATAACGCCGCCGGACTTCTTCATCTTATAGCCTGCCGCGATGAGGCCCTTATAGAGAGCTTCTTCCATGGTTCCCGCAATACCGAGAACTTCACCGGTACTCTTCATTTCGGGACCGAGATGGTTATCAACGTCTGTAAGTTTTTCAAAGGAGAAGATGGGAACTTTGACCGCAACATACGGAGAATTGGGATAAAGACCTGTGCCGAAGCCCATATCTTTAAGCTTTTCGCCGAGCATTGCTCTTGTTGCGAGGTCAACCATCGGAACACCCGTAACTTTCGTTATATACGGAACGGTTCTCGAAGAACGGGGGTTAACTTCGATAACGTAAAGATCGTTATCGTAAATAAGATACTGGATATTGATAAGGCCTCTTGTGTTGAGGTCAACTGCGAGCTGTTTGGATGCTGAGATGATCTTTTCGGTAAGTTCATCGGAAACGTTCCATGCAGGATATACGGCAATGGAGTCGCCGGAGTGAACACCGGTTCTTTCGATATGCTCCATAATACCGGGAATGAGGATATCTTCGCCGTCGCAAACCGCGTCAACTTCGATCTCGATACCCATGAGGTATTTATCGATAAGAACGGGGTTTTCGATATTCTGCGCGAGAATGATCTGCATATATTCGCGGATATCGCTTTCGTTGAACGCAATGATCATGTTCTGACCGCCGAGAACGTAAGAAGGACGCAAGAGAACGGGATAACCAACTTTCTGCGCAACCGCAAGGGCTTCTTCGGTGGTCATAACGGTATCGCCGATAGGACGTTTGATATGGTATTTTTCGAGAAGAGCATCGAAACGTTCTCTGTCTTCGGCAGCGTCGATACTGTCTGCGGGAGTACCGAGAATGTTAACACCCATCTTATCGAGGAATTTGGTGAGCTTGATCGCGGTCTGACCGCCGAATGCAACGACTGCGCCGAACGGTTTTTCGGTTTCGATAACGTTCATTACGTCTTCGGGAGTGAGCGGTTCGAAATAGAGACGGTCTGCGGTATCGAAGTCAGTAGAAACGGTTTCGGGGTTGTTGTTTACGATTACAACTTCGTAGCCGAGGCGTTTGAGCGAACGGCAGCAGTGAACGGAAGCGTAGTCGAATTCGATACCCTGACCGATACGGATAGGACCTGCGCCGAATACGATTACGGTCTTCTTATCGGAAGAATGTTCGTTCTTGAACTGAAGAGCTTCGTTATCGTTATCGTAGGTAGAATAGAAATACGGAGTTTCTGCGGAGAATTCGGCAGCGCAGGTATCAACCATCTTGAAGACTGCGGAGCGGTGATTTTCAACCTTTTTGCCGGTGAAAGATTCGATAACGGCATCGGGATAACCGAGTTTTTTCGCTTCGAGATATTTATCTTCGTCGATACCTTCTGCAAGAGAAGCTTCGAATTTAGCGAGTTTGAGGAATTTATTGAGGAACCATTTATCGATCTTTGTTATATCGTGTACTTCATCAACGGTAACGCCGCGTTTAAGAGCCTGGAAGACAACGAAAAGACGTTCGTCATCGCAGTTATGAAGTCTTGCACGGATCTCGTCATCGGGAAGAGCTGCATGCTTGGGCGAGTTGAGGCTCGAAAGAGAGATCTCTGCGCCGCGGACAGCTTTCATGATAGCCTGCTCGAACGAAGTGCCGATAGCCATAACTTCGCCGGTAGCTTTCATCTGGGTGCCGAGGGTACGTTTAGCGTAAACAAATTTATCAAAGGGCCACTTCGGAAGTTTAACGACGATATAGTCGATAGACGGTTCGAAGCAAGCGGAAGTTTTCTTTGTGATTGCGTTGGGGATCTCGTCGAGGTTATAGCCGACTGCGATCTTGGACGCAACTTTTGCGATCGGGTAACCCGTTGCTTTGGAAGCAAGAGCGGAAGAACGGGAAACACGGGGGTTAACTTCGATTACGGCATATTCGAAGCTGTCGGGATTGAGCGCGAACTGTACGTTACAGCCGCCGTTTACTTTAAGTTCGTTAACGATGCTGAGAGCCGCGGTTTTGAGCATCATGAATTCTTTTGTGCCGAGAGTTACAGCGGGAGCGACAACGATACTGTCACCGGTATGAACGCCGACAGGGTCAACGTTTTCCATGCTGCAGACGGTGATTACGCTTCCTGCGCTGTCTCTGATGACTTCGAATTCTATCTCTTTCCAACCGGAAACGCATTTTTCAACGAGGATCTGAGTGATCGGAGAAAGACGGAGACCGTTTGTTGCGATCTCACGGAGCTGAGGTTCATCGTAAGCAATGCCGCCGCCTGTGCCGCCGAGGGTGAATGCGGGACGGATGATGAGCGGATAGCCGATCTCTTCTGCGAATTCAACAGCAGCAGCAAGGTCGGTTACGACTTTGGAAGGAATGCAAGGCTGACCGATCTTGAGCATGGTATCTTTAAAGAGCTGTCTGTCTTCTGCTTTATCGATAGTTTCGGGGTCTGCGCCGAGGAGACGAACGCCCATTTTATCGAGGAAGCCCTCTTTTGCGAGCTGCATGGAGAGGGTAAGACCCGTCTGACCGCCGAGGGTGGAAAGAAGGGAGTCGGGACGTTCTTTTTCGATTATTCTTTTGATAACGGGAAGGGTGAGAGGTTCGATATAAATTCTGTCCGCCATTTCCTTATCGGTCATGATGGTTGCGGGGTTGGAGTTTACGAGAACAACTTCTATGCCTTCTTCGCGAAGAGCACGGCACGCCTGGGTGCCTGCATAGTCAAATTCAGCCGCCTGGCCGATAACTATCGGACCGGAACCGATAACGAGAGTCTTTTTGATTGATCTGTCGAGAGGCATTTATCTCACCATCGCTTTCTTGATATTTTCTGCAAAAATCTTGAAGAGGAAACCTGTGTCGTTCGGGCCTGCGAGAGTTTCTGTCTTGAACTGAACGGAGAAGATGGGCTTGTCCGTAAAAGCAATGCCTGCGCAGGTGTTGTCGTTGAGGTTTCTGTATGTCATTTTGATATTGGACGGAAGTTTTTCGGAGCAGACTGCGTAACCGTGATTCTGAACGGTGATGTGGGTCTTGCTTGTTTCGGTATTCATTACGGGGTGGTTTGCGCCGCGGTGACCGTATTTGAGTTTGAAGGTCTCACAGCCGCCCGCAAGAGCGATGATCTGATGACCGAGGCCTACGCCGAACATGGGGATATTGCTTTCGATAAGCTTTTTGACCTCTGCAATGATCGAAGTGTTTTCCGCAGGATCGCCGGGGCCTTCGGAAAGCATGATTCCGTTGGGGGCGAGCGCAAGAACGTCTTCAGCAGAAGTGAATGCGGGAACGACTGTTACGTTAATGCCGAGATCATTGAGCTCTTTTACGGAATTTGCGACTGCACCGAGGTCATACATAACGACGGATGCGACTGCGTTTTCAACTTCGTAAACGGTCTTTTCGGTGCAGGTCGTTTCAGCGACAGCGCCCGTGACCTTATAATTTTTGATCTCTTCGAGGTCGCACTCGGGAGTTCTGGAGATCTTTGCATTCATAACGCCGTTTTCGCGGATGATTCTTGTCAGCGCGCGGGTATCGATACCGCAGATGCCGATGATATTGTTATTTAACAAAAAGGTGAAAAGATCCCCTTCGCATCTGAAATTCGAAGGATCTTCACACCATTCACGAACGATATACGCTTTAAGTTTGGGCGACGAATTGCCTGCTTCTTCGGGAATAATTCCGTAGTTGCCGATAAGGGGGAACGTCTGAGCGACGATCTGACCGCAGTTGCAGGGATCGGTAAGAGTTTCGGTATAGCCGATAACGCCGGTAGTGAAAACGAGTTCGCCGATAGTTTCGCCGGTAGCGCCGAAAGACTTACCTTCGAATACGGTGCCGTTTTCAAGAATTAAATAAATTCTGTCCATATCTATATCCTCTCATATATGTAAAATCGTAACTGAATGTGTGTCCGGTGGGGTCACAATACCCTACTATATATTATACACTATTATTGGTTGGGTGTAAAGCCGAATATATGGATTTTTTTTGTCGTAAAAAGAAACTTTATGATTTTCGTATGATAAATAAAGAAAATCACCGCTTTTTATGCATAAAAAAAGAACGTTCGACGGGCGTATGACTGATAGCCACACAACCGACAAACGCCCTTATCCGACTTTATATTATATAAGATTTTCTACCCATTGTCAATATTTGTTTTTTTAATTTTTTTTGACAATGATAATCTGACGGTTTATCGGGTAAAATAAGAGTGCGGCAAAACCGTAAAAAACCGAAAGGATGATAAAAAAATGACCGATATATACTGTTCTGCAGTTCAATGCGCACACAATAAAGAGCATTGCTGCTGCCTTGAAAACGTGAAAGTCGGCGGCGAAGAAGCAAACTCCACCGACGGCACAAGATGCGACAGCTTTATCAGAGAACACGCAACTATGTCTCTCGGCGAATCGATCTGCCACTGCACACTTATCGACTGCGAAGCCGAAAACTGCAGATTCAACTGCGAAGGCGAATGCTGCGCCGAATCGATCGATATCTGCGGCGAAAAATCCTGCAACTGCGGCGAAACATGCTGCGCAACGTTCAAAAAATAAAAACAGCAGAAATAAACAGAAAAAGATAGCCGAAAGACTATCTTTTTTTGTTTTATAAATTATTTTATTAACGTCCGTTTATTTGCCTTTTGAAAAAACGTGTTTTCCGATAGTTGTATAGATCGGAAGAGTGCGGATCCAGGCATTCGTTGCGGTTCGGGGATTGTAATAATAGATGCAGCCGCCCGTCGGATCCCAGCCGTTCAGAGCATCGCGAGCGGCTTTATATGCGGAATCTGCAATCGGCTGGTCATACTGTCCGTCAACGAGCGCCGTAAACGCGCCGTTCTGATAGATAACGCCTGCAATCGTATTCGGGAAAGACGGGTGATCGACCCTGTTTAAAACTACTGCGCCGACGGCAACCTGTCCTTTATAAGGCTCCCCTCTTGCCTCTGCGGAAATTATTCGGGCGAGAAGATAAACGTCGTTCGAATTGTTTGAAGACGATGATGAAGAAGACGAAGAAATTCCCATAGCCGCAAGGGTTTGAGGTCCTGCGATCCCGTCGGCTTGAAGTCCGTTTTTACGTTGAAAATATATGACCGCGTTTTTCGTTTGTGTGCCGTAGATGCCGTCAACCGCACCGTCGTAATACCCCCAGGAGGAAAGCTTCTGCTGGATCTTGCGGACTTCCGAGCCGCGTGAACCGTATTTTGAAAGAGCGTCGGAAGAAATATCGGTTTTTCCCGACATGAGCGACGGGATAACGACTGCGGAAAACAAAGCAAAAACGAGCAGAAAGGCGGCTGAATATTTAAGAAGATTTTTCAATATCTGATACTCCGTTCCGTATTTATTTTTCTTGCCATATTATTTCCCATAAAAAAAATTTTATTTACATTCCATGCTTGATTTTTCGTAAAAAATATAGTATAATAATATTGATATAAAAATTACAGTTCCATTTACATATAAACACACAAAGACAGGGGGGTAAACTTTTTCCGAAAAGAGAAAAAGAGAGAGAAAATATGGCAACGAAAAACGAAATACTCGATCTTCGAAAAAAGATCCTTGACGACGAATATTCGCACCTCAATAAAGAACAGAGAGAAGCGGTCTTTTCAAACGACGGACCTCTTCTTATCCTTGCAGGCGCGGGAAGCGGAAAGACGACCGCCGTTATCAGCAAGATCGGCTATCTTATCCGCTACGGCAATACATATAACTCCACGCAGTCCGATGCCACGGATGACGATAAAGCGTACCTTGAAGAATGCTTAAAGGACAAGACCAAGCGTACCGAACAGAGATATTTAAAGCTTATGGCAAGCGACCCGATCAACGCATACAATCTTCTTGCGATAACTTTTACGAACAAAGCCGCAGGCGAAATGCGCGAACGACTTGAAAAACAGTATAACATCAGCGGAGACAAGCTCTGGGCGCTGACTTTCCATTCGCTTTGCGTACGTATTCTCCGCCGTTTTGCGGACAGGATCGGTTTTCAGTCAAACTTTACGATCTACGACGATACAGACAGCCATAAACTGATCGATTCAATCATCAAAAAACACCATCTGAGCGAAAACTACAACGCAAAAGTCGTCTCGAGAATTATTTCCGCGGCAAAATGCAAATACGTTTCCGCAGGCGAATACGTTCACGAAGGCAGAGATCTTCAGCAGGTGCCGATGATCTATAAAGAATATCAGGCAGAGCTGAAAAATGCGAACGCTTTCGACTTTGACGACCTTATTTTCATGACGGTCCGTCTGCTTTCATCAAACGAAGAAGTAAGAAAAACGATAAACAACAGATTCCAGTACGTTCTCGTCGACGAATATCAGGACACAAACCCGCTTCAGTACCGCCTTGTTTCGCTTCTTGCGCCGACCGGCAAGATCTGCGTTGTAGGTGACGATGACCAGAGTATCTACCGCTTCATGGGCGCATCGATCGAAAATATTCTGAGCTTCGAAAGACAGTTTACGGATGCGAAAGTAGTTCGCCTCGAGCAGAACTACCGTTCGACACAGACTATTCTCGACGCCGCAAACGCCGTGATCGCAAATAACGAGGGAAGAAAAGGCAAACGCCTCTGGACCGATCAGGGTCCCGGACACAACATAACCGTAAACCAGCTCAACACGCAGTCGGAAGAAGGCGAATATATCTGTCGCAGCATCATGAGCGGCAAAGGTACCCACGGCTTTAAAAATAACGACTTCTGCATTCTTTACAGAACGAATGCGCAGTCCAACTCTATCGAACATTCTCTTCGAATGAACGGTATTCCCTACCGAGTTTTCGGCGGTCAGCCGTTCTTCAAGAGAAAAGAAATTCAGGACGTTCTCGCGTACCTCAACGTTATCTGCAACCCGTACGACAGAACGAGACTTCTGCGAATCATCAACGAGCCCAAGCGAGGCATCGGCGACACGACCCTCGATAAGATCAGCGGTATCTGCGAATCGACGGGCGCTCATTTCTTTGACGTTATTGCGAATGCCGCGGCTTATCCCGAACTTCAGAGATCGTCCGAAAAGCTCATGGACTTTGCAAGAACGATAAAAATGCTTTCCGATAAATCGAAAGTCGTAACCCCGTCTCAGCTTTTTACGGAACTGCTCGCAACCGTCAGATTCGAACAAGCTTTGAGATCTCAGTACGACCTCACGGAAGCGATCTCCAGAATAGAAAACGTCCACGAACTTCAGAATAACATCCTCGAATACGAAAAGAATGCCGAAGAACCGACTCTACTCGGATATCTCGAGCAGACAGCACTCGTAAGCGCAGTCGATAATCTCGACGAAAACGAACCTGCCGTAACGCTCATGACGATGCACTGCGCAAAAGGTCTGGAATTCGACGTTGTATTCCTCATCGGCTTCGAAGAAGGTCTTTTCCCGTCCGCAATGTCCGTAAACGAACCGGGCGGCCTCGAAGAGGAAAGAAGACTTTGCTACGTTGCGATAACGAGAGCGAGAAAACAGCTCTTTATCACGAGTGTACGTTCAAGAATGCTGTACGGAACTCCGCGCCCCGCGATTCCTTCGAGATTCTTAAAAGAGATCCCGCCGGAGCTCATCACGGAAGTTCATCATATTCAGCAGGAAATACAGCCCCCCGTCCGCCGTTCGAAACCGATGCACGAAAGAGCGCTTTTAACGAACGCCGTGACCGTTATCCCCAAATCAAAGGATACAAAAACGAGCTACCGCGCAGGACAGAAAGTCAAGCACAAAGTTTTCGGCGAGGGCGTTCTCGTTTCGGTAACGGAAATGTCTTCGGACAGCTTGCTTGAAGTCGATTTCGCAACCGCAGGCAAGAAAAAACTCATGGCAAACTTCGCAAAACTTATGATAATCGAATAATAAAATTACCGCTCACGGATTTTCGTGAGCGGTTTTCGTTTTATTAAAATTATTTCAGGCCGCAAGCCCCATACAATTCCTCAATGCAAGGAGATTTATACTGAATGTATTTATCGATATCATCGGGAAACAGCTGAGCAGCTGTTTGCTTGACAGATCCGTATTTTTTGACCGCATCGGGATTGCTTCTTAAAAAATCCCTGAACACAATATGACGATGTAATTCCTCGGAATTTTTCGGGCAAACATATAAATGATGATTTTGCAAATACGGTTTATCGGAATATTTAAAAGCTTCCCTGCCTTTGATACCCAGATCTCCCTCATGGATATATCCGATCTCTTTTAATTTTTCGACGACATTATCAAAGACAGAATAATTTTCGATAATAACATCAATATCAATGCAGGGTTTTGCGGCAAGGCCTTCAACAGAAGTACTGCCTATATGCTCAATTCCGACGATCAGACCGCAAAGAGCGTTTTCAAGCTCTTTCTTTATTTTTTCAAAATCGGATCTCCATGCAGGGTTATATGGTACAACCGTAACTTTTGCTGTTTTCATCTGCGCTCTCCTCAAAATCTCTATATCAGGATTATAGCATATAATTCAGAAAAACTCAACCGTAAAAATGAAATACACCCCCGATCGCGGAGGTGTATTTCGTTATTATAAAAATAATTTACCGTTCGGTTATCAGCCGTAGATCTTGACTGAAACGGGGCCGATAAGACCGGAGGTCGCATCCTTGGGATAGTTGGAATACGGAGACGGGTTATCGGAATACTGGTTGCAGAGAGTGTTTGCAACTTCGACGGTTATGCGGTTATTTTCGCCGTCAAAGAGGAATTCCGTGATATCGAACTCAAACGGAGGAACGCAGGACATCGCAACACAGTCGCCGTTGACGGTAACTTTGCAAGAGCAAGCGACGGTTCCGAGATCGAGGATATATTTCTTGCCGTTTTCTTTCTTGATATCGATGAGTTTTTCGTAAACGAATTTACCGGAATAGCTTTCAAGGCCGCCGACTTTTGCGGTATCGCCGAGAGAAATAACGCCCTTGCCGCAGTTTTCGCGGATCGGTTCGGGAAGGATCGCGCCGCCGACATAGCCGAAGAAAGGTCTGACGGTGAGAGCCATGGAGCCGACAGTTGTTAAAACATTACCCACGGTTACGCGGTAAACGTTAGCGCCGTATCTTTCGCCCGTTTTTTCTACGATCGCACCGCCGCCGTTAACGGTTGCAAAAGTAACTTCGCCGAACGCAACGACTTCGAGGCTTTCGACTGCGGGTGCAAGACCGGAAACAACGGTAACTTCTTTTTCGAAGCTGTCGGTCGAGAATCTGACGAGAGATCTGTCTGCAAACCAGCTGTTGGTGAGAGGAAGGCCCGTAGCGCCGCCCTGCTTTGATTTATCTCTGAAGACGATATAGCCGCGGTATTCTTTATTTTCTTCGTTTACATACTCAACAGAGAGACGATGCACGCCTTTTTTGACCGAAACAGACGAGAGATCTCTGATGATATCGGCATCTATCATGAGAACGGAATGTTTGATACCGCCCGTAAGGATCTCGATGTCGGTATCTTCGTCAAGGCTGAACTCGGATACGAAGACGGCTTTTTCGTTTGATCTTACGACGAGGTTCCAGTCATAAACAAACTTTTTGAGACCGTGGTAGCCCTGTTCATAGCACTGGCCCGTAACTATGCCGTAACGGTCGTTGACGGTAACGGTTTCTTCGGAGCCGTCGGGAAGAACTTTCTTCCAGAGATCGTATTTTGCAACGGTCTGTTTTTTGCCGTTGATTTCGGGGAAACGTACTTCCGCGCCGATATATTCATCGTTGACGGGAAGTCTGAAATCGCCCCATTTATTATAAAGGGTCGGAGTGAGGGAGAAATCCCAGTCGCCATCGATGCAGACGGTTTCGGAAATTTCGCCGAGTTCCGCATATTTTTCGGTTGCAACATCGTCGGTTCTGTTAAAGACGATGAGATTATCGCCGTCAAACGGGATAGCGATATGGGTCTTGCCGTTCTTCTTGCAGGAATCGATAAGAAGACGCTTGCTTCCGTCTGCAAACCAGAGTTCAGCGGTACCGTCGCAATCAAATGCGCAGACAGTGCCTTTCTTGGTGTTTCGGACGAAATAAACATCGATATCTCCGTCGTTTCTGTGAAGAACGTTCGCACGGGTGCCGTCGATCGGCATGAAGTCTCGATCTGTATTTTTATTTACGGCAACGAGCATTTCAACATTGTCATTAACAAGTATAGCGTTGACTTCATCGGGGAGAGTATCGCCGATAACGTCGGTATACTGAGGAACGTCGCCGAGGATTATGAGATTGCCGCCGAGGTCTGCGAATTTCTTGAGTTTCGCAAGAGTTTCGTGGCGCATACAGTCAACATTTACAACAACGAGGGTCTTATATTTTTCGCCTGCAACGCACATCTTGCCGTCGTTGATCTCGGAGGCAAGGATAGACTGGAAATCGATAAAGTCAAAGTCGATACCGTTTTCAAAAAGGTCTTTTGCGGCAACGAAAGTTGATTTAACGGCTTTTTCTGCGTTGATTGCGGCATCGCAAGCGCTTACGGGGTAGAAAAGCGCAACGTCACAGACATGATTGCCGCGGGTGAGAAGATAAGAAAGACGTTCGTAATAGCTGAAAAAGCTCTTTGCATGATCCCAGTAAGGCATTCTGAAATGGAAATCGGGAGGAGCCCATTCCCAGAAGCCGCCGTAAGTGGAGTAGTAAAGACCGTGCATACAGAGAAGGTTCATGCCGTAAATAAAGTTATCACTGGTGGGCGCTTTGAGGCTTGCGAGAGAAGTGCCCCAACCGGAGCTGTGGTAGCCCTCGAGCCATGTTCTTTCTCTGCCGTAGAGATGTGCGATGGAGCTTGAAACTTTATCTTTGATGATATTTGCGGCACGGAACGGTGTATCGTTGCCGGGTGCGGTAAACCAACGGACTGTACGGAAATAGTCGCCGTATTCTCCGGGAGAAAGACCGCGGGAGCACTGGTCACAGCCGTAAATAAGGCCGCGGGATGCGTGGAATTCGTAGATAGGTTTGAAATAGCCCTCTTCGGTCATGCCTGTTTTAACGTCGCAGTAGTCAAGACGGGTCTTGACGCACTCGGGAGTTTCGATAAAAAGTTCGAAGAGAAGCGGAGTGATATCGTAGCCCTTATCTTCTTTGATCTTTTCGCAAAGAGAGTCGGACCAGATACGGGAAGTGTTGCATCCGGGCATGAATTCGTCCTGGAAGCAGTAGTTGAGAGCATCACGGACATCTTCATCGAGCTTTTCTTCAAAATATTCAAAGAAAACTTTAGCGAGGAGCTTGCCTGCCTCGGGGTCGAGGACATTTATAGATCTGGGATTTACTTTTTTCGTTACGACGCAGACAGTGCCGTCCTGCTCTGCCGTAAAGGAAGCGGTCACGGGTTCCCAGTTACCGTCAGAATAAACGACAGCGGCGGAAAGGAAGCCTTCGGGAGCTTCGAATTTATATTCTTCGCCTGCTTTGATCTCTGTCTTTTCGCAGGAAAGCTCTTCGGCGCAGAGTTTTGCATCGATCGCAACTTTATCGACAAAGAATCCGTTGCCGATCCAACCGAGCGTATAGTCACTGATGCCGACACCCATACCGAGGGATTTTGCCTTGCGGAAGACTCTGTTTACGATTGCCCACCATTCATCGGTAAAAGCAAGGGGATCGCATTCTACGGATTTGCCGAAGCCGCCGCCGACTTTAGTCGGATCCTGCTCGGGGCAATGATGCATAAAGTTGATCTGAACGCCCGAAACGCCGTTCTCTGCAAGCTTTTCGAGCTGCCATGCAATACGGTCGCTGTCGAGCTTATCGCCGTTCCACCAATAAAAAGGAACGTTGCCGTAGCCTTTCGGCGGAGTTATAAAATCAAGATATTTCATAGCTAAACTCTCCAATTTTAAATTCATTACATCTATCTTATCATGTAAAGAAACATTTGTCAAGATTTTTTTCAATGATTCGATGACGGTTTGTCTGTCCCGTTCATTAAATCTTATAATGGGGTTGCACGCTTTTTCGCTCTCTTCATCGGGGCAGTGGCATATAAAATTTATCTGAATGCCGCTGACTCCGTTTTCCGCAAGTTTTTCAAGTTGCCATTCAAGACGGTCTATATCGAGCGATTCGCCGTTCCACCAATAAAAAGGGACATTTCCGTAGCCTTTCGGCGGAGTTATAAAATCAAGATATTTCATAAAAACGATCTGTTTGAATTTTTAAAGTCTGGTTCGTTTCCAGTAGTTGTTCATTTTCCAGGAATTATCGTAAGTAACTTCTTTTCCGAGATAATCCGGCGGAACGAAAGCTTCGGCAGCGGCGACGGATTCGAACTCGACTTCTGCGTACATAAACTCGTTTTCGGTTCCTTCATCGACGAGCGAACATTCAAGCAGAAGTCCGTCGGGGAGCTTATAGCACCGTTTTAACTTTCTTATCGGCTCTTTTTCGGCGACACGGCAGAGCGCTTCGAACTGCTCTTTGGTGACGGAAGTTTCTATCTCTTCGCGGCAAAGCTCGCCCGAGCCCTTGACCGTAAGACGAAAAGTTTCTTTATCTCCGACTTTTTTGCTTCTTGCTCGGACGGTCGGCATGACGGAGATGTAGATCTGCCGCATTTCGCATTCGGATTCGAGCGGAAGTGATTCGGGGAAGCGGTCGATCAAAAATTTGCGTTCGATCTCCATAAATTTCAACTCCTTACAGTCTCTCGCTTGACAGAGAGACGTGTTTCTGTTATAATTTCAATATAAATATTTTATTGTAGAAAAACGGTGAGAAAATGGTTAATTTCGGTAATGACTGGGATGAAGTCCTCGCAGGCGAATTCGATAAAGAATATTATCTGAAACTGCGTGCTTTTCTGAAAAGCGAATATTCGACTCGGACGATCTATCCCGATATGTACGATATTTTCAACGCTTTAAAATATACGCCTTATAAAAATGTTCGAGCCGTCATTCTCGGGCAGGATCCGTATCACGGTCCCGGGCAGGCGCACGGGCTCTGCTTTTCCGTTAAAAAAGGAATACAGCCGCCGCCTTCGCTCGTCAATATCTTTAAAGAACAGCATGACGATCTCGGCATAGATATCCCGAACCACGGCGAGCTCACTTCATGGGCAAAAAGCGGCGTTCTGATGCTCAACACGGTTCTTACAGTCCGCGCAGGTCAGGCAAACAGCCACAGAAATATGGGCTGGGAGATCTTTACGGACAGAGTTATCGGTCTTCTGAACGAAAGAAAAGAGCCGATGGTCTTCTTTTTATGGGGAACGCCAGCAAAACAGAAAGCAAAGCTCATCACAAACCCGAACCATCTGATCCTGCAAACGGTCCACCCCTCTCCCCTTTCGGCATACGGCGGATTTTTCGGTTGCAAACACTTCTCGAAATGCAACGAATTTCTCATTTCCAAAGGCCTCGAGCCGATCGATTGGCAAATTGAATGATCTCACCATTCGAATGATTCAACGGTATTTTTCGGCGGCAGAGAACCGTCATCGACGATCTTATTGCGTTCGATTTCAAGAAGAAGCTTATAGAAAGCGGCGGTAGCCTTGAATTTTTCGGCGATCTCGTTAACTATTTCGGGCTCAAAGAAAGTTTCATGCGGAAGCTCGGGAGACGAAATAAAGAAATTTTTCATTTCGTACCATTGACGGAGACCTAGCTGCTCCGCGCGTTCGGTAAAGCCTGCGGGCAGACGCTTATACCGTTCACCGCAGACGAGAAGACCGCTTTTTACGATAGGCTCGACGGCTTCGGCGAAAGTTTCGGGAGAATCGACGATAAATTTTCTGATAGCCGCCATGGTTTTCGGAGATGAATCGTAAGCGCCCATTCCGTAGCGGACGGCATCGCGCATGATCTCGGCAAAAAATGCGGGACCTTCGAGATTATTTTCGGTGGGTCTGCGAAAAACGATCCATGCGCTGTCTCGGTAAAGGTGCTTGTCTTTTGTGAAACGTGCATCCCTGTAAATTCTCGAAAGGCATTTTACGGGCTCGGTTATAAGATCGGGATCGATCTCGCGGACGGTCGGAGTGAGATCCTCGACCATATCCATAAACGGCTGACGGACATATTTTTTATAATCTTCACGGTGGGCTTCGTACCAGATTTTTGAATTGTTGAGCCTTACATTATGAAGATATTCTATTGTTTTTTTGGAAAATCCTTTAAATTGCATCAAAATTAACTTCCTTGGTTGAATTATACTGATATTATATACTTTTGCGCAAACTTTGTCAATATAAAAAGAACGGAAAAACATCATGGGAAACATACGAAACATTGCGCTCGTGGCGCACGTTGACGCAGGAAAAACGACCCTTACGGAACGCTTTTTGTACGAAAGCGGAGCTATCCGCACGCAGGGAAGCGTCGATAAAGGAACGACGAGAACGGACGACCTTGCCGTAGAAAAAAAGAGGGGCATTTCCGTCCGCTCGGCGCTGACTTCGATAAACATAAACGGAACGACCGTAAATATCATCGACACTCCCGGTCATGCGGACTTCATTTCGCAGGTCGAGAGGGCTTTTTATGCGGTTGACGGAGTTGTGGTGCTCGTTTCGGCGGTTGACGGTGTGCAGACGAATACGGAGATCATTCTCGAAACGGTAAAACGTCTGAAAAAACCGTGCATAATTTTCATTAACAAAACGGACAGAGATATTGCGGACGAAGACCGTGTTTTTGCGCAAATAAAAGATATTTTTCCGCAGGCGGCAAAGCATTCGGATATTTTCGAAGATCTTGCGGCGCTCGACGAAGAGATCCTCGAAGCATTTATCGGCGGCGAAACGGTCGATGAAGAATTATTCAGAAAAAAGATCGCAGAATACACGAAAAAAAGCGAGATCTCACCTGTTTTTTCCGGTAGCGCTGTAACGGGAGACGGTGTACGGGAAGTTCTCTCAGCGATCGTCGATTATCTGCCCGAGCCGAGCGAAAACGAAGGAGAATTCGGCGGTTTCGTTTATGCCGTAAGCCATGATAAAGCGTACGGAAGAACGGCATATATACGAGTTTTTTCGGGAGCGCTGGCAGTCAGACAGACCGTCGAAATAAACGGCGAAGAATATAAAATAAGCATGATAAAAAAATCCGTTCTCGGCAAAATGACGGATATTCAGACGCTTTCCTCGGGCGAAGTAGGCGCGGTTTACGGTCTTGCGGAGGCGAAGACGGGAGACGTTATCGGTGATAAAAGCAGACTTCCAGACGGCATCTGCGATAACGGCATGGGGCAGGCGCTTCTGATGACGGCTGTCACGGCGACTGACGGCACGGACGTTCTGAAACTCAAAGCCGCACTCAGCGAGCTCACAGCCGAAGAGCCACTCATGGATCTTATCTGGGAGCCGCAGTCGAAAAGCCTTAACATAAAAGTTTTCGGCGGTATTCAGACGGAAATACTCGAAGAGATAATTTCCGAGCGGTTCGGAATAAAAGTCGCGTTCGGAGCACCCGTCGTAATATACAAAGAAACGCCTGCAAAACAAGGATTCGGTTTTGACGCATACACGATGCCGAAGCCGTGCTGGGCGGTTCTGAAATTCAAGATAACGCCGCTTGAACGAGGAAGCGGAGTCGTTTACAAATGCTCGACCCCGCCGAACAGACTCTCTTACCGATACCGAAAGCAGGTCGAGGAATCTATAAAAGCCTCGATCGCGCAGGGGCCGCGCGGCTGGGAAGTTACGGATATGGAGCTAGATCTCGTCGACGGCGAAGATCACCCGATTCACACACACCCTCTTGATTTTACGGTTGCAACCCCTCTTGCGCTTGCCGACGGATTCAGAAACACGAAAACTACGCTTTTAGAGCCGTATTTACACGTTCGGTTTACGGCATCGGCAGAGCATTACGGCAGGCTTCTTTCGGATATTATCCGCATGAGAGGCGAAGTCGGAGAACCCGTCAGAAGAAAAGATACGTTGTTTCTTGAAGCGGAGATACCTGTCGCGACGTCGCTTGACTATCCCGTGACCTTCGCATCGTTCACATCGGGAAAAGGCGTCATGTCAGCAACGTTCTCGGGATACAGAGAATGTCCCGAAACGGAAGCGAAAACGATGCCGAGACGAGGTGTCGATCCGCTTGACCGTTCAAAATACATTCTTGCGGCTCGCCATGCGCTTTCGGGAACGGTTTTTGAAGTGCAATAACCTTGACAAACAACTAAATTTATAATATAATAAATCATTGATAAACAAAAACGGAGGCAGAAAATGCCGTACAATTATAATAAAGCAGATTTTTTATGCAGTTATTTTGATGCAAAAGAACTGCCGCTCGAAAAGAAGCCCGAAGTTGTTTTCGTCGGTCGTTCGAATGCAGGCAAAAGCTCGATGATAAATAAACTTGTAAACCGTAAAAAATTCGCGTATACAAGTTCGAAACCCGGAAAGACGGCGGCGATCAACTATTTTTCGATAGACAACAGCATTTATATCGTTGACCTTCCGGGATACGGTTTCGCGCAGAGATCGAAGACAGAACGCAGAGGCTGGGGAAGCCTTATAGAGACTTATTTTGCGCTCGGCAGAGATATGCGCCTCGTCGTTCTTCTGATAGATATCCGCCACGGCCCGACGGAAGACGACGTTATGATGTATGAATATCTGATGTCGAAAACAGTTCCGTTCTGCGTTGCGGCGACGAAATCGGACAAGGTCTCGAAGACTGCGGCAAAAGAAATGGTTGAAAGCATCAGCGAACAGTTCGGTGTTAACGCATTTGCATTTTCTTCGGAAAACGGCGAGGGCGTTGACACATTAAAAGCAATAATAGAAGATCTTACGGAGGCAAAAGATGATTGAGACGATAAACGGCGTGCTCTGCGTTGACGGTGTTAAAGTCACCGATATTACGGAAGAATTCGGAACGCCCTGCTATATAATGTCCGAAAATACGATAAGAGAAAATTGCCGCAAATATAAAAATGCGATCGATAACTACTACGGAGGCAACGGTCTTCCGC
The DNA here is from genome assembly GCA_017621705.1 of Clostridia bacterium. Classification (GTDB taxonomy): domain Bacteria; phylum Bacillota; class Clostridia; order Oscillospirales; family UBA644; genus HGM12619. The sequence continues at coordinate 141,579 of JAGASR010000002.1, read as the reverse complement.
TCTTTGCATCGAAAGCTTTTTCCTGCATGGAGATATACAGAATAGTCGCAAGCGAAGGCCTCGGAACCGACGTTGTTTCGGGCGGCGAACTTTACACAGCATTAAAAGCAGGCTTTGACCCGAGAAAAATCTATTTTCACGGCAACGCAAAGACCGAAAGAGAGCTCACAATGGCGCTTGACTGCGGCGTCGGTCATATAGTTGTCGATAATATCGAAGAACTTATGCTTCTTGACCGTCTCGCAAAAGAACGTGGTCTTATTGCAAATATTTCATTCAGAATTAAGCCCGGTGTCGAAGCGCACACCCACGATTTCGTAAAAACAGGTCAAATCGACTCAAAATTCGGCGTTGCGCTCGAAAACGGCGAAGCTTTTGAGATAATAAAAACCGCATCTGCGCTCGAAAACGTTAAAGTTGTAGGCGTTCACTGTCATATCGGATCGCAGATATTTGACGAAGATCCGTTTATGCTCGCGGCAAAAGTCATGCTCGAATTTATGGCAAAGATCAAAAACGAGCTTTCCGTTGAGATAAAAGAACTCAACCTCGGCGGCGGTTTCGGCATAAGATACGTTGAAGGTCAGAACCCGAAAGATTACGACGAATACATGAAAGAAGTCTCGAAGACCGTCAAAGAAGAATGCGAACGTCTCGGACTTGAAGTTCCGTTCATCGCGGTCGAACCGGGCAGAAGCATTGTCGGCGCCGCAGGTATAACGGTTTATAAAGTTATGTCCGTTAAAACGATCGAAGGCATCAGAACATACGTTGCAATTGACGGCGGCATGACAGACAACCCGAGATACGCGCTCTACCGTTCTGAATACGAAGCTTGCATTGCAAACAAAGCGGACGAGCCGAAAGATTTTGAAGCTACCGTTGCAGGCAGATGCTGCGAAAGCGGCGACCTTATCGGCGAAAACATGATGATCCAGAAGCCCGAAGCAGGCGATATCCTCGCAGTTTTCGCGACAGGCGCATACAACTACTCCATGGCATCGAACTACAACCGCGTGCCCCGTCCGCCCGTTGTAATGATAACCGACGGCAAGCCGAGAGTTGTCGTTAAAAGAGAAACTTACGAAGACATTATTAAAAACGATATATAAAGAGGAGAAGCAAAATGACTACAGAATACGTAAAAAAAGTTATTGCGGAAATGAAAGAGAAACTCATTGCCGCAGGCAGACCCGCTCTTGCAGATTCTTTTGAAAAATGCTACCCCAACACTATCGAAACCACTACCGAAATAAACGACGATGGCACCGCTTTCGTTTTTACGGGTGATATCCCTGCGATGTGGCTTCGTGACTCTTCCGCGCAGGTTCGTCACTATCTTCCCATAACCAAAGAAGACGAGCAGATGAGAAAGATCGTTGAAGGTCTTATCGCAAAGCAAGCTGAATGTATTATCAATGACCCGTATGCAAACGCTTTCAACAAAGAAGCTAACGGCAAATGCTGGGACGTTGACGATACCGAATTCAGAAATCTCCTTGCATGGGAACGTAAATATGAGATAGACTCACTTTGCTATCCCGTTCAGCTCGCTTACCTTTACTGGAAAGCTTCCGATTCGACCGCTCATTTCACCGAAAACTTCAAGACTGCCTGCAAACGTATTCTCGATGTTTTCAAACTCGAACAGAATCATGAAAACTCCAAATATTTCTTCAGAAGAAAGAACTGCCCCCCGTCTGACACTCTTCCCTGCGACGGTAAAGGCAATCCCGTTTCCTACACCGGCATGACCTGGTCGGGATTCAGACCTTCCGATGACGCATGCAAATACGGTTATCTTGTTCCCTCGAATATGTTTGCGGTCGTAATTCTCGGCTATATTGAAGAAATTTTTGCCGATGATGCAGAAATGGCGGCAACCGCAAAAGAGCTTAAAGAACAGATCGACGAAGGTATCAAGAAATACGCAATTTACGATCACCCCGTTTACGGCAAGATCTACGCATACGAAACCGACGGAAACGGCAACTACAACCTTATGGACGATGCAAACGTACCCTCGCTGCTTTCCATCCCCTATCTCGGCTACGTTTCCGCCGAAGACGAGATCTACAAAAACACCCGTAAATTCATCCTCAGCAAGGAAAACCCGTATTATTACGAAGGCAAAGCCGCAAAAGGTATCGGCAGTCCGCACACTCCCGAAAATTATATCTGGCATATCAGCCTTTCGATGCAGGGTCTTACCTCTATCGACGAAGACGAAAAGAAATATCTTCTCGATCTTTTCGAAAATACGACTGCAGGCACGGGCTTTATGCACGAAGGCTTTAACGTTGACGATCCGAACCAGTTCACACGTCCCTGGTTTGCTTGGTCGAACTCCATTTTCTCCGAATTTGTTCTCAGCATTTTTGATAAATAAATATAAACAACTAAAACGCCCCGAAATCGGGGCGTTTTGAGGAGAGTAATATAATGAAAGAACATATCTTAAAAATAAACGGACCTGCAAAAGCGATTCCGACGAATGCGCTTCCCGACGGCGCGATTACGGGCAACGGGGACGTATCGGTCGTTCTTTCGGGAGGTCCCGACAGAATACATCTTCATATAAATAAAGCAGACTTCTGGAAAGCCGACGGCAGAGTCGAAAAAGAGACGGTCGGCGGAATTGCGCCTCTCGGCATGGCGGAAATTCTCCTTCCCCAGCTTGCTTATGCGGAATACAATGTCGAGCAGAATCTCGATAAAGCGTATATCGAACTCAGTCTCAAAGAAAAATATTTCGATGCAAAGCTTAAAATTACGGTTTGCGCGACTGCGAATGTCATTCTGCTTGAGCTTGACAGAAAATTCCCCGCAGTTTCGGCATCGATGTCTCTTATCCCCATTGACGGATACGAATCCGTAAGTTACAGCGGTGAGATAAAGGATGCGACATACACCGTCAGAGGTTTTGACTACCCCGAATGCAGATTCCCGTGCTACGGCATCTGCGCCGCAAGAATGATCTCAAGAAAAATCGAAAACGGCAGAGAACGCATCGTTTGGGCGATAACCGTTTATACAAACAACGACAGCGCCGCATATAAAGATCAGGCGATAGAAAAAGTTCTTGATATAGAAGAACACGACTGCGAAAAACTTCTTTGCGAGCATGCCGAGTGGTGGAAAGATTTCTGGTCAAAGAGCAGTGTTACACTTCCCGATGAATTGCTTGAACTTCATTGGTACGCAGGCATTTACGCCGTTGCGTGCTGCGCAAGAAACAAGAAATTCCCTCCCGGGCTCTGGGGCTCTTATATAACGCAGGACGGCACGGGTTGGCTCGGCGACTATCACCTCAACTATAACTACGAAGCGCCGTTCTATGCACTGACATCCTGCAACCATGCGGAGCTTATCGAATGCTATATGCAGCCGATAAACGACTACCTGCCGATGGCAAAACGTTACGCAAGAGAATTTTTCGGAGTTCGCGGCTCGATATTCCCCGTAGGTCTCGGTCCGCTTGGTCTTGAGACTGACGTTCGACCGAAGACAAAAGAGCACGGTCATCTTTTCCACGGTCAGAAGAGTAACGGCTCGTATGCGGCTGTTATTCCCATGATGCACTGGTACGGAACGAGAGACACCGAATTTGCAAAACGCGAATATTACGATTTTCTGCTTTCTGTCGCTGATTTCTGGGAAGATTATCTTGTTTTCGAAGACGGATGCTATCAGATATATAACGATGCGCTCAACGAAGTCAGCTGGTACTGCGGATATAACGCTATGCCGCAGGGACATGACGACAAAAACCCGATCGTTTCAAACTATCTTATCAGAATGCTCATGAAGCTTCTGATCGATATTTCAAAAGAGCTCGGAAAGAATACAGACAGGATCCCGAAATGGCAGCATATTCTTGATAATATGGTTGAGCCGAAAACATTTGAAAGTAACGGCGAAAAAGTCCTCTGCGGCATTGACGGAAGCACCGAGCTTAGAGAGCTTGCACTTGAAAGTATGTTCCCTGCAGGCTCGATCGGAAAATATTCAACACCCGAGATTTACGAATATGCAAAAAATACACATAAACAGCTTGCTATATGGATGAGCGACAACCGTTTCTGCGGCTATTATCCGATGGCGGCAAGACTTGAATATCCCGCTGAAGAAATTATCAAGCATATCAACGAGGTTATTGCCGAGAGAGGTCTTCCGAACGGTATGGTACGTTTCGGCGGAGGCGGTCTTGAAAACAGCGCATCAATCCCGATGACCGTAAACGAAATGCTTCTTCAAAGCTACGAAGATATTATCAGACTTTTCCCCGTATGGGACAGAAGCCGCGATGCAAGCTTCAAAAATCTGCGAGCATACGGCGCATTTCTCGTTTCCGGTTCTGTTGAAAACGGTATCATCAGAGCGGAGATCGTCAGCGAAAAAGGCAGAAGCCTGACCGTTGAAAAGCCCGACGACGGATACGTTATCATCACAGGCGACGGCAGAAGGATCTCTCTTACGGAGAAATTCACAACCGTAAACACCGTAAAAGGCGAGAAACTGACCGTAACAAAAGCATAAAAGACAAAAGGCATCCGATAAAAATCGGATGCTTTTTTGTGAGATAAAAATAAGTTTTTCGATAAAATCAAACGGGGAGAGCGTATTTTTTCTTGAAATCGTTGAAACTTTCGACGAATTCTTTTTCGCCGGAGTATTTGACGTTATTGAGATATTCGTGAGTTTCAAATCTGGAATTTTCGAGCTGAATGACACATACGCCGATATTGGAGCAATGGTCGGACGCTCTGCCGTAGTTCGTTAAAATATCGGTAAGGATAAAGCCGAGCTCGATAGTACACTGACCTGCCTGAAGGCGCGCGATATGACGGTCGCGGAGATTATCCTTGAGTTCGTCAACGACCTGCTCGAGGGGTTCGACACGGCGTGCAAGTTCGGGATCGGAATTGATATAGGAAGTCGTTGCAAGGTCAACAATTTCCTTGACTGCGGCGGAAACGACTGCCATTTCTTTCTGAGCCTCATCTGAGAAACGAATGCCCTTATCGTGCATTTCTTTTGCGGCATCTGCAATGCTTGCGGCATGGTCGCTGATACGTTCAAAGTCGCCGATACTGTGAAGTATCTTGGAAACTTCGCGGCTGTCTTCTTCGGACATAGCCTTGGAGCTAAGTTTTACGAGATATGAACCGAGAATATCCTCGTATTCGTCCATAAGATTTTCGTTAATACAGATTGAATTTGCGACATCCTCGCTGTAATTATCGAAAAGTCCGACGGCATCGGTAAATGTTTTACCCGAGATCTCAGCCATTTTGAGAGTTACGTTATGGCACTGCTCGATAGCAAAAGACGGTGTGTTGAGAAGTCTTTCGTCGAGCTTCGGAAGATCGCTTTTTGCATCTTCGTGATTTTCTTTGTCTCTGATAGTGATCGTTGCAAGCTTTTCGAGGAGCTTCGTGAAGGGAAGAAGAATGATCGTGCAGGAAATATTGAAGATGGAGTGAACAGTTGCAACCATGGATGCGGAGATCGAATCGTTAATGAATGGGAGATCGACGATCGCATGAACCGTATAGAAAACAATAAGGAAGATAACAGTACCGATAAGGTTAAAATGAAGGTGAACCATAGCTGTACGTTTTGCATTTTTCGATGCGCCGATGCAGGAAAGAAGCGCGGTGATACAAGTACCGATATTCTGACCCATAATGATGGGAACTGCAACACCGTAGGTTATGCTGCCGGTAGTTGTAAGAGACTGAAGGATACCGACAGATGCGGAAGAGCTCTGGATGATCGCGGTAAAAACAGCACCTGCGATAACACCGAGAACGGGGTTTTTGAACATTGTGAGGATCGAAGCAAATTCGGGAACATCTTTAAGACCCGAAACAGCATCGGACATAGTCATCATACCGATCATTAAGATCGCAAAACCGATGAGGATCGTTCCGATATCTTTACGGGACTGCTTTTTCGATACCATTATAAGAATGATACCGATTATCGCAAGGACAGGAGAGAACGAAGACGGTTTGCAGAGCTGTAAAAACAGGCTGTCACCGTCAAGCGAAACAAGGCTCATGAACCATGCGGTAACAGTCGTACCGATATTCGAACCCATGATGATGCCGACCGCCTGGGAAAGCTTGAGTATGCCTGAGTTTACAAGGCCGACGACCATGACGGTAGTTGATGATGACGACTGAATGACGGCGGTTACGAAAAGGCCGACGAGTACGCCTTTGATGGGATTGTTTGTAAGTTTTTCAAGGACTCTCTCAAAACGGCTGCCCGAAAGCTTTTCAAGGCTCGAACCCATGACGTTCATACCGTAGAGGAACATAGCGAGACCGCTAAGCATAGTTAAAAAGTCAAAAAAGTCCATAATAAGAAAACACCTCTTTTTCATTTTCTTGTTTTTTATTCCAATTTATCTCATTATATACCATACCATGAAATATTTACAAAAGAATGTCGTACTCTGAAAACAGAATACGACATTTCCTTGTATGAAATTTTAATTATATGTATAGATATGGGATATTTCCGATCGCGGCGCGACGGAAATATTGACATCCGAACCGACTTTTATATCATGAACTGATAGAAACGAGCCGACGGTCGAAAGCGCGGTCTCGGGGGTATTATTATCTTTGCTGAGGTGCGCAAGCAAGACATTTTCGGCGCCTCGGGAGACGAGCGTTGAAAGAAGCTCTGCGCACTGTTCGTTTGAAAGATGGCCGAACGGACCTGAAATTCGCTGTTTTAAGCGATATGGATACGGGCCCGTAAAGAGCATATTTTTATCGTGATTCGATTCGAGAACAACGGTCTTGCATCCGCAGAGAGAAGTTCTGATCTCGGGAGTGACTTCGCCTGCGTCGGTACAGACACCGACATCGCCGTGCGCCGTTTTTATACGGTAACCGACACATTCCGCGCTGTCGTGCGAAGAGTGAAACGACGTAACTTCAAAGCAATCTCTTCTCGCGCACGCCCCCGAAGGCATCGGGCAGAAAAGAGATTGATCGATATCACCGTTTTCACGGCTGATCGCATCGAGGGTCGCATCGTTCGAAATTATGGGAATACGGAAATGCTTGCAGATCGTGGAAAGGCCAGCAACGTGGTCCGAATGCTCGTGCGTTACAAAAACGGCCTCGACAGCGGAAAGAGAAAGCCCGACGGATTCAAGAGCTTTCTGCGTTTTTCTTATTCCGCCGCCCGCGTCAACAAGAATGACACGTCCGTCTATATCAATTACGGTACAGTTTGCGCTGCTTCCGCTGTAAAGGGTGAAAACTCGCAACATCAGCTTATTTTTGCTTCGGAAACGGTAGGTTCGGCTTCATCGTCAACTACTTTGACATTAGCGCCGAGAGAAAGGAGCTTATCGACAAGATTTTCATACCCTCGTTCGATAAAGCGTACTTCCGAAATTTCCGTTATACCCTCTGCGACGAGAGCGGCGATAACAAGAGAGATACCTGCGCGGAGGTCTTCGGCTTTAACTGCGGCACCCGTAAGCTTTTCAACGCCTTCGACGATGCAGACATTGCCGTCGACCGTCAGATTTGCGCCCATGCGGCGAAGCTCGTCAACATACTGGAAACGATAGGAAAAGATCGTTTCGGTGATAATTGAAGTTCCCTGTGCGCGGCAAAGGAGAGCCGCCATCTGCGACTGCATATCGGTCGGGAAACCCGGATACGGAAGAGTTTTGACATTAACTTTCTTTATCGGGGTATTTTCATCACGGGAAACAATAATATAATCATCGAATTCTTCAACGGTAGCGCCGGAAGCTTCGATCTTTGCGGAAATGGATTCGAGGTGCTTGGGAATTACGTTTCTGATCGTTACACGGCCGCCTGCAGCAGCTGCAGCTGCCATAAAGGTGCCTGCTTCGATCTGGTCGGGGATAATTTCATAACGTCCGCCGTGAAGTTCGGAAACGCCTCTGATCTTGATAACGTCGGTACCGGCGCCCTTGATCTGCGCGCCCATTGCGTTGAGGAAGTTTGCGATATCAACGATATGAGGTTCTTTGCCTGCATTTTCGATAACGGTAAGACCGTCGGCAAGAACTGCGGCAAGCATGATATTTACGGTAGCGCCGACAGACGGGAAATCGAGGTTCATCGAAGCGCCTTCAAGTTTTTCGGCATCGGCAATAACGATACCGTGCTCTATGGAAACTTTCGCACCGAGAGCTTCAAAGCCTTTGATGTGGTAGTCGATGGGACGTTCGACAAAAGAGCATCCGCCCGGAAGACCGACACGTGCATGACGGAATCTGCCGAGAAGTGCGCCTATGAGATAATAGGATGCACGGAGTCTTCTTACGGCATCGTAGTCGGCGACGTAAGAAACGACATTTGTGCAGTCTACACGAAGCGTTTTTTCATCGATATAAGAGATATCCGCTCCCATTTTTTCCATGATCTCGTAAAGTTCTCTTACGTCATTGATATTGGGAACATTTTCGATAATGCAAACGCCTTTGACAAGGACAGTCGCGGGGATAATACCTACGACCGCATTTTTGCCTCCGCTCAGGGAGACTTCACCGTATAGCGGTTTACCTCCGCTGATAACGTATTTTTTCAAAATTGATAGCACCTCTTGATTTACGGGTTACCGTTTTTGTTGTTTTGGTTGTGAAAACTAAGATATATACGGAAGAGCATCGAAATACTCTTTTTTCTCTGTGTTGTAAAGCGCGAAATGTACGTGGTTACCGGTACTGTTTCCGGTACTGCCGACATACGCTATTACCTGACCCTGGTAGACTTTCGAGCCTTTTGAAATAGATTTTACAAGGCTGCTGCAGTGGCCGTAATATGAAAGAATACCGTTGCCGTGGTCGATTGCAAGATAGTTGCCGAGACCGTTTTTCTGATAACCGTATTCGACGACAACACCTGCATCGGCGGCGAGGATCTTTGTGCCGTAGGGTGCGGCGATATCTGTACCTCTGTGGAAGTTTGCGACACCGCGGAGTGTTCTGTTACCGAAACCTGACGAAACATAGCCTGCGCCGTTTGCAAGCGGCCAGATGAATTTACCTGACGGCGCGATGGTCTTTGTTCCGACAAGGATCTGACGCGCGACGGCATCTTTTACTTTTTTCTGCGAAACTTCCGCACGGTATGTTTCGACACCGTTTACTTCGCGGACTTCCGCAGTAACTTCGTATATACCGTTCGAACCCTTCTGCTTTGTCTGGGTCGTGCCCTCGTAAAGAGAGTCGGTATATATGTATTTGGTCTCGTAAGGAATGACCTCGGAATAAGTTACCTGATATGAAGTCTGGACTCTCAGTTCAAAATACGGAGTGCCGACAGTCAGGTTGTCGCCCGAGGAAATATCGGAAAGATCGCTATTATTGAGCATTGAGAGTACGGGTACGCTGATGCCGTATTTTTCTGCGATGCTTTCGAGAGTGTCGTTTTTCGTTACTTTATGAACAGACGGGTTCTGCGCCGTTCTGAAAAGATCGAGAAGCTCATCATAAGAGCGTTCGTAATTTTTTGGATACGTATCTCTGACGATCTCGATACTGTTGACAATGCTGTATTTTTCGCCCTTTTCGCCCGAAAGATACCATGAGGATATCTCATCGAGAACACGGGTGAAATCGGCATCGTTTTTGGAAGTTCCGATAAGCTGACCGTCGATAAAAAGACCGTAAGACTGGCCGATATATTCCTGATAGCTGTTATAAAGCGTTTCGGCGATCTCTCCTCGGTCGGTAAGCTGATCTTTTTCAATAATAACAAAGCTGAGCGTCGGGATCGATTCCATCATATATTCGCTTTCGCCGGAAGAATAGATCCTGTTTTCGACGGATGCACGGATATCGTCAAAAGACTGCTGATCCGGGACATACGCGACATGCTCGTCTCCGAGCCGAACGTCAAGCGCGATTGAAAAAGTCGATGCTGCCCATATTGAAAATACGATGATCGCAACACCTGCGGCAGGTATTATTATGGGCATAACGGTCTTTAAAATACCGAGAAAAAATAAGCATAAAACTTTTGCCGCGTGGCGGAGAAGAAAACTCGTTCTGTAAAAAAAGCTCGTATGCTGAAGATGGGAAAGTTTAGGTTTAACGGAAAACGATGAATTTTCCGGCAAAGCTTTTTCAACAAAGAACTCCGCAAGCGGATATAAATTCTTTAAAAGTTTATCGATTTTAAGTTTTCTTGCCGTACGGACAAGCAGTTTTTCGAGATTTGAACGTTTTTTACGTTTCTGCGACTGTTTGCGTACGACTGCGTAATCCGATCCTGTGTTGCGCGACCATTCTGTCTTTCCCCCGATCGGACTGTAAATACTTCGGGGCATTTTTACCTCTCGTTTCTGAAATTAATCTTAATCGAATACGGGGACATATTCTGATTTTTTGCGTTTGTTTTGTTTTTTGGGGTGTTTTTTTCTGTAGGCGCGATGAATAAAATAAATACCGAAATAAATTATTGCCGCGATCGCAATATTTATAAGCAGTGAAAAGACGAACATATCGGTAAGAAAAACCGTATCGAACGATTCATGAAAATACTGCGGCCTAAAATAAAGAGGAAAGTAATCGGCATTAAAAACGATATCTGTCGTCTGTTCCGCAAAAGCAAGAGGCAGACCGAACTTCATATCGTAAACATCGTCATAATTCTCGAGCCAGATCGGGCAGAACGCGCCGAGCGCCGTGATCCCTGCGCCGAGAATAATGATAACTAAAGCGGAAACTATTGCAAATACTGCTTTTTTCTTCATTTTAAAGATCGAACTTCCTTTTTATTGTTCTTCGCCGCCGGCCTTGAGCTTGTCTGCCTGATCGGTGGTGATGAGAGTATCGATAAGTTCGTCAAGGTCGCCGTCCATGATCTGGAGGATCTTATAGAGCGTAAGACCGATCCTATGGTCTGTAACACGGCCCTGAGGGAAGTTATAAGTTCTGATACGTTCGCTTCTGTCGCCCGAGCCTACCTGAAGACGGCGGTCGGATGCGATCTTTTCGTTCTGCTCGGCGAGCATATTTTCGAAAATACGTGAACGAAGGATCTTCATTGCCTTTTCTTTGTTTTTATGCTGGCTTCGCTCGTCCTGACAGTCAACGATCGTATTTGTGGGAACGTGGATAATACGTATTGCACTTTCGGTCTTGTTTACGTGCTGACCGCCTGCGCCGCCCGAACGGTGGGTCTCGATGATAAGGTCTGCGGGATTGATATCGACTTCGACCTCTTCCGCCTCGGGAAGGACCGCAACGGTAACGGTGGAAGTGTGAATTCTGCCCTGAGACTCTGTTTCGGGAACACGCTGAACACGGTGAACGCCGCTTTCGAATTTAAGGCGGCTGTATGCGCCTTCGCCTTCGATCGAGAAGCTGATTTCTTTTATGCCGCCGAGTTCGGTCTCGTTAATAGAAAGAACTTCGACTTTATAGCCTTTTTTCTCGGCATACATAGAATACATTCTGTAAAGAGAATTTGCAAAAAGCGCGGATTCTTCGCCGCCTGCGCCGCCTCTGATCTCGACGATAACGTTTTTATCATCGTTGGGGTCGCGCGGAAGGAGAAGGATCTTGATCTCTTCTTCGAGGACTTCGAGACGTTCTTTACCCGTCTTGTATTCTTCCTCGACGATCTCGCGGAAATCCGGCTCAAGATTTTCGTCCATGAGCTCCCTCGCTTCATCGACATTGCCCTTCACCGTTAAAAATTCGTGGTATTTATCCACGATCGGCGAAAGGTTCTTGTGCTCTTTCATATATTTTTTATACTGATCCTGATCGGTGATTACCTCGGGATCCATAAGTTTTTCGTTTACGGCGTCAAGACGCTCGCTGATGCTTTTAAGTTTATCTAACATAACAATAATACCCCATAATATCCTACTGTATATTATAGCAGATTTAGGGCGTTTTGTAAAGCGTTGTTTGTGAATTAATCTATACATTTAAATGGAAATTCATGCCAAAACGCGAAAAGTATTGACATTCTGCGGTTTTTGTGCTATAATAGCTCAAAATCGAATGATCCTTCGGGGCAGGGCGAAATTCCCTGACCGGTGGTTACAGCCCACGAACCTGCTTGCAGGCCGAAACGGTGAAATTCCGTTGCCGACGGTACAGTCCGGATGGCAGAAGAATTATACGCAGTCGCTGCGTATTTTTGCGCATAAAAAAGTTCCCGGATCATTCGGGAACTTTATTTTTTTCATTTACGGAGGATCATATGAAGATCGCAACCGAATATCTCATTCTTGCGCTGGCAGCATTTCTCGTTGCAGTCGCAATAGTTGTCGTAACGCTTGCCGTCAAAGCAAAAAAAGGCAGTTTCGGCAAAAAAAGCCTTTCGACAAAACAGCTTACAACCCTCGGCGTTATGTCTGCGCTGAGCATCGTTTTAATGGTACTTATCCGCATTCCGTTCCCTACGGCGCCGTTTCTGGAGTACGATCCTGCTGACGTGCCGATACTTATCTCGACTTTCCTTTTCGGACCGTGGTGGGGACTTCTGATGACTGCAGTTGTAAGTATCATTCAGGGCATTACGGTAAGCGTAAGCAGCGAAATTATCGGAATAATAATGCATATTGCGGCGACGGGCGGTTTCGTAATCTCCGCAGGCCTTATCTATAAGCGCGGAAAGAGCATTAAAAGGGCGATAATTGCGCTTGTTGTGGGCGTTGTTGTTCAGACGGTTCTCATGGCGGGCATGAATCTCGTTTTCACCCCGATTTTCATGAAAACACCGCTTGATGTCGTTCTCAAGATGATGATTCCGACGATCATTCCGTTCAATCTCATAAAAGCGGGCGTCAACGCATTTGTAACGTTCTTTATTTATAAATTCGTCTCGAAAGCCGTAAACAAAATTTTCGGTTAATCTTTCAAAATCGGGACGAACGCTTCATCGGCAGACGAAAGCTCCTGACAAAAACCGTCAAAACCGAGATCTTCGTATTCTCGCAGAACGGTCGAATACTCTTTTCTCGTTATCTTGCGATTGATTTCGGGGTAATTTTCGGCGTTGACGTCGCCCGTCGGGATATACTGCCCCATAAGGCTGACCCATACCCCTTCGGGAAGATTTTCTTTGATAAAACGCAATGTTTTTACGGACTGCAAGGGCATTGACGGCAGGACAAGATGACGGACAATGACTCCTTTTTTCATCATTCCGTCTTCGATAACTACGTTTCCGACCTGGCGGTACATTTCGTTTATCGCCGCAACGGCATTTTCGGCATAGTCGGAAATTCCCGAGTATTTCAACGCTTTTTCGTCCGAGCGATATTTGAAATCGGGAAGATATATATCAATAAGTCCCTCCATTTCGCGGAGAGTTTCGGGGCGTTCATAGCCGCCGGAATTCCAGACGACCGGAATTTTCGGTTTCGCGATAAGGAGGGCATTTTTTATGCTCGGAGCAAAATGAACGGGGTTTACGAGATTGATATTCTCGGCGCCGTCTTCCTGAAGCGAAAGAAAAATCTCCGCAAGATCTTCATCGGACACTTCTTTTCCGACGTTCTGCCTGCTTATTTCGTGGTTCTGGCAAAAGACACAGCGAAGCGTACAGCCGGCAAAAAAGACTGTACCGGAGCCGTTTTTACCGCTGATAACAGGCTCTTCCCAGAAGTGTTTTGCGGCGCGCGTAACGCTCGCCATAGCCCCGCCCTTACAGAAGCCTCGGGAAATATTTCTGTTTATTCCGCATTTTCGCGGACAAAGTTCACATTTTTCGTAATTCATAAAAAACTCTTTTAAAAATATCCACCCGTGATACGGGTGGATATTCGTTATTGTTGTCTGATCTTAAATCAGGTAAGTCTCTGAGCGCGTTTTTCGATCTTCATGGAGTTATTCTTGATGAAGTCGATAAGTTCGTCAACCTGCATGAATGCGAGACCGGTAACGGTATCAGCAGCACCGTAATACATAGCTATACGGCCGGTTGCAGCGTCTGCGAGAGTAGCGCAGGGGAATACAACGTTCGGAACGTCGCCGACACATTCGTAGATTTCCTGGGGAGAGATGATATAGGGGTCGGTTCTGTAGAGAACTTTCCAGGGTTCTTCGAGGTCGAGAAGAGCAGCGCCTGCGTGGTAAACGAAACCGTTACAGCTCTGAAGAACGCCGTGATAAATAAGAAGCCAGCCTTCGGTGGTCTCGATAGGAGCGGGACCGGGGCCGATTTTTCTGGACTGCCAGGAGCCTGCGGGTTCCATAACATGACGGTGTTTGCCCCAGTAGGTGAGGTCTTTACTGCGGCTTACGAAGATATCGCCGAATGCGGTGTGACCGGTATCACTCGGACGGGAGAGCATATAGTACTCGCCGTTGATCTTTCTCGGGAAGAGAACGCCGTTACGGTTATAGGGAAGGAACGCATTTTCGAGCTGATAGAATTTTTCGAAATCGAAGGTGTATGCAAGACCGATTGTGGGGCCATGGTAACCGTTACACCAGATAACATAATATCTGTCTTCGATCCATACAACACGGGGGTCGTATGCATAGATAAATTCGCCTACATCGGGATCATCGCAGATCATTTTGATCGGTTCGGGATTGATATTCCAGTTGATACCGTCTTTGGAGAAACCTGCGTGGATACGCATGTAACGTCCGGTATTGTCGCAACGGAAAACGCCTGCAAAACCGTCTTTATAAGGAACGACTGCAGAGTTGAAGATACTGTTGGAGTTGGGGAGAAGATCTCTGGGAATAACGGGATTCTGAGAATAACGCCAACAAACTTTATTATAGCCGGCGGGTTTGTCTTCCCAAGGAATATTGGGAATGTTAGGACCTATAATAGTAGGCATGATGATACTCCTTTATATTAATTATTCTTAAAAAGTTTTTACGTGACAAAACGGTTCCCCCGTTTTTCGTTATCTATATTATACAACAAAAGACGGGGGATTGTCAATAGATTTTAATTAATTATTTACCGTTATACTCCTCATAAGAGCCCCAGACGGCTTCCGCGCCGCGAAGGGCAGGCATAACGTATTCTTCAAATAGGTTTTCCGCCGAAACTTCCTTGCTTTCGATATAGCTTGCAACAGAACCTGAATATGTAATAAAATCAGTATACTGACCGACCATGCCGCAGTAGCCGAAGTTAAAATGCATTGCAAGGTTCATATCAAAGTAAACCTCGGTATCTCTCGGATCAAAGAAATAGTAGCGAGACATATGTTCTTTGATCGCTTCAAAGGAATCGAGCCCCGTAAGCGGTTCATAAACAGCATCGAGAACGACAGCCGTTGATTCGGGATCTCTTCCCATAATGGGAATAGTGATGCAGTAACCTGTGCCGGAGAAGTTGGAGAACGTATGACCGGGTTCGGCATCAGGACCGTACGGCCAGGGGAGAACAGTAAAGTTTTCGACGTTTTTGGAGATGATGCCGTCCGAACCGTAAATGAAAGAACCACCGGTAAGACACATCGTTGCCTCTCCGTTGACAAGCATTTCGCTCGCAGGACCGTATCCTGCATCTTTGATGGTATATGAAAGGTCGCCTGTCCAGATCTCCCTTGCTTTTTCCATTGCTTTCACAGCGGCAGGAGAGCCGAATCCGTATTTATAAGAACCGTCTGCGGTTTTTTCGATAAGACTTGCACCGTTTGTGCGAATGAACATCTGCTGAAAAGTGTTGATATACGCAGAAAGACCGTATGTTTTGACCTCGCCGCCTTCCATAATGGTCCATGCTTCGAGGCATTCCTCGAACTGATCCCATGTCCATGCTTTATTTTCGACATAATCACGGGGGTCGGTAAGACCTAAACGGGATATGATATTTACATTTGCCGCAAGGGGGTAACCGAAAACGAGCATTGTAAGCTCGGGCCATGCGGCAGGGAGAAGACCGTAAAGATCGTCTTCCCAGCACATACCGAGAAGCTGATTTTTATTGCCCCATTTTTCGGAATCGTTAACATCGATTATACCGTCAAGAGTTGACATACCGACAAGAAGCCCTGCGCGTGCGGCATCTATTGAATGATTCGTTTCACCGCAAAGGATATCGCACATAAATGTGCCTGCATAAGACGTTGAGATAAGCTCTGCAAATCCGGGACTTCCGTAGACAAGCTCGATATTGCAGTTCAGGTTTTTTTCGACCTCATCGATTCGGGTGCGAGCAAGATCGGCAAATTCGGTATTGTCTTCAAAACCGAGAACTCTTGATGAATCGTAGCACAAATTATAAAAAATATCTCTTCCCTCAAGATCGACGGTCGCACCTGTTCCGCCGGAATAATCCATATCAAAAACCTCAGACTCGGAAGAACCGCAGGCAGAAGAGAAAACGGAAATAAGCATTGCAATAAACAGTATTTTAGCTATCTTTTTCATAAAATCATCTCCTTCTTGGTTATTATAGCATAGTAAAGTCGGGATGTCAAGAAAAAAGTGGATCCGTTTTTCAGGATCCACTTCGGTAAAAATATTTTATTTATCAGTCGCCGTAAGTTCCCCAAACAGCTTCGATACCTCTTACAACAGGCATTACATATTCCTCAAAAAGCTCTTCGGCAGAGTCTTCCATGCTTTCAATATATGCGCTGGGAGATAATTTTGACTCAAGACACTGATTATACATAGAACTTAAATGACATATAACAAAATTGTACTCCTGAGCGTTAAGCATATTATAAAAATTATCACAGTCACGCGTATCAAAGAAATAATAACGGGACATATGTTCTTTAATAATATCAAACGTCTCGTATCCCGGCAGCGGTTCGTAGATCGCATCAAGGACCATAGCCGTAGCCTCGGGATCTTTACCGAGAATAGGAAGAGTTATACTGAAATGGTAACCGTGAGAAACAGAAGTATGGTGATCCGGTTCGGCATCAGGACCTACCGGCCAGGACAGAACCGCAAAATTTTCTATTTGTCTGGAAAAGCTGTTTTCGGAAACGCCGAAAATATTTCCGGCATCAGCAACGACCATAGTTGCCTCTCTGGCCATAAATTTATTAATGCTTGTGCCGGCATCAACGCCTTTAAAAACGGCATACGATATATCGCCATTCCAGATCTTCTGAGCTTCGGCAATTACAGTGACAGCATCCTGAGAAGTAAAACCGTAAGAATAGGTGCCGTCTGCATTTTTGTAAACATTACAATTGCCGTTTGTTCGGATAAAAGGCTCTAAAAACCAGTTGCCATGAGCAGAAAGACCGTATATTTTAACTTCTCCGCTTTCTATGTAAGTATAATTTTCAATACATTCTTCAAATTTTTCCCATGTCCAGGTCTTGTTTTCAACATATTCACGGGGATCGGGCTGAGCAAGCTGAGATACAATATTTTCATTGACAACAAGAGGATATCCGAAAGATGATTCTGTCAACATAGGCCATGAAGCGGGCAAAAGGCCGTAAACATCTGTTTCATGACACATCGCCTGAAGCTGCCCCTGATTTCCCCATTTATGAGAATCATGAATATCAATTATTCCGTTCAAGGAAGTTATACCCACAAGAAGACCGGCACGCGCGGCATTCAAGCCTGCGTTTGTGTCACCGCAAAGGATATCGCAGAGGTATGTTCCGGCATAAGTTGAAGCTACGAGAGTACCGAAGGATCCGGTTCCGTGAACGAGTTCAACAGTACAGTTATAATCCTTTTCAATATTTGAAACACGTTCACGCGCAAGGTCCGAGAATTCGGATGTTATATCCAAGCCGAGATAAGTAGTATCGGCGTAAGCTAGTTCATATCGGACATTCATTCCCCCGAGATCTGCAATTCCGTCAGATACAGAAGAAAATGTCATATCAAAAACCTCTTTTGAACTCGAAGAGCAGGAAGATATCACAAAAGACAAGGACATTAAAAAAATAAAAATCTTCAACATACGTTTCATGACGGATCTCTCCACATTTTACCTATTTACAATATCATTATAGCACATCGGGAAGTAATTGTCAACAAAAGAATGGCACTTTTCCAAAGAAAAGTGCCATAGGATAAATATAAAATTAATCTCCGTAAGAGCCCCAAACGGCTTCGATACCGCGGACGGAAGGCATGATATCTTCGGTAAATATCTCATTGACGATATCGACAACGGAATCGTAATGCTGACTGATGGTTCTGCTTGTATTTTCCATGAAGCCTATATATTGAGTACGCATATTATAATGGAAATAGTTGTATTCCTGATTGAGATACATTTCGAAGAAGTTATCGCAGTCACGGGAATCGAAGAAGTAGTTATGCTCCATATATGCTTTGATCTCTTCATGAGTTTCGAAACCGGGAAGCGGTTCATAGAGAGCATTGATGATTATAGCGGAAGATTCGGTATTGGAAGAAAGGGACGAGAAAGCGATACAGTAGTTGTTGTTTTCCATGATACCGTAAACGTGACCGGGTTCGGCTTCGGGGCCGAGAGGCCAGGTAAGAATACCGAAGTTTTCAACGTTAAGCGAAATACGAGCATCCTGACCGTAGAGATAACCTGTGGGAGCAACGCACATAACAGCATCGCCGTTTACAAAATCGTCAACGGTCTGCTCAACCGTATCATTCATATCGCTGATGATGGTGTGGCTCAGATCGGTATGCCAGATAGCTTTTGCTTCTTCCATTGCAGCAATGGCAGTGGGAGTGTTGAAACCGTAAGAATAATTGCCGTCCGCATCTTTATAAACGAGTGAGTCACCGTTTGAACGGATGAACATTTCGGTATAATACGGCCAGTGTGCGGAAAGACCGTAATATCTGGTCTCGGAGCCTTCAGTATAAGTATAGTTTGCAAGACATTCTCTGAATTTTGCCCAGGTCCATTCGCCGTTTTCAACGAATTCACGCGGGTCGGGCTGACCGAGAATGGAAACGATATCTTCATTTACTGCGAGAGGATAGCCGAACGAGGAATGGTTAAGTTCGGGCCAACCCATCGGAATGAGGCCATAGAGGTCGTTTTCGTAGTAGATAACTTCGAGGATAGATCTGTTGCCCCATTTATTTTCGTCTTTGTAGTCGATATATTCTTCGAGATCGGAAAGACCTACGAGCATGCCTGCTCTTGCGGCATCCGCCCACATATCGGAAATACCCGAAATAACGTCACACATAAATACGCCCGCATAGGAAAGGGAGATGAAAGTGTGGCATCTCTGGGTGGAGTTGTAGTTGATCTTGATTTTACAGTTATAGTCGTTTTCGATCTCTCTGATACGTTCTTTTGCAAGATCGGCAAACTGAGAATCGGGAACATAGCCGAGAACATTTTCGGAGACGACACCGTCAGCCTCGTTTGAACCGAATTCGTAGATCATTTCGAAGCCTGCAAGGTCGATCGAGCCGTCGGAGCCTGAATTGAGGTCGATATCAAAAGACTCGGGAGCCTCCTGCGCGCCGCACGCCGTTGCAAAAACGAACATGGCAAGGATCAAAATGACTAATTTAGACATTTTTCTCATAACAATAACACCTTTCATATCTTAACGGTCAGACAGCTCAATGCTGTCCTTCCACCTGTTCTTTACTGAATTATACAATATATTCGTCAAAATGTCAATTCATTTACCGAATTTTATTAAACTTTTCAGACACAAAAGATAAGAAAAAGCATAAGTTCATAAATTTGTAAGATTTAACATCTTAAATGAAACAGATAAACCGTCCTCCGCTTACGGTTCTGCCGTGGCGGTCAAGTATGCGATCGGTTCCGGGGATCATGGCGGAGCGCTCTTTGCCGTCAGAATAAACGACTGAAAAAGGCTTGAGATCGGGGACTTTACAGCCCGACGGAAGTTTGAAAGAATAAAGGGCATTTAAACGGAAACGACCGTCGAAAGTCTCCGCATTGGCTATTTTTATCTTTCCCGAAACGGCATACGGATCGTCGTGATCATTACGGGTAAGCTGAGAACAGAAAAGATTTTTTCCGTCCGTAGAAACAAGGCCGAGACAGCCGAAAAACTCGTTGCCCGTCGCTATTTCCGTCATTTTATTGAGAAGAAAAAGTGTGTGGTATTTATTATCGGGCAGGCGGACGAGAACGTGCAGGATATCGTCTGAAAAGAGAACGAGAACATCCGAAGCATAGCGGGAAGAATGATCGAAAAAATTGCCGTAGGAATTGAGAGGAAAGAGCTGACCGTCAAAAACGACGCTCGAAAGATAGTTTGACGATTTTTCCGACGTGCTCATAATTATTCCGAACTCACGGATAAATACGTTCGGAACGTGGATATTTACGGTAAAACCGGTATTATTTTGAAGCTTCGCAATTTTTTTATACGTTATTTCAAGCCCCGTCACTTCCGACACAAATCCGATGCAGCTTCGAAGCCACGACTCCATTCCCCTGTCCGACGGATCGGCAAGGTCCGATCTTATTATTCGTTGAAAAAGTGGCATCCAATCACCGTTAATGAGTTATTTTTCACCAATATATCACCATATGTGCACTTTGTCAACGTGATTTTTCATGGTCTGCAAAATTTAACACAGTTTGTTCCTCTTGACAAACAGCCGAAAAGCGAGTATAATGGGAGCATTGAAATAAAATGGAGACAGAAAATGGACAGAATAGACAAAAGAAATTATTATTTGGACATTGCGCAGACCGTTGCGGAGCGCGGAACATGCTTACGCAGACTTTTCGGCGCGGTTATCGTTAAAAACGATTCGATAGTAAGCACCGGATACGCAGGAGCTCCGAGAGGACGTGTCAACTGTTGTGACACGGGTGAATGTCTTCGCGAAAAGCTGAAGATCCCCGCAGGAGAAAGATACGAACTTTGCAGATCGGTCCATGCCGAAGCAAACGCTATAATCTCCGCATCGAGAGAAGAGATGATCGGCTCCACGCTCTATCTTACATGCGTAAACCCCAAGACAAAAGAACTTTTCAGCGGAACGAACAGCTGTTCGATGTGCAGAAGGCTCATTATCAACGCAGGCATCGAGACTGTTATCGTGCGCGATACGAAGACAGAATACAGAGTCATCGACGTCATGAAAGAATGGGTCGAGATCGACGACTCTCTTGATATAAAGAGCGGATATTAAGATGACGAAAAGATCATTTATAAGACGCTTTTTCGCTCTGGCTGTTGTTCTGACCGTGCTTTTCTCATTCTTACCGAAGACGTTTGCAATAACGGAATACGAAAAGATAATCGAACTTCCGACGACCTCCGTTTCGGGCTGGAAAGAGGGAGAATCGGTCACGGTATCCGCAAATACGGTAAAAGACGGAGATCTTGCGGCGATAAGCTTTACGTCGAACGGAGTTTTGATCTCCGGCTCATACTCTTTTTCCGCGCAGTGGAGCGAATTCGGAGTAAAAGCAAACGAGCTCCTGCTCAAAACGAGAATTTTTATAAGCGATATATCTGCTCTTGCAAAAACAAGCGGCAAGATCGCGCTTTCGGGCGAAGGTTATTCTTTTTCATGGAAAATTTCCGATCTTTCGCTTGAAACAGGCTGGAACGATGTTACTTTAAACTTCCGAACCGCAGATCTTTCCGAACCGATAAAAGAGACCGCCCCCGAAGACTCTCAGACAGAGCCTGCGGAGGGCGAAGAGACCGTCGAAACGGAAGAGCAGGAAGAGACAGGCGAGACCGTCACATTACCCATTACTGCGGACGAAATACTTTTAAAAATAAATAATTTTTCTTTCGATGCGGAAAGAACTGCGTCAAAGCCGCTGACCGTGGCATTTTCGGCGCTTTCTGTGTGCGTTCCCGCCGAAGCGGAAGCGCCCGAACCGCCCGAACCGATAACAGACGAGATCGATAACGGTCTTCTTATAGCGGCGATAATAATTGCGGTTGCAATATTTGCCGGCACATTTATTTACAGCGCAGTTTACGCAAAAAAAGAGATCAAACGAAGAAAACGTGAAGCGAAGCGACGTAAACGCGAAAAATCGCAGCAAGAAAACAAAAACGAAGAATAAAAAAATGAACTGCCCTTTTTGACGAGGACAGTTCATATTTTTTGTCTGAAAACTTATTTAACGATTCTTCTCCAGCCGAACGGATCGTCTTTGAGACCCCACTGGATACCTGTGAGTTCATCATAAAGCATCTGGGAAACGGGACCGATAGCGTTGTTGTTGATAACGCAGATGTTGCCGTCGCGGTTGAGTTCGCCGATGGGGCTGATAACAGCCGCAGTACCTGTACCCCAAGCCTCTTCGAGAGCGCCGCTGTTTGCAGCTTCCATGAGTTCATCAATGGGAAGCATTCTTTCTTCAACTTTGTAGCCCTTATGACGGAGAAGTTCGAGAACGGATCTTCTGGTGATACCGGGAAGAATGCTGCCGTCGAGAGAGGGGGTAACGATGGTGCCGTTGATCTTGAAGAAAACGTTCATAGCGCCGACTTCTTCGACATATTTATGTTCCTGACCGTCGAGCCAGAGAACCTGAGAATACTGGAGTTTTTCAGCTTTCTGCTGACCGATGAGGGATGCAGCGTAGTTACCGCCGCATTTAGCCATACCTGTACCGCCGCGAGCAGCTCTGGTATATTCGGTCTCAACGTAGATCTTAACGGGTTTGAGGCCCTCTTTGAAGTAAGATCCGACGGGAGAAAGAATGATGATGAAGAGGTATTCGTGAGAAGGATGAACGCCTACCTGCTTATCGATAGCGATAATGAAAGGACGGATATAGAGGGAGGTTCCGGGTGCTGTGGGAATCCAGCTGGAATCGATTTTGATGAGCTGTTCGAGAGCGTCGAGAACTTCTTCGCCGTCAAAACGGGGAATACACATTCTGTCGCAGGAAAGATTCATTCTTTCGAAGTTCTTTTCGGGACGGAAAAGGTAGATTTCGCCGTCTTCGCTTGTACGGTAAGCCTTAAGACCTTCGAAAATTTCCTGAGCATAGTGGAAAACCATTGCGGAGGGGTCAAGGGAGATAGGGCCGTAGGGTACTATCTGAGCATCATGCCAGCCATTCTCGGAAGAATGCTTCATGATGAACATATGATCGGTAAAAGTTGTTCCGAAACGGAGTTCATTAGCGGGAACTTTTGCTTTCGGAGCGGTGTTTTTGGTGATTTTTAATTCCATAATTTCGTCTCCAAACTTAATTATTACATTAACTTTTATTGTATCACAGAATTTTCTCAAAGTCAAGAAAAAATTTATGAGCAAATCAAGTTAAGACCATTATTTTACAATATTTTTTAATTTTTCGTCGAGTTCATCGGGATGGAAACGTACGGATACGACATACGCTTCTTCGCCCTCAGTAAAATGACCGTAAGTTGTTGTTACGACCGTTCCGTCGGGAAGGATCTCAACGCCGGGGTATGCGCAGTCTCCGTTTTTATAGTTTTTCATGATACGGACACGGTAACTGCCCTCGCCGCCGTTTTTGATATCGTCGTATGTACCGATCCATGCGCACCAGTCGCCCCATGTGGGGGAATCGAGACAAGTATCGCGGAAAGATATAAAAAGTCTGCCGTCTTTGAGATAACGTGCGCAGTGTCTGTCGCCCGTAAGCGCGCCCTGAAGTTCGACGGGTTCGGACCATGTTTTGCCGTTATCGGAAGAAAAGATCGCATGGGAATTCATTTTCTTCGCATTTTCACGCATTACGGCGCAGATCTCGTTGCCGTCGGGAGAACGGATGATCGCAGGTTCGCAAAGGTCGCAGACCTCGTGAGTGCAGATAGCGTGAGGTTCGGACCATGTAAGGCCGCCGTCGTGCGACTCGACCTGATAAACAATGATCCTGCCCGTAACTCTGCCCGAATCGACATTATAGATCTCGTTCCAGACGTCGCCCTCTTTTTCGAGAGTTTTGACCCAGCTGTCCTGCTTTTCGGACCAGGTTTTACCGTCGTCCTGCGAATAGCTGTGCATGAGTTTTGTTCTGACGGATGCGCCCTCACCCGTGCGGTAGACGGTTCTTCTTTCGAAATTGCCGCCGTTTATAAATCTGCCGTCATCGTGAAAAAGCGCTATATATTCGCCTTTTCCGACTTCGCACAGATCGCCCATGGCGACGATTCCGCCGTAATTGCCGATCGGCTTGAGTTCGGACCATGTGTCGCCGTCGTCCTCGGAAACGGACATTCTTATCGGG
Organism: Clostridia bacterium; assembly: GCA_017621705.1. Taxonomy (GTDB): domain Bacteria; phylum Bacillota; class Clostridia; order Oscillospirales; family UBA644; genus HGM12619. The sequence continues at coordinate 117,484 of JAGASR010000002.1, read as the reverse complement.
TAAAGGCCCGAAAAGAGGATAAGGCGGCGTTTTCCGTCTTTATCGTAAACTTTATAGATCGTGGGAGTTTCGAGAGAGGTGGAAAAGCTGTCGGGAACGGGAAGACGTTCGGACCAGGTAATGCCCGCATCGAAGCTTTTTTTGAGTACGATCTGTCCGTAGCCGTGATTTTTCGGATAAACGGTAACGATCGTCTTGTTATCGTCAAGAAGAACGGTCGTCGGATGGCCGATATAAAGACCTTTTTCGTAATCGACGACTGTCTGTCTCTGCTTTTCGTCGGAAATATCGACGACAGGAATCGTGTAATCTCTGCGCATTATTTTTCCCCTTATATAAATTTATTTCTGTATCGGCAGGAATATCTCGAAGACTGCGCCCGACTGTCCGTCGGTACGGTTATATGCATCGACCCTGCCTTTATGAGCGGTAACAATAGCTTTTACGATCGCAAGACCGAGGCCGTGTTTGCCCTTTTTGCCTTTATAGAATCTGTCGAAAAGATGCGGAATATCGTCTTCGCTGATACCGGGACCGTCGTCCGTGACAGTAAAGACAACTCCGTTTTCGACGGGAACGGCTTCGATGACGATCTTTTCTTTCGCAAAGCGAAGCGAGTTAGAAAAAAGATTGGTGAATACGGTCGCAAGATGCTCACCGTCACCCTGAATATTTGCAATCAGGATATCGCCTTTGATTACGGAAATATCGTTCGCCGTCGCAATACCCTCTACCCTTTCGATCGCTTCGTCAACGATCTCGAGAGTATTGACGGTCGAGATCTGAATAATATCTTTCGTCGTCTCGATCTTAGAAAGATACATTACGTCTTCGACAAGTTTTTCGAGACGGGAAGTCTGGTTTAAGATCGAATCGTAGACCGCATCTGCGTTATCCGTAAAAATACCGTCGCGAAGACCTTCGACATATCCACGAATAGACATAAGCGGTGTGCGGAGCTCGTGCGATGCATTCTGTAAAAATACTTTCTGACTGCGGTCGTATTCCTCGATGCTCTTCGCCATTTCATCGATCGATCTTGCGAGATCGCCGACCTCGTCATTGGAATAGATGGTGATGGTATTATCAAACTGCCGTTTTGCAAGCATATTTGCCCGTCGCTGCAGTTTTTTGAGATTACGGGTGAGCTGACCCGAGAAAAGAAGCGCACTGATGACGGCGACGAACGATGCCGCCATGACCGAAACGAAAAACAGGACGAAAAGCAGTCCGTCAAGATTATAACGGTCCACCTGCATTATTGCGACGATCGTTGCGAAAGTCTCACCGTTTGAATATTTGATCTGACGGGAATAAGCGACGAAAGTCTCTCTGTTTTCCGGTATGACAAACGCTCCGTTTCGACCGTCTCGCATCTGAACGTATCTGATAAGAGTCTCCTCATTGAGGTTTATCATATCGAAATTCGAGACGGCATAAAGCTCGGTATCAGAATTGAAGATCGCAAGCGAAAAGTTATTATCCGAGACTTCACGCACTACGCTTTCCCACATGAAATCGTAAAAAAACGGGAAAGAAGTCTGTTTTGAAGCGAGAGTTATGGCGATACGGTCAGCGTACTGACGAAGCCTTGTCCGCGCATCGTTAAGGATATATGCCTCGGAAAAGAGCGAAACGAAAGACATCGAAATACCCGCCATAAGGAAGATGATTACTGCGTAAGACAGTATCAGCTTCGTTTTTATACTGCATCTCATAGCATCAGTCTACATTATCGGTAACTTTATATCCGTAACCCCAGACCGTCTCGATAGAAAACTCGGTATTGTGGCTGTCGAGCTTCTTGCGGATACGTTTTACAAGGTCATCGACAGCACGGGTATCGCCGATATACTGGTATTCCCAGATATTTGTGAGAAGCTGATCTCTTGTGAAAACGCGGTTCTTATTGGTTATCATGAAATTGATGAAATTATATTCCATCGCTGTGAGGTTTATATCCTCTTCGCCGTCTGCGGAAACTTTTACAATGCGGCGTTCGTCGGGGTAAATTTTAAGATCGCGGCATCTGGGGGAAGAATCGTCGGAGACATCGTTACGCATACCGTCAATTCTGCGGAAAACGGCTTTTGCCCTTGCGACCATTTCGCGGGGAGAGAAGGGCTTGGGAATATAGTCATCGGCGCCCATTTCGATGCCGAGAATACGGTCAAGCTCTTCGTCACGGGCGGAAACGATGATTATGGGAGTGTTTGCTTTTTTTCTGATCTCGTTGCAAAGTTCAAAGCCGGACATACCGGGCATCATGATATCGATGATGAGCATATCGGGCATCTGCTGATTGAATGCGGCAAGAGCGTCCTCGCCGTTTTCGTATTCGTTGACGGTAAATCCTTCTTTTTCAAGGTAGGAGCGAACGATCGCTCTTATATCCATCTCGTCGTCAACGACGTATATCATTTTTGACATTTTGTACCTCCGTGGAAATTTATGCTTGTTGTTGTTTCGTATTTTTTGTTCATACTTATAGTATACCATAAAATATTAAAATATGGAAGAGGGATTTTTCAGTTTTTATGAAAAATATTTATTACCGGCTTTAGGTATTTTATTTTCAGGCAATATCTGCCGCAACTGTGCCACAAGTGTATCATTTTTTTTCGTTATTTTGGAGTTATACTTTAACCGTAATCAAAAGCATATTCCGATTTGAAATATTTTTTCGATTATTTTCTCCCCCTCTATTTTCCGATCCCGTTGCTTTGGCGGTGACGGGTCGGAAGCCTTTTTTAAATCCTCGATACCGGAACGAAGAACGGCGGAGAAACCCGACATTGCTTATTCCACTGATTTTTCATATCTACCTTCTCTTAAATTTTTTATGCGAAAAAGCTCCTGTAAAAAGGAGCTTTTTTCGTTTGTATCTGCTATTTTATATCACTCGCCAAAGGCGAATAAAACTGTCCCGATCGTTTTTGGACGACCGGGACAATAAAACTATTTAGTTTATCTTAGTATGCAATACCCTGAGCTTTCATAGCTTCAGCAACTTTGAGGAAGCCTGCGATGTTAGCGCCTGCAACGAGGTTACCCTTCATGCCGTATTCTTCGGCAGCTTTTGCAGCGTTCTTGTAGATGTTGACCATAATGCCGTGAAGCTTTTCGTCAACTTCTTCGGAGGACCAGGAAAGTCTGGTGGAGTTCTGGCTCATTTCGAGACCGGAAGTAGCAACGCCGCCTGCGTTAGCAGCTTTTGCGGGTCCGAACATTACGCCGTTTTCCTGAAGATATGCAACAGCATCGGGAGTGGAGGGCATGTTAGCGCCTTCTGCAACAGCGATTACGCCGTTAGCAACGAGAGCTTTTGCATCTTCGAGGTGAAGTTCGTTCTGAGTAGCGCAGGGAAGAGCGATGTCGCACTTAACGGTCCAGATGCCTCTGCCTTCGGTATAAACAGCGGAGGGAACACGTTTAGCGTATTCGGAGATACGGCCACGTTCAACCTGCTTGATCTGCTTGATAACGTCGAGGTTAACACCTTCTGCGTCGTAGATATAACCGTTGGAGTCGGACATAGCAACGACTTTCGCACCGAGCTCGGTAGCTTTTTCAGCTGCGTAAGTTGCAACGTTACCGGAACCGGAAATAACAACGATCTTACCTTCGAAAGAGTTGTTATTGTCTTTGAGCATTTCATCGGTGAAGTAGCAAAGACCGTAACCGGTAGCTTCGGGACGGATAAGAGAACCGCCGTAGGAGAGACCTTTACCGGTAAGAACGCCTGTAAATTCGTTCTGGAGACGTTTGTACTGACCGAACATATAACCTACTTCGCGAGCGCCTACGCCGATATCGCCTGCAGGAACGTCGGTGTTGGGACCGATATGTTTAGCAAGCTCGGTCATGAAGCTCTGACAGAAACGCATGATCTCGCCGTCGGACTTGCCTTTGGGATCGAAGTCACTACCGCCTTTGCCGCCGCCCATGGGAAGAGAGGTAAGGCTGTTTTTGAAGGTCTGTTCAAAACCGAGGAATTTGATAACGGAGAGGTTAACGGAGGGATGGAAACGAATACCGCCCTTGTAAGGACCGATAGCGGAGTTATACTGAACACGGAAACCGCGGTTTACCTGAACCTTACCGTTGTCATCAACCCAGGAAACACGGAAAATGATGGTACGTTCGGGTTCTACCATTCTGCTGAAAACGCCTGCATCAATATAGTCCTGACGTTTGTCTGCAACGGGAACGAGGCTTTCGAAAACTTCGCCTACAGCCTGAAGAAATTCGGGCTCATTGGCATTTTTCTTGCTGATCTCTTCGTAGAGGTCTGCAAGATACTGATTTTTGATCTGCATTGGAATTTTCCTCCTATATGTAAAACGAATTTGATTTTACTTTATTAAATCAATAAAAAATAAGATACGAAATATTATACAAAAAATTTCGCTGTATTTCAAGAGGTAAAATGTAAAAAAACATGTATTTTTTTTGCAAAAATATGATTTAAAAACCGCCTTTTAAGCATTCAGCCGCAATTTTCCTGTCGACATTGGAATTGCAGAAGATATATCCGCGCCATTTTTCGGCGGCGAAAGCCTCTGCCCAGTCTTTGATATATTTTTTATCGGCGGTCGAGCGCACCGTTCCGTTCTTTGAAACGAGCAGAAAATCGGTGCTTGTTTTTATCATCGGCGGAAAGCTGACATAGATATCGAAAAGCGTGAAATCGACGATCTTTCCGAGCTCGAAATATTTGTCTCTGACTTTTTCGAATACGGCTCTTCTGATCGCCGCAGGGTCTTTTTCGACCTTTGAGATAAACTCGCGAACGAAAGCAAAATCGCTGAGACTGTCGTCTTTTTTCTCCATTTTTTCAAGAGAGAATTCGTCGATCCTCTTGGGAAGTTTACGTACTTTTATATTTTTAATCATTCTGCCGAGCGGAAGAAGGTTGTTTTCGGATTCGAACGGAATGCTGTCTACCGTATCGAAATTTTCGACATCGGAATCGGAATATTTAAGAAAATCCGAAGGATCGTGAAGAAGGCCTACATCGACCATGCCAAGAACGACGTCCCGAAGCGCAGCCTCCGTCGCAAGAACTTTCTGATGGCGGTACATATAAACATACAGTATGCTGCGGTTGAAAATAAGTTCCTCGATCGTCGTGAGAGCATCGGAACCGACCGCCAGAACGTAATTTTTCTTACCGTTTTCCTCGGTCGGATGAACCATAAGTTTCATGAGAAAACGCTCGACGCCGTACGTCATTGCGATACCGGCGGTGTAGCTGTCTCGCTGGGTATAGTCGAGCTTATCGGCATCGAATTCGCCGTTAATTATAGAGGTCAGAAAAGTGAGCGCATTGCCGTCGCTGTCATAATTCTTTTTGCCGACGACCATATTTGCGGCACGAAGAAGGATATCGGGGCAGGACTGCTTATCGGGAAAATCTATATATTCGTCAAAAAAAGCGGAAAAAGCGGGGGAAGTTATGATGAGATACGACATGAACTCGTGGGGCGAGCATTTGACGTTCTTTTCTTTCATAAGTTCCGAAAAGCCGGGCATTTCACCGTAAACGCGTTCGGAAAGATGAGAATAAAAGCAGTGACCGACATCGTGAAGAAGCGCCGCAAGGCGCACCGTATTGACATCGAGATCTGTAATCCGATAATCTTTACTGCGTTTTTTGAGCTGTTCAGCCATTCTGCCTGCGATCGCGGCTGTGCCGAGAGAATGCTCAAAACGGCTGTGACGCGCGGCGGTGTACGTAAGATCCGCCATGCCGAGCTGATGAATATCTCGAAGACGCTGGACGACGGGCGAGTCGATTATCTGTATTTCCCAGCCTGCATAAAAAACCGAGCCCCAGATCGGATCATGGATAACTTTCCCGTCGCCTTTATCGGGGAAATATCCGTCCAGAAGATCTTCCACAAAAGCATTTATTTTAACTTCGAATCCGACCAATTTCCGACACCTCCTTATGACGTAAAAAAAGCGTTGTTTTCCGCATTTATTTTAGCATATAACGGTCGAAAAATCAAGCAATAATTCTTAATGATTATATATTGATAACAAATATAGGAAAAATACACAATAAATATTTTTTTCGGGCCCATTATTTTTTGCAATATTTCTATTGAAATTACGGCAAAAACAATGTAAAATAAAGTATACTTATTTTAAGTTAAAACTTAATTTTTTAAGGAGATATATTTATGAACAAAAAAGCTCTTATCGTCTGGGGCGGCTGGGACGGACACGAACCCGAAAAAGTTGCGCACAGATTCGGCAAAATCCTTGAAAACGAAAATTTTGACGTTGAAATTTCCGACACCATGACTTCTTACGAAGACAAAGAAAAGCTCAAGAGCCTTGATCTTATCGTTCCTATCGTAACAGGCGGCGAGATCTCCTGGGAGCAGATGCAGTCTGTATCCGAAGCAGTTGCATCCGGCGTAGGTATGGCAGGCTGTCACGGCGGTATGTGCGACTCTTTCCGCACCAGTGTTGACTGGCAGTTCATGACCGGTTCTCAGTGGGTATCCCATCCGGGCGGCGGCGAAATCGAATATAAAGTCAACATTAAGAAGAATGCTTCAAGCCCCATCATTTTCGGCATTGAAGACTTTATGGTAAAGAGCGAACAGTACTATATTCATATCGACCCCTGTGTAAACGTACTCGCAACCACAAGATTCCCCGTAGCTAACTGGTATCATGCAACGAACGGCGAAGTTGACGTTCCCGTTGTTTACACTAAGATGTGGGGCATGGGCAGAATTTTCTACAACACCCTCGGTCATCACGACGACATCTTTGATATTCCCGAAGCTCAGGAACTTCAGAGACGCGGTATGCTCTGGGCGGCAGAAGGCAAATCCGTTGCAGGCGACTATACCAAATATTCCAGCACAGCTAAAATGTTCTAATTAAATTATTTTCCAAACTTTTAAGGAGAGATTACTATGGACAAAGTTAAAATAGGCGTTATCGGCTGCGGTAACATCAGCCCTATATACCTCAAAAACCTCACAACCGTTTTCAAAAACACCGAAGTTAAATACGTTGCGGACAGAATTCACGAACGTGCGATCAAACGTTCCGAAGAATACGGTCCGAAAGCTGTTTCCGTTGCTGAACTTCTTGCTGATGACGAGATCGAGATCGTTCTTAACATCACAAACCCCGACCAGCATACCATCGTTAACCGTCAGATCATTGCCGCAGGCAAATCCGCTCACAGTGAAAAACCCTTCAACGGCTTCCTCGAAGATGCAAAAGAGCTCATGATCGAAGCTGAAAAGAAAGGTGTTCGTATAGGCGGCGCTCCCGACACATTCCTCGGCGCAGGCATCCAGACCTGCCGTAAACTCATCGACGACGGTTACATCGGCGAACCCGTTGCAGGTAACGCATTCCTCCTCTGCCACGGTCACGAAAGCTGGCATCCGGATCCGGAATTCTACTACAAAAAATGCGCAGGCCCGATGTTTGACATGGGTCCCTACTATATCACCGCTCTCGTATCTCTCCTCGGTCCCGTTAAGAGAACCGTCGGCTTCACAAAGAAGACATTCCCCCAGAGAATGATCACAAGCGAACCGAAATACGGCACCATCATTGACGTTGACGTTCCCACTCACGTTGCAGGTACTATGGAATTTGCTAACGGCGCTACCGTTCAGCTCACCACCTCCTTCGACGTCTGGGGCGCAAGAAGCCTTCCCTGCATCGAAATTTACGGTACCGAAGGCACCATCGTTGTTCCCGACCCGAACGGCTTCGGCGGTCCCGTTTACGTTAAACGTCACAACACCGGCTTTATGGAAATGCCTCTCACTCACTGCTACGCTGATAACAGCCGCGGTCTTGCAGTTGCTGATATGGCATCCGCTATCAAAAACAACCGTAAACACAGAGCCAACGAAGAACTCTGCTACCATGCACTCGAAGTTATGCACTCTTTCGAGCTGAGTTCCGACTCCGGCAAGGTTTACGAACTCCAGTCCACCTGCGAACGTCCCGCTCCTATGAAGCAGATCCTCCAGTTGGGCGAAATCGACTGATTTGAAGAGTAAATTCTTTTGATTTTTCTTTGGGCAAGTCCTGAAAAGCATCGGGACTTGCCCATAAGGGTATAAAAGGCACTCAAAAAAAGACAAAGAAGAATGCCATTGACAACTTAAAAAAAGAAGGTAATATATATGAAAAAGATAAGATTTCTTGCGCTGATAATGACATTGCTCCTTGTTTTTTCGGCATGCGCATCCGAAGCTCCCGAGATCATTCCGGAATACGATCCCTATGCGAAAGCAAACGACATTGACCTTTCGGGTTACGAATACATAATCGCCGCAGGCACTCACGGCGGCGGACGAGTTCAGCTCGCACCCGAACCCGGCGAAGACTCCAGAGGCGACAAACTTCTGCAGAGATACAAAGAGACCGAAGAAAAATTCAATGTTGATATCAACGTTCTCGGCGAAAGCAATCTTTCCATGTTTATGGCACTGTATGCAACAGGCGAAAAATATGCGGATATCGCGATCTGTCAGGCGGCTGAAGTTGCGACGGGCAAATACGTTCAGAACGGTTTTTTCCAGCCGTTTTCCGATATGGGTCTCGATTTTGAATCCGGCATATACGGAACTCAGGGCATGCTCGACGCAGGCTGTTTTGACGGAGATTACTATGCGATAATTTCCTACTACTGGGGACTTCCTTCTCCGTACACTATGCCCGCAATGTGGTTTAACCCCACGCTGATCTCCGAATATCAGCAGCCCAATCCCCACGAACTCAATGAACAGGGAGACTGGAAATGGGACGCTTTTGAGACACTTTGCGAAAATATAAACGACGTTTCTTCCGCGAACAGCGAAGAGCACGTCTATGCAGTATCCCACATAGGCGAACCGTTCCTTGAACTTGCGGCTCTTTATTCAAACAGCGCAAGGATCGTAACGAAAGGAGAAGACGGAATCCTCAGATATTCTCTCAACTCCACCAATGCACTCGAAGCTCTCGAATTCATAAAGGGACTTACAGAAAGAAAGCTTATTGAAGAAAACAACGGCGACTTCATCGCTAAATTCTGTAACGGCAGAAATGCATTCGTTCTTCAGTACACCCAGATCGGTCTTGCTTCCGAAAACGCGAGCGGTCTTGCATACAATATGGACGGTCCTTATGAATGGACGCTTTTCCCCACCGGTCCGAGCTACGATCCGACGACGGCAAGAAACGCTTATTCTTACCACTCCAGATTCTACTTTGCACCCTCGAACTCCGACCCCGAAGTTCATGCGATCGTCCTCCCCTACCTCTTCCAGCCGCTTCCCGGCGAAACTGTCGATACATGGCAGGACGAATTTGAAAGAAACAACTTCTTTACAACAGAATCGTTCAAACAGTACACTATAATGAGAGACGATGCGTTCTACGATTACGCTCCGTATATCCCCTACAATGATCTCTGCAACATACTTTCAAAAGTATCTACGGGTGCAACGACCGCAACGGAAGCTCTCGAAACAATGGAATCGAAAATTCAGGCATCTCTCGACAACCTTTATAACGACTACCTCGGTAAATAAAAGGAGATTTTTATGATCAGATCGAATTTTCTGAAAGCCCTGTCCGTTTTTCTGACGGCTTTTGTTATCCTCACGGCTTGTTCCTCTTCACGGACGGAAGAAATCGTTCCCGAATATAATCCGCAAGCGGGAAGCGGCGAGATCGACCTTCTCGGCTACGAATACACTTTTGCGGCGGCAACCCACGGCGGCGGCGAATATCAGCTTTCGCCCGAACCCGGTGCTGACGTCCGCGGCGACAAACTTTTACAGAGATATAAAGACACCGAAGAAAAATACAACGTAAAAATCAAAGTTCTCGACGGCTGCGACCTCGGCATGTTTAAAAATCAATATGCCGCAGGCATGAAATACGCAGACCTTATGGTCGCAAAGATCGGCGACGTTTTTGGCGGAAAATATATTCAGAACGGTTATTTCATGCCGTTTTCCGATATGGATATAGACCTTAATTCCGGTTTATACGGAACGCCCGGAACTCTCGAAACAGGCAGTTTCGGCAACGAATATTATTCGATCGTTGCGTACTACTGGGGCTTCCCCTCTCCGTACACGATGCCTGCGATGTGGTTCAACCCGAGAGTTATCTCAAATTATCAGCAGACTTCTCCCCATGAACTCAACGAGCAGGGAGAATGGACATGGGCAACTCTCGAAAAGATGTGCGAAGCGATAATGGATACTTCCGATCCCGATGAAGATATGCATACATACGCTCTTGCATACACCAGCGAACCGTATCTTGAATACGCAGCGATCTACTCGAACGGAGCAAGACCCGTAACGAAAAATGCCGACGGCAAACTTGAATATACCCTTAACAGCCCCGAGGCTATCGAAGCGCTCGACTATATCCACTCCCTTGCAGAAAGAAAGCTTATCTGTGACGGCGGCGACAGACAGAACATAACTCCGTTCGTTGAAAACAGACGTGCATTCTTCCTTGAATTTACGCATATGGGTCTTTCTTCCGAAGGTACCGGCAACCTTTCCTACCAGATGCAGGAAGCTTATGAATGGATAACCTTCCCCACCGGCCCGAGCGCAGGAGAAGCACCCATAACAAGAACCACCTATTCTTACCATTCAAGAATATTCTATGCGGCGGCAAACTCCGACGTTGAAGTACATTCGATCCTTCTTCCCTACCTCTTCCAGCCGCTTCCGGGCGAAACTCCGGAAACATGGCAGGACGATTTTGAGAGAAATACGTTCTTCTCGACTGCTTCTTTCAATTACTTCCAACAGATCAGAGACGAAGCGACCTTTGACTACACCCCGTTCATTCCGTTCAGCGAAATGCAGTCGAACATCATGGCTATAACGAGAGGCACAAAATCCTCGGCTGAAACTCTCAACAGCGTTGCAACAGCTTATCAGGAATCCCTCGACAAACTTTATAACGACTACCTCGACTAAAAAATTCAGACAACAATAAGGATCCGTCGCGAAGTGCGGCGGATCCGAGTTAAAAATATTAAGTATATAAGGAGCCGAATTATGAAAAAATTAAAGATCTTTGCCGTTATTATGACGGTTTTTATGCTATTTACAGCATGTACTGCGGCCGAAAAAGAGATCGTTCCCGAATACGATCCGAATGCGAAAGCGGACGAGATCGACCTGCTCGGATATGAATTCATAATCGCGGCTCTTTCCCACGGCGGTCAGTATCCGTTAAACCCCGAATCCGGCAGTACGGCAAGAGCGGATCAGCTGCTCCAGAGATATAAAGAAACCGAAGAAAAATACAACGTTGAGATCACCCTCATAGACGGATGCGACACGGGCAGATATCAGACCCTCCTTGCCGCAGATATGAAATACGCCGACCTTATGTTTACGGTCATGCATCATGTAATGCGCGGACCGATGCAGCAGGGGTTATATATGCCGTTTTCTGATATGAACATCGATCTTCATTCGGGTCTTTACGGCACGCCCGGATCCCTCGAAGCAGGTCTTTTCGGAGATGATTACTATGCAATTATCGCATATTACTGGGGTTTTCCGGCGGCAGATACGATGCCCGCGATGTGGTTCAACCCTGCTGTTATATCCGAATATCAGCAAGCTTCACCGCATGAGCTTTATGAAAACGGCGAATGGACCTGGGATAAGCTCGAAAGCATGTGCGAAGCGATAAGAGATACTTCCGATCCGGATGAAAATATGCACACATACGCACTTGCGTACACCAGCGAACCGTACCTTGAATTTGCGGCACTTTTCTCAAACAACGCAAGATTTGTCCAAAAGGGCGCTGACGGCAAACTTTCTTATGCGCTGAACAGCCCCGAAGCGATCGAAGCTTTGACTTTCGTTCGAAGTCTTGCAGAAAGACAGCTTATATGCGACGGCGGCGACAGACAGAACATCACCCCGTTCGTTGAAAACAGACGCGCTTTCTTCGTTGAGTTTACGCACCTCGGTCTTTCCGACGAAGGCAGGGAAAACCTTGCATACAGAATGGAAAGCGCATACGAATGGATCGTATTCCCCGAAGGTCCGAGCGCAAACGGTTCTAAATCGAGAACTTCTTTCTCTTATAACTCAAGATTTTTCTATGCACCCATAAATACGGACCCCGAAGTTCAGGCGATCCTTTTACCGTATATGTTCCAGCCGCTTCCCGGAGACACTACCGAGACATGGCAGGACGACTTTGAAAGATCGACCTTCTTCTCCACAGCATCCTTTGAGCATTTCCAGACGATCAGAGACGAAGCATTTTTCGACTATACGATATACACTCCGTTCTCCGGAGCACTCCAGACAAATCTCCTCGGAGTAACAAGGGGCAAGAAAGCCGCAACGGAAGCTCTCGTTGAGATCGAAAACGAAATGCAGGCAAGCCTCGATAATCTTTACAATAATTATATGGAGTAAACGGTTAAACTTATGGACAGAAAACTTCACCTTATCTCGACTTTTCATCATGATATTGCATATCTTCGACCCGAATCGTGGTATACGGAGGTTGCCACCCGTATTCTCGACACGGCGATAGAGATAATGCAGGAAAACTCAGAATTTACGTACACCGTAGAACAGGCGTATTTCTTCGATGAATACTGGAAAAACCACCCCGAAAAGCGCGAAATACTGACCGAACTGACGAAAAACGGACAGCTTCATTTTGCGCCGGGATTTTTTGCCGTTCCCGATATGTCGATGCCGTCGGGCGAAAGTATTTATATGCAGGCATATTACGGCAAAAAAGTTCTTGCAGAAACGGTCGGTTACGAGCCGAGGACTGCGTATATTGCAGACTGCTGGGGACATTCCGCCGCATTGCCGCAGATTCTCCGTCAGTGCGGTTATGACGGTTATACGTTCAGCCGCTGTATGGAAAGAGATTTCGATATTGAAAATTTCCGTTGGAAAGGCATTGACGGAACGGAGATCGACACGCACTGGATGAGCACGGGCTATGGCGGTCTTTCATTCGGCAACGCAGAAAAGATCAATGCCGAAGAGCAGAGCTGGGCAAACGCAACGGAAAACGGAATACGTTTTCTTATGGAACTGAACGAGGAGCGCTGCGGTAAAGACAGCCAGATAATGCCCGTCGGCGGAGATATGTGTACTCCGAGCAAGGCGGCGCCAGCAATCATCAAAGAAATGAACCGCAGAGGCGCACTGCCGACGATGAAATTTTCCTCTTTTGAAGAAGCTTTCAGCGAAATCGACTTTGAAAACAAGCCTGTTTACGACGGCGAATTTATCTCCTCGCTCAAAGGCTCTTTTGCGACGAATATTCAGATCAAGCTCGCAAACCGCCGCATGGAAAATATGCTTTACGCGCTCGAGACTCTGACCGCTCTTCAGAATAAAAACGCAGATCTCGACCCTGCATGGAAGATCACACTCAAAAATCAGTTCCACGATATTCTCTGCGGAACGATCTGCAACGAAAGCGTCGTTCAGGCAATGGAAGAATACGACGAAAAAGAAAACGAGCTTGAAAACATAAGAACGGAGCTTGCAAACGGCTGCGAAAAACCGTTCAACACCCTGAATTTTGCAATAAACGGCATACGTGAAAGCGGCGGCATGACCGTCCAATATAAAGCGGAAGCATTCTCTGCGATCAAGGAAAATCAGATCACGGGCGAAAAGATCACGCTTCCCTGCGAATACGAAAACGAATTTTACAAAGCAAAGCTGAATTCACAAGGTTATATTTTCTCTCTTACGGAAAAATCGACGGGCAGAGAGCTTGTCGGGGATCCGTCCGTCCCGTTCGGCTCAACTCAGGTGCAGATGGACAACGGCGATAACTGGGTAGAATTCGAATACCCGTGGGAATACGATCCGAGAAGTTATTCGGCAAATTTACCCGATCCTTATGACAGAAAAAACCTCGCGACCCACGCAAGAGTGCAGTTATCTGCGGGGGCGGTACTTTCCGCCGAAGCGATCTCGTTCGGGGAAGACGGGCTTATCGTCAAACAGACGGGATGCCACAGCCATTGGATAAGCAAAATTCCGTTCACGATGACTGTGATTTTCGCAAAAGACACGCCGAGAATCGAGTATAAATTCGAATTTACGAATCAGACGAAAAGGACACGTCTGCGTGCGGCTTTCCCCGTCAACAATTCGGAAGTTATCCGTCATCAGATCCCGTATGCGATCGTTGAGCGCGGCGAAGGCGTACAGCCTGCCGAGAGATTTATCGACGCTTCGACCGCAAACGGCGACGGCGTGGCGCTTTTGAACAGAGGTCTTCCCGCAAACAACTGCGAAGACGGCATCATGATGGTGACGCTTTTCCGCTCCGTTGCAATGGAATATAAATGCGACAGCGACCTTTCTTACAATACGGATAAATCGTACACCGTTGATTTTGCGATCGTTCCGCATGGCAAAGATGCCGATGATACGCTCTGGCAGAATGCTCTGCATTTCAACACACCGATGCTCTGTGCGGAAGAGAAGAATATCGGCTGGAAAGTAGAAAATGCATATATTTCCGCAATGAGAAAAGTCGGAGATGATGCTTTTCTGCGAATCTATTCGGGCACTTCCGAAGAAAAAACCGCGAAGATCACCGTTCCACAATGTTATAAAAAATATGCTTTTACGGACGGTCTGATGAACCCCGAAAGTTGGTCCGACCTCGACGGAGTTCTGACCGTAAAGCTCGGGGCATACAAGGTTCTGGGAATCAGATTTTCAAAATAAACAAGGAAAAATAAATGGATACAGTAATTATAATTTTATGTGCGGTGGCGGCAGCGGCGGCGATCATCACAGCAATAATCAGCCTCATGGCGCTCTCATCGGTCAAAAAAGAGATCGAAGAAATAAAAGATGAGACGAATGAGACAAAAAAAGAGATCTCCTCGATAAAATCCGATGCACTTTCCGCCGTAAACGACGGTATAAAGACGAACGGCGAGATCCTTCAGTCTTCGCTCCGCCTTTACGGTGAGCAGGTCTCGACCCTCTCCGCAAGTCTCGATACGAGAATGGAAAGTCTTCGTAAAAATCAGGACGAACGTCTCGAAGCCGTACGTGCAACTCTCGACAGAAACGTCCGTCAGATGCAGGAAGATAATCAGAAAAAGCTCGAAGAGATCAGAACGACCGTTGACGAAAAGCTCCAGAAGACTTTGAACGAACGTGTAACCGAATCCTTCAAGCTTGTCGGCACCCAGCTTGAGCAGGTTCACAAGAGCCTCGGCGAAATGCAGACTCTGGCATCGGGTGTCGGCGACCTGAAAAAGATACTTTCAAACGTAAAGACAAGAGGTGTTTTCGGCGAAGTTCAGCTCTCGAGAATTCTTGAGCAGATACTGACGACCGATCAGTACGTCACGAATTTCGCAACGAAGAAAAACAGCCGCGATGTTGTTGAATTCGCGGTAAAACTCCCCGGAAAGAGCGAATATGACGAACCCGTTTATCTGCCGCTCGATGCGAAATTTCCGCTTGATGTCTATAACGCTTTGCTTGATGCATACGATTCGGGCGATCCTGCGCAGGTTGAATCCACAGGCAAAATTTTCGAGCTTGCGATAAAGAAAAACGCAAAAGATATTCATGATAAATACATAGATCCGCCGAACACGACCGATTTTGCGGTAATGTTTCTGCCGACGGAAGGACTTTATGCGGAAGTTGTGCGCCGCACGGGGCTGATCGAAGCGCTGGCGACGGATTTTTCCGTAAACGTATGCGGACCGTCAACGATCTCGGCATTTTTAAACAGCCTGCAGATGGGATTCCGCACACTCGCGATCGAAAAAAGATCGCATGAAGTCTGGAATATTCTCGGCGCAGTCAAGACGGAATTCGGTCACTTCGACAAAGTTCTCACATCCGTCAAGAAAAAATTCGCATCGGCAGATAACGACCTCAATGACCTTATCGGCGTGCGCACTCGCGTCATGATGCGTAAACTCAAGAGCGTTGAAACACTTTCCGACGAATCGGCAAAAGCAATTCTCGGCAGTGAGTTTGAAGACAGCGAGGGCGACGAATAAATGATTTATCTTGACAGCGCGGCGACGACGAAAGTCCTCCCCTGCGCCGCAAAAGCGGCATTTGATGCGATGACGGGAACTTTTTCGAACCCCTCATCGCTCCACTCTTTCGGTTACGAAGCCGAAAAAATACGTGAAGATGCAAGAAAAACGGTTGCAGGCGCGGCAGGCGTTTTACCAGAAGAAATAATTTTCACCTCGGGCGGAACGGGTGCCGACAACCTTGCGATCTTCGGTTATCTCCAGAATAAAAAGGGCGGAAGAATAATAACTTCGGCATACGAACATCCTGCGGTTCTCGAATGTTTCAAAGCCCTCTCAACGAAGTTCGAAGTCGTTTATCTGAAGCCCGAAGACGGGATCATAACGCCCGACAGTCTAAAAAAAGCGCTTACTGCAGACACTCAGCTCGTCAGCATCATGCACGTAAACAACGAAACGGGCGCCGTAAACCCGATAAAAGACCTTGCGAAAATAACGAAAGACTATTCCGATGCGGTTTTCCACACGGATGCGGTTCAGGGTTTCTTAAAAGAAAAAGGTGTCTATTCTTTTTGCGACATGGCATCTTTTTCAGCGCATAAAACGGGGGCTCCGAAAGGCCTCGGTGCGCTGTACGTCAAAAAAGGAGTGCGCTTAAAACCCGTAATTTTCGGCGGCGGTCAGGAAAAAGGTCTTTTCTGCGGAACGGAAAATGTCCCTGCTATGGCAGGCTGGTCGGCGGCGATAAAAGAACTTTCGGGCTCGGTTTCAAAAAGAAACGAAGCGCTCGGCGAGATAAAAAAAGAGCTTGCAGAAAAGCTTCTTTCACTTGGTGCGGAAATGATCTCGCCCGAAAATTCATTGGCGCATATTCTGACGGTGGCATTCCCGGGATATATTTCCGAAAATATCGTCCATTTTCTCGAAAAGAAAGAGATCTACGTTTCGACAGGCTCTGCGTGCTCGTCAAAAAAGGCGAGTGCGACATACTCGGCTCTCGGGCTTGAGAAATATTCGCAGTCCGCTCTTCGTATTTCATTTTGCGATGACACGACAAAGCAGGATACGGACGCATTTTTCGCGGCAACGGAAGAAGCGTTAAACACACTTAAAAAAAGAAATAAACAAGAATGAAAGATATAGGTTGAAGATATGAATGAAATTATCCTTCTCAAGCTCGGCGAAGTCGTTTTAAAAGGGCTTAACCGACACAGATTTGAGAGCAATCTCGTAAAAAACGTTAAGCGCGCGGTCTGGCCGTACGGCAAACCGATCGTAAGCGATAAGCAGTCGACGATCTTTGTTCAGGTCGAGGGTGAAGATGCGGATTTTGACGGCGCATACGAAGCCTGCAAAAAGATCTTCGGCATCGTTTCCGTTTGCCGCGCAATACAGTGTCCGCTCGATTTTGAGCAGGTCAAGCAGATGGCAGGCGACTATCTCGAAGCGAAACTCCTGAGAGCGAAGACGTTCAAAGTCAACGCAAAAAGAGCAGATAAGGGCTATCCTCTCAACTCTCCGCAGATCATGGAACAGCTCGGCGAATATATTCTCGACAGATTTCCGCATCTTACCGTTAACGTAAAAGAGCCCGACATAACCGTCTACGCAGAGGTTCGCGAGGGCAGCGTTTTCATCCACGGCAACCCCGAAAAAGGCGCGGGCGGTCTTCCTGCGGGAACGGGCGGCCACGGTCTTCTGATGCTTTCGGGCGGTATCGACAGCCCCGTTGCAGGCTACGTTATGGCAAAAAGAGGCTTGAAGATCTCTGCGATCCACTTTGAATCTCCGCCGTACACAAGCGACAGAGCAAAAGAAAAAGTCATTACCCTTGCGCAGAAACTTTGCGTTTACGCCGGTCAGATAGACCTTTATATCGTGCCGTTTACGGAAATTCAGGAAGCGATAAAAGATCAGTGCCAGGAAGACTGTTTTACGGTCATCATGAGACGTTATATGATAAAGATTGCGTGCGGACTTGCGGAAAGGATCGATGCAGGCGCACTGATAACGGGTGAAAGCCTCGGTCAGGTTGCATCGCAGACTCTCGGCGCGATCAGATGCACGGATTCGGTCGCATCCTACCCCGTTTTCAGACCGTTTATCGGAACGGATAAGCAGGATATTATTAATCTCGCAAGACAGATAGACACGTTTGAGACGTCATCTCTGCCCTTTGAGGACTGCTGCACGGTATTCACTCCGCGTCATCCGAAGACAAATCCGTCTCTTGAAACAATAGAAAAGGCAGAAGCGCCGCTCGATGAAGAGGCTCTTCTTGCAGGAATTCAGGACAAAATCGAAAAGGTAACTCTCTATGCTCCCTCAAGAAAAGATCGTACAAATACTGACGAATAAAGGCTTGAAGCTCGCAACTGCGGAATCCTGCACGGGTGGGCTTATTGCAAAGCTTATAACGGACGTTCCCGGCTCATCTGCAATGTTTGACATGGGCATCGTTTCCTACGCGAACGAGATAAAGCACAGATTTCTCGGCGTTCCGAACGAAATTCTCGAGACTGTCGGCGCGGTTTCTTTCGAGACTGCGGAAGCGATGGCAAGAGGCGTTTGCGCGGCGGCGAATGCGGATATTGCGACTGCAACGACGGGAATTGCAGGCCCGGGCGGCGGAACGGATGAAAAACCCGTGGGGCTCGTTTATATGTCGATCTATTTTAAGGAAAACGACAGACAGATAACGAAAAAGCTCATCCTTTCGGGAACTCGCGACGAAATACGAAACAAGACCGCAGATATCGTTCTCGAAACGCTGTTGAAAGAAATTGAATAAAACAAAAAGCAAGAGTAAAAGGAGAGATCCTTCTATTCTTGCTCTGTTTTTATGATATAAAATGTTCGGGGTAAGGTTTGATATCCGTGAGTTTTTCGTAAAGACACGTCGGATAGACCGTGATCGCCGGCAATTTTTCGATATCAAACCATTCAAAAACGATGTTCTCATTATCTTTTTGACAGGAAAGATGCGGAATATCGGTGGATGTTGAAACAAAATAATAAAGGCAGAGGACATGATTCATTCGATTGCCGTATTCAAAGAAAGATTCCTCGACAAAAGCAAGGCGATCGCACGATATCTCCGAGCCTGTTTCCTCAAAAAATTCACGTTTCAGAGCATCGTCGGAGCGTTCGCCGAGCTTAACATGACCGCCAGGAACAGCGTATTCGTCGCCGTTACGTTCAAGTTGAAGCAGGATTTTCCCGTTTTTAATCAGAACACCGGCTGTTCGATAGCCAAAAGCGGCGTTTTCAGTCTTAACACTGCAATCTTCAGCCATTTTTATTCAACTCCAGCCACTCATCTCGCAGTATTCCGTAATAAAGAACATCGGAAAAAGTGCCTTTTTTATTTTTGAGATGACTGCGGAGCCTGCCCTCGAAGATCATCTTGTTTTTCATCATGACTTTGCCCGATGCGACGTTTTCTTCCTGATATTCCGCGCAGACTTTATATGCGCCGAGCTGTTCGAACGCAAATCTGATCGCCGTTCCGACCGCCTCGGTCATAAGCCCTTTGTTCCACCAGCGCGAACCCATGCAGAAGCCGAGTTCGACACGTTCGTTGCGGTTTGAGATCGAATGGAAATTTATATTTCCGATAACGGTTTTTTCGGACTTCAACTCGATGACCCAGTTATAATTCATCGGGTTATCGTAAAGAGTTATGATGCCGGAGATAAATTCCGCAGTCGTCATAACAGACTGATGCGGTTCCCAGGTCAGATATTTCGTTGTCAACGGATCTGTCGCCCAGTTTTCGAACATTGCGACAGCATCGGATTGTTCAAATCTCCGCAAAATAAGTCTGTCGCTTTCGAGACGGACCGTGCCTTTATGTTCCATTATAAAATAAACTCCTTATATTCGCGTTGCGGTTTCATGCCGAGCGACTCGTAAAATTTCATTGCCGATTCGTTGAACGACCAGACATTGAGCGTTATATTATAGCAATTTTTTTCTTTTGCAAACGCTTTAACGTATTCAAAAAGTTTTGTTCCGATCTTAGCGCCACGACAGTTTTCATCGACGCAGAAATCGTCTATATAAAGCGTTTTTATCGGGTTCAGAACAGATTTTCCGATAGGACATTGAAGAATACCGAAAACATAGCCGCAAACCTCGCCGTCAGCCTCTGCGACAAAAATAGGACGGGTTTCATCCTCGAGAATTTCTTCAAGCTCTGTTTCGTTATATTTAGTGATATTGTACTTAAAAATATCGGGACGTCCGTTTGCATGGATCTGCAGGACCTGAGAGAGCAGATCTAAGATCTTTGGGATATCACGGGATTCGGCAAAACGTACATTAACATTGATTTCTTTGTTCATTTCAATTTTCTTCATTCAAGGTTCCTTCTAATAAAATGTAGGCTTCCGTTTAAAGTTTCAGAATCGACGCCGACGGGAAGATGCGCGGGAGCTTCGAGCGTTACCGTATTATCATAACCGAGAGCTTTAAGCGATGAGAAGAACAGAGCCCAATCGATATTGCCTTTGAGCGGCTGGGGGATCGGGTTTATTTTATCCCATTCGAGATAACTTCCGGCGTAGTCATTGATGTGAAGATGTGAGACATTCTTCATGATCGGGCTTTTAAGCGTTTTTTCAAGCTCACCGTGAAACTGCGCAGGGCGACTGTCGATAATAAACTGCATATTCGGATATTTTTCCGCAAGATTTTCGAGATGATAAAGCGGAGACAAGACACAGCAGAAGATATTTTCAAAAACAGGAGTGACACCGCTGTCGAGGCAGATATCCATGACCTCGCCCGCGCGTGAGTAGATGAGGTCGGTATATTTATCGCTGTCTTTTCTGCCCCAGAGGTGAATTACGGCTTTTTTAGTTCCGAGTATCTTTGCGGCTTTAAGGTTTTCGGCGAGGAGAGAAAGACCATGGGCGTAATCTTCCTTATTTTCTGAGCCGATATCTCCGCCGATATCTTTATCGAAATGCATGACGGGGATATTCAGTTCGGCGCGGCGGTAGCTTTCGGTTATATTTTCGGCATTATCGTAAAAATCGGGAAAGATCATGAATTCAAAGCCGTCGCAATCGAATTCGCTGTGGTGTTCAGTCAGAAGAGCATGGTTTCTGCCGTTGACCCTGCCGATGAAAGTGCCTGTTGAAAGAAGTATCTGCATAAAAATCCCCTTTTTCGCACCTGAAAGCAAAATGATACGGAGAATTCAACCCCGTATCACGATCAATATATGAAATTTAAATTATTTGCCGCTCGGTGCCTGAATATTAGTTGCTATTCTACCACTTTTCGGCATTTTTGTCAAGTACTTTTTCAGTAAGTTTCGTATATCGTCAAACCAGACGATCAGGGCATAGACGAGAGCACATACGGTTATTTTCAAAAATACGGGTGACGCAGGGGCAACGATCATGAAAAAGACGAACGGGGCGAGAACAGCCGTAAACGAAGAAAGAAGCGGAAAAAAGATGACCTCCGCAATGGGAACTTTGATTTTTGAGATCTTCAGAAAACGGTTGATAGAGAGCGTTCCGTTGAGCAGAGTGCTGATGTAGGTGACGAAAAGGTAGCCGTCAAACCCAGTTTTGGGCAATAAAAAGACGACTAATAGAACACGTACGATAGAATCGACGATATTTATTTTCATGGTCGTGACCTGCCCGTTGAGACCTTTGAGGAGAGAATCGACGACGTTATCAAGATACATCAGCGGAACGAGCGGCGCGAGCAGGCGGATATACGCAGAGGCTTCGGTCGAGGAATAGAGCGTTTTTCCGAGAGGATCGGCAAAGAAGAGGAAGACGCACATGACGAAAAACGAGAAAACGAGCGTTGCTTTGACGGAACGAACGGCTACCGCCTCGATCTTTTTTCTATCCTGCTTTTCATACGCTTCAGCCATTTCGGGAACGATCAGCCTCGAAAAAGAGCCGATGAGAGTCGCCGGAAAAAATATCACCGGAGTAACCATGCCTTTAAACATGCCGAGAACAGAGAGCGCCTGCGGTTCGGTCATACCGTATTTACGAAAACCGACGGGAACCATGAGACTTTCGAACATAGCAAGCCCCGAGCGTATATAAGCACTGAATGCGGACGGAAGAGAGATCGAGAGAAGTTTTTTCGTTATTTTTCCATCCGAACACTCTGTTTCGGGCTTGAAATTGCGTTTTTCAAAGGAATAAAGGATAACGGCAACGATGCACGAGACCGTCTCCCCTGCGGCAGAACCTGCGACAAGGCTGACAACACCGTTGACGATATTATCGGAGAGTCTGTCGCCGTAAAATACAGTCACGAGAAAGAACATGACGAGGATCTTCGTCACGTCCTCCGTAACCTGAACGATAATTGATTTTGAGATCTTTCGAAGAGCCGTAAAAGCGCCGTGAAGCCCCGATGCGATCGAAAGACACGGAAGGCCGAAGCAGATAACGCGAAGCGGAACGATCGCCGCAGGGTCTTCGATCCAGTAAAGGCTTATGGGTTCGGCAAAGAACCAGACAAGCGCGCACGAAAGCGAACCGAAAAGAGCGGAATATATAAAGCAACGGGTGATTATTCCGCGGATTGTACCCGTTTTATTTTTTGCGACGGCTTCGGTAACGAGACGGGTCGATGCAATATTTACGCAGGAAACGGCGAGCGTACAAGCAGGAAGATAGACGGAATAGACGAGAGAATAAAGCCCCATGCCCTCCGAGCCGACCTTATTTGAGATCCAGACACGGAAAACGGTCGACATCAGGCTTAAAATAACGGACGAAAGAGTATAAACGATCAGATCTTTTGCAAATCGGTTCCGAAAGATATTTTTTATAGCGATCACCACATATAATTCTTTTTACTCAAAAATATATGCGGAAAAATTTACGATATACAAAAATGGCCCACTGAAAGTGAGCCATTTTACGTTAAACAAATATTTTAGTCAAAAGATTTTGCGATAGTTTCTTCGGGAAGCTGTTTTGTAAACGAGCTTACGACGGGGACGATAACGAACGATACCGCCATTGCGATAACGCCGCACATTGCAACGTCAAACTTGACAGCGGGAACGGCGAGAGAAAGAATGTAGTACACCGCAAAGACCGTAATACCCGAAAGAAGGCCGCTCCAAGCGCCTGCACGGGTAGTCTTTTTGGAGTAGAGAGCCCAGAAGTACGGACCGAGGAAACAGCCGGAGACAACGCCCCAGGAAAAAGACATGACCGAAACGATTATCGAGAAATTGAAAAGCGCAAAGATGAGGGAAAGACCGATAAATGCGAAGCAAAGGATTCGTGTTATAAGCATCTGCTTTATGGCGTCGATCTCTTTGTTTTTTCTGAAAACGCCTGCAAGGTCAACCGTGATCGCGGTGGACGATGTTAAAACGATGGAAGTGAGCGTGGACATTGATGCGGAAAGAACGCAAAGAAGGATAACGCTCAAGAGGATATTACCCATGAAAGACGTTGAAAATGCTGAATTGAGCATTGTGGGAACAACGCTGTCGTAGCCGCCTGCGAGATCGGGAGCGCCGTTTTCGTTAGCAGCGATAAAGAATCTGCCGAGGGAGCCTGCGAAATATGCGCCGCAGCCGATAACCATGCAGAAAATCGTGGAGATGACGGCACCTTTTTTGACTTCGTGATCATCTTTGATAGCGTAATATTTATGAACCATCTGAGGAAGACCCCATGTGCCGAAGCTGGTAAGAAGGATATTCCAGAGAAGGAAAGTCCAGTTATTGCCGCCGAAAACGCTTGTGAGCTTCGGATCGATCTCGCTGAGAGATTCGATAGCGTTTGCAAAACCGCCGACATTGGGATTATTGACGAGAGCGATACACATAATGATAACGCCGACGATCATAATAACACCCTGAATAAGATTACTGATCGCAGAAGCGATATAGCCGCCGAGGACGAGATAAACAGCCGCGAGAACCGCAACGATAATCATGCAGACGGTCGTCGGAGACATACCGAGGATATCGTTCGGGAAAATGGAACCGAAGAGAGAGCCGAGGCCCTTATAAACGGTCGCAGCATAGGGAACGAGAAAGATGAAGATGATTACTGCGGAGTAGATCTTCATGCCTTTACAGTCGTAACGAGAAGAGAAGAATTCGGGCATCGTTCTCGAATCGAGTTTACGGGTCATCTTTCTCGTTCTGTTAGCGAGGAATATCCACGCCAAAAGAGCGCCCAGAAGAGCGTTGCCGACACCGATCCAGAGAGCCGAGAGACCGACGTCCCAACCGTTTTTACCTGCATAACCAATAAAAATAACGGCCGAGAAATAAGTCGTACCATACGAAAACGCAGATAACCACGCACCTATTTTTCGTCCGCCCAATAAAAAGCCGTCCAAGGTCGTAGATTTCTTGGACGAGAATATTCCGATTACCACCATAGCAGCCGCAAAAATAACGAGTGCGGCGATAGCAATACCTTGAGTCATTTGATTTTCCTGCCTTCCTGCAATTTACTACAAAATAATAATGAGATAAAAAACGTTCCGCCCGACGTTGATCTCCCAAAGACCCCGATTCGGGACCAAAAACATTTTGTTTATTATAACATATAATCTGTAAATTGTAAACTAACAGAATAGACAAATATTCGATAAATAGTCACATGAATATTATCTAAAAAGGCGAATATATTTTAGTAACAAATCAATGAAAGCAGGAATAAAATGTTCGGATTTAAGAATTTTATAAAAAAGAATTGGATCTTTCTTTCGATTTTTAGCCTTGCCGCTATTTTGCTGACGCACGGCATCGTTATTTCGAATACGGTTGATGCGCCCGCCTCGACGACCGTCTGCGACTGGGGTATTGCGTTCGATAAAAATAACGAACCGCCGAGAGGGAACGTTTCAGCGGAAGAATTGAAGAAAAACAACGCTTATTTTATTGGAGACACAGAGGATAAAACGATATATCTGACTTTTGATGCAGGTTACGAAAACGGTCAGACCGCGCAGATTCTCGACACACTGAAAAAGCACGAGGTCAAAGCGGCATTCTTTATCGTTTCTCACTACATAAAGACTGCGCCCGAACTCGTCAAGCGAATGGTCGAAGAGGGACATATTGTTGCGAACCATACGTCAACGCATCCCGATATGAGTAAGATTTCGACGATTGAAAGTTTTACGGAAGAGCTGACGGGGATCGAAGAACGGTATAAAGAGCTGACCGGAGAAGATATGCCGAAATTTTACCGTCCGCCGCAGGGCAAATTCAGCGAAATGAATCTTGAATTTGCAAAACAGCTCGGATACACTACCGTTTTCTGGTCGCTCGCTTATAAAGACTGGGACACACAAAATCAACCGTCAAAAGAATATGCGCTCGACAAACTCAATTCGAGAATTCATAACGGTTCGATCGTTCTACTGCATTCGACTTCTCAGACAAATGCGGATATTCTCGATGAATTGCTGACGGGTTGGAAAGAACAGGGTTATATTTTCGGAACGCTTTATGATTTTGAAAGCCGCTGAAAACAATAGCAATAAAATAAACGGAGATAAGGATCAGACATCGTATCTTTATCTTTGATTCCGCATCGCAAAAATGAAGAATACACGACTGATCCTTCGGATAAAATCGTATTACGTATACACACTCCCAAAGATAAATGATAATGATCGACAAGCTCATAGCCGTTCCGCAGAAAATCTGAAACTGCGCTTTTCCCCAAGGAGTTATAAAGATCTTCAAAGCTTTTTTCTAACGAAGTAAATAATATCATGGCATCACCTAATAATATTATAACGGATATTCCGTTAAAAGTCAACAACGGATATTCCGTTATGGCAAAATAAACCGGGTGATAAAAATGTTTGAAAGAATAAGAAATCTTCGGGAAGATAAAGATCTTACGCAGAAAGAAATGGCTAAAATCCTTTCCATTGCTCAAACAACATACAGCGACTATGAGCTTGGCAAGCTCAATATTCCGTTGCAGACACTTATACTCCTCGCACAGTTTCACAACACAAGTATCGACTATATATTGGAACTGACCGACGAAAAACGTCCGTACAAACGAAAAGGAACGAGATAAACCGTCAACTAAAAAGACTGTTCATTTTCGCAGATATCGCAAAGGGCAGAGGCTGTTTCGGAAAAAAGATTACCTGCACGGGACAGATCGCCAAGAGAAATGACGCCGACGACTTTATTTTTTTCGGTGACGGGCAGTCTGCGGACTTTTGCTCTGGACATAAGCCTTGAAGCCTCGATCGGAGAATGATCGGGGGAAAGAGTGACGATATCGCGACTCATGATATCGGAAGCATGAAGAGTTGGTGCTTTTTCGGAATCGGCGACGGCACGGATAACGATATCTCGGTCGGTTATGATACCGCAAAGTTCTCCGTTTTGCCCATTGACGGGGATAAAGCCCGTATCGTTCGTTTTCATATAGGAAGCGACGGCGGCGAGTGTGTCGTTTTCGGATGCACAGCAAATATTCGTCGTCATAATTTCACGTATTTTCATAAAAAGAGACCTCCGTTTCGGGATTAATCTGCCCTGAAAAGGAGGTCTTATTCTTTTAAGTAATTATTTTCGTAAATTAATATTCGCTGACAGTGACGATTACGGTGCATTGGCCTTTTTCGCCGTGCGTTATATCGGAATAGATATTGAAATTGCACATATATCCGCCGCTTGAAGCGGGAACGGAAAGGAGATTATATGCGATGCCGAAATCCTTTGTTATTGCGGAAGGGAAGCATTGAGAATAAAAATCAACGATCTCCTGATACTCCGCATCTGAATTAAAAATTATTTCATAGGAAAAATAACTGTCCGATCCTTTGGAAGTTACGGAGACGATCTCTTCGGAACAATAAAACGGACAAGAATCGAGGGGGAAGTTTTCGGGGAAAAGTTCGAGCTGATCCGCGGGGAGCGCAAGACCGTCACCCGAAGAGCAACCTGCTATGGAAAAAATCAAAATAAAAATGAGAAACGGAATTAAAAAAATCTTTTTCATCGGAACACCTTTAATTAATTTAGGTTAATTTCAAAACATTTTTGTTGTGTAGTGAGTCTGATATATAATTGGACTGTATTGCGCAGAAAAATGTTCCGGAATGCATTATAAAAAAACAAGGAGGATACGGAAACCATATCCTCCTTGAGTGTTATTCAAATATAATCTGAATCAATTATCCGATTGGATTATTCTGCAGCGGAAGCAGAAGCGAGAATGAGGTCAGAGGGAATGGTAATAGCTGCGAGATATGCATCCCAGTATTCGATATTGGTTTCGATTCTCTTAGCGGTGTTACCAGCGCCTACAGCTGCCTTAGCTTCTTCGCAAAGTTCTTCAACGGATTTGTTAGCATCGAGAGCTACAGAAACATAAAGATCGCTGCCAACTTCGATTCTGCCGCAACCTACGGTCCAGTACTGAGTATCAGCAGTGGGTTCTTCGGTGCCGTTTACACGAGCGAGAAGATCAGCTTCGCTGTTGTAGAAAGTAACATACTGTTTTCTCTTGGGAGATACAACATAGTTGAAGCCGTCGCCTTCGATGATCATAAGGTTCTGTTTTTCATCATAAGTAAGAGTACCGTAAACTTTACCTGCAAGGTAGAAGGAACCGTCAGCGGTGAACTGGATTCTTCTTGCAACGGTGCTGTAGTCAGCGAAGTAGTCCATAACTTCAGCAGCAGTGCCGTTGGGGTAAGTAAGGGTAGAAACGATACCATAGGGATACCAGGTGGTAGATGCGTTAGCATCAGCGTACTGGAAGCCTCTTTCGATGGTTACAATTTTGTAATTATCGAATACGAGGGGAGAATTTGCGCCGATAACGGAAAGAGTGCAGTTAAGGGTCATAGCAGAGACATCGTCATCTTCCTTAAGCTGCTGAGAAAGAATCTCAGTAAGGTTGAAAGCAAAGTGACCGGTTGCATCGGTATCGTTCTGAGCGAGGATGGAGTAAGTGGGCTTCTGAGAAGCGCCGGTTACTTTCCATTTAACGCCGGAGCTGGAAACGATATCAACAACTGCAACGATATCAACGCTGAAGTCTACGGGGATCTTAACTCTCATGGTGATGTTCTGAGTAGAGGTTTCGTCGCCTTCGCCGATGATAGCGGAAACTTTGGTGCCGTCTACGTCGAGAGTCATTTTCTTAACAGTGTAACGGGTGTTAACATTTTCAGTGTCTTCCTGATCGTAAACAGGAACAAAAGTATCGGTACCACCGATACCGTTAGCGGAGTTACTTTCAACGATGAAGATAAGATCGTTAAGAGACTTTTTAACGGTAGCGTCGTCGTTAAGAAGACCGAGGTTAAGAGGAAGTCTGTCATAGTTACCTGCATTACCGCCGGCATATTCGTCGGGGTTGATTACAAGTCTGCAAGTGTTGGAAGAACTGTCGGGAAGTCTGAGCCAGCGCTGCTGGGTATCGGAACTATCCGCAAGATCTTTACTCTTTATGCCGTTATTCTTGACACCGCCTGCGTCTCCACCGCATCCGGCCAAAAGACTCAAAGCCAGAACAAGGACCAGCATAATCGAAATGAATTTTTTCATACCATATTCATCCTTTCTAATTTTAATATGCTAATTCTTCTTTGTCAAGAAAGATTACATATTCTTAAAATAAACAATTGGTATACCTACATTCTACTATACAGACACAAATTTGTCAAGAGTTTTTTGTTAGTCATTTTCACCAAAAATTCTCTATATAGAAGAACGTTTTTTGTGTGAGGGCTTATTTAGCTCTCAAAATAAGGTTTAATCGATGTTAGAATCGCCCGAGAGAGCGCGTTCGAGCCAAATATCGGCAATAACCATAGCCTGATACAGACCCATTTTATCCGAACGTTTAACGATGCGGTCAACAGCTTTAACTTCGGGATCAGTCAGCTGAAGCTGGACCGAGACTTTGCGGGAGAGATTGAATCCGCCGAAATCCTCCGTGGACAGTACCTGGAGCATAGCAACGTATTTGTCACCGGGATTGCCGTAATAGATCATATTGCCCATACGGACGAGAGGTTTTCCCTTGAAAGTCAGAAATTCTGTTTTTTTACCTGCCATAACAGTTCCCCTTTCTTGAAATATTAACATTATATCATAATAAAAAAATATTGTCAAGGTTTATTACAAATATTCCCTTGACTTTTTACTTATATTTTGTTACAATATAAAATAGGTATGTATCCCGACCGCAGGTGTAAAAAGCCGTGCGGTTCGGACGGGATCAAAGTTTTTTGGTGACGGAACGCCAGCTGTTTTTTGCACATTTTTTGATACAGCGCATTCTGTCCTCATCGCACACGATGACTGCCGCGGCACCGACAGCGATTCCTGCCGCCATGCCGATGGCGATGCCCTTGATGAAAGACGGGCGGGTCCTGTTAAAAAACATACTGAAATCAACTCCTTTGAGAGTTATTATTATCTGAAAAAATTTTTTCATTCAAACATATCGGAGGAAATCATGAACAATTATCAGATCGCAAAAGAAAAATATGCGGCGATCGGCGTTGATACCGATGCGGCTATAGCAAAACTCAAAAACATCAAGATCTCCCTTCACTGCTGGCAGGGTGATGACGTTGGCGGTTACGAGACCGTAGGCAGTTCTCTTAACGGCGGCGGCATTCAGACCACCGGTAACTATCCCGGCAAGGCAAGAAATATTGCTGAACTGCAGATGGATATCGAAAAAGCGTTCTCCCTCATTCCTCAGAAGCACAAACTCAATCTTCACGCAATGTATCTCGACAACGGAGGCAAATTCGTTGACAGAAACGAGATCGAACCCGCTCATTTCGCAGGCTGGGTAGATTTCGCAAAGAAAAACGGTCTCGGTCTTGACTTCAACCCCTCTTTCTTCAGCCATAAATATGCGGCTGACGGCTGGACCATTTCTTCCGCAGACAATTTCATCCGCGAATTCTGGATCGAGCACGGTATCCGTTCAAGAAAGATCGCTGAATATTTCGGTAAAGAACTCGGTCAGAGATGTAACACCAACTTCTGGATGTGCGACGGTTGCAAGGAAGCTCCGATCGACAGAATGGCTCCCAGAGCAAGAATGGCTGACGCCCTCGACAGAATTTTCGCAGTTCCCGTTGACCCAAAATGCAACAGAGACTCCGTTGAAAGCAAACTTTTCGGTATCGGCAGTGAAAGCTACGTTGTAGGTTCTCACGAATTCTTTATGGGTTACGCAGGCAAGCATCCCGAAGTTATGGTAACTCTCGACACCGGTCACTTCCATCCGACCGAAGTTATCTCCAACAAGATCTCCGCAATGGCTCTCTTCTCCGACGAGCTTCTTCTCCACGTTTCCAGACCCGTTCGTTGGGACAGTGACCACGTTGTTATTTTTGACGACGAACTCCGCGCAACCGCTCAGGAAATCGTAAGAAACAACCTTCTCGACAGAGTAAATATCGCTCTCGACTACTTTGACGCAAGCATCAACAGAATCGCAGCTTGGGTTCTCGGCGTAAGAAGCACTCAGAAAGCTCTCCTTTCCGCACTTCTCGAACCGACCGAAGCTCTCAGAAAAGCTGAACTCGAAGGCGACACCACCGCACGTCTCGTTCTCACCGAAGAATACAAATACTATCCTCTCGGCGACGTATGGGCAGAATTCTGCGAACAGTCCGGTGTTTGCGCAGGCGAAGAATGGCTTAACGAAGTTAAGAAATACGAAAAAGACGTTCTTTCCAACAGATAATTTATTTTATATTAATAAGGAACAAACATGGATAAAATTCAGATGAAAACGCCGCTCGTTGAGATGGACGGCGACGAAATGACCAGAATTATCTGGCAGAAAACAAAAGACGAACTTCTCTGTCCGTACATCGATCTGAAGACGGAATATTACGACCTCGGTCTTGAAAACAGAGATAAGACTGACGACCAGGTAACTATCGACTCCGCAAACGCAACTAAAAAATACGGTGTTGCGGTAAAATGCGCTACCATCACCCCGAATGCGGCACGTGTTGAAGAATACAAGCTCAAAAAGATGTGGAAAAGCCCGAACGGCACCATCAGAGCGATCCTCGACGGCACCGTTTTCCGCGCTCCGATCCTCGTTAACGGCATAAACCCGTACATTCCCACTTGGAAAAAGCCGATCACCATCGCACGTCACGCATACGGCGATATTTACGCGGCTGTTGAATCCAAAGTCGAGGCAGGTTCTAAAGCAGAGATCGTTATCACCGATAAAAACGGCGAGCAGAAGAGCATCACCGTAAAAGAATTCGACGGCGACGGCATCGTTATGGGTATGCACAATACCGATAAGAGCATCGCATCGTTCGCACGCGCATGCTTCAACTACGCTCTTTCCACAAAACAGCCCATCTGGTTTGCGGCAAAAGATACTATTTCCAAGACTTACGATCACCGTTTCAAAGATATTTTCCAGGAAATCTACGATAACGAATATAAAGAAAAGTTTGCCGAAGCAGGTCTTGAAGACTACTTCTACACTCTTATCGACGATGCTGTTGCAAGAGTTGTACGTTCCGAAGGCGGCTTTATCTGGGCATGCAAGAACTACGACGGCGACGTTATGTCCGATATGCTCGCAACTGCGTTCGGTGATCTTGCGATGATGACTTCCGTTCTCGTTTCTCCTGACGGAAATTACGAATACGAAGCGGCTCACGGCACTGTTCAGAGACATTATTATGCTCATCTCCGCGGAGAGAAGACTTCCACGAACCCGATCGCTACGATCTTTGCGTGGACGGGCGGTTTGCGTAAACGCGGCGAGCTTGACGATATCCCCGAGCTCTGCGCATTTGCGGACAAGCTTGAAAAAGCGTGCATCACGACCGTTGAAAGCGGCGTTATGACAAAATCCCTCGCAATGCTCTCTTCTATCGAAAACAAGAAGATCGTCAACCTCGACGAACTCTTCGATGAGATCAAGAAAAACCTCGATAACTCTCTCTAATATAGATAAGGAAGAATAAACATGAATAAGAAAACAGTTCTCGTTGTTATGGACGGCGTAGGTACCAACGCAAAAGAATACGGTAACGCTGTCATCAGCGCATACACCCCCACCCTTGATATGCTCAAGGCAACCTGCCCCTACACCGATATCAAAGCTCACGGCACAGCAGTAGGTCTTCCCTCCGATGACGATATGGGTAACTCCGAAGTTGGTCACAACGCTCTCGGTTGCGGCCAGGTTTACTCTCAGGGCGCAAAACTCGTTAACGAAAGCATTGAAAGCGGCAAGATCTTCGAATCCGAAACATGGAAAAAGCTCGTTGCAAACTGCGCAAACGGCACCATGCATTTTCTCGGTCTTCTTTCCGACGGTAACGTTCATTCCAATATCAACCACCTTTTCGCTCTCGTTAAGAAAGCAAAAGCAGACGGCGTAAAGAAAGTCCGCGTTCACATTCTTCTTGACGGACGTGACGTTCCCGCAACTTCCGCTCCCGTTTATATCGAACAGCTCGAAAACGTACTTTCCGAACTCAACGATGCATCTTTCGACGCAAAGATCGCTTCCGGCGGCGGACGTATGCAGATCACCATGGACCGTTACGAAGCTAACTGGGCAATGGTTGAAAAAGGTTGGAACACTCACGTTCTCGGCAATGGCAGACAGTTCGTATCCGCAATGGAAGCGCTCGAAACTCTCCGTGCAGAGACCGGCGCTATCGACCAGGATCTTCCCCCGTTCGTTATCGCTGAAAACGGCGCGCCCGTAGGCACCGTTGAAGACGGCGACAGCTTTATCCTCTTCAACTTCAGAGGCGACCGTGCTATTGAGATCAGCACCGCATTCGATAACGCAGACTTCAATAAATTCGACAGAGTTCGCGTTCCGAACGTTATGTACGCAGGTATGCTCGAATATGACGGCGACCTCAAACTTCCCAAGAACTACCTCGTTTCTCCGCCGAGCATCAAGAATACGCTTTCCGAGCTCCTCGTTAAGAACGGCAAGAAACAGTTCGCTATCTCCGAAACCCAGAAATACGGCCACGTAACATACTTCTGGAACGGCAACCGCAGCGAAAAATTCAGCGACACTCTCGAAATTTTCGAAGAGATCCCCTCTGACGTAGTTCCCTTTGAACAGCGTCCCTGGATGAAGGCTGCAGAAGTTACCGACAGACTCGTTGAAGTTATCGCAAGCGGCGAATACGATTTCATCCGTTGCAACTTCCCGAACGGCGACATGGTAGGCCATACCGGTAATTACGCTGCTGCAGAAATCGCAGTTGAAACCGTTGACCTCTGCCTTGCAAGAATCATCGAAGCAGTTGACAAAGCAGGCTACACTCTCCTCATCACCGCTGACCACGGCAACGCTGACGAGATGTACGAAAAAGCTAAAGAAGGTCAGGCACCCAAGCCCAAGACTGCGCATACTCTCAATCCCGTTCCGTTCATCGTTTACGATAAGAACGAAAAATACGAGATCGCAGACGGCGCATTCGGCCTTGCGAACGTTGCGGCTACCGTAGCGAAGATCATGGGTCTCGAAAAACCCGAAATGTGGCTCGACAGCATCGTTAAATAATTTTCAAGCATAAAAAATGCCGCGTTCGGTCATCGGGCGCGGCTTCTGTATAAATTTTAAGGTGATTTAAATGAAAAAACCTGAAATATTATCCCCTGCAGGCGATCTTTCGAAGCTTATGCATGCCGTTTTGTACGGTGCGGACGCTGTCTATATCGGCGGCGAGCATTTTTCGCTCCGAACCGCTTCCGCAAACTTTCCGCCGCAGGAAATGGCTGCAGGAATTGATTTTGCGCACAAAAAAGGCGCAAAAGTCTATGTTGCATGCAACGCCGTTCCTCACGACGATGAGCTCGAACTTTTCCCCGAATACATCAAAAGCGTTCAGCAGATGGGCGCGGATGCTGTCATCGTTACGGACCCCGGCACGCTTTCCCTCGTAAAGAAGCACGCTCCCGGGCTTGAGATACACATCTCGACACAGGCATCGACCGTAAACTCCGAATCATGCAAATTCTGGTACGAGCAGGGAGTAAAACGTATCGTTCTCGGCAGAGAAGTTTCGCTCGAAGAGATTGCAAGGATCAGAGAAAATATTCCCGAAGATCTCGAACTTGAGGCGTTCGTTCACGGCGCGATGTGCGTTTCATACTCAGGCAGATGCCTTCTTTCCGATTTTATGACGGGCAGAAGCGCAAACAGAGGCGAATGTGCCCAGCCCTGCAGATGGAAATACGCGCTTATGGAAGAAAAACGCCCCGGCGAATATTTCCCGATAAACGAGACCGACACGGGAACTTATATCATGAACTCGCGCGACATGTGCATGATAACGCATATTCCCGAGCTTATCCGCGCAGGTATCGACAGCTTCAAGATCGAGGGTCGAGTCAAGACGGAGTTTTACGTTGCATCCGTCACCGCAGCATACAGAAAAGCCGTTGACGACTGCTTTACAGATATTATGAGCTACACCGAAAACCTCGATTCTTATTACGAAGAGGTCTGCAAAGTCAGCCACCGCCAATATTACGAGGGTTTCTATTTCGGCAAACCGCATAACGGACAGAACTACAAGGAATCGTCCTACATCCGCGATTACGAGCTTATTGCAGTCGTTGACAGATACGATCCCGTAAATAAAAGACTTAAAGTTTCGCAGAGAAACAAGTTCTCCGTCGGTGAAACGTGCGAAATTCTCTCCCCCGGCAGACCGTTCGAGACATTCACTATCGGCAAAATGTATAACGAAAACGGCGAATTTATCCTCTCCGCGCCGCACGCCGAAATGCCTGTTGAGATAGAATATGACGGCTACGTTCCGCCCTATTCGTTTATCAGAAGAAAAAAGATCGACTGACAAAACATTGATAAAATAAAGACCTTCTTCGGAAGGTCTTTTGTTTTACATAAAAGAAGAGCCACGGATAAACCGTGGCTCTTGGTTTTTGTAAGAATACTTACGGGTTGACGGTGATCGTCAGGGAAGCTACAGTCGTGCTGCCGATGTTAGCATAAACAACGATTGTTGTAGCAGTCAGGACAGGACCGGTACTGAGGACAACAGAGGCCTTATTGTTAAGGTCAGAGATCGTGCTGTTCTGAGAGAGAGAAGCCTTGCCGGTGTTGTCTGTCATAGACCAGGTTACGGTAGAGTAGGACGGGCAATTGGAAAGTGTAAGAGCTACACCATTGCCGCCTTTGACGCTGGTTGAAGATGCGGAGAGGGTCGGATTTGCAGTGGTGGTAGAACCGGAAGAGCCGATAGTAAGGTTGATATAAGCCTTAGAACCGTCTGTGAACGAAACAGTGATTCTTACGCTGCCGCTGGTATCGAGAGTTGTTACGATAAAGTCGCTGTTGTTGGGAGCAACGGTAACAATAGCTTTGGAAGTATTGCTGCTGGTTGGGATACCGGAAATAACCTTATTACCTACAACAGCAGAACCGAGAAGGGTGGAAATATTATAGGTACTGCTCTTGGAAACTCTATGCTCGATTTCCTTATAGTCAACGGTGAATCTAACTTCGAGAACAGTAATATTATCTACTTTGATGGAAACGGTTGCGGAACCTGCTTTATGAGCAGTCCATGCACCTGTATTGGCATCAACGGAGATAACGTCGGTCTGGTTCGAAGCGTAGGTTGCGCCGGTGAAAGAATACTGGGAAAGGGTGCCTGCGTCGCCAACGTCAGCAGAAATGTTGACAGTGGAAACGGAGGTGGAAGAAGAGGGCTTGGGACTGAGAACCATTACGGTAAAGTCTTTCTTTACGAGAGTGGTCGGAGCGGAAGCCTCAACGTAAGTTACGCTTGTGGAAATAGCGGTACCGATAGGAACATTTTCACCTACGGAGATCTTACCGGTAGAGTCGATAGAAAGAGTATAGTCGGCAAGATTTGTGGAAGTGCTGCCGTAAATGTTATTGACAACAGTATTTGCGGGAATCCAGGAAGGAGCGTAAACGAGAGTACCGGTTATACCGATGTCGGTAAGAGTCGGAGTATACGGAGTGCCCTGAGAAACAGCGATTACGCCTCTGGAGGAGTCAATAGAGCCGGTTGCGTTTACGGTTACGGTGCAGGTTGCGGTACGTCCGTTTGTAACAAGGTTACCTTTGGACTTGCAGGTGATGGTTGCGGTACCTGCCTTAACTGCGGTGATATATGCGGAGAGGCCGCTGCCTACAACTTTAACGATGCTTTCGTCGGAAGAAGACCAGGAGAGCTGGTCGTTATGACCGACGGGAAGAACGGATGCTACGAGAGTAGCGCTATCACCGATATACATGTTCTTGGTAGTGGGAACCATGGTAATGGAGGTGATGGGAGAAGTGATCGACGCATCGGGAGAGTTAACAACTACCGTCTTCGCACCGGATTCGAATTCGAATACGAGAGAGGGGTCGGAAGAGTTTACATAACCCGTGAGTTTTGCGGAACCGTCTTTACCGGGAGTTACAACGAAGCTGTTCTTGGTAAAGTCGTTGGTAGGTCTTGTAACGTTAGCAACGCTGGAGTCGCTGGAGTTGATAGCGTACATAAGGGTAGAGAGCTGAGCCTGAGTAAGAGAGGGAGAGAAGGTGAGGTATGCGGTATATGCATTACCTGCCTTGAGGTCGCCCGTAGCGCCAACGTAAACGCTGACTTTGATCTTATTGCCTGTGGGGGTACCGGTTGCGCCGCCGAAGTCGGTACCGGTAATGCCGGAGTTTACGGTGCATTTAGCGGTCTTACCTGTAGAAGTTGTTGCGGTGATTTCTACAATACCGCTCTGAAGAGCAGTGATATTACCCTTCTGGTCAACAGAAACGATAGAAGGATACTGAGAAGACCATGTTACGGTATCTGTAGCATCGCCGGGAGTGAGATTATAAGTAAGCTGAACGGTCTGACCGAGATTAAGAGATACGGAAGTGGGGGAGATAAGGATAGCTTCAGCAGTCTTATGAGAAACTTTAATGACACATTCGGAAACGATGCCGGATCTTACACCTTTGACGGTGATCTTAGCGGTGCCGGGAGCTTTACCGGTGAGAACGCCGGAAGAAGTTACGGTAACAACGGATTCGTTGCTGGAAGTCCATTCATAAGTTTCAACTGCATCCTTGGGATATGCGTCGAATTCAACGGCATAAACCTGACCTACGATAAGATCGATATCGTCTTCTGCAAGAATGAGGTCGGTGATCTTCTTGGTGCCGTCATCGTTAGAGGTGGAACCGGAGCCTGTACCGGTATTGCCGGAACCTGTGCCGGTGGAATCGCCGGTGTTGCCGGTATTGCCGGTGCCTGTATTACCTGTACCGGTGTTGCCTGTTCCGGTGTTGCCGGTACCTGTGTTGCCGGTAGAGCCGGAATCGGGATTGGGATTGGAAGCTTCGGACATAACTACAACAACGCCGCTTGCGGATTTGGTGCCAACGGTGTAGGTAATGGTTGCCATTTCGAAGTAAGAATCGCCGATATTGCCGATAGTGATGTTACCGTTGGAGTCAACTGCTGCAACGGAGGGATTGTTGGAAGTCCATTTGCCTTTTTCGGTGGTGTTGGACGGAGTTACGGTCGGGTTGAATTTCCAGGGACCTTTCTGACCAACGTAAACAGTAATAGACTGAACGTCAAATTTAACGCTGGTAGCCTTGACGGTTGTGGAAGTACTGGTAGAACCGCTGTTGCCGGAGCTGCTGTTGCCGGAGTTGCCGGAAGAAGTGGTGCCGGAGGAAGCGGATTTAACGGTAACTTTGCAGGTTGCAACTTTGTTGGTAACTTTATCGTTAAGAGTTGCGGTGATGGTAGTGGTACCTGCGCTTACGCCGGTGATGGTGCCGTTGACAACGGTAGCGATGGATTCGTCGCCGGAAGTCCAGATAATGTCAGCAGCAACGCCCTGAGGCTTAACGGTAGCGGTAAGAGAAAGAGTCTTGCCGACGGTTACGCTTGCGGAAGTCTTGTTAAGAGTAAGGCTTTCGAAAGTATCAACGGGAGCGAGGACGGTAACGACACAGTCAGCCTGTTTAGCGCCGTCTTCGGTGATAGCGGAAATGATAGCAGTACCTTCGCCCACAGCGGTGATAACACCGGAGGAAACGATTGCGACTGCAGGGTTGGAAGAAGTCCAGCTTACAGCCTTATTGGTAGCATCTGCAGGAAGAACGGTCGGAGTAAGAACGGTAACGCCGCCTACATCGAGAGTCTGTTCCATAGCGTTAAGGGAGATACCTGTAACTGCAACGGTAGTCTGAAGAACGGTTACAGAGCAGTTAAGGGTAACGGTCTGATCTTCTTCCGCGAAAAAGAGCGTTGCGGTAACGGTAGCGGAACCTGCGTTGAGAGCGGTGATGAAGCCACTCTGTTCAACGGAGACAACTGCGGGGTTGTCCGAAGTCCAGGTTGCGGTATAAGCCCTGTCGCTGTATGTATCATCATAGACAAGGAGAGCATAGTTCTCGCCCGCATTAAGAGTAACGGCAGTCTCGGAGAATTTATAGATCTCCTGGAGATTGACGGGTTCTTCCTTACAAGCTGCAAGGAAAGGTACCATCATTGCGAGAACAAGGATCAATGCTGTGAGTTTATGAAATCTGAGTTTCATAATTAACCACCTTTCAAATTTTAAACTTGATTTTGTTCTTGTGTTTTTTGGATCATATCCTGTTTGCACAAAAAAAATATGCATATATTATATAATAACATTTTTTTCGGGCTTTGTCAATATCGCAAAGGGAAATTTAATCGACATTTAACGGCAAAAGAACCGTATTTTCCCTCAAAAACGGTTATCTATGACAGGTAAGACTGTATTGGCGGTAAAAAAGTTCCGTCAAAATCATTTTTTTATGCTTTCGATGATATATTTTACTTCGGAAAGAGGACGGTCGACATCCTTTTTTGAGATATACGCAGACCACATACCCTCGCCGAGCTCTGCGAAAGCGGCGTTTCCGCCGGAAATCTTTTCGAGATCGAACTCATCTGTATTGTAGTTTATTTTGAGGACGTCTTTCGCTTCGGAGGCATACACCACCCCTGCGAGCTCCTCGGCTTTTATCTCGAATTTCGGAAGAAAGTGAGAAAGGCTTACGATTTTATCGGAATATACGGCGAAAGTCTTTTCCGTCGCAAGAAAAATATTAAAAACAAGAGTAAGAAGAAAAAGTACGGATGCGACGACGAAGACCCAATAATCGCCGTTCGATACGATATTATAAACGGCGGCAGCAACGGAAACGGCAAGCATGAGAGCGTTGAAAATGACCGTGCCGAGGCGTTTTCTTTTCAAAAATACGGGATATTGCATTACAGAGCACCTCTTTGATTGATTACAGATAGATGATACCACGTAAAAAGTGCGATGTCAAGGATAAAAAACAGAACTTTATATAAAAATCGGTTCGACAAAATTTTTCATCGGCTATTGACTTGACGGCGGTGTTCTGTTATAATAATAGATAGGATATTTTTTAGTATAGTATATTTTAAAAGAAGGCTGGAAAAAGAAATGGCGGGACAGACCGTAATATTCGAAAACAGGCCGTCGTTCGCCGTTCCGAACGAGATAGCCGACAATTATTTAAAAGCGCCCGAAGATGCGCTGAGACTGATACTTTTCCTTTTGAGAAATTCATCTCAATCATTCACGAGGGACGATATCTGCAACGCTACGGGCATCGAAAACGAAAATCTTGAGGCGGCATTCGACTACTGGGTCGAGCGCGGCGTATTATTCAGATCACAGCAGAAATATATGCTGACACGTCCGCAGCTGAAAACCTCGGATATCCACCCCTATTCCGCAGAAGAAGTCGCATCGAGAATTGACAGAGACGGCGCGATACGTTTTCTTTACGAGAGAACGGAATCTCTCCTTTCCCGTCCGCTTTCGACTTCCGACGCATACACGATTCTTTCGATCGTTGACTGGATGGGGCTTCCGCCCGAAGTTGCGGCGCTGCTTTTACAGTATTGCTCGGACACAGGCAAAAAGTCTATGCGTCAGATAGAAAAGACTGCTGTAATGTGGGCAGACGGAGGAATCGACAGCTTTGAAAAGGCAGAGGAATTCATAAGCGCCGAAAAAGAAAAAGCGGAAAGCGCAATGAAGACCGCGAGACTTCTGGGCGTTGCGAACAGAGCGCTGGGCGAAGAAGAAAAGAAAGTTTTCATCGCATGGAGAACGGAGCTCGGCTACGGTGACGAAATGATCTCCGCGGCATACGAAAGCATGATAAAGAGCATCGGCTCTTATAAATACCAATACATAGATAAAATTTTACACTCCTGGAAAGCTTCGGGGATAAATACGCCCGAAGAAGCGGCGGCGCAGAAACCTGCGGCAAAGAAACCGTCGAGAGCGAAAAAATACGAGCCGACGGCGGCGCCCGATGCCGAAAAGACCGTCGACAAGACATGGGAGATCATGAAAAAGGCGGTGAGCGAAGACGATGAATAGAGGCGACTGTTTTGCAAAAGCGGATGCGGCACTCAAAGAAAAGGTTGCAAAAAACAGGGATGCGGAAGCGCAGCGAGTCGAAAAACTGTATCAGCAGATACCGAGACTGCGTCAGATCGAAGACGCACTGAAAGACAATATCTCGAAATTTGCCGTTTTTGCTTTCAGCGGAAACAAGAGTGAGGATGCGTTTAACGAATTCAGAAAAAGAAGCCTCGATCTGCAGAAAGAACGTTCCGAGATCCTTATAAAAGCAGGGCTTCCGCAGAATGCGCATGAACGCAGATTCTACTGCGAAAAATGCAAGGACGTCGGCTACACAGAAGAGGGCAACTGCGAATGTTTCAAGCGCGAACTTTCAAAGCAGATGCTCGAAATTTCGAATCTTTCGGCGGCATACAGAGAAAAAACGTTTGCGAACTTCGATCTTTCGTATTATAAAAACCCCGTAGACAAAGAGAAAATGGAGCTTACGCTCGGCTACGCGAAAAGATACGTTAAAAATTTCAAATCAAATAAAGAAAATCTTCTCTTCATGGGAAGAAGCGGTTCGGGAAAGACTTATCTTTCCTGCGCTATAGGAATTGCGCTCGCAGAGCAGGGAAATTACGTCTGCTACGTTTCGGCGCAGGATATGATCTCCGAGTTTGAAGCCGAAAAATTCGGCAAGGGAGATAAGACGATCGACACACGCAGGTATTACGATGCGGATCTTCTGATAATCGACGACCTCGGCTCGGAATTCAGCTCGCAGTTTGCGGAATCGGTCATATATAACGTCGTAAATTCAAGGCTTAACAGCGGAAAGCCGATGATAATCAGCACAAACTACCGCCCCTCCGAGCTTTCGGGCGCATATCACGAAAGAATCGTTTCGAGACTTCTCAACGAATTTCTCACCCCGATCTTTGCGGATGTCGATGTCCGTGAACTCAAAAAACTGAGAAGATAGCGTGAAGATATTCACGAATATATGGTGAATCATATGAAAAACGCACTTTTATGCCCCGTTTGCGGAGAAGCGCTGACTTTTACGGAAAAGACTGCGGTCTGCCCGAAAAGACATTCGTTCGACAGAGCAAAAGAGGGCAGCGTTAATCTTATACTTAACGGGTCTGCGACCTCGGGCGACGATCCGAAAATGGTGACGGCGAGAAAAAATTTCCTCGGATGCGGTCATTACGATCATTTACCGCAGGAGCTTTATGAAGAGCTTTTACCGTATATTAAAAACGGTTCGACGGTGCTCGATGCGTGCTGCGGCGAAGGTTATTTTACGAATAAACTTGCGAAATCGTTTTCCGAAGCGGATTTTTACGGGTTTGACCTATCGAAAAGAGCTGTACGGTATGCGGCGAAAGAAGCCGAAGGCTCCGTATTTTTTGCGGCGAATATTTCATCAATTCCTTTTGCTGACGGATCGGTCGATATTTTAACGCACATCTTCGCGCCCGTATGCGACAGCGAATTTTTCAGAATTTTAAAAGACGACGGGATATTTGTCCATGTTTTTCCCGGCAAGGATCATCTGATGGGGATAAAAGAACTTCTCTATGAAAAAACGAGAGAAAACGACGAAGACCCGAGCGTTTCGGATATATTTGAGCTTGTTTCGACGAAGAAGATCTCGAAAGAAATAATGCTCGATAATAAAAGCCTCTGCGACCTGCTTTGCATGACCCCCTATTTTTACCGCACACCGAAAGACAAATTGGAAGAGGTCATGGCTCTGCCGTCGGCAAAAACGGTGACGGAGTTCGTCATCAATATCTATAAAAAGAAAATTTAAGAAAAGTCGGTGATCATCATGAAAATCATTTCCAAATGCATATCATCACTCGAAAAAGTAATGCTCGATACTTCGTTTGATTCGTTGCCCGAATATAACGAAGCGACGGCGACGAAAAACGAGAAATTCAATTTTCAGATCGCATACACCCTGCCCGAAACAGGAAGATACAGATTGAACGTCGATATTATTTCGACTCTGAATAACGTTACGGCTCGCGCTGTGGCGTATGTTCCCTCGATGCTTCCGTGCTACGACGATCACGACGACTACGTAATTTCGGACAAGCCCGGGCTTTTTCCCGACGTTCTCGAACCGATAACACCGAACGGTTTTGCTGTGACGGGAAACAGAGTTTCTACTCTTTGGGTAACGGTTGACACAACAGGCGAAATGCCTGCGCTTCATCATATAAAAATACGGCTCCGTGCAGGCGAAGAGATTTTTGCGGAAACGGTTTTTGAGCTCCGAATAGTTGACGCAGTCCTCGCACCGCAGGAACTTATCTACACGAACTGGTTCCATACGGACTGCCTTTGCGACAGATACAACGTCCCGACTTTTTCGCCCGAACATTGGGAAATCATCGGTAAATTCATAAAAACGGCATCAGACCACGGCATGAATATGCTCCTCACCCCGATATTTACTCCTGCGCTTGATACGGCGGTCGGAGGAGAAAGAACGACCGTTCAGCTCGTCGAAGTCGAAAAAAACGGCGATAAATATGCTTTTGATCTCACAAAGCTGAAAAAATGGATCGAAGTTGCAAGAGAGAACGGCATCGAATACTTTGAGCTC
This sequence comes from Clostridia bacterium, assembly GCA_017621705.1. Classification (GTDB taxonomy): domain Bacteria; phylum Bacillota; class Clostridia; order Oscillospirales; family UBA644; genus HGM12619. The sequence goes on along the minus strand of JAGASR010000002.1, from coordinate 74,404 downwards.
GCGCCTCTCTATACTCAATGGGGAGCAACAAATGCCCCGAAGATAATGGCAACGGAAAACGGAGAGTATAAGCGTATTTTCGGATGGGAAACAGATGCCTACGGCGAGGAATACGTAAATTTCCTTTCGCAGTTATATCCGGCACTTGTCGATTTCTTCAAAAAGGAAGAAATGTGCGATAAGGTATATTTCCATATTTCGGACGAACCGTGGGGAGATCATCTGCCCAGATACAAGAAGGCGGCAGAGCTTCTTTTCAAGAGCATCGGCGACGATTTTCATGTCATGGATGCGCTCTCTTCCTATGAATTTTATGCAAAGGGCGCAGTAAAAACTCCCGTCGTTTCGACGAACCATGCGCAGACTTTTCTTGATAACAACGTGCCCGATCTCTGGTGCTACTATTGCTGCGGTCAGTATAAAGGTACGGCAAACAGATTTCTTGCGATGCCGTCGTTAAGAAACCGAGTTCTGGGCGTTCAGTTATATAAATTCAACATAAAAGGATTCCTGCATTGGGGATACAATTTCTGGAACTCGCAGTATTCCCTTGAAAAGATCGATCCGTACTCTGTTACGGATGCGAGAGAAGCATTCCCGTCGGGTGACGGATTTGTCGTCTACCCCGGCAACGGCGGCGAACCGGTATGTTCGCTCCGTCTTGAAGTATTTTACGATGCATTGCAGGATATGAGAGCACTTTACGCTCTCGAAAACAAGATCGGCAGAGAAAAAGTTCTCGAACTGATCGACAGTGGTCTTTCGGAAGAAATACGGTTTGAAAGTTTTCCTCACGATGACAGATGGCTTCTCGGACTCAGAGAGACCGTCAACAAAAAACTTTCGGAAAAATAAGAAAAATAATTTAGAATTCAACAGAAAACAGAGGATATAGAAAACAATGAGTGTTTCTGAAATTTTCGGCTCGCTTGTATTTAACGACAGTGTCATGAAGGAACGTCTCCCCCATGACACATACAAAGCGCTCAAAAAGACGATCGAAGTCGGCAAAAGCCTTGACCTGACGGTCGCAAACATTGTTGCAAACGCTATGAAGGACTGGGCGGTCTCGAAGGGTGCGACCCACTTCACGCACTGGTTCCAGCCAATGACGGGTGTTACGGCGGAAAAGCACGACAGCTTTATCTCCCCGATCGGCGACAGCTCGGTAATCATGGAATTTTCGGGCAAAGAGCTTATCAAGGGCGAACCCGACGCATCGTCATTTCCCTCGGGCGGTCTGCGTGCGACTTTTGAAGCAAGAGGCTACACCGCATGGGACCCGACCTCCTACGCATTTATAAAAGACAGAACTTTGTGCATCCCGACCGTATTCTACTCTTACGGCGGACAGTCGCTCGATAAAAAGACTCCGCTTCTGCGTTCGATGGAATGCATCAACGAGCAGGCGCTGAGAATTCTCCGTCTTTTCGGCAACGATACGGCAAAGAGAGTTATCACGACCGTCGGCGCGGAGCAGGAATATTTTCTTGTAGACCAGGAGCTTTTCAATAAGAGAAAAGACCTTGTTTTTACGGGACGTACGCTCTTCGGCGCAAAGCCTCCGAAGGGTCAGGAAATGCACGACCACTATTTCGGCGCGATCCGTCCGAGAGTTTCGAAATTCATGAAAGAGCTTGACGAAGAGCTCTGGAAGCTCGGCGTTCTCGCAAAAACGGAGCATAACGAATCCGCACCTGCGCAGCACGAACTTGCGCCGATCTTTTCTAACACTAATATTGCGACCGACCATAACCAGCTGACGATGCAGATGCTCAAAAACGTTGCGGAAAGACACGGCATGACCTGTCTTCTTCACGAAAAACCGTTTGCGGGCGTTAACGGAAGCGGTAAGCACAACAACTGGGCGCTTGCGACCAATACCGGCATGAATCTGCTCGAACCCGGTAAATCTCCGCATGAAAATGCGCAATTCCTGCTGTTTTTGTGCGCAGTTATAAAAGCGGTAGACGAATACCAGGATCTTCTCCGTCTTTCCATCGCATCCGCAGGAAACGACTACCGTCTCGGTTCGAACGAAGCGCCTCCGGCGATCATCTCGATCTTCCTCGGCGACGAGCTTACGGAGATCCTTGAAGCGATCGACAGCGGCAGCGCATACGACAACAAAGAAAAACTCGAAATGGAGATCGGCGTTCACGTTCTTCCCCATTTCCCGAGAGATACGACAGACAGAAACAGAACTTCGCCCTTTGCGTTTACGGGTAACAAGTTTGAATTCCGTATGCTCGGTTCTTCGCTTTCGATCTCCGGTCCGAACATAATCCTCAATACGACCGTTGCCGAAGAGCTCGAACAGTTCGCGGATATTCTCGAAAACGCCGAAGATTTCACTTCCGAATTAAACTCTCTTATCAGAAAAACGATCCACGAGCATAAGCGTATTATCTTTAACGGAAACGGTTACGACAACGCTTGGGTCGAAGAAGCCGAAAGACGCGGACTTCTCAACCTCAGAACGACACCCGAAGCGCTCGAAAGATACGTTGACGATAAAAATATCGCACTCTTTACAAAACACAAGATCTTCACCAAAGAAGAGATCTACTCGCGCCGCGATATTCTTTACGATGCATACAATAAAACGAACTCCGTCGAAGCGCTGACGATGATCGATATGGCGAAAAAAGATATTATTCCTGCGATCATCAAATATCAGAGACGTCTTGCAGAGCTCATTAAGACGAAAAAAGAGCTTGAGATCATGTCAGAGCCCGAATCGACGATCCTTTCCCGTCTCTCCGTCCTTTGCTCGGATATCTACAACAAGACTGCGGAGCTCGAAGAAACCGTAAATCAGTCAAAAGAGATCACCGAGCCGCAGGATCTTTCGTTCTATTATAAAGACAGCATCCTGCCCGTAATGCACAGTCTTCGTGCATCGGTCGATGAAGCGGAACTTCTCATCGGCAGAGACTACTGGCCGTTCCCGACTTACGGCGACCTTCTTTTCAGCGTATAAAACAATAAAGGATAGAGATTTTTCGTCTCTATCCTTTTTTATTTTACGTTGTTGCGACCGCCGCGAGAGAAAGCAAGCCGATATTATCACGGTAGATCTCCGCAAATTGAGAGATCGGGAGAGGATTTACGCCTTTTCCTGCCTCGATCGTATAGCCGGGGCGACGGTATTCCTGAATGAACCAGTCTTTATAGCCGGCATAGCCCGATTCGTACGGCGTCAAAGAGAGCGTATACCCCGAAACATCGGCAAATTTCTGCGCAATCTCGAAAGAATCGGGGACGAAATAATTGAGGAATTTCCAGAAGATCAGCTCGCCCTGCGTGTGGTACGAAAGCGTAAGAGAAAAATCGTGCTCTTTCGTAAATCTTCCCGTCATCTGCGTTTCAGGCTCGGAGAAAGGACGCTCGCCGACAAAATCTCTCGGCGCAGGGGAAGTAAAACCGAGGTCATATTTGATCTGCTTTGCCTGATCCCACTCGGCAGGGTAATTGAGATTGAGATCAACCCCTCGTATATTCGCTTTCCATCCCGACGGGAACGGGATATCGGGATATTTTTCTGCGATCGCCTTTGCCGAACGGTATTCGGAGCTTTCGCGCGGCAACCACCCCGTTACGAGATCGACACCGTCGGGATTTACCATGGGTATAATATATATTGTAGACTTCTCAAAAATTTCGGCGGCGGGAATATCGGAAACGTTCGACCGTTCGACATAGCTTTTGCAGAGATTTTCGATAAAACGCATGATCAGAACGGACGTTATCCACTCGTTTGCATGGTGAGAAGCGTTGAAAAACACCTCGTTTTTGCCGTTTCCGAGACGGATATAAGGAATATCTTTTCCCATTACGCTCTTGCCTGCGGTTTCGGAAGAAATAAACGGGTAGCGTTTTTTTAATGCATCGATATTTCTGATGAGAAGCTCGTAGCCGTAAGAAACATCCGTCGGCACGACATTTATATTGAGCGGAACGATGATTTTACTGCCGACAATTAAATTCTGCGGATCGACAGTCGGGTTTGCGGCGGAAATTGCGGCGACGGTAGTACCGTATTTTTTTGAAAGAAGCCAGAAAGTGTCGCCCGAAACTACCGTGTGGCTGACATAGCCGTCGATATACGGTAAAAGCGCCGCCCACGTGTCGTCGCCGACGATACCGTCAACGGAAAGACCGACGGCGTTCTGGAAACGTCTGACTGCGTTCTGCGTGCGGATGCCGAAAATACCGTCGACCGCGCCGGAATTATAGCCGAGTCTGTTGAGAATGCTCTGAAGAAGCTCCACCTGCGGACCTCTTGAGCCGATTTTGAGTAAGATCATAAAAAAATCCTCCGTCATTTCAAGGATATTCCATGATATGAAAAACGGAGGATTTCGTTAATTTTAAGTTAAAAAAACAGGTTAATTGAGTTTATCCCAATTAACCCCAGCACAAACTGTCGAAAATCGACAGAAAACCCGAGCCCGCAAAGCGGGCTGTTCAGGTAAAAAAAAGAAAGAAGAGTAAACTATGCTTGCTCAGACAGAGATTCTGTCCGCTCCTAAATAATAGCACATAGCGTGGTATTTGTCAAGAGTAGTTTCAAAAAATTGAGATAATGTCATAATTCCGCCCCATTTAACGGTTCTATTTGCCAAATAATTGCAATTAAACGCAAAATGATGCAAATACGGAAGATCGGTCCCGAATATTTTTTCCGAATTAGTTCACAAAAATCTATTGATTTTCGGGCGAGAGTGTGATATAATAACAAAACAATAAAATATTTCGCCGGAATGATGGAATTGGCAGACGTGTCGGACTCAAAATCCGATGGTAGCGATACCGTGCGGGTTCGACCCCCGCTTCCGGCACCAGAAAAAAGCCTAACGCGATTGCGTTAGGCTTTTTTCAACGATGTGTTCCGCAAGCGGAACGTGATGTATCCTGCGGAAGTGATGTGCGCTTTGCGCGTGAAGTGTGCCTTCGGCACATGAAATAGAACACATCACATCACTGCGAACAAGGTGAGCAACATCACGATGCGAAGCATCGCATCACTTTGGCGAAGCCAAAACTTCACTGAATATACGAGTTGCATTTTTGTCTTACGAGTCCGGAAAATCCTGAATGCGAAAGCACTCGGGATTTTTACTTTTTACCTCTTCCCTCTTCACTTTTCACTAAATTTCGCATTCAGATTTTTTGAAAGTAATAAGTAAGAGGTAATAGGGAAGAAGTCAGGTTGATTTGCTTCGCAAGTGATATTGCCTTCGGTGTTAAGAAGCGAATATAATATCACTGAAGCCTCAGTTTTCAATATCACTTTTTTTGCACAGCAAAAAATATGCACAGCAAAAAATATGCACGGCAAAAATTATGTACTGCAAAATATATCACTCCGTCGAAGACGGAATATCACGAACGGTTATGTGTGAATTCATGCTTAAAGTCAAAAAATATTTTTATAGTCCGATAAAAAAGCGCTTTGCTTATGAATAAATTAATATTGACAATTCTACCGCAAAATGTTATACTAAAAACAAAGAAAAAACCACGCGGATACCGAAAATACGTTAAAGAAAGGCATGAAATAATATGGATATGATAAAAACAGGCGAATTTATTGCCGCAAAAAGAAATGATCTTAATTATACAACAGAAGACATTGCGAAAAAAATCGGCGTCGATGAAAAAGACGTCTGCGCATGGGAAAAAGGCGAAAAATGCCCCGACGTTCCGACAATGAACAAAATTGCGATGGCGCTCGGTATAACTCTCGCCCAGCTTCTTGATGGAAAAGAAGAAAAAGAAGCGGAGATCGTCTGCGAAAAAACTCCCGAAGGCGACTGCGAGATCATAATCGACCCCGAAAAGAATATGGGAATCGTATCTCCCCTGCTTTTCGGCAACAATCTCGAGCACACACGTTCGAGCATCAACAAAGGCCTTTCCGCGCAGATGATAAGAAACAGAAAATTCATCGGCAAGCCGTCCGTTATGGAAGGTATCTCTTCCGACTGGTATCTTATCGGGGATAAGACATACGCAATTACGAGCGAACCGTACACTCGCCATTACCCCGACCATTATCATATGCACAGAGCGCTTGAATGCACCTCCCAGCAGGTCATGTGCTGTGATCCCGAGATCGAAGGCGGTTTCGGTCAGCATGAAATAGATATTTCGAAAGATGAGATTTACGATTTTGCGATCGTTGCCAGATGTATTGAAAACGTAAGCATCACCGTAAGCCTTACAGACAGATACAACACAAAAACATACGCATCCGCCGTTATAGAAATCAAGGCAGGTTCGGAATGGAACCGCTACGAAGCAGTTCTTGCGCCGACGGAAAGCGACTGCGATGCGGATCTTCGAATCGTTTACAAACAGCAGGTGCTCATAGATGTCGGTGCCGTTTCGATGATGAATAAAGACAACTTCCACGGAATGAGAAAAGATGCGGTCGAAGCGCTCAAAGAGATCGGCGTCAGCGTTTTACGTTGGCCCGGCGGCAACTTTGCAGGCGAATACAACTGGATGGACGGGCTTCTTCCCGTTGACGAACGCGCGCCTTTCCAGTCCTATCTTATGCTTGAAACACAGCCTCATTCTCACGGCTACGATTTCCATGAAATAAATACGGACGATTTCGTTGCGCTCTGCCGCTATATCGGAGCAGAACCGTTCATCACTATCAATCAGACATGGTGCACTCCCGAAGAGAACGCCGCATGGGTCGAATACTGCAACGGCGACGAAACAACCGAATACGGCAGACTCAGAGTTGAAAGAGGCTACAAAGAGCCGTATAACGTCAACCTCTGGTCTCTCGGCAACGAAGCAGGTTACGGTCACATGGAGGGCGAAAACACGCCTTCGGGCTATGCGCACCTCGTAAGAAAGAGCGCTGAAAAGATGCTTAAAGTCTGCCCGAATCTGACTCTTTGCTCCTCCGGACCTCACCCGAACAAAGACTGGGTTGATTTTTCAGCAAAACCGCTCAAGGATATCGTTAAGTTCGTTTCTTTCCATACATACTCCGCTCAGCCGAATTACCGTGACCTTTCAAAGCTCAAAGATCATTATTACTACGCTCTTAACTGCACTTTCAACACACGTAAAAACCTCAGACTTATGCGTAAATACCTCGGAAACGACGATATCAGCATTTCGTTCGACGAATGGAACCTCTGGTACGCATGGTACAGGAAATCTACCGTTACCGACGGTATGCATGCGGCAATGATGCTTAATATGATAATCGGCGAAGCGCCGATAAGCAATATCGGAATCGCATGTCATTTTGAAATGGTAAACGAGGGCTCGATCAAGGTAAATCCGCATAATGTTGAGCTTACAGCGACCGGCAAAGCGATCAAACTTCTCGGCGTTCACAGCGGCGGCACGCTCCTTTACTCCGACGATTATATTACGGTAACTAAAAAAGACGGCATCACGACCGTTACGGCGATCAACTCCTCCTGCGACGATGAAAAGAAGATCAGCTTCAATTTCGGAGGAAAGAACGTCAAAGCAATGGCATATGTCGGCAAAACGCTCATGCCCATCTCCGACTTTGAGGAAGAGCCACTTGACGTTAAATTCGACAAAGATTCAAGCGAAACAGTCCTCGCTCCCATCAGCGTAGCATTGATACGATTTGAATAAAAAAAATACAGGCATGGCGGCTCAAACTGCCGTGCCTGTTGCAGAATTACTTGATTTTAAAGGAGTTATGCTATGGAAATAAAGTTGGATATTTTTACAGTCACAATGCCTGAGGGCGCAGACTGTACGTTGTTAAAGACAAAAGATCAGGATTCTGTTGCCGAATACGAATTTTCATTCAGCTGGACGAAAGAAATTGCCGCAGAAAATGGGGCGTTTAATGTTTCCTGGTCCGAAATGCGAAGCGGCATCATGTATAAATGGGATTCGAGATGCTATATCAGCAGATGTCTCAGTCCTCACTGGGATGACAGATTCTCGTCAATGATCTCAAATAACTGCCCGATAACCGTTTATTTTGACGGCAACGGAACAAACAGCTACTGCTGGGCTTTGTCCGAATGTAAAAAGCTGATGCATATGAAGAACAGTATCAATGACCAGTTCGGCAATCTGGACATGTTTTTTTCTTTCGGAACGAAGCAGTATACAAACGAATACTCCACAAAAATAACATTAAGAGTGGACAAACGCCCCGTAACGATGATGAAAGCTGTCGAAGCGGTGGCTTCATGGTGGGAAAACGAATGGGAAATGAAGCCTCTGCAGGTACCTTCCACGGCAAAGGACCCTCTTTATTCTTTCTGGTACTCATACCATAAGCAAGTTGACGAAAAGACGGTGGAAGAAAAGTGCCGTTGGGCAAAAGATCTCGGCTTTGACATCTGCATTATTGACGACGGCTGGCAGGCGGACGAGCTTGTCCACGGCTACTCCCATTGCGGCGACTGGATTCCCGCATCCTCGAAGATCACCGATATGGCGACGCATGTAATGCGTGTTCAGGAAATGGGAATGAAGTATATTTTATGGTACGCCGTTCCGCTGATCGGGCATGAAAGCGAGCATTACGAGCATTTCAAAGATATGCTTCTTAGGGACGAACCCGGACTGCTTGCGGCTATTCTCGACCCACGATATAAAGAAGCACGAGAATTCATGGTCAACACTTATAAAAAGGCTCTGACGGAATGGAATCTTGACGGATTCAAGCTTGATTTTGTTGATACATGGAGCGACAGCCACGCAAATGCGCCGTACAACGAAAAAATGGATATTCCGGCATTGCAGGATGCGGTTGATGTCTGCATGGCAGAAATAGTTGACGCACTGCTGCAGATCAAGCCCGATATTCTCATTGAGTTCAGACAGAGCTATATCGGTCCGCATATGAGAAGATTCGGCAATATGTTCAGAGTCGGCGACTGCGCAGGAAACTATCTGAAAAACAGAGCATCGATCATCGATCTTAGAATGCTGATGGGTAACCAGGCGGTTCATTCGGATATGCTGATGATGTGTCCTTACGAAAAGGTGGAAAACAACGCCATTCAGATCATAAGCTGTATGTTCGGCGTACTTCAGTATTCGGGAAGAATGGAAGAAATGACTCCCGAATTGGCAGAAATGTCGGTGTTCTGGCTGAATTTTCTCAAAGAGCATAAAGAACTGCTTCTTGAGGGCAAGCTTGAAGCCTTTGAACCGCATCTGATGTACACATGGGCAAAGTCCACCCTTGATAACGAATGCGCTGTGGGTGTTTATGCTATCGATAAGTGCGTACAGCCCGACGATGTCGATACGATCTACATTGCAAACGGCTGCAGCGGAGACCGTGTGCTTATTGAGCTGAAAGGTGTCTATGATGTTCTGATAAAAGACTGCAGGGGTCACGAAGTCAGTCAGACTATGCGCTTTTTGGAAGGAATAACACCTATTGAAATTCCGAGCGGCGGTCTTGCGATTTTGAGAAGATAAAGATTTTGGGTACAGCGGCAAAAAATGCTGTACCCGTGATTTAAGAAGTAAGATCTAATTGAATAAAAAGCTATGAAAAAAATTATGGTCATCGGTTGCCCCGGAAGCGGTAAAAGTACGTTTTCGAGGGCATTGCACGAAGCGACGGGGCTTCCGATTTATCATCTGGATATGATGTATTGGAACGAAGACAGGACGACCGTTGAAAAATCCGTTTTTCTTGAACGGCTGCAAAAAGCGATCGAAAAAGACGAATGGATAATTGACGGCAACTACGGTTCGACGATCGAACTGCGGCTTCGCGCATGCGACACGGTCGTTTTTCTCGATTATCCGCTGCAGGTCTGTCTTGACGGAATACGCAGACGAAAAGGCAAGCCTCGCTCCGATATGCCGTGGACGGAAAAAGAAGGCGAAGAGGATTTGGAATTCATCGAATTCATAAAAAACTACAACGCCGAAAGCCGCCCTGCGGTGATGCAGTTGCTGGAAAAATATAAAGATAAAGATATTCGCATTTTTTCCTGCAGAGACGAAGCGGATGAATTTTTAAAGAAGATCAACAGATAAAAAATCATTCCGAATATTAAGAGCCAAGTTGCTAATGCAACTTGGCTCTTATGCTTTTGTAAAATTGTTAATTTCGGTTTATTCCGTTCGGAGAGCAACGACGGGGTCTTTCTTTGCGGCGCTCGCAGAGGGAATAATGCCTGCAATGAGCGTCAAAACAACGCTGATGGCAATGAGAATGAGCGCGACGGGCAGGGGGAAGATCGCATCGAGGTTGCTGATTCCGGTGAGGGTATTGATGATAAAGTTGATGGGGAAAGTGAGAAGATACGTTACAACAACGCCGAGAAGACCGGACGTAAAACCGATGATGACTGTTTCGGCATTGAACATACCCGAAACATCTCTCTTCGATGCGCCGATCGCGCGGAGAATACCGATCTCTTTCGTTCTTTCCTGAACGGAGATAAGGGTGATAACGCCGATCATGATCGAAGAAACGACGAGAGAGATCGCGACGAACGCGATAAGAACATACGTTATTGCATTGATAATTGTGGTGATCGAAGACATCATGATGCCGATATAGTCGGTATAGCGGATCTTGGAAAGGTCATCGACATTTTCGTTATAATCGGCGATAAACTCTTCGATGATATCTTTATTTTCGAAGCTTGAAGCGAAGAGGTTGACGGTTGCGGGATCGTCGAGATAAACACAGCCGAGGGTGATGAGGTTGGAGTCATACGTTTTATCGGAGAAAACGAGGACTTCGTCGTGGTAAACGGCACACTGCTCGGTGGTATAGGACGGTGCTGACATATCGAGAGCTCCTGCGAGCTGTTCGGGAGTCATTGCGGCAAGCTGAGAGACGACCTGCTGCGCGATCTGCGCTTTGACCTGCTCTCTTACCATCTTCTCAAAGAGCTCAAAAAGGTCTTCGTCGGACATAGAAAGAAGATAATCTTCGATTGCGGAAGCGTTCATGCTCATCTGCGCAGACATTGCGGTTATGAGGTTTTCTTCGATCTGCTCGCGCGTAACGCCTGCCATGACCTGAGAAACGGCTCCGTCGAGCTGTTCCTCGGAAGGAATGCTCATGATCTCGACATATGCGTTGGCTTTGCCTTCGGTATCGAGCTCGGAGATATATTTTCTGAACGATTCCTCTTTTTCTTCATCGGACATATTGCCCGTGTTTTCACGGAACGGAAGACCCGTAAAGATATCGGTAGAGGTGCTTTCGAGCTGAGCTTTTACGACTTCGGATTCATGCGCTTTTTCGACGATATATTCGGTGAGTTTTGTTGTATATGCAAGAGAGCCGGTGAGCATTGTGCTGCTTGCGGTCTCGTTCGGACGGATAATGCCCGAAACGCGGAGCGTGAGACCGTTATCGTAAAGGTAACGGGTGCCTGCATCGGTATCGCGAAGATCGACGTAGAGGCCCGTGGATTCGTCGTAAGTATAGCAATCGGAGCTTAAAACGACTTTATATTCTTTATCGCAGAGTTCTTCGTAAGTCCAGCGCTGAAGCGAGGTATCGATATGGGTACCTTTCGAGACGGCGTCAAATATCGAATCCATTTCCTCCTCGGATTTTAAGCCGAGAGCAAAAAGCGTGAGGTCGTCGATCTCGTTATTTCTGTCGAGAACAACAACGACTTCGTCGTATTCATCGGGCCAGGAGCCGTAAACGACTTCATACTGATTTTCGAGAATGGGATTGACGAGGCTGCCGTTTTCACCGGGGAGCATTTCCTGCCAGAGCTTTATGCCGCTGTTTGCCTGGCTCATTGAAGAAAGCATGGACATTGACTCATTGCCTGCGACCATAGAACTGCCCATATCCTGCATAGACATCATATTCATGCCGAAATTCTCGGCAACTGCCTCGGAGAGAAGCTTTTCGGTATCGGAAACGACGATTTCGCCGTCGAGATTTTTCGTATAGACGATAAGGTCGGTATTGTAGGTATACTGAACGCCGCTTAAAGCTTCGGCGAGAGCACCGTCTTCATCCGCGCGCTTAGTTTCGATATATTCGCGGAACGCTTTGAGGTCGTTTTCGGTCGTTTCGATATTATTGAGAGCATTGATCATATCGAACATGACGGATTTCGAATAGACCGCATCTTTTTCGTGCTGTTTGCTTTCGTCGGTGACGGAGCCCATGAAAGTCTGCATAAGACTGCCGATATCGACCGTCGTCGCTTCGATGGTTATGGGGTAAGACGAGAGCGTATCTTCCTGAACGGTGTCGATATAGGTTGTCATACCGTTCGAAACGGCAAAGATGAGTGCGATGCCGATAATACCGATCGAGCCTGCGAAAGAGGTGAGGATCGTTCTGCCTTTTTTGGTAAAAAGGTTGTTGAGAGAAAGGCCGAAAGAAGTAAAGAACGACATTGACGGTTTTTTCGTCTTCTTTTTGTTTTCCTGCTTTTCTTTGTCGGCTTTTTCGAGGGAGGCAAGCTCTTCGGGGGTTACGGGGTTGCTGTCGCCTATGATATTACCGTCAAGCATACGGACGATACGGGTGGAGTATTCCTCGGCAAGCTCGCCGTTATGTGTGACCATGATTATGAGACGGTCTTTCGAGATCTTTTTGAGAAGCTGCATGACCTGAACGCTCGTTTCGGAGTCAAGAGCGCCAGTGGGTTCGTCAGCAAGAATGATCTCGGGGTTATTTACGAGGGCTCGAGCGATCGCAACTCTCTGCATCTGACCGCCCGACATTTCGCTGGGACGTTTTTTGAGCTGATCGCCGAGACCGACTTCTTCAAGAGCTTTTTTTGCGCGTTCGCGGCGTTCCGCTTTAGAAACACCCGAAAGAGTGAGCGCAAGTTCGACGTTGCTTAAAACAGTCTGATGCGGAATGAGGTTATAGCTTTGGAAAACGAAGCCGATGGAATGGTTACGGTAAGTATCCCAGTCGCGGTCGTTATAGTTTTTGGTGGAAACGCCGTCGATTACGAGATCGCCATCGGAATACTGATCGAGGCCGCCGATGATATTGAGCATTGTGGTTTTACCGCAGCCCGAAGGACCGAGGATAGATACAAATTCGCTTTCTCTGAACGTAAGATCGACACCCTTCAACGCATGGACAGCGCCGTCGCCGACCGAGTAGTCTTTTTTGATATTTTTAAGACGAAGCATATTTTGACCTTTCAAATAAAATTATGATATTATATCATACTCTTATTTATGGAAGAAATAGTGTCAAAAAATCGAACCATAAAACGTAATTTTAGGACAAAACATTGTTAAACGGTAAATACGACAGGGCACGACAAAAACCGTCAAACAAACAATAAATATTATAACATTCAATATCCATAATATTATCTGTCAGAAGCTTTGTTCCGTCTCTCATTGTTATCATACGTTCAAAGCAATTATGAAATTCAAAAATAATTGAAAGCAGGATTGACAAACATTGATCTGCAATGTATAATAAAATCAGTTGACATCTGCTTGGACTTTGAAATTTAAGGAGCGATGATTCTATGACATATAGCAGTTGCGAAAATAAAAGATATTATTTCCCACCGTTGCTTTCTAACGGAGATATATCTTTTGCCCCTGATAAAGAAGGAATGCTTGGGTATACAAAAGCAGATACCTATAAAGCAGGTTTTTCTGCTTTTGACGGTATTGTTGTACGTTCTGCCCGAAGGACCGCACTGTGTAATTCTTTGCAAGCTCGTTTGTTTCCGTTTGGTTCATTTACTTTTGATGCCGGAAGTAATGTGGAAACTTGGTCTCAGACTCTTTGTCCTGAAAAAGGTTTTTTTGAAAGTGATTGTTCTTATGAAAACGGTAACGATATTCATTCTCAAGGATTTATTCATCCTGATATGAATATCTATGCTCTTCAAAAGACGTTTAAAAACATAAACGGATCAAAAAAGTTTTCGTATGACATTAATCTTTGCGGATATGATGCTAATATAAGTAAGTATATAAATGTTTTGTATGTGAATAGACTCGAAGATATGTGCTGTATAGGTTTTAAAATGTACGGTATGGATGTTTTTTCGGGTGAAATACATTTTAAGGTTGATAAAGATTTTACTTTTGAATCAACCGATCATGGCGCAAAGATCATTTTTGAGGCTTCGGAAGGCGAAAAAGTAACATTTTACTATTATCTTGAAGATGATCTCGGTGATGTTGATTTTTCTGAGGTACTTAAAGTATATAAACAAAAAATTGATGAAATGGGCTTTGACTGTCTGTTGAAAGATTGCGAAGATCATTTTAGTGAATATTTTGGTTCAGGATATGTACAAACCGCTGATGAAAGATTAAACAGTATTTATAAAACATCTCTTTATTCTGTTAAATGTAATACGACAAAATATTCTATCTCGGTCGGTTTTAATAACGGGGCTTGGGACGGCAGATTTTTTGCTTTTGACGAATATACTTCATTTATCGGACTTCTTGGCTCAAATCGTCTGGATTTTGCTAAAAGAGTTCCCATTTATCGTTTGAATAGCTTGAATACTGCAATTAAAAGAGCAAGTGATTGCCATAGAAACAACGAAACGGAAGATATGGCACGCTTTCATTGGGAAACAGGTGAAAATGACAGAATGGAGCTTTCACCTGACGGTAATTGGCTTGATCATGTTTTCCATATACCTCTTGTCGGTATTGGGGCTTTTAATTATTATGAATATTCGGAAGATATAGAGTTTTTAAAAGATTGTTATAAATTGATTCGAGCTTGTTCTAAATTTATAACTAAACATATGCTTTATAGAGATGGAGAAAAATTTTATATCGGAAAATGTACCGATCTTGAACGTCTCGGCTCTTCTGTTCAGAATCCGTTTATGACAGTTTGCGGTTCGATTAAATTATTGGAATGTTGCAGTAAGTCTGCGGAAATATTGGGGATAGATAAAGAATATGCTGAGGAATGTAAATTTATATCCGAGAAACTTCGAGAAAATCTTCCTCAAACAGATGAGATGTATGTTCCTTATCTGAACTGTAAACAGAAAAGTATTGCTGTTTTTTCTTGTAAATTTCCGTTTGATGTCTTACCTCATGACGATAATAAAATGTTGAACGCTTGGGACGATTTTGAAATAAACGGGGGTCCCTACGGTAATATGTATCCCGGAGGAAGCGGTATTTCTCCTTGGTATGCATGTTGGAAAGCATCGGGATACGCAAGAGCTAAATTGACAGAAAAAGCTTATTATGCATTAAAACAGTCTTACAGATCTGTCGGAGTATTCGATGAAATGTTTGAGATAAATGAGGAAACGTTTGGCTCTCTTCCATGGTTTGCAACAGCGGCAGGTATCTTTATCTCGACAGTAAACGATATGCTTTTACAGTGCAACGATAACATGATTGATATTTTACCTGCGTTTCCGAATAACATGGATGTGTCGTTTAAATTAGCAGCAAAAGGCGGCATTACTGTTGAAGCCGTTGTGAAAAATGATAAGCTCTTAAACGTTGTCGTAATGAAAAACGGTAAAGATGTAACTGATCGATACGTGATAAATTTTCATAATAACCGATATTCTTTGTAAAAAAAGAAGCCACGGCAGATCGGATCGCCGTGGCTCGTTGTTTTAAAAAGATTAATTTGTGTAAACTACGCCCTTTGCGGAGTCGAGAGTTACGACTGCGCCCGGACGGAGGATCTTTGTCGCATTCGTAGCGCCGATAATTACGGGAATATCGAGCGAGAGGCCGACGATTGCGGCATGGGAAGTATCGCCCGCTTCTTCGGTGATGATGCCTGCGGCGGTCTTGAGATACTGAATGATCTCGTTTGAAGTATAGGGAACGACGATGATATCGCCGGGGGTGAATTTTTCCTTGACCTGAGAAATATCACGGCAGACGCAAAGAGGCGCTACTGCCTGCTTTTCGTTAAGACCTTCGCCCGAAACGAGGATATGGCCTGCGACGTGGACTCGCATGAGGTTGGTCGTACCCGAAACGCCGAGCGGAATACCTGCGGTGATAACGACGATCTCGCCCTGCTTTACGAGGCCTTCATCGAGCGCTTTATCGACTGCATGGTCGAAAAGGTCATCCGTGCTCTTTTCTTCTTCGAGAAGGAGCGGAGTAACGCCCCATGAAAGATTAAGCTGGCGGCAGACGTGCTCGTAAGTACTGTAACCGATAATTCCGCACTGGGGTCTGTATTTTGAGATCATGCGAACAGTCTTGCCTGACTTGGAAACCGTCACAACAGCGGCGGCGCCGAGGTCATGAGCAGTGGTTACGGCAGCGTGGGAGATAGCGTTTGTGATATCGGGGTTGACGGTATTTTCACGCTGACGGAAAAGTCTTGCGTAGTTGATATTTTTCTCTGTACGGCGCGCGATCTTTGCCATTGTTTTAACGGCTTCGACGGGATAGAGGCCTGCGGCGGTCTCGCCCGAGAGCATGAGAGCGCTGGTGCCGTCATAGATAGCGTTTGCAACGTCGGTCGCTTCGGCTCTTGTGGGACGGGGATTTTTGATCATCGATTCGAGCATCTGAGTTGCGGTGATGACCTGTTTTCCTGCATTGTAAACTTTTTCGATGATAAGTTTCTGAATACCGGGAACTTCCTCGAACGGGATCTCAACGCCCATATCGCCGCGCGCAACCATGATACCGTCGGATGCGGCAATGATCTCGTCGATATTTTCAACACCGCTGCGGTTTTCGATCTTGGAGATGATATTTATGGTTTTACAGCCGAGATCGGTGAGGAGTCTGCGTACCTGAAAAACGTCGGATGCGGAACGGACGAACGAAGCGGCGATAAAGTCAAAACCGTGCTTTACTGCAAAAGCGATATCGGCGCGGTCGCGGTCGCTCAGATACGGCATGGAAAGATCGACGTTCGGCACGTTAATGCCTTTACGGTCGGAGACTTTGCCGCCGTTTACGACACGGCAGATGATCTCGGAGCCTTTGACTTCGATGACGTTAAGCTCGATAAGACCGTCATCGATAAGGATCACGTTGCCCGGATGGACATCCTGCGGAAGATTTTTATAGGTTATGGATGCGATTTTTTCGTTGCCGACGGTCTCTTCGGTTGTGAGGGTGAAAACTGCGTCGGGCTTGAGCTCAACGGAGCCGTTTTCAAATTTTCCGAGACGGACTTCGGGACCTTTGGTATCGAGCATTGCGGCTACGAAAAGGCCGAGCTCTTCACGTACTTTTTTTAATGTCTGAAACTTCTCGAGGTGGTCGGGATGCGCGCCGTGGGAAAAGTTGAAACGCGCAACGTCCATACCTGCAAGGATAAGCTCACGGATAGTATTTTCATCGGAGCTTGCAGGGCCGAGAGTGCAGACGATCTTTGTCTTTCTTCTCATATAAATCAGTTACCTTTGCCGAAGACAAAGGGTTCCTTTCGTGAAATAAAGCAAGCTAAAGCAAAAGCGGACATCAGAGATCCCGACGTCCGCATCAATAATCTTTATTTTAAAATAAACAACAAAAAAGCGGAGGATAATAAGCCGAGTTTTGTATCTACGCGTATCATCTATCTCGAATACGAATTGCTCCGTATCTCCAGCTTCCTGTAAGACGCGACGGGTGGCGCTGAAAGCTCGGGGCTTTCTGTCTTTTTTGCGGAATTGCTCCGAATAGGGTTTACACTGACGGGTGCCGTTACCGACCCCCCGGTGAGCTCTTACCTCACCTTTTCACCGTGACGGGCGGATGCCCGACGTTATTTTCTGTTGCACTGTCCCGGAGGTTGCCCTCGGCGGACGTTATCCGTTATTCTTTCCCGTTGGAGCTCGGACTTTCCTCAGAAAGAGCCTTTCGACTTCTTCCCGCGATCGCGTGTCCTCCGCATGTTGTCAAAAAGATTCTTAATTAAAAATTATTCTTCGTCGAATCTGTGTTCGCGGTTGTAGGATTTCTTGGGCTGAAGCTTGAGTTTGCCGCTCTTGATAAGCTGGGTGCGACGAATGCCGTGGATCCATTCTCTGAGGTTCTTATTAACGATAAGAATGCAGAAAGCAAGAAGAACGATGCCGATGATATAAAGGGGGCTGCCCATTCTTACAGAGAAGTAAATGGTGAGAAGAAGAAGGAAGAAGCCAACGCCGAGAACGACGATTGTACCGGTATTTATATCTTTACCGGGATTAGCGTATTTTTCTTCAAGAGTTTTTTTCATGATAATATACCTCGTTTATGATTAATTTTAAGTTTCGGTTTAGTGTTTGAAATGTCTCTGACCGGTAAAGACCATAGCGATACCGTATTCGTTGCATTTCTTGATGGAGTCTTCGTCTCTGATGGATCCGCCGGGCTGAATGATAGCGGTAATGCCTGCTTTGTGAGCGGCTTCAACACAGTCGTCAAACGGGAAGAATGCATCGGATGCGAGAACGGAGCCTTTGGCTTTGTCACCTGCGTATTTAACGGCAAGTTCGAGAGCGGTAATACGGTTGGTCTGGCCGGGGCCTACGCCGACGGTCATATTGTCTTTTGAAAGAACGATAGCATTGGACTTGGTATGTTTAACGACGGTCCAGCCGAAATCGAGAGCTTTCATTTCTTCTTCGGTGGGTGCACGGTCGGTAACGCACTTGAGTTCGCCCGCATAGAGAGAACAGTCGAGTTCCTGAACGAGAAGGCCGCCTGCGACTTTCTTCATATCGAGCATATCGGGAGTATTTCTCTTTGCGATCTGGGGAAGACGGAGAATGCGGAGATTTGCTTTTGCGGAAAGGATCTTGACAGCTTCTTCGGTAAAGTCGGGAGCGATAACGATCTCGAGGAAGATCTTGTGCATTTCTTCCGCGGTTTTAGCGTCAACAACGGTGTTGCATGCAACGATGCCGCCGTAAATGGATACGGGGTCTGCGTTGTAAGCGTTCATATAAGCTTCGTAAGTATCGGCACCGGTACCTACGCCGCAGGGATTTGCGTGTTTAACTGCAACGACAGCGGTTTTGCCTTCGAACTCTTTGAGGAGGTCGAGAGCGCCGTTGGTATCGTTGATATTGTTATAAGAAAGTTCTTTACCGGAAAGCTGTTCGGCAGCGGAGAGAGTGCCGTCGTAATGACCTACCTGACGGTAGAAAGCAGCGCTCTGGTGGGGGTTTTCGCCGTAACGCATGCCCTGAACTTTTTCGAAAGTGAGGGTAAGGCTGTCGGGAAGGGGAGATTTATCGAGCTGTTTTCTGAAATAATCGGCGATAAGCGCATCGTATGCTGCGGTATGTTCGAAAACTTTGAGAGCGAGCTCTTTTTTAGCCTGAAGGCTGATGCCGCCGTTCTTGAGCTGATCGATGATGGAAGAATAATCTGCAGGGTCAACGATAACAGCAACGTCGGGATGGTTCTTTGCAGCGGCGCGGATCATTGTGGGGCCGCCGATGTCGATATTTTCGACTGCTTCTTCGAAAGTAGTACCTTCTTTGAGAATGGTCTTCTTGAAGGGATAGAGGTTGATGGCGATGATATCGATGGGTTCAACGCCGAGATCTTTGATCTGCTGCATATGCTCGGGATTATCTCTCATAGCAAGAATGCCTGCGTGGATCATGGGGTGAAGGGTCTTTACGCGACCGTCGAGACATTCCGGAAAACCGGTAACATCGCTGACGTTGGTAACATCGATACCGTTATCGCGAAGCGCAGTCGCGGTACCGCCGGTGGAAAGGATCTCGAAGCCGAGAGATGAAAGTTCTTTTGCAAATTCAACAATTCCGGTCTTGTCGGAAACACTGAGTAATGCTCTCTTCATGTTTATACCTCACTATGTTTATATTGTACAAAAATCTGATTTCAACACGCGAAAAGTTCGTCAAAACCGCCGAAGTTGAAATTCACCCCCGAAACGACCTTGCGAAGCTTGACATATTGATAAATATATGGTATAATTTTATACTGCGTCCAGATCGATTTTAAGTGTTTTTTTCACTTAAAGTAAGGAATTCGACAGCGACGAAAAATGAGTCGACATTCCTTGACAGACGTTATTATAACATACATCAAACAAAAAATCAAGTGCTTTTTTAAAATTACAAAATATTAAACGGAGATGATAGTGCATGAACCAAAAGGTTGACCCGAAAGCAGTCGGCGCCCATTACGAGCAGCTCGGTAACAACACCAGGGTAAACTTCGCGAAGATCAACGAAGTTCAGGAAATCCCCAACCTCATTGATATTCAGCTCAACAGCTACGAGTGGTTTATCAAAGACGGTATTGCCGCAGTTCTCAAGGAATCGTCGCACATTGAGGACCACACAGGGACGATCGTTCTCGACTATGTAGGACATACCCTCGAGAAAACACCCAAGTATTCCATCGGCGAATGCAAAGAACGCGATGCGACTTACGCGGCACCGCTGAAGATCAACTGCCGTCTGACAAACACACAGACCCAAGACATCAAAGACACTGAGATCTTCTTCGGCGACTTCCCGCTCATGACAGACACCGGAACTTTTATTATCAACGGTGCCGAGCGTGTCGTAGTTTCTCAGCTCGTTCGTTCTCCCGGTATCTACTTCTCTTTTGAGATGGACAAAGCGGGCAACAAACTGTTCAGCGGAACGGTCATGCCCAACAGAGGTCCCTGGGTAGAATATGAAAGCGACGCAAACGACGTTATTTACGTTCGCGTAGACAAAGGCAAGAAATTCCCCGTAACGACCCTTATCCGTGCGTTCGGTATCGAGACCGACGATCAGATCAAGGCAGTTTTCGGTGAAGACGCAAGAATTCTTTCCACCCTCGAAAAAGACACCTCCACCAGCCGTTCCTCCGCGCTCGTTGAGCTCTACAAAAAGCTCCGTCCGGGCGAACCTGCGACCACCGAAGGTGCTGTTGCTCATATTGACAACCTCTTTTTCAACGAAAGAACGTATGACCTTACGAGAGTAGGTCGCTATAAATATAATAAGAAGCTTGCTCTCGGTCACCGTATCATGGGCAAGGTTCTTACAAGACCCGTATCCGATCCCCTCACCGGCGAAATTCTCGCTGATGCAGGCGAAACTCTCTCCAGAGAGAAAGCTTTCGAGATCGAAGCAAAGGGTGTTTACGAAGTATACCTCAACATTGACGAACACGAGATCCGCGTATTCTCCAACGGCATGGTTGATATGAAAAACTTCGTATCTTTCGATCCCGCAGAAGTCGGCATCCGCGAATGGGTCAAGTTCTCCGTACTTTGCGAGATCCTTGATTCCTGCGAAACCGAAAAAGAGATCAAAGAAGCTTGTAAGGAACGTCTTTCCGAACTTACCCCCAACACCATCTGCAACGAAGACCTCTTCTCTTCGATCAACTACATTCTCTGCCTTTACTACGGTATCGGCACCACCGACGACATCGACCATCTCGGCAACCGTCGTATCCGATGCGTAGGAGAACTTCTCCAGAACCAGCTCCGCATCGGCTTTACGAGAATGGAACGTGCGATCAAAGAAAGAATGAATATGCAGAATGCGACTGAGGCAACTCCGCAGTCTCTTATCAATTCCAGACCCGTAATCGCAGCCATCCGCGAATTCTTCGGATCTTCTCCCCTTTCTCAGTTCATGGACCAGTCCAACCCGCTCGCTGAGATCACCCATAAGAGAAGACTTTCCGCCCTCGGTCCCGGCGGTCTTACCCGTGACCGCGCAGGTTTCGACGTTCGAGACGTTCACTACTCTCACTACGGCAGAATGTGCCCCGTAGAAACCCCTGAAGGCCCGAACATCGGTCTTATCTCTTACCTTGCAGCTTTCGCAAGAATCAACGAATACGGCTTCATCGAAGCTCCGTATCATCCCATAGATAAAGAAACAGGTATTATTTCCGACGAAGTAGTTTACATGACTGCAGACGTCGAAGATAACTACATCGTTGCGCAGGCAAACGAACCCCGTGATGAAATGAACAGACTTATCAGAGACAAAGTCGCTGTACGTCACAGAGAAAACATCGCAGAAATCGAAAAAGACAAAGTTGACTTTATCGATATTTCTCCGAAGCAGGTCGTTTCCGTCGCAACATCAATGATCCCCTTCCTTGAAAACGACGACGCAATTCGTGCCCTGATGGGTGCGAACATGCAGAGACAGGCAGTTCCCCTTCTCAAGACCGAATCCCCGATCGTCGGTACCGGCATGGAATACCGTGCGGCTGTCGACAGCGGTGTTTGCGTAGTTTCGAAGGTAGACGGCGTTGTTTCGTTCGTTTCCGCAACGGAAGTCAAGATCAAGACTGACGAAGGTCAGATCGAAGAATATCCGATCATCAAGTTCCTCCGTTCCAACCAGGGTACCTGCTTCAACCAGAGACCCATCGTTTCCGTAGGTCAGAGAATCAAGAAAGGCGACGTTCTTGCTGACGGTCCTTCCACCGCAAACGGTGAACTCGCTCTCGGTAAGAATATGCTTATCGGCTTCATGACCTGGGAAGGTTACAACTACGAGGACGCCGTACTTCTTAACGAAAAACTCGTAAAAGAAGATACCTACACCTCCGTCCATATCGAAGAATACGAGATCGACGCAAAAGAAACAAAGCTCGGTCCAGAAGAAATCACAAACGACATTCCCGGCGTTTCGAAAGATCTTCTTGCAGACCTTGACGAACGCGGTATCATCAGAATCGGCGCAGAAGTCAGATCCGGTGATATCCTTGTCGGTAAAGTATCCCCGAAAGGCGATGCTGAACAGACTGCCGAGGAACGTCTTCTCAGAGCAATATTCGGCGAGAAGTCCAGAGAAGTAAGAGACTCCTCTCTTAAAGTTCCCCACGGTGAAACCGGTATCGTCGTTGACGTAAAGACCTTCACCCGCGAAAACTCCTCCGAACTTTCTCCCTCTACCAATATGATAGTCCGCGTATACATCGCACAGAGACGTAAGATCTCCGTCGGTGACAAGATGGCGGGCCGTCACGGTAACAAAGGTGTCGTTTCGAGAATTCTTCCTCAGGAAGATATGCCGTTCCTTCCGGACGGTACTCCGCTCGATATCGTTCTTAACCCGCTGGGCGTTCCTTCCCGAATGAATATCGGTCAGGTTCTTGAAGTCCACCTCGGTTATGCCGCAAAAGCACTCGGTTGGAAGATCGAGACCCCCGTATTTGACGGTGTTAAAGAATCCGACATCGCAAACTGCCTTGAACTTGCAGGCTACAACAGAACCGGTAAGACTCCGCTTTACGACGGCAGAACCGGTGAACTTTTCGACGGCGAAGTTACCGTCGGTTATATGTACTACCTCAAACTGCATCACCTTGTTGACGATAAGATCCACGCACGTTCCACCGGTCCGTACTCCCTCGTTACTCAGCAGCCCCTCGGCGGTAAAGCTCAGTTCGGCGGCCAGCGTTTCGGTGAAATGGAAGTTTGGGCACTCGAAGCATACGGTTCCGCATACACCCTTCAGGAAATGCTCACCGTCAAATCGGACGACGTTGTCGGCCGCGTAAAGACATTCGAATCTATCGTCAAGGGCAAGAACGTACCCGAACCGGGCATCCCCGAAAGTTTCAAGGTTCTTGTAAAAGAACTTCAGTCTCTCGGTCTGGATGTAAAAGTCCTTGCAAAAGATCAGCATGAGATCGACCTTACAACTTCTTACGACGACGAGACCGAAGAAGTAA
Organism: Clostridia bacterium; assembly: GCA_017621705.1. Classification (GTDB taxonomy): domain Bacteria; phylum Bacillota; class Clostridia; order Oscillospirales; family UBA644; genus HGM12619. Next base: position 50,818 of record JAGASR010000002.1, on the reverse strand, counting down.
GCTTCGACCCGAACGAAGCAAAAGAAGTCATGAACGCTGACGACGAATACGATTATCCCGCAGCAGACTTCATCTTCTCCGAAATCGAAGGCGACTTCGGTGCCGATGATACCGAAGAAGAGGATGATTACCTCTACACAACAAGCGTCGAGGAAGACTTTGACGATTCAGACAATAATTAAGGAGGACAAAGCGAATGAATACCGAAAAAGAAATAGCTACCAAGAGCAAAACTTCCTCCGGAATGGAATTCAATGCTTTTGAATCCATCAAAATAGGCCTTGCTTCGCCCGAAAAGATCAGATCCTGGTCTCACGGCGAAGTTAAGAAGCCCGAAACCATCAACTACAGAACCCTCAAGCCCGAAAGAGACGGTCTTTTCTGCGAACGTATCTTTGGTCCGATGAAGGACTGGGAATGTCACTGCGGTAAATACAAACGTTTCAGATATAAGGGCAAGGTATGTGAACGTTGCGGCGTTGAGATCACAAAATCCAAAGTCCGCCGCGAAAGAATGGGCCATATCGAACTTGCGGCTCCCGTTTCGCATATTTGGTACTTCAAGGGTATCCCCTCCCGTCTCGGTCAGATGCTCGACATCCAGCCCCGTCAGCTCGAAAGTGTCCTTTATTTCGGCGCTTATATCGTTCTTGATGACGGCGGTATCCCCGAGATCAAGAAAAAACAGATCCTTTCCGAAAAAGAATATTACGAACTCACCGAAAAATACGGTACCGACTTCAGAGCCGAAATGGGTGCGGAAGCAATCAAAGAACTCCTTATGGAGATCGACCTTGATGCTCTTTCCGCAGAGCTCCGTGCAGAACTTGATGACTCCAACGGTCAGAAGAGACTCAAGATCCTCAAGAGATTTGAAGTTGTTGAATCTTTCAGAACTTCCGGTAACCGTCCCGAATGGATGATCCTCGACGTTCTCCCGGTAATTCCGCCGGAAATCCGTCCCATGGTTCAGCTTGACGGCGGCAGATTCGCAACCAGCGACCTTAACGATCTTTACAGACGTGTTATCAACAGAAACAACCGTCTTCGCAAACTTCTCGAGCTCTCCGCTCCCTCCATCATCGTTCGTAACGAAAAACGTATGCTTCAGGAAGCTGTTGACGCTCTTATCGATAACGGCAGACGCGGCAAACCCGTTAACGGACCCAACAACAGAGCGCTCAAATCTCTGTCTGACGTCCTCAAGGGTAAGCAGGGCCGTTTCCGTCAGAACCTTCTCGGTAAACGTGTTGACTACTCCGGCCGTTCCGTTATCGTCGTAGGTCCCGAACTCAAGATCTACCAGTGCGGTCTCCCGAAAGAAATGGCTCTCGAGCTCTTCAAACCGTTCGTTATGAAGAGACTTACAGAGCTCGGCATCGTTCAGAACATCAAGAGCGCAAAGAAGATGGTAGAAAGAGCTGAAAACCCCGTTTGGGACGCTCTCGAAACCGTTATCAAAGAATATCCCGTCCTTCTTAACCGTGCGCCTACACTTCACCGTCTCGGTATTCAGGCGTTCGAACCGGTTCTCGTTGAAGGCCGTGCGCTCAAGCTCCATCCGCTCGTTTGTACCGCATTCAACGCGGACTTCGACGGCGACCAGATGGCTGTTCACGTACCTCTTTCGGCAGAAGCTCAGGCTGAAGCACGTTTCCTCATGCTTTCGGCAAACAACCTCCTCCGTCCTCAGGACGGTCAGCCGGTTGCCGTACCTTCTCAGGACATGATCCTCGGTTCTTACTATCTTACTATTATAAAAGATACCGAACCGGGTGTCGGCAAGATTTTCAAAGACTTTGACGAAGCTCTCATGGCTTACGACGCAGGCGTTGTAGGTATGCACGCACCGATCAAAGTAAGAGTTCAGAAAGAATATAAAGGTCAGATGGAATCGAGAATCATCAACGCTACCGTCGGCCAGATCATATTCAACCGTCCCATTCCTCAGGACCTCGGCTTTGTTGACAGAACGAACCCCGAAAAGATCTTCGATCTCGAGGTTACGAACGTTGCAAAGAAATCCGAACTCAAAAAGATCATCGACCGCTGCATCAAAGTGCACGGTATAACAAAAACCGCTGAAGTTCTTGATATGATCAAGTCTCAGGGTTATAAATATTCGACCAAGGGCGCTATCACGATCTCCGTAAGCGATATGGAAGTTCCGCCGCAGAAATGGGATATCGTTGCAAAAGCAGACTCCGAAGTCGAAAAGATCACAAAGCACTTCAAGAGAGGCCTTATTTCCGATGACGAGCGTTATGCGCAGGTAGTCTCCGTATGGAACAGCACCACCAACGCCGTTACAAAGAAACTTCAGGAAAACCTCAGCCCGTTCAACCCGATCAACATGATGGCGGTTTCCGGTGCTCGAGGCTCTATCGACCAGATCAGACAGCTTTGCGGTATGCGTGGTCTTATGGCTAACACTACCGGTAAAACCGTCGATGTTCCGATCAGAGCAAACTTCCGTGAAGGCCTTACCGTACTTGAATACTTCGTATCCTCCAAGGGTGCGAGAAAAGGTCAGGCGGACACCGCTCTCCGTACTGCGGACTCCGGTTACCTTACGAGAAGACTTGTTGACGTTTCTCAGGACGTTATCATCAGAGAAGACGACTGCGGCTCGACCGAAGGCGTTGAAGTATGCGATATCGGAGACGGCGACGAGATCATCGAAAGCTTCCAGAGCAGACTCCTCGGCAGATTCCCTGTTGAAGACGTCATCGATCCCGCTACCGGCGAAGTTATCTGCCCCAACACAAGATACATCCGCGACGAAGATGCAAAACGCATCGTTGCCGCAGGTTATAAAAAACTCAAACTCCGCTCTGTTCTCACCTGTAACTGCCGTTACGGCGTTTGCGCTAAGTGCTACGGCATGAACCTTGCAACGTCCGAAACCGTTAACGTAGGTGAAGCAGTCGGTATTATCGCTGCACAGTCCATCGGTGAACCGGGTACTCAGCTTACCATGAGAACCTTCCATACCGGCGGTGTTGCAGGTAGTTCAGACATTACACAGGGTCTTCCCCGAGTTCAGGAACTTTTCGAAGCACGTCATCCGAAGGTAGTTGCTATCCTTTCGGAAATCGACGGCGAACTTTCCTTCCAGGAAATGAAGCACGCGAAATACGCTGTTATCAAGAATACGGAAACAGGCGAGATCTGCCAGTATCTTATTCCTTACGGCGCGCGTCTTAAAGTCCGCGAAGGCGACTTCATCCGCAAAGGTCAGGAACTCACTGAAGGTGCGCAGGATCCGCAGGATATCCTCAGAGTCAAATCCGAGGCTGCTGTTCAGGCATACATCACCCAGGAAATTCAGAAAGTTTACCACAGCCAGGCCGTTGATATCAACGACAAGCACATCGAGATCATTATCCGTCAGATGATGAGAAAAGTACGTATTACCGAACCCGGCGATACCGAATTCATGCTCGGCTCCGTTGTTGACAGAGCAGAGGTTAAAGACGTTAACCGCAGACTTCTCGCAGACAATCCCGACGCTATCCCGGCTGAATTCCAGACGATCCTTCTCGGTATCACGAAATCCGCTCTTGCAACCGAAAGCTTCCTCTCCGCAGCTTCCTTCCAGGAAACCACGAAGATCCTTACGGATGCAGCTATCAAAGGTAAGACGGATATGCTCGTCGGCCTCAAAGAGAACGTTATCATCGGTAAACTCATTCCTGCAGGTACCGGTCTTGAGAGATACAGAAATGTTGAACTCACCGAACATGAAGAGCAGGAAGAACCCGTTACAATTCAGTAAAAATATCAGCGCCGGAGACGGAAAACCGTCTTCGGCGTTAAATATCATGATTAGTTCAAAAAAAAGTAAAGAAAACCCCTTGAAAAACGGTGAATTTTGTGATATACTATTAAGCGTTCACGGCGATACCACGGGAGAAGTATGCACTTTTTCGGGTGACCCGTAAACTATCATTACTCCGCTTATATTTTCATCATAATATAAAATAGTGAAGAAAAGGAGGAAGAACATGCCTACATTTAACCAGCTCGTCCGCAAAGGAAGACAGACTCTCGTTGTTAAATCTACAGCTCCCGCGCTGCAGAAAGGTCTCAACTCTCTCAAGAAGAAACCTACCAACCAGTCGAACCCCCAGAAGAGAGGCGTTTGCATTTCTGTCGGTACCAAGACCCCGAAGAAACCGAACTCTGCTCTCCGTAAGATCGCAAGAGTACGTCTTACAAACCTCGCGGAAGTAACGTCCTACATTCCCGGTATCGGTCATAACCTTCAGGAGCACAGCGTCGTTCTCATCAGAGGCGGCCGTGTAAGAGACCTTCCCGGTGTACGTTACCACATCATTCGCGGTTCGCTCGATACTCAGGGCGTTAACGGCAGAATGCAGTCCCGTTCCAAATACGGAGCTAAGCGTCCCAAGGCAGCAAAAAAATAATTTAAGATCGGCTTAAAAAATTAAAGTCGAAAAGTTACTCGGATTTTTCATCAGCGAAAGCTTTTATATAGATTTTATATTCAAGCTGAGTGCTGACGGAAGAAAATAATCTTTCGAGTACCGTTGAACTCATTTAATAATAATGAAGGAGGGAAGTCAAGTGCCCAGAAGAGGAAATATACCCAAGCGTGAAGTTCTCCCCGATCCTATTTACGGCAGCCAGCTCGTTTCTAAGCTCGTTAACAGCGTTATGTATGACGGTAAGAAAGGTGTTGCTCAGAAAATAGTTTACGACGCGTTTGACATCGTAAAGGAGAAGACCGGCAAGAACCCGCTCGAGGTTTACGAACAGGCTATGGAAAATATCATGCCTGTACTTGAAGTTAAGGCTAAACGTGTTGGTGGTTCTAACTACCAGGTACCTATGGAAGTTCGTCCTGAAAGAAGAGTTACCTTAGGTCTCCGTTGGCTCACTACCTACGCTCGTTCCAGAAACGAACGTACCATGAAAGAAAGACTCGCAAACGAAATTCTCGACGCTATCAACAATCAGGGTGGCGCTTTCAAGAAGAAAGAAGATACCCATAAGATGGCTGAAGCTAACAAAGCGTTTGCTCACTTCAGATGGTAATCACCCCAATCTGCACCGTTTAATTGAAAGGAGTCCCCAATGCCCAGACAATATCCCATTGAGCTTTACCGTAACATCGGTATCATGGCTCATATCGACGCGGGCAAGACCACGACCACTGAGCGTATCCTTTACTACACCGGCGTTAACCATAAACTCGGTGAGACTCACGAAGGTACCGCTACCATGGACTTCATGGCGCAGGAACAGGAAAGAGGTATTACCATTACTTCCGCTGCGACTACTGCATACTGGAAGGGTCACAGACTCAACATCATCGACACCCCCGGCCACGTTGACTTTACCGTTGAAGTTGAACGTTCGCTCCGTGTCCTTGACGGCTCTGTAACCGTTTTCTGTGCAAAGGGTGGCGTTGAACCGCAGTCCGAAACAGTTTGGAGACAAGCTGATAAATATAAAGTACCCCGTATGGCGTACGTAAACAAGATGGACATCATGGGCGCCGATTTTTATCGCGTCGTCAAAATGATGCATGACCGTCTTAAATGTAACGCAGTTCCCATTCAGCTCCCGATCGGCGCTCAGGATGATTTCCGCGGCGTTATCGACCTTATCGAAATGACTGCTGACGTCTATTACGACGATATGGGTAACGATATGCGTGTTGAACCTATCCCCGAGGATATGGTTGATCTTGCTGAAGAGTACAGAATGAAAATACTCGAAGCATGCGCAGAAGAAGACGAAGCCATCATGGAAAAATACCTTGAAGGCGAAGAGATCACCAAAGAAGAGATCCAGAAATGTCTCCGTACAGGTACTATTGCTAACAGAATCGTTCCCGTTGTTTGCGGTACTTCTTACCGTAACAAAGGCGTTCAGAAACTTCTCGACGCAATCGTAGCATATATGCCCTCCCCTGTTGACATTCCTGCTATTCAGGGTGTTCATCCCGAAACAAACGAAGAAGGCGAACGTAAAGCAAGTGACCAAGAACCGTTCTCTGCTCTTGCGTTCAAGATCATGACTGACCCGTTCGTAGGTAAGCTCTGCTTCTTCAGAATCTACTCCGGTAAGATCACCGCAGGTGCTACCGTTAAGAACGCTACAAAAGGTCACCGTGAACGTCTCGGTCGTATTCTTCTTATGCACGCTAACCACAGAGAAGACCTTGAAGAAGCTTGCGCAGGCGACATCGTTGCTGCAGTAGGTCTCAAGAACACCACTACCGGTGACACTCTCTGTATCGAAAATGCTCCTATCATTCTCGAATCTATGGAATTCCCCGACCCCGTTATCAGAGTTGCTATCGAACCCAAGACCAAAGCAGGTCAGGAAAAGATGGGCATCGCTCTTGCAAAACTCGCCGAGGAAGACCCGACATTCAGAACCTATACCGACGAAGAAACCGGTCAGACCATCATCGCAGGTATGGGCGAACTTCACCTTGAAATTATCGTAGACAGACTTCTCCGTGAATTCAAAGTTGAAGCTAACGTAGGTAAACCCCAGGTTGCTTACAAAGAAGCAATTCGTCAGTCCGTTGACCAGGATACCAAGTATGCTCGTCAGTCCGGTGGTAAAGGTCAGTATGGTCACGTTAAGATCATCGTTGAACCTAACGAATCCGGTAAGGGTTACGAATTTATCAACAAGGTTGTCGGCGGTTCCGTTCCGAAGGAATATATCCCCGCAGTCGATGCAGGTATCCAGGGCGCAATGCAGTCCGGTATCCTCGCAGGCTACCCTGTTGTTGACGTTAAAGTTACTCTCTACGACGGTTCTTATCACGAAGTCGACTCTTCTGAAATGGCATTCAAGATGGCCGGTTCTATGGCTTTCAAGGAAGCTTGCAAGAAGGCAAACCCCGTTATTATGGAACCGATCATGAAAGTCGTTGTTACCACTCCCGATGAATATCTCGGCGATGTTATCGGTGACATCAACTCTCGTAGAGGTCAGATCCAGAGCCTGGATATCATCACCGGCGGTCAGCAGGTAACTGCACATGTTCCGCTCAGTGAAATGTTCGGTTATGCTACCGACATGCGTTCTAAGACGCAGGGTCGTGGTGCATATACCATGGAACCCAGCCACTATGCTGAAGTTCCCAAGAGCATCCAGGAAACCATTATGAAAAAATAATCAATAAAATAATTTAATTAATCTACTATATAGGAGGATCAATCTAATGGCAAAGGCTAAATTTGAAAGAACAAAACCCCACGTTAACATTGGTACCATCGGTCACGTTGACCATGGTAAGACCACCACTACCGCTGCTATCACCAAATTCCTCTCCCTTAAGGGCTATGCTCAGTTCGAAGCATATGATATGATCGACAAAGCACCCGAAGAAAGAGAAAGAGGTATTACCATTAACACCGCTCACGTTGAGTACGAAACTGACGCTCGTCACTACGCTCACGTTGACTGCCCGGGTCATGCTGACTACATCGAAAACATGATCACCGGTGCTGCTCAGATGGACGGCGCTATCCTCGTTGTTGCTGCATCTGACGGCGTTATGGCTCAGACCAGCGAACACATTCTTCTCGCTCGTCAGGTTGGCGTTCCTGCAATCGTTGTTTTCATGAACAAATGTGACCAGGTTGACGACCCCGAACTTCTCGAAATCGTTGAAATGGACATCCGTGACCTCCTCAACAAATACGAATTCCCCGGCGACGACACCCCCATCATCCAGGGTAGCTTTCTTATCGCCCTCGAATCCACTTCCAAAGATCCCGAAGCACCCGAATACGCTTGCCTCAGAGAACTTATGGACGCTGTTGACAGCTTCATTCCTACTCCCGAAAGAAACGACAACCTCCCCTTCCTTATGCCTATCGAAGACGTTATGACCATCACCGGTCGTGGTACCGTTGTTACCGGCCGTGTTGAAAGAGGCGTTCTTAAGATGTCTGAAGAAGTTGAGATCGTTGGTATCAAAGAAGAAACCCGTAAATCTGTTGTTACCGGTATCGAAATGTTCAGAAAACTCCTCGACTCTGCTGAAGCAGGCGACAACATCGGTGCTCTCCTCCGTGGTGTTCAGAGAACTGACGTTGAAAGAGGCCAGGTTCTTGCTAAACCCGGTTCCATCAAACCCCACACCAAATTTGTTGGCGAAGTTTACGTTCTTACCGCAAAAGAAGGCGGCCGTCATAAACCCTTCGTATCCAACTACAGACCCCAGTTCTACTTTAGAACCACTGATGTTACCGGCGTAATCACCCTCAAAGAAGGCGTTGATATGTGTATGCCCGGCGAAAACGTTACCATTAACGTTGAGCTCATCACTCCCATCGCTATCGAAGAAGGTCTCCGTTTCGCTATCCGTGAAGGCGGCAAAACCGTTGGTTCCGGTATCGTTGCAAGCATCGTTGAATAATTTAAACTTATTCATAAAGAGAAAAGAGAGGCAAAGCCTCTCTTTTTTCTTTGAATATTATGCAACTTTCGGTCAAATAGCTTGACAGAATCGGCGAAAAGGTATATAATTATAGAATAGAAATAAATTATCAGATAGGAATAATCATGAAAATAGTAACTTCTGTTTTTGTCATTTCTCTCGGTTACCCGAAGGAAAATGCAAAGAAAATGATCGAAATTATGGATCAGAACGAGGGCGATATCTATCTTTTCCCCGCATATTGCCTTACCGGCTCCTCTGCAGGCGAGCTTTACGATTTTCCCGAATTCAAGCAGCAGACCGAAGATGCGCTTGATAAGCTTTGCGAATACAGCGAAAAGACAGGAAAAATCATTGTAACCTCCGTACCCTACCACGAAAACGTAATCGTAAAAGACGGCGCGCTTTCGAAAAAAGGCAGTTTCAAGCTTAACGGAAAGACTGTTGCCGTATCTGAAAACAATACAGAAAAGATCGATATCCTTCTTCTCCCGACGATCATGCCCGGCTACCCCTGCATTCAGAACGATATTATTGAATATTGTGCAAAAGCTTCCGGCGAAAGAAGCTGCATTGTTGCCGTTGCAAACGGTGGTTTTGGAGAAAGCTCTGCGGATAATGTTTATAAAGGCTTCTGCGGCGTATTCAACAAAGGCGTTACCGTTTCTTTTATGAATCAGGAAGCACCCGAGACCGTTATTGCCGCAGCTGAAGACACTAAAGACACCGGCATCATTTACACAAGAAAGAACGTTGCCGACTACAAGATCCCCTACTACGGCAAAAATGATAAAAAACGCTACCTCGACGATCTTTTCCTCCTCCAGACCCAGGCTCTTTACATGAGAATGGTCAATACCGGCATCAAAAAAGCCGTTATTAACGTTTCGGGCGGACTTGATTCGACGATGGCCCTTCTCGTTGCTGAAAATACGTTCAAAATGCTCGGTATTCCCGCATCCAATATTATCGGCCTTACCCTCCCCTGCTTTGGTACCTCAAAGAGAACGAACGAAAATGCGAAGAAGCTCATGGAACAGCTCGGCGTTACGATGAGAGAGATCAATATCAAGGATTCTCTTCTCAAGCATTTCGAGGATATCGGCCACGATCCCGAAAATAAAAACGTTGTTTACGAAAACGCTCAGGCACGCGAACGTGCGCAGATCCTTTTTGATGTTGCCAATATCGAAAACGCTCTTGCGCTCGGCACGGGTGACCTTTCCGAAGCGGCTCTCGGTTTCTCGACTTATGCAGGCGATATGCTTTCGCACTACAATGTCAATGCGACCGTTCCGAAGACTCTTATGAGAGAGCTCGTTCTTCATATTGCAGGTAAACGCGGCGGCGATCTTGCCGCAACGCTCAAAGATATCGTTGCAACCCCCGTTTCGCCCGAACTTAAAGAAGGTCAGCAGACCGAAGATATTCTCGGACCGTATATTCTCCACGACTTTATCATTTTCTACTTTGCAAAATATAAATTCCCGCGCGCAGAGATTCAGAAATACATGTATGCGACTTTCGATGAGTACGACGATGACACTATCAACGCGGCTCTCGATACATTCTACAGCAGATACTACAAGAACCAGTTCAAACGTTCCTCTGCAAGCGAAGGCGCAAACCTCATCGGCTTTACCCTGCCCTACATGCCGGCAGATATGAAACCGTTGGCTTAACTTAAAACGAAAAGTCCCATGAAAAAATCATGGGACTTTATTTTTATATTACTTTCTAAATCTTCTGCCCGTGTTTTCGAGGAAAACTTTAAGAGCGAGCGGCCAGTCGGTCTGAATAATATCAAAATTCTTATTAGCGAGCCAGCCCCAACCGTATTCCATGTCGTAGGCAAGCGCTGTATCGTCAGAATGACGAGCGGAAAGCTGTGCGTGATAATCGTAAATAAGGGAGTTTACCCAGACGATCTTGTTATCTTTATGAAGCTTTTCGATAAATGCTTCGGAGCAGAGCGGACTGTCTTCTTCGGAAAAGATAACTTCGAGACCGACATAATTGATATTGCGGCTCTTGAGCATTTCGTGGACGTTGTCGTCCTTGCCGATAACGCAGAGATAAGCGATTTCGGGAGCATACTGTTCGATAATATCGAGAGATTCCTTATTGGGGCCGCTTTTTACGACGATCTGATCCTGCATATTGTGCTTACGGATAAGGTCGCAGATCTCCTTGGGATGTTCGCCGAACTTATCGACGTTAATAAAACAGCGGTTCTTATATCTTTCGAAGATCTCATCGAAGGAGCAAACGCCCCATTCGGTTTTTGCTCGGTCATAGTTGACATAGCGAAGCTCTTTGATCTCATCGTCATGAAGGTTGGGAATACGAAGGTCCGTGCCGAGATGCGGTCCTTCCATCCAGGGGTGGAAGCTGTAAAGAGTGCCGTCCGCACTGAGGCTTGCATCAATTTCGATCATATCTGCGCCCTGAGCGAGAGCGGAATCGTATGCGCCGATCGTATTGCAAGGAATATTGCCTGCTGCAGCGCCGCGATGAGCGGTGATAATGACACGTTCTTGCGCGGCTTCGTATAAATTCATAGCCATAGTCTGATCCTTTCCGGAAAAAATCCGATCGATATGCAAAAACAGACCGACAAGACGTCGGTCTGTTTTTAATTTTTATATTACAGATTATTCGTCGTCTGCATTCTTCTTTGCTTCTTCGATGATCTGCTGAGCTACGTTGCCGGGAGCGTCCTGATAAGAATCGAATTCGAAATCAAAGTAGCCGCGGCCGCGGGTCATAGAACGGAGATCGGTTGCGTAAGAAGCCATTTCGGACATGGGAACGGTTGCGAGGACTTCCTGCATACCTGCTTCTGCAGCAGGGTTCATACCGAGAATCTGGCCTCTGCGCTTGTTGATATCGCCGATGATATCGCCCATAAGGCTATCGGGGATGATAACTTTGAGGTTGCCGATAGGTTCGAGAATGGTGGGAGCAGCGTTCTTAAGACCTTCCTTGAATGCGATGGAAGCAGCCATCTTGAAGGACATTTCGGAAGAGTCAACGTCGTGGTAAGAACCGTCAACGAGAGTAGCTTTAAGACCAACAACGGGGTAGCCTGCGAGAACGCCTTTAAGAGCACATTCACGGAGACCTTTTTCAACTGCGGGGAAGAAGTTTCTGGGAACAGCGCCGCCGAATACGTTTTCTTCGAAGAGAAGTTCTTCGCCGTCATACGGTTCGAATTCGATCCAAACGTCACCGTACTGACCGTGACCGCCGGACTGTTTCTTATGTTTACCCTGCTGTTTAACTTTCTTGCGGATAGCTTCTCTGTAGGGAACGCGAGGTTCGGAAAGATCAACGCCTACATTGAATTTGGATTTAAGTTTGCTTACGATAACGTCGAGATGAGTATCGCCCATACCGCTGATGACCTGTTCATGGGTCTCTGCGTTGTTGACATAAGTGAAGGTGGGATCTTCTTCGGCAAGTCTCTGCAAGCCCTGGGAGATCTTTTCTTCGTCGCCCTTAGCCTTGGGTTTGATAGCTCTGGAGAAGCAGGGCTTCGGATATTCGATAGGTTTAACTTCGATATTTGCGCCTGCGGGGCAAAGGATATCGCCTGTGCCGGTGGTAGCGAGTTTATTGACTACGCCGATATCACCGCAGCAGAAACCGTCAACTTCAGTCTGTTTCTTACCTTTCATGGTATAGATATGACCGAGTTTTTCGTTAGCGCCGGTGCGCTGGTTAACGAGAGTGGTACCTGCGTCAACAGAACCGGAAACAACTTTAAAGAAGGACATTTTGCCTACGAACGGGTCGGCAATAGTCTTGAATACGAAAAGGCCGGTATCTTCGCCGGATTTATCCTTGGGAGCGGGAACGTACTGAGCGAAGAAGTCGAGAAGGGAAGGAATACCTTCGAGAGTATAGGAAGAACCGCAGAGAACGGGAACGAGGGTTTCGGTTTCGAGACCGATCTCAACGCCTTTTCTGATCTCATCTTTGGTGAACTCTTCGCCTGCGAAGAATTTTTCCATAAGTTCTTCATCGGTTTCCGCGATAGCTTCGTTAAGGATACCTTTGAGTCTGTCTATAGCTTCCTGCTTATAATCGGGAATAGAAACTTCCGCGATCTTGCCGCTGCCGTCTGCTCTGCGGCAAACGTCGTCAACGAGGTTGTAGTAACCGACGAGGTTACCGTCATTCTGGAATACGGGAACGTTTACAGCGCAAAGGCCTCTGCCGAACATTTCCTTCATCTGATCGAAAACTTTCTGGAAAGCAGCGTTTTCTTCGTCAACCTTGGAAATGAAGAACATTACGGGAACGCCTTTAGCTTTTGCGAGTTTATAAGCCTTTTCGGTGCCTACGTTAACGCCGTCTCTTGCGGAAACAACGATAAGAGCGGTTTCAGCAGCGCTAAGAGCCTGGAGAACTTCGCCTTCAAAGTCGAAGTAACCGGGGGTATCGAGAATATTAATTTTGGTATTTTTCCATTCGATGGGAGCGATCGCGGTAGAAATAGATATTTTTCTCTTGATCTCTTCGGGGTCGAAGTCACATACAGTGTTACCGTCAGAAGTAAGACCGAGACGATCGGTTCCTTTTGTATGATAAAGAAGAGCTTCGGCGAGAGAGGTCTTTCCGTCTCCACCGTGACCCATAAGACAAATATTTCTGATTTGAGATGCCGAGTATTTCATTGTTTATCTATATCTCCTTTCGTTCGGAGAAATCCGAACTTCTTTAAAATCAATAATAACTGACACAAGGTCGCTACCTTTTAAGTATACACTATTATTGAATAAAAAACAAGATAAAAAATAAACAAAACTGACATTCAAAATTAACTATTTTTGCACGAAGATAACAAATTTGGGCAATTAACCGCTGATTTCGGGGAGTATCCCGCGAATATTGCCATCATCGGAATAGCTTGCGGACTCATCGATATAGCGTCTGATATACTTGGTTTCGATGCCGCCGAACGCGGTGGAGAGGTTATTCGTGATATTGCCGAGCATAAATGCGCCGCCCGAATTTGCCTCTACATGGTAAGTGCAGTTATTATCGAGAAGCATAGAACCGATAAACGAAACGTTAGCGCCGTCCGTAAGAAGAGCGCTCTTGCCGAGGCTGTTAAAGACCGAGGACTGGATGCTGACAGTGCCGCTTCGAGCGTAAACGCCGCCCGTTACGGTGCCTGTACCGAGAAGATTATAAATATTCGTCTTGCCGCGGTTGCCGTAGAAAGTCGTGGCGTGATAAGCATTCGTTGAGAATACGGTCGGGCGGGAAGCGACGTTTATAAACGATGCATACGGATATTTATTCACAGCGACAGTCGAATAAACGTCACGAGAGAACATATTGAGAACGGAAAAATACGGTTCGTCGGGAACGATGGGGACATCCTCCGCATCGAGATAAACTGCATAGTCCGCATTTTCGCAAGAAATATTTCTGAAAGTTATGCCTTCGCCGCTGATCGCATAGACCGCAGAATAGTGAGATTTCTGATAAGTCAGAAGCTCGTCGGTCGTTGCATGATCGGGGTTAAAAGAAATATCCTCGCCGAAAACATTCATGCACGATTCGAGACGGATGCCGTTTTCGATCGTAGTGCCCGAAATATTCTTCATTTCGACGGAATCACAGCCTTTGAGGACGATGCCGAATGACGGACGGACGAAATTCAGATCTGAAAGAAGGATATTGCTTCTGTTTTCCGCAAAAACAGCGGTACCGAGAGGGGATGATTCGGAAGAAATGAGGTCGGGAAGATTATAATAGTAGAGAGTGATGCCGCAGAGGGCGGAGGAGTCTTCGAGAGTGAAGAAATTATGCTCGTCGCCCGCATTTTTCTCGGTGAGAAGAACGGTTGAAGTGATCGGGTCGGTTCCCGAGCCTACACCGCGCAGGCAAACGCCTTTTTTTACGGTTATCGGCTGATTGAGCTTATACTGACCTGCAGGGAGAAATACGGTGCCGCCGCCGTTCATATAAGCATAATTGATCGCGGACTGCAGCGCCATGGAGTTATCAAGCGCGGAATCGGAAAGACCGTGATCTGCGGCATAATAGATCTTTTTCTGCGTTTCGGGAGCAGATGCGGAAGAGCCGACGAACGATTTATCGAGAACATCGAATTCGTACTCGTTTTCGGTATTGATAACGAAAAGCGAGGAGCCTTCTGTCTCGGGAATGATCGCAGAAGAGCAAAGGGCGAGCATACCGACCGTCTTTTCGCCGATAACGACGGGGTTGGAACCTGCGTTAAACGAAGAATTGACAGCCGTAAAGATCATATCTGAAAGTTCGAGAGAGGTATTGCGCCAACCGACGAATTTGCAGTTGACAAAAGACATTCTGCCCTTGCCTTCGCTTTTTACGGAAACGGACGGCTGACCGGGGAAAACGCAGGAATTGAACGAGAGCGTCGAATCAAAATCCTTGGAAACACGGACAGCGACCGCATTTAAGAGGTTGGAAGTTCCGAACGTGCAAAGAGAGAACGCGGCACCCGCTTTCGGGATATTTTCGACGGAAACGGGGATGAAGGCGTTCGAAATATTCATAAGGGAGATAAGCGGTGACTTATCTTCGCTATCTGAAACATTCAGAAGAAGCCCGATATGAGCCGTATCGACCGTTATATCCGAAAGACTCGCATCGCCGACACCGAGAAGGGTGATGGCGGTCAGATTTTTATAGACCTCATCGTTAAGCAGAGAAACGTCGAAATCCTCGGGTTTTGCGGTCATTTCGTCATTTATCCAGTAAACGGGGGAGACGGAAAGGCCTCTGACTGTAAGTTTTTCTTTACAACTGACGACACGAAGAGCACTGCTGAAAGCGGTCATATAGACGTTTTCGACGAGAAAATTCTCGCAATCGGACGAATCGGCGGTAATTCCGCTGTAGGCATTGATGATCGCAACGTTCGTGACAGCCGCCGTCTTGCCCGAAGCATGGCGAACGGTGTAGGGGTATCTTGTGACCTCACCGAAAGTCTGATCTTCGTACCAGACCGTCAAATCGGAAAGAGTGGAATTATCGTTAAGAATAAAAAGTGAGGCATCAAGAAGGGTATCGGAGCCTTCGACAACGATGACCGTGCCTTCGGATGCGCCTTTTTTGGAGTTAGGGGAGACAAAGTCGCCGATGAGGGAGACGTTTGCAGGGATATTTATCGGACGGGTAACACGGTATTTGCCTTTCGGAATATAGACGTTGCCGCCGCCTGCATTACCTGCCTTATCGAGCGCCGCCTGGATAGCGGAAGTATCGTCGTAAACACCGTCCGCGATCGCGCCCGAAAGAGAAACAAAATAGTTTACGGCATTGTAGCCGTTATCTTTATAGAGACTTTCGACAAGATCCCACTTTCCATTAACAAAAACTCGAGCCTCTTCTGTTTCGGGAAGAGGCTGATCGGGTATGTTTGACGGGTCCTGCGTCGCGGAGGGCGCACAGGACGTAAAAAGAAGAATTGATGTCAAAAGGATCAAAAAAATCTTTTTCATCATAAATTATAAAACAAAATCAAATTCAAAATCGTAGATACAGACAGTATCACCGTCTTTTACGCCTGCGGCAATGAGCTTGTCGATAACGCCCGAAATACGCAGAACGCGCTGGAAATACTGGAGAGATTCATCGTCACCGAAGTTGACGGAACGCATGATACGTAAAAGCCACTGGCCTTCGACGAACCAGACATCGCCCTGACGCTCGATGGTGATATCGTTGGAAGTTTCGGGAACGATCTCTTCGGGAACGTATTCGGGCTCATAGACCGTAACAGGGGGGAGGGTCTTGAGTTTTGCGGTAAGAGCGTTGACGAGAGCATCTGTGCCCTCAGCGATAGCCGCAGACATTTCGTAGAGCTCAAGGCCTTTATCCGCAACGTATTTTCTGAATTTATCGGCGGATTCTTCATCATAGATCGAGTCGATCTTATTTGCGACGACGATCATCGGACGGGATGCGAGTTCTTCGGAGAAGCCCGAAAGCTCGGCATTGATCTTATCGAAGTCTTCGATCGGGTCTCTGCCCTCACAGCCGGAGATATCAACAACATGAACGAGAAGACGGCATCTTTCGATATGACGCAAAAATTCGTGACCGAGGCCTGCGCCCTGAGCCGCGCCCTCAATAAGGCCGGGGATATCAGCCATTACGAAGCTGTCTTCACCGTCGTGACCGACAACGCCGAGGTTGGGAACGAGGGTTGTGAAATGGTAGTCGGCAATCTTCGGACGAGCGGCGGAAACAACGGAAAGAAGCGTTGATTTGCCGACGTTCGGGAAGCCGATAAGGCCGACGTCCGCGATAAGTTTGAGTTCGAGAAGAACTTCTTTTTCTTCGCCCGGAACGCCTGCTCTTGCAAAACGGGGGCACTGACGGGTCGGGGTCGCAAAATGACGGTTGCCCCAGCCGCCTTTACCGCCTTTGCAGAGGATATACGGTTCATCGTCGGACATATCTTTGATGACGAGACCGCTTTCGGGATCTTTTACGAGAGTTCCGCGGGGAACTTTGATTATAAAATCGGGAGCGCTTTTGCCGTACATTTTAGCGGCTTTGCCGTTCTCACCGTTTTCTGCGACGAATTTTCTGCGGAAACGAAGATCGGAAAGAGTATTGAGATTATCGTCTACTTTTAAAACGATGTCTCCACCTTTGCCGCCGTCGCCGCCATCGGGTCCGCCTGCCGCAACGTATTTTTCTCTGCGGAACGAGACTGCGCCGTTACCGCCGTTGCCTGCGCGAACATATATTTTTGCGCTGTCGATAAACATACTTTTAATTCCTTTCCGAACTGATGGTCATTAAAAAAACGGGAGATGATTTATTTTGCAAAATCATCTCCGCAGCGTGTTGCTTAATTATTCTTCGATTGCCTGAACCGAAACTTTTCTCTTCTCTTTGTTGAAACCGTAACGGGTAAAGGAAACTTTACCGTCGATAAGAGCGAAAAGTGTATCATCAGAGCCAATACCTACGTTTGCGCCCGGATGGATCTTGGTTCCTCTCTGTCTTACGAGAATGTTGCCGGCGAGAACGAACTGACCGTCGCCCTTCTTAACACCGAGACGTTTAGATTTTGAATCGCGGCCGTTTTTAGTTGAGCCGACGCCTTTCTTATGAGCCATGTCTTACACCTCTCCTTAATTATTTGTTGACGGATGTTACCGTGATCTTTGTGTAGGGCTGTCTGTGGCCAGCTCTCTTACGGTAACCTTTTTTGGGTTTATATTTGAAGATTTTAACCTTCTTGCCTTTGCCGTTCTTTTCAACTTTAGCTTCTACTTTTGCGCCTTTAACGAAAGGATCGCCAACGGTTACGTTTCCGTCTTCTCCGATAAGAAGAACCTCATCGAAAGTTACGACAGAACCTGCTTCAACGTCAAGCTTTTCAATGTAAAGAACATCGTTTGCAGATGCTTTATACTGCTTGCCGCCGGTGGTGAATACTGCGTACATTTTTTTCCCTCATTTATTTTAAGTCTCGCTATCGAAGGCAACGGCAAGCCGTTTTTAGGGGCCTTTTCTATGCGGCCATTCAGTATACCATATATTATCGGACATGTCAACAGTAAAAGCCGATTGTTCAACAAATTGTCAAAAGAGAGCTATACAACAGTCGTTTTGCCGAAGAGACGAACGACCGCAGAAGCGATCTCTGAATATTCGGGAAGCGAATACCAGCCTTTTTTTGACGTTATTTCGGATGCGATCTGCTGTGCATCGTGAAGCGAATCCATATCTGCAAGAGAAGCGAGGCGGAGGCCGGGAAGACCGTGCTGTCTTGACCCGAAAAGATCGCCCGGACCGCGAAGCTCAAGATCCTGACGGCTGATCTCGAAACCGTCTGTCGTTTTACAGAAATTTTCAAGACGGGAGCGCGACTGACCGCCGAGATCAGTAACGAGAAAGCACCAGCTTTTTTTCGAGCCTCTTCCGACTCGGCCACGGAGCTGATGAAGCTGTGAAAGCCCGAATTTCTCGGCATTTTCGATTATCATAACGGTCGCATTCGGGACGTTTATGCCGACTTCGATAACGGTCGTCGAAACGAGAACGCTTATTTCGCCCTCCGAGAATTTACGAAGAACCGTCTCTTTTTCCTTTGCAGGCATTTTGCCGTGAAGGTATGCGATATTGATATATTTGAGATATTTTTCGGCGAGCTGTTCGGAAAACTCGATAACGGAGCGTGTTTCGCTTTCGTCGTTTTCCTCGATCAGAGGACAGACGACATAGGCCTGTCTTCCTGCCATGATCTGCTCACGCAGGTATCCGTACATTTTTTCGTGCGCCGCAGAGTTTACGACAAACGACGAGATCTTCTGTCTGCCTGCGGGAAGTTCGTCGATGACGGAGACATCAAGGTCTCCGTAAAGAATGAGCGCCATGGTTCGTGGAATAGGGGTGGCAGACATGATTAGAGTGTGCGGATTTTCGCCTTTTTCGGTGAGTGCAGAGCGCTGATTTACGCCGAAACGGTGCTGTTCATCGGCAATTACGAGCGCAAGGTCTTTGAACGCAACATCCTTCTGAATGAGCGCATGCGTACCTATTAATATATCTATCTTTCCGGAAAGTATGCCTTCTTTGATGCGCCGACGTTCGGCGGCGCCCGTCGAACCCGTTAAAAGCGCGCAGGTGATGCCGAGCTTTTCGAAAAGAGAGGAAAGATTTGAATGATGCTGGACGGCGAGGACTTCCGTGGGCGCCATCATTGCGCTCTGAGCGCCGCACATTTTCGCATAATACATCAAAGCCGCCGCGACGACCGTTTTGCCGCTGCCGACGTCACCCTGCACGAGCCTCGTCATAGAAAGCGGACGGCGCATATCTTCGATGCACTCGTTAATTACACGTTTCTGTGCACCCGTCAGCCCAAAAGAAAGAGACGAATAGAAGACAGACATATCGACGGGGCAGGTGAGGGGCTTTGAGACGCGCTTTCTGTTCTTTTTTTTGAGAACGGAAAGGCCGAGAATGAAATACAGAAGCTCTTCGATGACGAAGCGGTGAAGCGCCTTTTTCGAATCTTCGGCGTTTTCGGGAAAATGAATATTTTCATACGCTTCTTTTCTTCCGATAAGCCCGTATTTTTCGATAATTTCATCGGGCAGGGTCTCTTTGATGAGCCCTGAATATTCGTTTAACGCGGCACGGACGGAGGTTCTTAGCATCTTCTGATTTATGCCTGCGCTGAGTGGGTAAACGGGAAAGACCGAAGCATTATCGGCAGGCTCGATTATGGGGCTTTTTATTGTACGGAAAAAGCCCGTGACCTCGCCCTTGCCGTAAAAGATATATTCGCCGCCGCGCATGAGCTTTTCGGCGGTATATTTCTGATTAAAAAGCGTGATCTGCATCGAATCGGTGCCGTCGCTTACGAAAAACGAATAAAGCGCAAGAGAACCTCCGCGACCCGTTCGTTTGACGCTAACATCTGTAATAAGCGTCGCGCGGACCGCGGCAGGTTCTCCGTCGGTTATTTCTCTGATCGGAACGGTCTTGCTCATATCGAGATAAGCTCGGGGGTAATAATCGAGAAGATTCCCGACCGTTTCTATGCCAAGTTTTGCAAGGGTCTCGGCGCGCTTTGCACCGACACCCTTTATGCAAGTTATTTTATTGTTTAAACCATTTTCCATTTTACGCCGTCTTTGGTATCTTCAAGAATGATGCCTTTTGCCTTGAGTTCATCGCGGATCTCGTCGGCGCGGGCGAAATTCTTGCTTTTACGGGCCTGTTGGCGTTCTTCGATAAGCTTTTCGACTTCGTCTTCGAGGGTAGATTTGCCCTGATTATAGAGAAGACCGAGGGCGGAAGCGAGAGCCATGAAGAGAGATTTGAGCTTAACGTAGAATTCTTTGGAATATTTGCTGTCCGCAACGGTGCTGTTGATCTCACGGACAAATTCGAAGAGAACGGAAAGAGCGTTTGCGGTGTTGAGGTCGTCGTCCATATTTTCTTCGAAACGAGCTCTAAAGACGTCGAATTTTGCGAGGACTTCATTTTCTTCATCGGTAATGCCTGTTTCGGGCGCGGAAGAAGCGAGGAAGTCGAGGTTATCGGCGCAGTTATAGAGTCTGTCGAGAGACGCTTTTGCCTGAATGATAAGGTCGGGCTCGTAATTGATGGGGCTTCTGTAATGAGCGGAGATAGCAAAATAACGGAGGGGTTCGTAACCGTAAACAGCGGCAAGGTCGCGGACGGTAAAGAAGTTGTTTTTGGACTTACTCATCTTTTCGTTATTTACGTTAACGAAACCGACATGGAACCACATTTTCGAGAATTTGCAACCGTTTGCGCATTCGGACTGTGCGATCTCGTTTGTGTGGTGCGGGAAGCGGAGGTCACTGCCGCCGCAATGGATATCGATGGTGTCGCCGAGGTAGCGTTTAGCCATGGCGGAACATTCGATATGCCAGCCGGGTCTGCCGTTGCCCCAGGGAGAGGGCCAGGACGGTTCGCCTTCTTTTGCGCCTTTCCAGAGGGCGAAGTCGAGAGCGTCTTCTTTTCTTTCGTCAACGTTTATGCGAGCGCCGGAAGAAAGATCGTCGATCGACTGGCTGATAAGCTGACCGTAATCCGCGAAACTGCGGACACGGAAATAAACGTCATTATCGAGAACGTACGCATGACCTTTTTCGACGAGGGTAGCGACGATATCGATGATCTGCTGAATATTTTCGGTTGCGAGGGGGTGGGTCGTTGCGCGCTGGATATTAAGTCCGTCGGCATCGGTGAAATATTCGGCGATATATTTTTTGGAAACATCGGAAAAGC
Organism: Clostridia bacterium; assembly: GCA_017621705.1. Classification (GTDB taxonomy): domain Bacteria; phylum Bacillota; class Clostridia; order Oscillospirales; family UBA644; genus HGM12619. The sequence continues at coordinate 29,589 of JAGASR010000002.1, read as the reverse complement.
CGATGCCTTCTTCGTTTGCTTTGTTGATGATTTTATCGTCAACGTCGGTAAAGTTCTGGACAAAATTTACGTTATAGCCCTTATACTGAAGATAGCGGCGAAGAACGTCATAAACGGTGAACGCTCTGCCGTTGCCGATATGGAAAAAGTTATAAACGGTCGGACCGCATGCATAGATGCGGACGGTATTGTCGTTTACTTCGAGGGTCTCTTTGCGACCCGACATGGAATTAAAAAGTTGCATTTTGTTTTTTCTCCCGTAAGATCAGTCTTTTATATACTGTTTCATAGCCATGTAATAAGGAATTGCGGAAATGACGGAATAAACCGCGGAGATCCAGAGAAGGATCTGAGGAATGAGGAGGTTGCAGACCTCTTCGCCGTCGATTACGGATGCCGCACCGAGAAGATCGGTCGGAAAGAGAGCGACGACAATGAAAACAACGCCGATGGAAACGCCCTGAAGCGCGGTTTTAACTTTGCCCCAGTAGTTTGCGGCAACGACGGTGCCTTTGCCTGCGGCGCCGAGACGAAGTCCCGTTACGAGAAATTCGCGCGCAAGGATAAGGATGACGGGGATTGACGAGAGCATTTTCAGATCGACGAAAGCCATAAGAACGCTCAGAACGAGCAATTTATCGGCGATCGGATCGAGGAATTTGCCGAAATTCGTTACAGCGTCGAACTTTCTTGCGATCTTGCCGTCAACCGCATCGGAAATGATAGCGACAGCAAAAATAATGCCGCTGATTAAAAATCTTGTCTGAACGGAAAAGCCTGCGGTCAGAGGATTTTTGAGCATGAAAAGAAGAATGAAAGGAATGAGGATTATGCGGATGCCGCAGATGATGTTCGGTAATTTTTTGATCATAATTATACCACTCTTTCTTTTAAGAAGCATTCTTTATTCGCAAAGAGAACCGTAGAAATCGTATGTGTCGCAGACATTGAGGATGACTTTGCAGAAAGTTCCTTCTTCGATCGGATCATCGGACGGGAAATAAACTCTGCCGTCAATATCGGGCGCCTGGAAATAAGTTCTGCCGGTGTAGAGCTCTTTTTCTTCGTCGTAGCCCTCGCAGAGGACATCGAAGGTCTTGCCGATAAATTCTTCGTTGATGCTTTCGAGAAGAGTCATCTGGATATTCATGACGATATCGGCTCTGCGCTCTTTCGTTTCCTGATCGATCTGACCGTGCATCCTGCCTGCTTTCGTGCCTTCTTCTTTTGAATAGGTGAAGACGCCGAGATTGTTGAAACGGGAAGTCTTGACGAAATTGCAGAGAATCTCGAAATCCTCCTCGGATTCATGCGGGAAGCCCGTGATGAAAGTCGTTCTGAGAGAAACGCCCGGAATGCGGTCGCGAAGTTTATTGACGAGGGCGGAAAGTTCGCTGTCGCTCATAGATCTGTTCATTAATTTGAGAACGTGCTCGGAAGCATGCTGAAGCGGAACATCGATATATTTGACGAGTTTTTCTTCTGTCGCCATGAGGTCGATAAGTTCGTCGGAGATCTCTTCGGGGCGGCAGTAAAGAATACGCACCCATTTTACGGTCTCGATCGAAGCGATGCGTTTGATGAGCTTACAGAGATCGGGGTAGGCGGTCGTATCCTGCGCGATGAGGTTGATTTCGACTGCGCCGTTTGCCGCAAGAGCTTCGGCTTCGGAAACAACGTCAACGAAAGGTCTGGGCATAAATTCGCCGCGGACGGAAGGGATAACGCAGTAGGTGCAATGGTTTGAGCAGCCGTCTGCGATCTTCAGGAATACGGAATAGTTGGGGGAGGTGAGGACTCTCGCACCCGTGGGGGTAGCGTTACAGAGAGGCTCGTAGTGCTCGAATTTTTCTTCTTCGGCTTTTTCGATGACTTCGATGATCTTATCGAAGCTTTTGCTACCGAGGATCGCATCGACTTCGGGGATCGACTCGAGAATATCGCTTCTGTAGCGCTCCGCAAGACAGCCCGTGACGATAAGTTTTTTGCATTTGCCGGACTTTTTCTCTTCCGCGGCGCGAAGGATATTTTCGATGCTCTCTTCTTTTGCTTTATCGATAAATGTGCAGGTATGGACGATTATAACGTCGCACTCGCTTTCGTCGGCGCAGAGTTCACAGCCCGCATTTTCGAGCATTGCAAGCATAACTTCGGCGTCGATCCTGTTTTTTTCACAGCCGAGAGCGATCATCCCGACTTTTGTATTTTCAATCAATGGGTAAATCCTCGTTTTCACAGTATTTTTCATAAGCCGCTTTGACGGTTTCGAAGGTGAAACCCTTTGCACGGAACGAATTGAAGAGTTTTGCCTGCGCCTTTCGGTCTTCGGGTATCTCGCCTTTGAGCTTGCGGCGCATTTCTTTTAAAACAACGGCAACCCCGTCGGATGATTCGTCATACATCTCGGCGAGGATATCGTCCGCATCTTTGCGGGAAATGCCGGCTTTGGAAAGTTCATAGCGTATCTGCTGTTCGCCGACTTTATTTTTTTTACGCTCGACGAGACGCTCCGCGTAACGTCTGTCGTCGATATATCCCATTGCCGCAATTTTTTCTGCGGCAGCAGCGGCAAAGTCTTCTTCGTAGCCCTTTTCTTCGAGACGGGTCGCAAGCTCTTTTTTCGAAAAATCACGGTGCTCAAGAAGAAAGAGCGCATGGCGCATGGCTTTGCGCACACCTGCGGCGGTCTTGAGAGCCGTAAAAGCGCCGTCATCAAGCAGTCTGCCGACGAAAATATCTTCATCGACGATAAAGCCCGAATCGGCGGAAAAAGCGTATTCACCGTTTACGAAAACATTGAGAAGACTGCCTTTTTGCTGAGGGGATATTTCAGTTATTTTAAACATTTAATTATTCGAAATCCTCGGCGGAAACATCGATGGAGACTTTAGCCGAAGGAGAATCCGAACCCTTGGTCTTAACGACTGCCGAGAGATCTTCTCCCGTATTTTTGAGAGCGGCGGTGATCTTCTCTTCGAGCTCTGCGCGGAGCTCTGCATTGTTTTTGATAAGTTCGCGGCAATTATCTCTGCCCTGGCCGAGACGACTGCCGTCATAAGAGAACCATGCGCCGGATTTCTGGACGATATCGAGTTTTACGGCGATATCGAGGATCTCACCGTCACGGGAAATTCCCTTGCCGTAGAGGATATCGAATTCCGCTTCCTTGAACGGGGGAGCGACTTTATTTTTGACTACTTTGACGCGGGTTCTCGAGCCGACAACATCGCCGCCGACTTTGAGGTTTTCGACTTTTCTTACGTCGAGACGGACGGATGCGTAGAACTTGAGGGCGCGGCCGCCGGTCGTGGTTTCGGGGTTGCCGTAAACGACACCGACTTTTTCACGGAGCTGGTTGATGAAAACGACGACGCACATCGATTTTGAGATGGCACCCGCGAGTTTTCTGAGAGCCTGAGACATAAGTCTTGCATGAAGGCCTACGTGGCTGTCACCCATATCGCCTTCGATCTCCTGACGGGGAACGAGAGCCGCAACGGAGTCGACGATGATTATATCGATAGCGCCGGAGCGTACGAGAGTTTCGGTGATCTCGAGAGCCTGCTCGCCGTTATCGGGCTGAGAGACGAGAAGAGAATCTATATCAACGCCGAGATTTCTTGCATATTCGGGATCGAGCGCATGCTCCGCATCGATAAATGCGGCAGTACCGCCCGCTTTCTGGCTTTCTGCAACCATATGGAGAGCAACGGTGGTTTTACCGGAGCTTTCGGGACCGTATATTTCAACTATTCTTCCTTTCGGAACGCCGCCTATACCGAGCGCCATATCAAGGGAGAACGAGCCGGTGGAAATGGAATCTATATTCATTGCCGCATTCTGACCGAGCAGCATTACGGAACCTTTACCGAACTGTTTTTCTATCTGCGCAAGAGCCGTATCGAGCGCTTTCTGTTTTCCATCCTGCACTTTAAATTCCTCCAAAATTATACTGTATGTGAATTATTTTTCTTAATTATATATCATTCAACGTGAAAAGTCAATAGGTTTTATCAAAATACGTGATAATGTTCAAAATTTATAAAAACATATATTGATCATATACTCACGCATGATATGCCGTTTAAGAGCATATTATAAGCGGCAAACGTCTGAAAATCGTCTGCATTATGCGATTCCGCGGAAAAAGTACGGCAGGCATTGGTGACGACGATGATCTTTGCGGCTCTGTCGCGTTCGTTAAAATACGATTTAAGTGAGAGCGCGAGCTGCATGATATCGATATCGGTATGTGCGCCGACGAGAATGAAATTATCGAGAGTATCGACGTTTTCCGCAAACCAGCGCAAAAAACCGTTTGCAAACATCGCATTTGCGCAGTTTTTTACGACGACATCCGAAGACGAAGTGAATTTCTCGAGTTCTTCGATGATCTGACACTGTTCATCGGCGGTGCAATGCTCAGGAAAAGTACGGAATTCGAGACTTTTCGGGGAATGATAGTCAACGGCAAAGACACGTCTGCAATGAAGCAGATATTCGTTTGCACGGACGATATTTTTTATGGACGCCATCATATGTGACGAGGCGAACGGGCCCTTTTTGAAGAAACCGTCGGTCGTATTAACGTTTATCATGGCGGTCCTGTCGGGATCAAGAAGGAGTTTTCTTATGTTGAGAGTACGCTCTGAAACGACCCTCTCCATACCGCTGAAAAGGCCCATCAGCCTTTGCACCTGTCGACAAAAGCTTCTCTGTCGCTTTCTTTAAAGAGCGCGGTACCCATTACGGCGATCGAGACTCCGGAATTGGAAACGAGGCCGATATTGGAGGTATTGATGCCGCCGTCGGCTTCGATCTCGACGGAAAGGCCGCGTTTTCTAATCTCTGCGCGGAGTTTTCTTACTTTTTCGAGACACTCCGCATGGAAAGACTGACCTCCGAAGCCGGGTTCGACGGTCATGATAAGAACGGATGCGAGTCTGTCGAGATAAGGATAGACGACTTCGACGGGAGTTGCGGGCTTGAGCGCAACGGCAGGCTTGACGTTAAACGATTCGATAAGCGAAATGAGCTCGGAAAGATCTTCGTCAACTTCGTAGTGAACGCTTATCATATCGGCGCCCGCTTTTGCGAAAGCTTCGATATATTTTGAGGGGTTGGACATCATAAGATGAAGATCGAGGGGGATATCTGTCAGATCGTTGACGGCTCTAACGATCGGGAGACCGAACGAGAGATTGGGAACGAAGTGACCGTCCATGATATCGATATGTATAAAATCCGCATTGGGAACGGAATTGATCTCTTTTTCGAGATTTGCAACGTCGCATGCGAGAATGGACGGAGAGATCTTCATTTTACGTCTGACAGCATAATATTCTTCAGGGATAGGATCGGGATCGTTGAAGATCTCGGGATCGGTCTGAAGAAGACGCATGACGAAATCGGAAGAACGTGCGGCATCGGCAATTATGCAGTCAGCATCGCCGAATTTGCCTCTCTGCGCAATACCCTTGGAGAGAAGCGGTTCCGTAAGCTTACCGAAGTTATCGGAAACATTGCCGAAAGAACACTGGTGCTTATGAAAAGAGCTGTCGTGATAAGTTCCGTCGGGCATTTTGATCTTGAGATCGATCGCGGGCGCAAGTCTGTCGGGAATATCGAGCCATTCTTCGGGGCCGTGAACGAAGGTGAATTTGGTGAGCGGACAGCCGAGGAAAAGGATCTTTGCCCTTTCTTCGATAAGTCTGCCCCAACAGCCGTTTCTGGGGCAGGGGGTGGTTGCATTTTCTTCGCCCTCGATAAACTCTTTTGCTCTCTGACCGAGAACAGCAACGGAGTGGGTGGGGTGAAGCGAACGTACTACGCCCTCACGCTTCATAAACATATTCGTCAGCAAACCGACGCAGGAAGGCTCTTTATCTGGATCGTAGATATAGTGTTTTTCATTGATGGTAGCCCATGTGTGGGTCGGGAAAATAAGCAGACCGTCGCAGAAATATTCGCAAAAAGCGTCAAGAACGGTATCTGCGCCGCCCTCGACTTCACCGATGGATTTCATCGAGGAATGGACGAGAACGGTGTCCCACGGGAAAAAATTCATTTCGGCAAGGTGCCTTTTAAGATCTTCTTTTGTATACATCACAGAGATATCCTCTCGATAATTTTCTTTTCTGTATCGGCATAGACCGCATTTATTTTCGGCGCACCCTCCGCCTGATCGAGGGGAACGTACGCTTTGGTCAGAAACCGCTGTATCGCCTGGGATTTTTCCGCACCGAGAACGGAGTCCGAAGCCCCCGTCATGCCGACATCGGTCATATACGCGGTGCCTTTCGGCAGGAACTGCTCATCGGCGGTCGGAACGTGAGTGTGCGTTCCGAAAACACAGCCGACACGACCGTCGAGATAATAGCCGAGAGCTCGTTTTTCGCTTGTTGCCTCCGCATGAAAATCGACGATGATAAATGCGTCGCTGTTTTCTTTTACGATACGGTCTGCGGTATAGAACGGGTTGTCCGCAGGATCGAGATCGACCTGACCTGCAAGAGACACAACAACGATCCTACCCTTTGCCGTTTCGAACTCGGCGGTGCCGACTCCGGGGCAGGCTGACGGATAATTCGCAGGGCGGACGATATAGTTGCAGTCGTCGAGATGATCGTAAACGCTCTGTTGACGGAATGCATGGTTGCCGAGAGTTATTATATCGACACCGGCATAGCGTATCTCTTCCGCTTCCTGTTTCGTTATCCCGTTTTTACGGTTGACGTTCTCTCCGTTTGCGACTACTATATCGCACGGGTACTCAGCCGTCAATTTACGCAGATTTTTTTTCAGGTGCGAAAGTCCTGCGCTGCCGACTATATCGCCTATAAACAATACACGCATAAATTCACTCGGAAAAATAACAGTTTCGATAATAAAATTTACAGATACGTTTCTGTCAGAAAAATATTCTTTCTTTCAGACAAAAACTTCTCTTATATCATTATATACTAAATTTCCAAAAAAATCAATAACAAAACGCTTGACAAATGAAAAAAAAAACGTATAATATTGTGTGTTATGATTATATTTATAATGAAAGAGTGTTTGCATTGATAAAAAACGGCGGAATTTCGGCTGTCATAACGGCGGCAGGTTCTTCGGAAAGATTCGGAAAAGACAAAAATGAACAGCTTCTCGGAGACTATCCGTGCCTCGTCCATACATTGATCGCATTTGAACGTTCCGAACAGACAGTGCAGACGGTCGTTGTTACAAGAAAAGAAAAGATAGAAACGATACTTTCATTCAAAGAGAAATACGGGCTTTCTAAGCTCTCGGCAGTTGTCGAGGGAGGCAGATGCAGGCAGAGCTCCGCGGCGATCGGTTTTCATACAACTGACCCGGGTGTGCCGTTTGTTGCGGTGCATGACGGAGCAAGACCGCTGATCACTCCGATCGATATAGACAACGTTGCGCTGGCGGCTTACGAATACGGGGCGGCGATCGCGGCAATGCCTCAGGTAAACACCGTAAAACTCATAACCGAAGACGGATTTATAAAGCAGACGATCGACCGTAAAAAACTTCTTGCGGCGGCAACTCCGCAGATCTTTTCAAGGGAGATCTACGGAAAGATAGTCGAGAAATTCTCCGACCGTTTTTCCGATTTCACGGACGATTCATCGATGGCGGAAGAGCTTGGAATTGCGGTAAAAACCGTAATTTGCCAGCCGTCGAATATCAAGATAACGACAGTTGAGGATCTGCTTCTTGCGGAGACGATACTGAGCGGAAAATAACAAGTTAAAACGACATTTTTCGAGGGCAGAATATTGCGTGAAGCAGTTCTGCGCTCGACTCTTTTACAGAGAAAAGAGGCAGGATTTGACATACACGATAGCGACTTTCAACATCAAAAGAGTACGCTCCGAAAAGGCGAAAAACAGCTTTGCAAACAGGGCGGAAGCGGTCACGGATTTCTTCGAAAAAGTCTCGCCCGATATTCTGGGGACGCAAGAGCTGACGAAAAATGCGCTCGAAAAGCTTGAAAGTTTCGAAATAATTTCACAAAATTACGCCCGTATCGGGGAGCCGAGAACGGCAACCAAGGGCGAATATACGGCAATTTTTTATAAAAAAGAGCTTTTTGAGCTCGTCGAATCGGGAACATTCTGGCTGTCCAGATCGCCCGAAAAAAAGGGGAGTAGCTCATGGCTTTCACTCTTTCCTCGCATCTGTACATGGTGCATTTTACGTCCGAAAAACGGCGGAAACGGGCTTATCAGGGTCTACAACACGCACCTCGACTGCCTCAGCCCGTTCGCAAGGGTAAAGGGCATCGAGCTCATCCGCAGACTTGCCGAAAAACATGACAGTGACAAGCTTTGCGGCACCGTCATCATGGGCGACTTCAACGCGCGGCCGACCTCGAAGACCGTCAAAAAAATGATTGAGCAAGGTGAGCAGACGGTCGTTCGGGATTCGTTCAGCATCCTCTACAGGCTTGACCCCGAAAATGCACGGACATACCACGGTTTCCGAGGAAAGATGAAGGGCGCGCCGATAGATTATATTTTCACGACGAAAAGGATCGATATTCTTTCGGCATATATCGACCGCACGGCATACGGCGAAATTTACCCGTCGGATCACTTTCCCGTCGTTGCAAAAATCGAAACGAAAGAAGAAGAAAATGGACATACAGTCGATCATTGAATTTGTTGAAAAATACGGACTTGCGGTCATTGCCGTGCTCGCATTTATCGAATATCTCAATATTCCGGGCTTTCCGGGCGGTTTTGTAATGCCGGCGGCAGGGGTAATAGTACGGCTCGGATATGCCCCGTTCATGAAAACGATGATTATTTTATCGGCGGCGGCAATGCTTTCGGAAATGACGGTTTACGGCGTTTCGTATATCTTTGCGGACACCGTAAAAAAGATCTGCGAAAAATACGAAAAGACGGCAGGGCTCTACAAAAAGACGGTCGATCTCATCGACAGACGGGGAGCGGTCGGGCTTTTTACGGCAAGGCTGATCCCGGTCGTACGTACTTTTATCTCGATACCTGCGGGGTTTATGAAGATGAGGCTTCGGGATTATATCCCCGTTTCGGTCGTGGGAAACACGGTTTTTGTTTCGATAAACATGGTTTTGGGCTACTTTTTCACGTCGTTTTTCGTGTAAAACGGTAAATCTGAATTTTTTATTGTGTAAATTGCACAAATAATCGACTTAATTTTATGTAAAATGTCGAAATAATCGGCACCCCCTTTTCAAAACAGAAAAAATGTGTTATAATATAATGTAACTCATTGAGAAGAAAAAAGGCTACGAAAAAATACAGAAAAATCAGTTGACATCAAAGGTATAATGGTGATTAAAAATGAGAGATAACAAACCCAAAGGAAAGACAACGGGAAGAAATCCCGCATATAAAAAACCCATTAACAACAAAGCGCCCAGACCCGAAAGAAGAAGAGACGAAGAAAAGCCCGGTGAAGACAGCGAAAACATGGTCTTCGGCAGAAACTCCGTCATGGAAGCTATCCGTTCGGGCAGAACGGTAGACAAGCTTTTTGTTGCGAAAGGCGACAGAGAGGGCTCGATCGTCCGAGTTATTGCGATGGCAAAAGAAAACGGCATAACGGTCGTTGAAGCGGAAAAAGCGAAGCTCGACAGCATGACCCGTTCCGCATCGCATCAGGGCGTTGTTGCGATCACTACCGAATTTTCCTACTGCGAACCCGAGGATATCCTCGCATATGCCGCAGAAAAAGAGGAAAAACCGTTCATTATCGTTATTGACGGTATAAACGATCCCAGAAATCTCGGCGCGATCATAAGAACCGCGAATGCGGCAGGCGTACACGGCATAATTCTCCCCAAAAGAGGAGCATGCGGCCTTACGGCGACCGTCTATAAAACCGCGGCAGGCGCATGCGAATATATGAAGATCGCAAGAGTAGTAAATATTTCCGAAACGATCGAATTTCTCAAGGAGCAGAACGTCTGGATCTACGGTACCGACGGCGCTGCCGATAACGACATTTATCAGACCGACCTTCGCGGCGCTGTTGCTCTCGTTATGGGCGACGAAGGCACTGGCCTTTCGAGACTTGTACGCGAAAGATGCGACCACCTTATAAAGATCCCCATGGCAGGCGAGATCACGTCGCTGAACATTTCCGTTGCGGCAGGCGTTGCGATGTACGAAAAAGTCAGACAGGACAAAGCTTAAAAGGCGAACATCGGGGTAATTTTTTTGAGAGACAATTATTTCCGCGAACAATACAACATCGCGCAGGCATCGAAAGATGCGTTCGGGGTCAAGACGACTGTTGCGGCTTTTGCGGCAGTGCTTACGGCGATACTTGCCGTTCTGGGTCTTCCGCCGCTCGTTAACGGTATTGCAGGCCTCGCGCTTTCGGTACTGGTCTTTGTTTTCTGCGCACAGGAGATGGGCGACGGACTTCTTTCGATATTCTACATGCGTCCGTCGAACGACTCGCTGACTTCCGTTGCGCTCATTGCGACGGCAATCCAGTCGCTGGTGCTGATCTTTACCGCGGAGGATCAGGCTTTTCACACATTCGCACCGGCGGTATTTATTTCCGTTACGATCTCGATGCTGATGAAATATTTCTTCATCTGCGAGATAATAAATAACCTGAATTTAATAAAAAACAGCAAGACATTTGTTGTTAATACGGGCGACATCGATATGCACAAGCGTGCGATAGACCGCGTTTGTATCGTAAATCCCGTTGTTAAATTCCCGAACGTTGTCGATACGACTTACGAGGGCGACCCGTCCGAAGAAAAGATCAGAATTTTCGTTCCTGCGACCTGCGGTGCGATACTGGTAGTTTCGATGATAATCGGCTTTATTTCGGGTTTCGGAGCATTTGCATCGGCATTTGCGGCGCTTTTTGCGATCGCCTCGTCGTTTGCGGCAGAGATGGCTTTCGTTCTGCCCTACATTGCGGAGCAGAGACGTCTGCGTAAGCTCGGAAGCGTGCTTTTGGGCTACCACTCGATTGAAGCGATGAGAGACGTTGAAACACTCGTCGTTTCCGACAGAGATCTTTTCCCTGCAAAGAAGACGAAAATGGAGCGTTTCCGTTTCCGCGATAAAGAGAAAATGGCGGACGCGGTCGAATTTACGGCGGCGATACTGCTCGAATCCGAATCTCCGTTCGCACCGACTTTCGTTGCGGAGACAGGCTGCGATGCCGAAAGGCTGCCCCCTGTTGACGACTGGCGGTATATGAAAAATTACGGTATTCTCGCGCATATCTACGGCGACGAAGTTCTCGTCGGCAACAGAAATATGCTTCTTTCCTACGAGATCATGCCGTTGCCTCAGGAGACCGAAGCGGCGCTGACTTCTACAAACAGAAGCATGATCTATACGGTCATTAACGGAACGCTCGTTTCCTACACCGTTTTCAGCTATTCGTGCGATCCCGAAATGAAGCGTGCGGCAGAGACAGTCGGCGAAGATTTTTCGATCATTGCAACGACAAACGACTGCAATATCACCGAGATCGCGATCCAGAAGCTTTACGGGCTTAACAACACGAAGATCGTCGTTCCCGATGCGGACGAAAGATCGCTCATAAACGAAGTCTGCGAGCATATTGAAGAAACGGATGCGCTTCCCGATATGATAACGACGAAAAACGCGATCGGTATTCTCTCTTCGGTAAGAAAAGCGAAAAAGCTTGCATCTGTCGTAAATATGAGCGTGCTTATAAAGATCGCATCGATCATTCTCGGCCTTGCTCTTACGGCGATAGCATTTTTTATCGACAGTACGGCGCCCGGCCCCATATGGACCGTTCTTTTCAACGCCATATGGTCGCTGCCCGTTCTTTTCCTGACGCTTGTCAGAAAATAATCTAAATCAGGTTTATAAAAATAATTATAAAATAAATTCTCAGATACATTTTTGGAGGTTATTATGTCCGGTCATTCCAAGTGGAAAAACATTATGCACAAAAAAGAGAAGACAGATAAGCAGAGAGCAAGCGTCTTCACAAAAATAGGCAGAGAGATCGTTCTCGCTGTCAAGAACGGCGGACCCGATCCCGAGTCCAACGGCCGTCTTAAAGATATCATTCTCAAGGCTAAGGCAAACAACGTTCCCAACGACAACATCGAAAGATGCATCAAGAAAGCATCCGGCGAAGGCGAAAACGTCAACTACGAAGAGATCACCTACGAGGGCTACGGTCCTGCAGGCATCGCTGTAATCGTTGAAGCCGTTACCGAAAACAGAAACAGAACCGCCGCAGACGTCCGTCACTATTTCGATAAATTCGGCGGTAACCTCGGTCAGACAGGTTCCGTTAACTGGCAGTTCACCAAAAAAGGCGTTATCGTAATCGACAAGGAAGAATATTCCGAAGAAAAACTTATGGACGACGTTCTCGAGCTCGATGCCGAAGACTACGTTGTTGAAGAAGAAGTTTACGAAATCTACACCGCACCCGAAAATCTCAGCGCAGTCTGCGAAGCTCTCGAACAGAAGGGCTACACCTTCCTTTCCGCAGAAGCTGAAATGGTGCCTTCCACCTACATAGCTCTTACCGACGAAGATCAGATCAAGAATATGCAGAAGCTTCTCGATCATCTCGAAGAAAACGACGACGTACAGAACGTATGGCACAACTGGGATGAACAGTAAGGATCCCGAATATAAAGAACACCGGGTCGAAACCGACCACGGACAGATACTCAAGCGCGAACGTATAAAGAGGGGACTGAGCCTGCGTGCGGCAGGTGAACTTATAGGCATCAGCCATTCGTACCTCGCTTCCCTCGAAAACGGGGCAGATCCGAGAACCGGAATGCCCCTCGTTCCGTCGAGAGAAGTTATGGCAAAGATCTGTGCGGCATACGACCTTGGCACGAAAGACACGGCGATACTGATGAACTCGGGCGCCGAAGAAGACCTGCTTCGCTTTATGGCAAAGCGTATTTACGAGCTCAAGGCGACAAGCCCCGCAAAATACAGAGAAATTCTCAACATTGTCATGGGGAACACCGAAAAATGACCGATAATATCAAAACGAACTCAAAAACAGCCGACGTTATCCTTGCATCGGCATCTCCGAGGCGCCGCGAACTGCTCGAGCAGATCGGGGTAAAATTCCGCATATGCGTTTCGGATGCGGACGAGTCGTGCGATATTAAAAAGCCCGATGAGCTTGTGCGTTTTCTTTCCGAAAAGAAAGCCGAAAGCGTTTTTACGGAAAACCCCGAATCGATAGTCATTGCGGCGGACACCGTAGTCTACCTCGAAGGCGAAGGCATAATGGGAAAACCGAAAGACGATGCCGATGCCTACCGAATGATCTTGAAGCTTTCGGGAAAAGTCAACGAAGTCTACACGGGCGTTACGGTCGCAGACAAAGACGGGAAAGAGACGTTCGCCGTCAAAACAGAAGTTCATTTCAAAAAACTTTCCGAAGAAGAAATAAGAGAATACGTTTCTTCGGGAGAATGTTCCGACAAAGCCGGCGCGTACGCGATACAGGGCAGAGCGTGCGTTTTTATTGAGAAGATAGTCGGCGATTATTTCAACGTGGTGGGGCTTCCGCTCTCGCCGCTTTACGACATACTTAAAAAGAAGGGGGTATCGTTTTGGGCATCTACGATATAGGAATCGATCTCGGCACTTGCAACACACGTTTTTACAGCAAAACAAAAGGAATGCTTCTCGATCAGCCGTCCGTTGTTGCGACAGACAGTTTTTCAAACAAACTCATGGCAGTCGGCGAAGAGGCAAGGCAGATGCTCGGCAGAACTCCCGACACCGTAACCGCTATCCGTCCGCTTGACGAAGGGGTTATTGCAAATTTCGACAGGACATCGATCATGCTCGAATCTTTCGTTCGCAAGATCAAGCGTCCGTTTACTCCCATAAGGGCGGTCGTCACCGTTCCGTACAGATCGACTGCGGTTGAGCGCAGAGCTGTGGAGGACGCCGTACTGTCATCAAAAATAAAAAAAGTCCATCTTCTCGACGATCCGCTGGCGGCGGCTATCGGGCTTAACCTTCCGATATTCGAACCGAGCGGACATATGATAGTCGATATAGGCGGCGGCACGACTGAAGTTTCGGTCGTATCTCTCGGCGGCATCGTTGCCGAAACGACCTGCCAGAGCAGCGGAATACAGATGGATAAAGATATCGTTGCATACGTCCGAAAGACTTATAACATCCTCATCGGCGATCAGATCGCAGAAGAGATAAAGATCAGGCTCGGCGCCGCGATCGAAAGAGAGACGGTCGATTTTATGACCGTAAGCGGCAGAGACCTTATTGACGGGCTTCCGCTGAACCTCACGATCTCCTCGGACGAGGTCTATATTGCGATAAAGGAATCGCTCGACGGAATTATCGATGCGATCAAGGCAACGCTCGAAAGGGTCGATCCGGAGCTTGCGGCAGATATTATCCAGAACGGGATAATCCTAATCGGAGGCGGATCTCAGCTTCCCGGCTGGTCCGAATTTATTTATAAAGAAACGGGTGTTTCGACGGAAGTCGCCGTCAACGCGCTCGACTGTGTCGCAATAGGCGCAGGCAGAGCGGCTGGAATGATCGATAAGCTCAAGCAGGCGGCAACACTCGACTGATTTTTACAACAACACACAAACACCACTATCTAATGGAGAAGCTGTATGCGAGATTTTTTCCGCGGAAAATTTTTCATCACGCTCGTTTTTATCGCGTCGTTCCTCGCAGGATTTATGCTTAATATGCTTCTTGACGGCGGTGTCACCGCACCGAGGGACCTTATAGGCACGATAGCGACGCCTTTTGCCTCATTCGGCACATGGATAAAAAACGGCACGGAGGATTTTATCAATACTTTTACCGAATTCTCCGAGCTTCAGAAAGAAAACGAAGAATTAAAAAAGAAAGTAACAGAGCTTGAAACGGCGCTCGCCGAAACGTACACCAACGAAGTAGAGATCGAGCGTCTTAAAAATATATCAAATATCATCGAAACCTCTCCCGACCTGCGTTTTATTGCGGCAGACATTGTTTCGACGGCGGCGGACGGCTTCGGCTCGACATATTCCGTCAATAAAGGAACGCTCGACGGCATCGAATTAAATTCCGTTGCGGTCGCATCTGACGGGCTTGTCGGGAAAGTCACGGCAGTAGGTCTTAACTGGGCAACCGTTACCGCGATAACAGACCCCTCTATGGCTGTCGGCGCAACCGTAAAAAGAAGTGAAGCTACGGGAGTTACGGAGGGCGACGTTGAACTGCGCGCGAAAGGTCTTTGCAGACTTTCGTACCTCACGGCGGAAGCTTCGGTCATAAGAGGCGACCTTGTTTTCACTTCGGGCCTCGGCGGCGTATTTCCTGCGGGAATACTTATCGGCACGGTAACGAAAGTCGAATCCGAGGATAACGGTCTTGCGCAGAACGCAACGGTCGAACCTGCGGCTGATCTTATCGGCGTTCGCAGACTGTACATAACGGACGGAGCGTGGACGGGCGAATGAGAAAAAGAATAATCGGCTATTCGCTTGTTTTCATCGTTTTTTATCTGCTGGATGCGGTCTTTGTACCGATCAAAATATTCGGGATCGGTCCGTGTTTCCTGCTTTCGGCGGTCGTAAGCATTGCGATGGTCGAAAAAGAGCGTTTCGGCGCGATATACGGACTTGTTTTCGGTCTTTTTCTTGATTTTACGGCATCGTCGGTCTTCGGCGTGAATGCTGTAACTTTTATGATAATCGGCTACCTTGTCGGGATAACGGTCTATCAGAAGATCTCCGTCTCGGCAGTCGGCGCATTTTTCCTGACTTTCGTTTCGACGGTCGCCGCGGAATGCATAATAGGCTGTCTTTACGCATTTTTCACCTCGGAGCTTATAAACGACGTATTTATATATATCGTTTTTCCGAAAACGGTGCTGACAGTGCCGACGGTTATCATAACATACCCGATAATCAGATTCATGAGCAAACTTTTTGCGCGCCATGAAGAAAGGGAGGGTATATGGTAGAAAAGCCGACAAGGATCCTCGTCATAATGGCGATCTTCCTTATTATAATAGGGGTATTTATCCTCCAGCTTATAAAACTTCAGCTTATTGACGGCGAAGAATATCTCGAAGCATCGAGAAACAGCGTAATAACAAAAACGACCGTCGACGCATCGAGAGGCGAGATTCTCGACAGGTTCTGCAGTCCGATCGTTCAGAGTTCGTCGGTAATGACGGTCGAGTTCAACCGAAGCATAATCAAAAACCTCAACGCAACGATCGATACGGTTCTCGATATTTTCGAGAAGTGCGGCGAGGAGTATACCGACGATTTTCCGATATCGAAAACAGAGCCTTATATATATTATGAAGACTTCCTTTCATCTTCATCGAAAGTTTCGTCTTTTTCTTCATGGCTCAAAAAGAAAAAGATCGCCGCAAACATAACTGCTGAAGACGCTCTGGCGGCGCTTATAAAATATTATAAACTTTCGGATTATCCCACTTCCAGAGCAAGGGACATCATCGCAATACGTTACGGCATCGAAAACAAAAGCACAGGTTATTTTTACACGTTCGCCGAAGATGTCGGCCTTGAAACGATAACGATGGTAAAAGAACGCGGAACCGAAATTCCGGGCGTCACGGTCGAGATCGGCAGCGCAAGATCGTACGTAAACGAAAGATTTGCGTCTCATATCATAGGCTATGTCGGTAAGATCAACGCAGAAGAATACGAAGTTTTAAAAGACAGCGGCTATTCGATCAACGATACGCTCGGCAAAGACGGCATCGAAAAGATCGCCGAAGACTGGCTTCGCGGCACCGACGGCTATAAATACGCACAGACCGATAAATCGGGCAACGTTGTGGATATAATCGAGGACGTTGAGCCGATCGCGGGAAACGACGTTATCTTAACTATCAGCACGGATATGCAGAAGATAACGGAGGCGGGGCTTGCGGAAGTTATAAGAAAGCTCAAGGAGCAGAACGGCGAAGAGGCGGCAAACTCGGGCGCTGCGATCTTTATGGACGTTCATTCGGGCGAGATCTATTCGATGGCATCTTACCCAACCTATAATTTATCTACTTATTTTTCCGATTTTTCGACGCTCTCGAAGGATCCGGGAAAACCGTACGTAAACCGCGCGATATCGGGTCTTTTCCCTCCCGGCTCGACCTACAAGATGCTTACGGGCATCGCCGGGCTCGAAGAAGAGGTCATAACACAGAAGACCACCTACAAATGCGGCGGTTACTACACATATTACGAGACATACCAGCCGTCGTGCTTTGCATACACGGCGCACGGCAATATGGATATTTACACGGCGATCAAAAAATCATGCAACGGTTATTTTTTCGATGTCGGCAGACTGCTTACTATCGATAAATTAAGTCATTACGGCTCACTTTTCGGTTTCGGGCAGAAAACGGGCATCGAGCTTCCCGGAGAAAGCAAGGGCACGCTTGCAAGTAAAGAGTATCTTGAATCTCTCGGCGAGACATGGCAGGCGGCGGACACGATTCTTACGGCTATCGGTCAGTCTTACACGACGGCAACACCGCTTCAGCTCGTAAACTACGTTGCAACGATCGCAAACGGCGGAACACGTTATCAGCCGTTCATTATAAAAGCAGTACGAAACAGGACGACGGGCGAAATCGTAAGCGAAACGGAGCCGAAAGTCGTCGAAAAGATCGACCTTAAAAAATCGACCGTCGATGCAATACTCGAAGGTATGAGAATGGCGGCGATGGAAAAGGGCGGTTCGGCATATTCGGGTTTTGAAGACTTCAAGATAACGACTATTGCCGTTAAAACGGGTACCGCAGAAACGACGGGCATACCGACATCGCTTATGGTCGGCGTTGCGCCTGCGGAAGATCCGGAGATCGCATTTGCGATAGTTATTGAAAACGGCGGCCTCAGCGCATCGCCGATAAATGCGGAGCTTGTAAAAGACGTTCTTTCGTATTATTTTTCGGAAGAAGAAAGATTTATCTCCGCGCACAACGAAGGTCAGCTTATAAGCTGACAGTAAAAAGAAAGGAGCGCCTTATGGGAAAGCTGATAGTTATCGCATCGGGCAAAGGCGGAGTCGGAAAGACGACGCTTACCGCAAACCTTGCCGCGAGCCTTGCGGAGAGGGGAAAGAGAGTTCTTGCGATAGACTGCGACGTTTATCTGAAAAACCTCGATATCGTTTTCGGAATGAGTGACGATCATATCTGGGATTCGGGCGACGCATTCGCAGGAAGATGCACGGTTGAGGACGCGATAGTTCACGTTAACGGAAAAGAGAGGCTTTATCTTCTTTCCGCACCGTTGAAAGCGCCCGAAGATCCCGACGGTTTGAGCGAATTTCTTTTGAAAACGGCGCAGCAATTGCTCTCGGAAAACGAATACGACTATGTTCTTTGCGACTGTCCTTCGGGAATAGGCAGAGGGGTTGACTGTTTCTTCGTAAGAGGAAGCCACGTTATAGTCGTTGCAACACCAGACGTTACATCGATCCATGATGCGGAACGTGTCGCCGCGACGGCATATGAAAAAAGTGCGGAGGTTTCGATGGTCGTAAACAGAGTAAGGGCAAAAGCGATCGAAAACGGAACGGCGCCGAACATTGATGAAATAATAGACAGAGTTTGCGTCAAGCTTCTGGGGCTTATTCCGGAAGATAAGAAGACTGCCGAAGCGTTAAACGCCGAACAGCTCGTCATCGACACAAAACGTGCCCGTTCAAAGAGGGCATACATGAATATCGCCGCAAGAACAGACGGCGAATTTACAGAGCTTTATAAGTTCTGGTGATCGGGATCAAGGAGGAAAAGAAATGAATATTGCATTTATTGCGCATGATAAACGTAAAGAATTGCTTGTACAGTTCTGCGTTGCAAACTGCGGAACATTCGCAAGACATAAGCTGTGCGCTACGGCGGCGACGGGTAAACTCATTGCCGACGCAACGGGTCTTGAGATCCAGCGTTTTATGAGCGGACATCACGGCGGCGATCAGCAGATCGCGGCAAGAATAGCGAACAAGGAAGTTGACATCCTGTTCTTTTTCCGCGATCCGTCGGTAACGGAGACCGAAATATTTGACGGCGCTACGCTTTTACGTCTCTGCGACGTTCATAATATCCCCGTTGCGACAAACATTACCACGGCGGAGCTCATCGTCAAGGCGCTCGAAAGAGGCGATCTTGAATGGAAAGAACCGATCCTCACGACAGGCAAACGCAAGAAAAACATATATTAAACCGTTAAAAATTAATTGATATAAAGACCCCTTGGGAGGAAAAACAATGGCACTGATAAAAGCACCGAGAGGCACGAATGACGTTCTGCCCTCGGATTCCTACAAATGGCGCTACGTTGAAGCTGTTGCGGATAAAACAGCTCTCTCCGCAGGCTATAAAGAAGTCCGTTTCCCGACTTTTGAAGAGACGGAACTTTTCGCACGCGGCGTAGGCGACACTACAGATATCGTTCAGAAAGAAATGTATACCTTTGACGATAAGGGCGGCAGATCTATGACCCTCCGTCCCGAAGGCACCGCATCGGCAGTCCGTCTTTCGCTTGAAAACGGTCTTCTCGGCGGCGCATTACCGTTAAAGCTTTACTATAAGATCAATGTTTTCCGTTACGACAAACCGCAGGCAGGCAGATACCGCGAATTCAACCAGTTCGGTATGGAGCTTTACGGCGCGCAGTCTCCGTTTGCAGATGCGGAACTGATCGAAATGGCGCAGATGTTCCTTAAAAATCTCGGCATCAACGGCGTATACCTCAAGATCAACTCGATCGGTTGCCCCGTTTGCCGCGCAAGATATCAGGAAGCGCTCAAGGAATTTTTTGCTTCACGTGAAACAGAGCTTTGCGAAACCTGCAAAGGCAGACTTCAGAGAAACCCGATGAGAATTCTCGACTGCAAGAGCCCTGTTTGCCAGAAGATCGCGGAAGATGCGCCGAAGATCACGGACTTCCTTTGCGATGAATGCGAAACGCATTATGCGGCAGTCAAAAACGCTCTCACCGCAATCGGCACGAAATTCGAAGAAGACCCCGGTCTCGTCCGCGGCCTCGACTACTACACAAAGACCGTTTTCGAACTTATCGATGAAAAAACGGGGCTTGCTGTTGCGGCAGGCGGCAGATATGACGGACTTATCGAAGAACTCGGCGGCAAGCACACCCCTGCAGTCGGCTTTGCAAGCGGTATCGAAAGACTTTTCCCGCTTATTCCCGATTTCGGAACAGACCCTGTTGCGGATATCTACATTGCATCGATGGGCGACAATGCGGCGCAGAAAGCATTCACGATCGCAGACGGACTCCGTAAAAACGGCATAAACGTCGAAACCGACCTCATGGCAAGATCCGTAAAAGCGCAGATGAAATACGCTGACAAGATCGGCGCGCGCTACACGATGGTTCTCGGAGATTCCGAACTCGAAACGGGTTCTGCGGACCTGAGAAACATGGCGCTCGGCGAAGCTTCAAAGATCGATATATCGGATATTGAAGCATTGACCACTATATTGAGAAGTTAAGTTCACATTTGTGACGAATAAATATAATAAAATTTAGAAAAGGACAGATCAATTATGTATATTAACCGTACAGACTACTGCGGTAATTTCAATATAAAAGATGAAGGCAAAAAGATCACCGTTGCCGGCTGGGTACAGAGAAGAAGAGTTCTCGGCGGCCTTATATTCATCGACCTTCGTGACAGAACAGGTATTCTTCAGCTCACTTTTGACGAGCAGAAAGCGAAAGATCTTTTCGATATTGCATACACTCTCCGTTCCGAAGACGTTATAACCGCAACAGGTACCGTTACCGCAAGAGGCGAAAATGCGATCAATAAAAATATGGCAACGGGCGAGATCGAAGTTTCCGTTGAAAGCCTCACCGTTCTCGGCAAGAGCGAAACTCCTCCGTTTGAGATCGTTGAAAACTCCAACGTTAACGAAGAGCTTCGCCTCAAGCACAGATATCTCGACCTTCGCCGTCCCGATCTTTTAAACAACCTTCTTTTCAGAAACAAAGTTGCGAAGATCACAAGAGACTATTTTTACGATAACGGCTTTATCGAGATCGAGACCCCGATGCTCATCAAATCCACACCCGAAGGCGCAAGAGACTATCTCGTTCCGTCCCGTGTTCATCCGGGCAACTTCTATGCGCTTCCGCAGTCTCCCCAGCTTTACAAACAGCTTTCCATGGTAGCGGGTTTCGACCGTTATATCCAGATCGCGCGTTGCTTCCGTGACGAAGACCTCCGTGCGGACAGACAGCCCGAATTTACTCAGATCGATATGGAAATGTCTTTCGTTGACGTTGAAGACGTTCTCAAGATCGGCGAAGGCTATATGCAGAAGATCTTCAAAGAGATGCTTAACGTTGATATTCAGCTCCCGATCAAACGTCTCACCTACGCCGAAGCTATGGCAAAATACGGTTCCGACAAGCCCGACACCCGTATCGGCATGGAAATTCACGACCTTTCGAAGATCGTTGAAAACTGCGGCTTTTCCGTATTTACCGGCGCTATCTCGGGCGGCGGCAGCGTAAGAGCGATCAACGCTAAAAACTCCTCCGCAAAACTTACCAGAAAAGAAATAGACAAGCTTACCGAATATATCAAAGGTTGCGGCGGCAAGGGTCTTGCATGGATCAGACTTACCGAAGATGCGACCGCATGCTCTTTTGCAAAATTCATGACCGAAGACGAAATGAACGCTATTCTCACCGAAATGGGCGCTGAAAAGGGCGACGTTGTCATGATCATTGCAGATACCAATAACTCCCACGTTCTTTCTCAGCTCGGTATGCTCAGAAACGAGACTGCAAAACGTCTCGAGATCAAGCCCGAGGGTTGGGACCTGATGTGGATTACCGAAATGCCGTTCTTTGAATATGACGAAGAACTCGGTACCTTCGTTGCAATGCACCATCCGTTCACTTCTCCGCTCGATGAATGTCTCGACTATCTTGAGACAGACAAGGCAAACGTAAGAGCAAAGGCATACGACCTTGTTCTTAACGGTGTTGAGCTCTCCAGCGGCTCGATCAGAATTACCGATCCCGTTCTCCAGCAGAGAATTTTCGCTCTTCTCGGCCTTTCCGAAGAAGAATCCTATAAGAAATTCGGCTATCTTACCGACGCATTCAAATACGGTGCACCTCCTCACGGCGGCATGGGCATCGGTCTTGACAGACTTGTAATGCAGCTCCTCGGTGCAGAAAGCCTGCGTGACGTTATCGCATTCCCGAAAGTTCAGAACGCTTCCGAACTTATGACAGACTGCCCGTCCGCGCCCGACCTCAAACAGCTCGGCGAACTTCACCTTGCGATCGTCGAATGATCCAGAGCATTTTTCAATTAACATAAATCTATAATTGGAGAGTTTTTCATGATAACCGTTTCCGGCTTAACGAAGCGATACGGCAACAAAGTTGCTGTCAATAATATCAGCTTCACCATAAACCAAGGCGATATCGTCGGACTTCTCGGCCCCAACGGTGCGGGTAAATCGACGACCATGAACATGCTTACGGGATACATCTCCTCTCACGCAGGCAAGATCGTCATAAACGGTCACGACCTGCTGGAAGAACCGTCAAAAGCGAAAGAAAACTTCGGCTATCTGCCCGAAATTCCGCCGCTTTACCACGATATGACGGTCAGAGAATATCTCAATTTTGTCTACAACCTCAAAGGTTGCGGCAAAAAGGAAAATATCAAAAAGAAAAAGGAACATATTGCGGAAGTCTGCGACGTTGTAAAGATCACCGGAGTATATAACCGCCTTATAAAGAACCTTTCAAAAGGATACAAACAGCGTGTAGGTCTTGCGCAGGCTCTTATCGGTGACCCTCCGATCCTTATTCTTGACGAGCCGACGGCAGGTCTCGACCCGAAAGAGATCGTCGAGATCCGTAACCTTATAAAAAGGCTCGGCACGAGAAGAACGATCATTCTTTCTTCCCATATTCTTTCGGAAGTTCAGGCAGTGTGCGAACGTATTATAATAATGAACGAAGGTTTCATCGTTATGGACGCTCTTGCAGATGACCTTACGATGAGAATGGGCGCAAACAGCCGTTACGGCGTACGTCTTGCGGCTCCCGAAGATGCAGACGTTATCGGCGTTCTCGGCGCTCTCCCGGGCGTTGCGAAGATCGAATATGTCGGTTCTTTCGAAAAAGGAACGATCGACTTTATCATCGAAGCGGAAAAGAACGTCGATATCCGCCGTCTTCTTTTCGACGAATGTGCGAAGAGAAACTGGTATATCCTTATGATAACGCCTCTCGGCATGTCTCTTGAAGATATCTTCCTGCAGCTCGTTCAGCAGAACGACGAGCAGCGTGCTCTTGCGGGCAAGAAGGACGAAAAGGCCGAAGAAAAAGCGTCCGAAAACAAAGAAGAAAATAATGAGGAAAAGGAGGAGAAGAACGATGACAGCGATAATTAAACGTGAACTTGTCGCATTTTTCAAGAACCCGATCGGCTGGTTCGTTCTTGCGATATACGCATTCCTCTCCGCGATCCTCTTCACCCTTTTCGTTATCTGGCAGAACACGAGCTATCTCGGCGACTATTTCGGCTTCTGGCTGTTTTTCGTCGATATGGTCGTTGTAGGTATCCTCTCGATGCGATTTTTCAGCGAAGAGAAGAAAAACAAGACAGACCAGCTCTTATTGACCTCACCGATAAGCCTTTACCAGCTCGTTCTGGGTAAATTCTTCGGTGCGCTCATCATTTTCCTGCTCTGCACATCCATAAACCTGTTTTACGTTCTTATCATCGATATTTTCGGCACCGTTGACTACGGCTGCCTTGCAACGAACCTTATCGGCACCGTTCTTGCGCTCTGCGCGATAATTTCTATCGGTCTTTTTGTCTCGGCTCTCACCGAAAGCTCGGTTGAGGCTGCGGCAGGCACGATGGCAATACTGTTTTTCATGTTCGTTGTAGACTTTTTTGCGATGTTTATGCCGTCCTGGCTTGCGAATATCATCATGCACGCAAATATTTACGCGCAGTTTGACGATTTCACGAACGGCATACTCAATCTTCCCCCGATTGTTTATTATATTTCCGTAACGGTCATCTTCCTGTTCCTTGCAGTTCGAATGATCGAAAAACGCCGCTGGAGCTAAGGAGGTGCAAGAGAAATGACTAACGAAAACATCAATGAAAACGTTAATGAGACCGTTGAAGTAGTCGAAGCGGAAGAAACCGCGGAGAGCGCAGAGACCGTCGAAACCGTTGAAGAAGTGGCAGAACAGCAGGGCCCCGTTGCGGCTCTCGGCGGCCACGTTTCGGATCAGAAGATCCCCCGTATAAACAAAAACAAAGTTAAATTCGGTTCTCTTGCGACCGTCTTTACGATCCTTTTTATCGCTATAGTTATTGCGGTAAACGTTGTTGTAACGCTTGCGGCTGAGAGATTTACGCTCAAAGTCGACCTTACGACCGAGCACGTTTTTACGCTTGATCAGGAAACGATCGATTTTCTCGCAGAGCTTGAGTCTCCCGTTGAGATAATCATTCTCGGTGACGAGCAGACTTACCGTTCCGCAACTTCCACCTCCGACGCTATTGCGCCGACAAGATACGTTGTCGAGACTGTCGATAACTATCTTCGTGAAAGCGAGCATGTAACCGTTCATTTCGTTGATCCGCGTTACAACCCCAACTTCTTCAAAACAAGAAACATCACTCTTGACGACGGTACGGACACAGCGGAAAATATCTTCCTCGTTGTTTACTCTCCCGAGACACAGCGTTACCGTTTCGTTAAAGATACGATCTTTGAAAATCTTCAGTATGTAGGTCTTGAAAGACGTCTCACGGCAGGTATGCTTTACGTTACCGTCGAAGATATCCAGACGATCGCAATCGTCAAGGGCCACGGCGAAGAATCCCTTCCTTATTTCCAGGAAACACTCAAAGATAACGGTTTTGACGTCAAATACATCACTCTTCAGGAATTTGACGCGATTCCCGATTTCGTTTCCATTCTTATCATTAACAATCCGACGAGAGCATACAGCGACGACGATATCGCAAAGATCGACCTCTGGCTCTATAATAACGAGCTTCTCGGTCATCATCTTATGGTATTTACAGACCTTGATATGCCGAAAAACCCGAAACTCGAGGATTACCTCGTTGAATGGGGGCTTTCTCTCGGCACGGAAAACGTTTTTGACTATTCAAACAGCTATGCGTTCACAAACGCATCGTATCCTCTTCTTAAAGTCAAATACGCAGACGATGCGATGACTCTCGCCGAAGACCTCGGCAGAGAGGGCTATTATCAGTTCGTTCAGCTCGGCGCCGCACGCTCCGTAAACCGTCTTTTCGAAAGCAAAGACAGCAGAACGACCTACAGCGTTATCGACACTTTCCCGACCGCATTCTCCAGATTTACCGCCTCCACGACCCTCGCTCCTTCCGACTGGAAAAACTTCCAGTATAACGAAGAGACCGACACCGTAGGTCCGTTCAACCTCAGTGCGATCTCCCGTCAGGTCAGATACGAGGGCACGACGGAATTCTCGTCGAGCGTTTATCTTTGCGGTTCGACTTCGTTCGTTGACGACTACTTCATCAGCAATATCGACGGTAACAACCAGCAGACCGCCGAATTTATGATCAAGCTCTCGAAATTCCTCGTTGCATCCAAGCAGTCTTACGACACAGACATCCTCCCCACACAGCTCATTTTCGATACTCTCGCGTTCACAACGACTACCGAGGTCATCATCACCGTTCTCGGTATCCTTATCGGTCTTCCCGCTATTCTCGCGGTTATCGGGCTCATCGTGTGGAGAAAGCGTAAATTCTTATGACGAAAAAAAGAATCATCGGCAGTATCGTTGCCCTGGCGATCATCGGGCTTCTTATCGGCGCAATGTTCTTTATGATGAAGTTTGATACGCTTCCCGAAGAGCTTGAGCCGGATACCGATCTTAATATCGAATACGCCCGTCAGAGCCTCGTTTTGCACTCGTGCGTTATAGGCGATCTGAAAGCGATACACGTCAAGAACCCGACAGGTGAATATACCGTCAGCAAAGACGAAGAAGGAAACATCAATTTCCTCGGCAGAGAGGGCGCCCCCCTCTTGCCGTACTCTTCGGAAGGTCTTTATTCGAGCGTTGCAAAAGTAACCTGCGATGCGCTTATCGAAGCGGAGACCGAGCATCTTGAATATTACGGTCTTGACGATCCGCAGGCGATCATTAAAATCGAGATGAAAGACGGCACGATAACCGAGCTTCACCTCGGCGATGCGGCACCTCAGGGCGGCGGCTACTATATCAGAAATGCGTCAAATACAGACGTATTCCTTTCACAGACGTACTTTTCCGAGCGTTTTATGAAAAACCACGTTCAGTATTACGAAAAGACGATCAGCAAAGAGTTTACGTACCCCGGCTTCCAGTCGCTTTCGATCGAATATTCCGATGCGGCGGCAAGAGAAGACATTTATATCCGTACCACGACCGACGAAGAAGCGGCAAGCATTGCGTTCACGGGCGGCATGGTAATGGAGGAACCGTTCTTCTGGGGCGGCGACTCGACCCCCATTCAGGGCATCGTTGAGATACTTTCGACCCTTGAAGCGGACGATATCATCACAGACACGCTCGATCCCGAGCTTCAGGCAAAATACGGTTTTGCAGACCCCACAAAAGTCGTTATCGAAGCATGGGTAGACACCCAGAATTATATCAGCGAAATAACGAATCTCGAAAACCCGTATTTCGGCGCAACGGAAGACGGCTCCGACCTTCTTATCCGAAGCGAATATCTGCTCGGCAATATCGACGGCAGAACGCTTTACGTCATGTATGACGGTGAACCGGTAATCTACGGTGTCGATATGGATCAGTTTGCGTTTACGAATTATTCGATCGACACGTTCTGTCAGAGAACGATAAATCTTCGTTATCTCAACGAGCTTGAAGGTCTTACAGTCGAAATGAACGGCGACGTTTACGACTTTTCGATCACCGACCCCGACGCAGGCGAAGAAATGGTCGTTATGTGGGACGGCAAAACCCAGCTTAAACAGGATATTTTCAGAAGCTTTTACGTTACCATTATCGGCGTTACGCACGACGGTCTTGCGGAAGCGGAACCCGACGCGGCAGCAGAAACAGCGTTAAAGATAACGTACCGCGCGATCGACGGAAACGACACGGTCATCGAATATATCCCCATCGATGCGAGAAAATATGTCTATAAGCTCAACGGCGAAGGCAGATTTTTCGTATATGTAACAAAAGTAAACAAGATCAAAAATGACCTCAACAAGCTTCTTAACGGCGAAGAGATCATGTACTAATAAAAGAGGAAGAAAATAATGAAAATCGAAAATCTTGAAGAGATGAAAGTGTTCTGGCACACCTCGTCTCATATACTCGCTCAGGCAGTAAAACGTCTCTATCCCGACGTTAAGCTGACCATCGGCCCCGCTATTGAAAACGGTTTCTACTACGACTTTGACAGCGACGTTTCCTTCACTCCCGAGATCCTCGAGAAGATCGAAGCCGAAATGAAAAAGATCGTCAAAGAAAACCTCAAGGTTGAACGCTTTGTCCTCCCCCGCGAAGAAGCGCTCGAACTCATGAAAAACGAACCCTACAAACTCGAACTCATCAACGAGCTTCCCGAAGGCGAAGAGATCAGCTTCTATAAGCAGGGCGAATTTGTAGACCTCTGCGCAGGCCCCCATCTTCCCTATGCAAGCAAGGTAAAGGCTTTCAAACTCACAAGCTGCACCGGCGCATACTGGAGAGGCGACTCGACAAAGAAGATGCTTCAGAGAATTTACGGTATTTCTTTCCCGAATGCCGCAACTCTCGAACAGTATCTTGCAGACGTTGAAGAAGCAAAGAAACGTGACCACAACAAGCTTGGCAGAGAGCTCGAACTCTTCACCACCTGCGATCTTATCGGTCAGGGTCTCCCCATTCTTCTTCCCAAGGGCGCAAGAATTATCCAGACCCTCCAGCGTTTCGTTGAAGACGAAGAGCAGAAGAGAGGCTGGCAGCTCACCAAGACCCCGTACATGGCAAAGAGCGATCTTTACAAGGTTTCGGGTCACTGGGATCATTATCAGGACGGCATGTTCGTTCTCGGCGATGAAGCAAAAGACGATGAAGTCTTCGCACTCCGTCCGATGACCTGCCCGTTCCAGTATCAGGCATACCTCAACAGAGCACGTTCCTACAGAGATCTTCCGCTCCGTTATAACGAGACCTCGACCCTCTTCCGTAACGAAGCATCCGGCGAAATGCACGGTCTTATCAGAGTCCGTCAGTTCACCATTTCCGAAGGTCACCTTATGTGTCTTCCCGAACAGCTCGAAGAAGAATTCAAGAACTGTCTTGAACTTGCAATCTATATGCTCAAAACTCTCGGTCTTTACGAGGACGTTTCCTACAGATTCTCCAAATGGGATCCCAACGACAGAGCAAAATATATCGGCACCGAAGAGCAGTGGGACGAAGCTCAGGGCGTTATGCAGAGAATTCTCGATCATCTCGAAATTCCCTATAAAGAGGGTATCGGCGAAGCTGCGTTCTACGGTCCGAAGCTCGACATTCAGATCAGAAACGTTTTCGGCAAAGAAGACACTCTCATCACCATTCAGATCGACCAGATGCTCGCTGAAAAATTCGGTATGGAATACGTTGACCGTGACGGCACGAAGAAGAATCCGTATATCATTCACAGAACTTCTATCGGCTGCTACGAAAGAACTCTCGCTCTCCTTATCGAAAAATACGCAGGCGCGTTCCCGACATGGCTCGCTCCCGTTCAGGTCAAACTCCTTCCGATCGCTGACAGACATCAGCCGTACGTATTCGAAGTTGCAAAAGAACTCGAAAAATACGGTCTGCGCGTAGAAGTTGACGACAGAAGCGAAAAGATCGGCTACAAGATCCGCGAAGCTCAGATGGAAAAAGTTCCGTTCATGCTCGTCGCAGGCGATAAAGAACAGGAAGACGGCACCGTTGCTGTCAGAGCAAGAAAAGAAGGCGACAAGGGCACTATGTCCGTTTCCGACTTCGTCGCTCTCATCAGAGAACATATTGATAATAAGATTATTGACTAAACAATTCCTATTGTTTGTCATAATTCAGCAATATCCGTTTAATAAACATTAAATATATATAAACAAAAGGTGTTTTCAAATTTTGAAATAGACAAAGACATTTGGCCTAAAAACCCGAATGTCTTTGTCTATTTTAACAAGATTTAATAACTAATACAATATATTATTGTTGCTTTTTGATATTGTAATTTATTTATGTATATGTTATACTGTAAACACAATAAAATAACACATTTTTTCGCTGCAGAGAGAAAATGTGAATTTTATTTAATATAACAGAAAGAAGGTCATATTTGAATGAAACGCACGATTTTTACCACTTGTTTAGCAATCGCCATTATTTCAGTTTTGGCATTTTCAGCACTTCAAACATTTGCAGATTCCGAACATCGAGTCATTTTAGAAACTGATTCTGGGTATATCTATTCAAATATACCTCAGTATTTTGCAGAAACCAGT
>JAGASR010000027.1 GCA_017621705.1 Clostridia bacterium | reverse complement strand
AAGCACCTTGAAGAAAGCCCTTGACTACATTACCAACCCGGCAAAGACAGAGGGCAAACTCTATGTATCCTCTTTCGGCTGCGCGGTGGAAACCGCAGACATTGAGTTTGAGAAAACGCGGCTGCGGGCAATGAATAAGGGCAATAACCTTGCCCATCACCTGATACAGGCATTTGAACCGGGCGAGGTTACGCCGGAAGCAGCCCATGAGATCGGGCGGCAGCTTGCCGACAGCATCCTTGGCAGTAAATATGAATATGTACTGACTACCCATATTGACAAAGGTCATGTGCATAACCACCTGATTTTCTGTGCCGTGGATTTTGCAGAGCATATCATCTCCTTTCGCTCACTCTGCCTTGCTGCGCCGGATTGCGGTCAGTCTGCCCGGTTCATACGGACACTCGGCATATACACAAAACCGATATTTCCAGTGCGGACGGTAGAAGTGGCAGGTGTTACAATCCTCATGCTCGGTGCAGCCGTTCTCGTACCGGTCAAATCTGGGCTTTCCCTGCATGAGCATTTCAAATGCGCGGCTTTTACCGCTCATAAAGTACATTCCGGCTGCGCCTCCTTTCTGGATTTGGGCAGAAAAAAACGCCGCAGACTTCTTTCAAAATCTGCGGCGTTGCGGGATGCGAAAAGGGATGCTGCCTTGCGGTAACATCCCTTTTGTCGCTCGGTTATTCAATTTTTGAGCTAACCTGTTTGCCCACTGCCCTTAAAAGCGTTGATTTTACTGGATTCTTGCTTGTTTTCTTATGTCAACGCTCTTAACAACGCCGATGTTTTCTTTTTTCATATCTGTCGCTCTCCTTTTGTTTTTCTTTTATGGCTTAATTATAAACAAGAGCGAACAGAAGCACTACTACTGACAGTAGCAGTTTAGTCTTTGATAAGGGGCTTGTAGTTACGGGTGCGAAGCTGCTCGTCAATATTGTCCAAGCTGAGCTTCTTCATAAAGCCAAATCGTAGACAAGTCTACTGGCAAAGCCGTGTCCCCGGAGGATAAACCCAAGCCCGTAGTGGGCGGTGGCAATAGACCCGAACAAAAGCCCGTTGTACCGGAGCCCCCCAAAGCCAAAGTCTTGTAAATGGGATTTGTATATTTCATGTTTGTTTTTTACTGACAAACAAAGACAAACAAATTTAGTGTCCGAGAACTATCAATTTGCACATCAGTACTCTGTCATTACCAGCGATATTTGCTCATAAATTATAACGCAAACCATTTAATTCGCACTATTGCTCAAAATATTAAACAAGTGCTTTTCGGCAGG
Organism: Clostridia bacterium; assembly: GCA_017621705.1. Lineage (GTDB taxonomy): Bacteria > Bacillota > Clostridia > Oscillospirales > UBA644 > HGM12619. The sequence continues at coordinate 45,377 of JAGASR010000027.1, read as the reverse complement.
TACAGCGTTTTGAGATGAAAGAACCTATAATATATATAGGGAGAAAATCCCCTAAGAGAATGTGGGAGGTGATGCACCATGAACAATGAAAATGTACTAAAAAACCGAGATCGCTATGTTCACCTGGGCATCGCTATTGCAGCTCTCAGAAAGATGCGCGGTATGTCTCAGGAACAGTTGGCTGAAAAAGCCAATGTCAGCCGTTCACATATCAGCTCCATCGAGGCACCGGGAATTGCTCGTCCCTTTTCTCTCGAAGTCTTCTTCAATATTGCAGATGCTCTTGAAATTGATCCTGCTGATCTGATTAGTGCATCTGTATTTCCGGACAGAATCTTTTCCAATAAAAAGGACTAACACTCCTGCGTACCTGCCTGATATATGAACTGCCATGGATAGCTGGCAGCACATTCAAACAGCGCAAGACTGCCAGTTACACCGACTGGTGAGCCTTGCGCTGTTTTTCGTTAGGAGGCATTGAAATGGCAAGTTTGTTTGGTAGCCTGTTTGGACGGGCAGAGAAGAAATCGGAGGAACCGTTCCAACCTGTTCCTCCTAAAACACAAAAATACGATCAGGAATATATTGACTATTGCATTGAGTTGGAGCAAACGGTCAGTGCGCTTGAGGCATATCTGCATACAAGCGATGATCCCAAAGAAATCGCTATGGAAACCCTAAAAACTGCCTGTCAGTTTTATGGTGGCGATTGGGCTGGTATTCTCGATGTAGATCTGGAGCTTGACGTCTGGAACCCGCTCTGGTGGTACAACCTGAGAAGCTACGACAGAACGATGATGCTCTTCCAGGAGTTTGAAATCGCAAAGTTCATGCCAAACTGGGTTAGATCGCTAAACAATGGTTCTCCAATCATCGTTACTGACATAAAAGCTGTCCAGAAAGAATACCCGCAGGAATATGAGGTCTACAAGCGTCTGAAAGTGGAATCTGTCATCGGTGTTCCGTTTGGCCCTAATCCGGTCGGCTTTCTTGCAATCAGGAATCCCACAAGATATATCGAACGGCCCAGTATGATGAGCATCCTGGCTTATGTACTCCATCGGGCAATGGCTCAGCAAAAGACCATTGATAGCGCTAAGATGACGCTTTCTCTTGATGAAATTCAAAGCGATAAGGATATCATCATTAACTTCTTCGGCAGTATGGCGCTCTATACCTCTGCTGGTGTGTTGCATGAGAGAGACTTCAACTCTCCGAAGAGTAGCCGTGTTGCTACCTATCTCATGCTTAACCGGAAATCGGCTCATTCTCCTTTGGAGATTGTCGAAGCACTGTGGCCCGAAAGCGAGGACAAGTGGGAAACGCTCAGTACATATATCCGTGGGTACGTTAGAACCTTCCGAAAAGCTTTTTCTCTGATTTCGCCTTACCAGCTGATCGAGTCTACTGCCAACGGTTATCAGATAAATCATGATTTCCGGATCATGACTGATCTGCAGCAGTTTGATCTGCTTTGGGAGCAGGCGCAGCACGCAGTTACAATCCCTCACAAGGTTGATCTTTTGAAGCAGGCGGTTGCCCTGTATAAAGGACCGGTATTTGAAAATGCCTGTGATGAGCATTGGATTATCGGAACGGTCACTCACTATAAAATGCGGTATATTGGTATTGTCAATGAATTGCTGGCTACACTCGATCAGGCAGAAGACTACACCGGTGTTCAACAGTACGCGGCAAGAGCCATTGAGCTGACACCGGAAAATGTGAAAGCTCATTACTGGCTTATCCACGCCATGAGCCATCTTGGTGCTCTGGAACTTGCCAAGAACGAGATCATACGTGCAAAGTCGCTTTTAACGGGCGAGGAGTTCACTAACTTGAAGAAGTATGTAATGCAAGACAATACCTTACCGTTTAGCATCCTTTTCGCTGATGAATAACTCGAAAAGAGTCCATCCAACATTCATTCAACACCCATCACACATTCATCACACACGAATTTGTGACGAAATTCAGCCATCGCACATTCATCCAACGTTGAACGGCTGAAATCAACATCCATCACACAACCAAAAACTTTCATCACACCCCCGTGAATTAGCCTTTTAGAGCAAAAGCTCTAAACTAATTCACGGGGGTTCTTTCATTGTCTCCAGAGGTAAACCGTCATAGGGACGCTTTTGTAGTTCGCTGCAAAGGCGTCCCTTCTTTTTTTGTCTTTATAGGGTATCAACACTGTCGCGGCCCTCCGCCGAGATTTGGCCACCCAACCCAAATCTCAAAAAATCGGAGGACTACATAATGTCATATCATTGCGATGATTACCGTCGTCTGTTCAAGGACGATTATCGTGTATTCAATTTAAGAATGGAATATCCCTATTACAAGGGAGAGGAAATCTGGGCAGTTGCTTCGTCACTGCCCGAAAAAGAATTACGGGAAAAGTATTCTGAAGAGCTGGCTGAATACGAGCCTTATCTTTATCTTTCCGCAGAAATGGCCCTGCCCATTGTTCGTTTTAATAGCAACAATAGGAAGTTCGCCCTTCGCAATGCCAAATACGGGGATTTGTATCCTTACGAGGACGGCGAATTTGAGAAGTATCATCCGGAAATGATCGTCGATCCTTTTGAGGACGAGCTGAAACGGTCCGCACTTCATGAATTGATTGATTCGCTTCCGCCTGCTCAGAAGGAACGAATTATGAGGCACTTTTTCGATGGTGAGTCTTTCGTAGACATCGCCGCTGCCGAAGGTGTTTCACCGCAGGCAGTTCAGCAAAGCATTAGCAGATCCCTGGCAACGCTAAAAAAACTGTTGAAGGGCGTTGATAATTAACCCTCTGCTTTCCGAATCAGTGAGAGGACATTCCTCTACGACATCAGAAAGCGAGAAAATACATTATGATGGATCGAAAAGTTAAGCACGGTGAAATCTACTGCTACGACTTCGGCGAGCACAGCGGTTCCGTACAGGCAGGCCGACGTCCTGTTCTTGTGGTTCAGGCAGATAACTTCAACGAGCACAGCCCTACCACAGTCATCGCCGCAATCTCCAGCGAACATAAGTGCAAGTATCTCCCTTCTCATATTTTCCTGGGTGAAGAGTTCGGCCTTACGCAGCCCTCTGTTGTTCTCCTGGAGCAGATCCGAACGGTGAACCAGAATGAGCTGGGTGCGTACATCGGCATCGTTGATGACGGGGACATGCTCAATGCTATTTCCAATGGGCTGAAGAAGACCCTGGGGATGTGGAGATATCAAACGGTCCGAACAGAAACACGATGCCTCTGTGGTCGCTGCTTACAGGAGTATATGGACACAAGAGCTTATATCATCAGCAGGCTCGACCCGTTCCAGAAGCAGAAGGATAGCTGTGACCGATGCGGGAAGCCAGGGTATGACTATACTCTCAAAGAGCGCCGTAAGAAGTTCTAACACAATATGCAAAAGGCTCGCAGTATTATGCTGCGGGCCTTTTCTCATCCTTGTATTCTGACTTTTTATATAGTATAATGAGGATGCTTACAGGAAAAGCCCTTTACTCTAACCTGCAAGCCCAGCAGCATGATCCCTCGTCAATAAGTCTTTTTTGACTCAACTCCGAAGCCACCGGAACAAAACTCCTGAGATTTCAGAGATTTGTCTTCAAATTCTAAATGAGTAATCCGATTTTCTCCCCGTCAATCCGGCGAAAAGTGAGGACAAATCGTGAGGTCAATTTGATGCCAAATACGCTGAGACCAGTGAGATGAGAGAGAAAAACGGATGATTTCGTGGGGAAATAAGCTGAATTAGTACCTAAAACGCCTAAAAGAGACACCGGATAAAAGTTTCCGAAGCGAGTGGGAATAATACCATATGGCTTTCAAGTGCCCAGAAAACACTGTGTTTTCGGGCACTTTTTACAAACAACAAATTATTGATACCACAAATGATCCCAAATTGATACCACTAATAAGGCAGACTAGGTGTGATTTAATAGATTTATCAAATTTATTAACCTTACTCCAACCAGCAGTTGTAGGCAACCAAACTTGTGTAACAACCCGTCGCTTCCAATGCGTCTGAAAAGTGTGGTATAATATAAGCACCAATAAGAAAGAGGTGTGAATTATGGTGAACAAAATTCATTTTGGAAAAAGAATGTCTGTACTCAGACGAAAAGCGGGTTTGTCGCAAACAGATTTAGCCGAAAAGCTCGGCGTTACTTCGCAGGCTGTCTCAAAATGGGAGTGCGGAAATGCAGTACCGGACATAGATATATTGTTGGAGCTATCCCATCTGTACAAGGTTACAATTAACGAAATGCTTGAAGATGTTGATCTGCTTTGTGAATTAACCGGCAAGGAAACCGGACGTTCTGGAATAGCCTATTTTGTACCGGAACAGGAACGTGATTATAATATCGAATGGGCAAATGAAATACAACGCGGCAAATGGATAAAGCGTAATTGGGAATGTTCAAGAGCCGACAACGCCTATATGGATGGCGTCGGAAAGCAGATTGCTTCTTGTGATGGAATCATTCTTGAAATCGGTGCAGGTCCCGGTGGTGGATATATGCCCTACATTCTCAAAGCAAATCCGAATGCAATGGTTATAATCAGCGATCTTTCTCCCACGGTTGTTCGTGAGTGGAAATCTTTCTTGGATAAATCGCTCGATTCGCCCAATATCTATTACGCTGCTTTCGATTTTTGCAATATGCCTTTTAAGGATAACAGTATAGACATCATCTCGGATGGTGGAGGCATTGGTAATTGTGAAGGTGTAAAATCTAAAGCGTTAAAAGAAGCTTTCAGAGTGTTGAAGCCCGGTGGAAAACTCATTACATCAACAGGTTTTGTAAACAAGGAAACGCTTGCAGCTCTCCCCGAAGAAGCACAAAGGGTTTTGACCCAAAAACGCCCCGATGTGTTTGAAGATTTATATGAGGATACGGTGCTTGCAGGTTTCAGTAAAATTGATAGTGTCATTAGCGGATGTTGGTATACCGACGATGACGAAAGCACTATTGCCGATTTGGCACGTTCACTTGGCGTGAATTTGAAGTTCACGAGTTATACGAGATACTGCACCAAGGAGAAATAATATAAAAAATATATTTTACAGACAAAACTATAGCACAAAAAGTATAGATATCGTTGAATTGTTCAGATTTTTCTGCTATAATAAAATTGTTCCAAAAGGAGCACGACCTTTACATCCCCCTTTTATATTAAACCTCAAAGCCATTTGAAGATTTGGTACGAGCTAAGTATCACTTATCGGAAAAGAATAACGAAATTTTTTTCACCGATTTTTCGGGGAATTGATACCATTTCTCTGCCAATAAACGTATTTTGTAATTATGGAAGAAGTATTTATGAACATCCGAAAAGCAATCCCATCGGACGCAGAGGCGTTAAAGGTATTATATTTTGAACACCTGACCAAGTACTCTCCGACTGAAGAACAAGACATGTCTTTGTGGAAAAAGATGCTTGATAAATTTGAGAAAGATGAGAATATTTACTTACTTGTGCTTGAAGAAGATAATCAAGTGGTCTCATCTGTTCAAATGGCTATTATCGAAAGCCTTACTCACAATGTCAGACCTTTTGCCGTCATTGAAAATGTAGTAACTCACGCTGATTATCGTAATAAAGGATATGCTTCTCGTTTGCTTGAACGTGCAACGGAAATTGCCAAGGAAAAGAATTGCTACAAACTGTTCCTTGAAACCGGTTCCAACAAAGAAAGCACACTGAATTTTTATCGTAAAAACGGTTTTGAGATCGATAAAAAGCATTCCTGCTTAAAATGGCTGTAAAAGGCGGCCTGTTTCAAACATAGAATTTGTGCAAGAGTTGTCTGCACAAATTTTATATACAAATCAAATACTGTAATGGGATCGTATTGACAAAAAGTGCATTTTATGGTAATATCCTTCATGTAGAGTTGTGGGCAGATTTATTGAAAATTGTGCAATAGTAGATCTGTTTGAAAAACTTTAACAAACTCAGGTCGGTTCTTTAGTTTTACAGAAGACACGTATGGGAGCAAAATTATGAATTATAAAAACGATTTAATAACAAATATTCTTCCTTTCTGGCTGGATAATGCTATCGACGAGGTTAACGGCGGAATATTTACATGCCTTGATAAAAAAGGCAATATCTACGGTCGTGATAAGAGCGTTTGGTTTCAGGGACGTGCTTTGTGGTCCTTTGCAAAAGCGTATAATGTCATAGAAAAAAATCCGAAATATCTCGAAGCGGCAAAGAAAATATATTCTTTTCTCGATACCTGCACAGATACCGACGGCAGAATGTATTTTACGGTCACCGAGGACGGCAGAGGATTGCAGAAACGCCGTTATTATTTTTCTGAAACTTTTGCCGCGATAGGTTGCGCCGAGCTTTATAAAGCAACGGGTTATGAAAAAGTAAGAGCCGATGCCGAAAAATATTTCACGGTCGCCTACGAATGCTTTACGGGTGTTCGTAAAAATGAACCTAAGATCGACCCCGAAAACCGTTCTATGAAAGCGCTTTCTCCCGTTATGATCATGCTTTCTACTGCGCAGACCATGCGTTCGATGAATGATTTAAACAAAGAAAAGTATAATGTGATCTGCAAAGAGTGTCTTGATGAGATCCTTCACGGCGGTTATCTTACCGAAAAAGCTCTTCTTGAAAGTGTTAATATTGACGGCACTTTCTCCGATACGATGAGCGGAAGGACTGTCAATCCCGGTCATTCTATGGAAGCTGCCTGGTTCGTTATGCTTGAAGGCATGCTTACAGATAATAAAGAGGCTGTCGAGGCAGGCAAACGTATTATAGAGATCACGCTTCCCCTTGGTTTTGACGATAAGCACGGCGGACTTATTTCGTTTACCGATGTTTGCGGTCATCCGCCCGTACAGCTTGAATGGGATATGAAGCTGTGGTGGCCGCAGTGCGAAACAATGATCGCGATGCGTATGGCTTATCAACTTTTCGGCGAAGAAAAGTATAACGATTGGTATAAATGTTTTGAATCATACTGTGAGAAGTATTTTGTTGACGGTTCTGACGGCGAATGGTACGGCTATCTGCATTACGATAACAGCGTTTCGACAACGCTCAAGGGCAATATTTTCAAAGGTCCGTTCCATATTCCGCGTCTTTATATTATGATGGCGGTTATGGATGCCGACGGAAGTATAATGCGATATGCGGAGTAATTCCCGTTGAACGCTCGATACGTAGCTTTTTATAATTATTGAAAATCAAATCAATACAGCAAAAATGGTTAACCGATTTACTTCGGTTAACTTTTTTTATCGCTTTACTATTGCAATCCGATTTAATTTATGGTATACTTTTGCATATAAAACAAAATAGGACATGGTGATATCATGATCAGATATAAAGATAATTGGGAAGATGCTAAAAAGCATTACGAGGCATATTGGGAACACAGTTCCACCGACCGCTGCTGTCTTGCGATATCGACCGCAAGGGTAGGGGGCAAGGAGCTTTTCCCGAACAGACCTGCAACCCCCGAAGAGGCGTACACCGATCCTCAGCGTATGCACGAGGGCATGATGAACGGCTGTGAAAGAACGGAATATCTTTATGAATGTATTCCGTCGAGAATTCTCGATTTCGGAGTTGCGGGCGAGTGTCAGTATTTCGGAAGTGTTCCGAACTATACTCCCGGAACGATCTGGTTTGAACCGATAATAAAAGAACCCGACATTGACCTCATTCAGTTTGATAAATCCAAATTTGAACCGCACAGAAAGATAACCCAAGGACTTGTTGACCTTGCAAAAGATAATTATTTCGTTGCAATGAATGACAACTGCGGTATAATCGATGCTCTTGCACATCTTCGCGGAACAGAGAATCTTTTGCTTGACATGATCGAAAACCCCGATTTTGTTCACGAAGCAAGAGACAGAATAACTGCGGCATGGAAAGAAACGCAGGCAGAAGTTTTCGAGATCGTTAAAGAAAACAACCTCGGAGGTTCAACTCATTCATGGATGCAGCTTTGGGCGCCGGGCCGTCATTTACAGCTTCAGTGCGACTATTCCTGCATGATCTCTCCGAAAATGTTCGAAGAATTTGTCCTTCCCGAGCTGGAAGAGACATCTTCTGCGTTTGATTATTGTACATATCATCTTGACGGTGTCGAACAGCTTCGTCATCTCGATATGATCCTTTCGGTAAAAGGCATCAACAATATTCAATGGACCCGTGTTGCAGGTCAGCCGAGAACTTCCGATAATATCGAAGCTCTTCAGAAAATACAGAAAGCAGGCAAAGGCCTTGTTCTTCTCCCGGAAAGAGATGAAGTAGAGTTTTTAATGCGTAATCTTTCCCATAAAGGTCTTCAGATCTGCTACGGCGGCGTTAAAGACAGAGAAGAAGCCGAAGATGTTATTAAGCTTGCAAAATCACTCTGTCATTAAGGAAGTTTTAATATATGAATAATAACGGTACAAATATTTTATGGTACAGCGAAAGCGCTGCCACCTGGAACGAGGCTCTGCCCCTCGGAAACGGCAGGATCGGAGCCATGGTATATGGCGGCGCAAAGCATGAACGTATCGGCCTTAACGAAGATACTCTCTGGAGCGGTAAACCTACTTTTTACAGTATTGAAAACGGTCCCGCGACTTTTCGTCAGATGCGTGATCTTGCATTGCAGCGCAAATATCCCGAAGCCCAGAAGATAGCCGACGAAAAATTTACAAACCTCTGGTCTCAGATGTATCTGCCTCTCGGTGAATTGACTATTAACATGTCTCATCCCGATTTGATTGAAAATTACAGACGTTCTCTCGATATCTCCAAGGGTATTCATACGGTTGAATATGACTGCGGCGGAGTTCATTACACAAGAGAATATTTTATCAGTAATCCCAATCAGGTCATGGTAATAAAACTTTCCGCAGATAAGCCGAAAGCCCTTACTTTTTCAATGAATCTTATCCCTGCGCTGCACGCTTTTTCCGAAAAGACGAAAAATTGCGCATCCATAACGGGAAACTGTCCGATTGTTGTCCGTGAATTTGGCAAGCACAACGATTGCCGAGGTGAAATGGAATACGGACAAACAGACGAAGATAAAGGTATCGGTTATTATGCCGAAGCCCGTATCAGTACCGACGGCGGTAACTCAAGCCTCAGCGGCGGTCTTTTCGTTGAAAAAGCAGACAGCGCTGTCATTTATTTTAACGTCCGAACAAGCTTTAACGGTTGGGATAAGCATCCCGTACTTGAAGGCAAGCCGTTTATCGAACCCTGTAAAACAGAGCTCGATGCCGCAATGGCAAAAGGTTACGATGATATCAAAGCTATTCATATTGCCGATCATTCCGAACTTTACGATCGTGTAAGCCTCGATCTCGGCGGCGGCAACGAGAAATTTGAAGCTACCGATAAACGTCTCTACGCTCATGAAAACGGCGGCGAAGATCCTGCGCTTTATGCTCTTTATTTCAATTTCGGACGTTATCTTACGATTGCCGCATCTCGTAAAGGCACTCAGCCCACAAACCTTCAGGGTATATGGAATGACCGTGTCGTTGCTCCGTGGAATTCAAATTATACTGTTAATATCAATACGGAAATGAACTATTGGCCGACTATGATGGTCGATCTTGCTGAATGTAACGAACCGCTTCTTGAAATGATCGAAGAAATTGCTGTCAGCGGCGCGCGTACTGCCGAAAACTATTACGGTGCTCCGGGCTTTGTCTGCCACCATAACTGTGACCTCTGGCGACTGACTACTCCTGTCGGTGCACATTTTAGCGGATACGGCGGATTCTGTGTCTGGCCGCTCGCTTCGGGCTGGTTCATGCGTCATATCTGGGAAAATTACGAATACACACAGAATAAAGAATGGCTTCGCGAAAAGGGCTTCCCTCTCGTTAAAAAAGCGGCTGAATTTTACCGTGCAACGTTGTGCGAAGATATCGACGGAACGCTCGTCATGGCACCGTCATCTTCTCCCGAAAACGCATTCTTTACCGAAGACGGAAAGAGTGTCGGTCTTTCAGCTTCCACAACCATGACACAGTCCATTATACGAGATGTTTTCGAGATCTGTATTGAAGCCGATAAAGTTCTCGGACTTGATGATGCATTTGTTCTCGAACTTAAAGATATCCTTCCCAGACTCAAACCTTTCGGCATCGGAAGCGATGGCGAACTTCTCGAGTGGGCGGAAAATGCAAAAGAATGCGATATTCATCATCGCCATATCTCTCATCTTTATCCTCTTCATCCTGCGCGTCAGATCACTCCCGAAAAAACTCCCGAACTTGCCGAAGCCTGCCGCATTTCTCTTGAACGCAGAGGCGATGAAAGCACGGGTTGGGCTATGGGCTGGCGTATAAATCAGTGGGCACGCCTCGGAGACGGTGACCATGCGCTTAAACTTTTAAAGACACAGCTCACTACCGTCGAAGGCAGAAATCCCGAAAAAACGCAGACAGAAGGTTATTTCGGCGGAACTTATCTTAATCTTTTCGACGCTCATCCTCCGTTCCAGATCGACGGCAACTACGGAGCGTGCGCAGGCATTGCCGAAATGCTCTTGCAGACAACTCCCGAAGGCGAGCTGAAAATCCTTCCCGCTTTGCCGAGTTCATGGCGCAAGGGTGCAGTTCGCGGTCTCCGTGCCCGCGGCGGTAAAAAGATCGATATTGTCTGGGATCTTGATTCTGATAAAATAGAAGTTACCGAAAAATAAATTTGAGGATTAATAATATGAACAGTACGGAAAGAGTAACAAACGCAATACTCGGAAAACCCGTTGACCGTCAGCCTATATATGGTTGGGTTTCCGCAAATCTTACTGAACAGATTTCCAAGGAATACGGTTCGGTTGCTGCTTTTGAAGATAAATACGAATTTGATGCGGCTCATATTTTCGGAGGCCCCGGTGCGTGGAGAGGCGACGTTCTCGATAAAATAAGGGCAGAAAACGGAGAATTCACCCCCGATCTGCTTGTCGATGTCGATTTCTTTACAGATCCAAATGTTCCCGAAGCGTATGACGGAATGAGAGATGCTATCAGATTCCATAAAGAAAGAGAACGTTTTTGCTACGTTCAGACCCCCGGTTTCTTTGAACAGTTCAACGGTATGTTCGGAATCGAAAATCATCTGCTTTATCTTGCGATGTATCCCGATGAACTCGGCGAACTTTATGCTCGTCAGGCAGAATGGACTATCGGTTTTGTCGATCGCTGCATAGAAGCAGGCGCTGATATGATACATATTTCCGATGACTGGGGCGCGCAGGCGGACCTTATGTTTAACCCCGATCTCTGGTGGGAGATCATTTATCCGAATATGAAAAAGGTCGTCGATCATGTTCACAGTAAGGGCGTTTTTGCAAGCCTTCATTCCGACGGCTGTGTAAATAAGGTTCTTGACGGCATCGGAAAAATTGGATTTGATCTCATTCATCCCTGGCAGGAAAGCGCAGGCATGAGTTACGATGTTTATCTTGAAAAATATCAGGATAAATTTGCGATTCTCGGCGGCATCTGTATTCAGACAGCTCTCGGTCTTCTTCCGCAGGATCAGCTTGAGGCTGAGATACGCAGAGTTTTCGGACTGCTCAAGGGAAAACGCTGGGTATGCTGTACTACCCATTTCGTTCAGGATCACTGCTCAATGGAAGACCTGAATTTTGCATATGATTTAATATATAAACTTGCAAGAGAATAAAAAAGGAGAGTATTATGAGACAGATACCTTTTTATAACACAAGGCTTGAAGGCTCTTTCTGGGGCGAAAAGCAGAGAGTTTCAAGAGAAGTTACTGTAAATTCCGTTTACGACCGATTTAAGGAAACAAAACGTTTTGACGCTTTGAAGTGCGATCTCGAACAGCAGAAAAGAGAAGGCTGGCAGGCTCACGTTTTCTGGGATTCCGATGTCGCAAAATGGATCGAAGGCGTTGCGTACACTCTTGAATACGAAAAAAACAAGCGTTTTGAAGAAAAGGTCGATGAACTTATCGACGATATGTGCGCAAGTCAGCTCGAAAACGGCTATTATAACGCGCATTTCAATATCTATAATACCGATAAACGTTTGACCATAAGAGACAAACATGAACTTTACTCTCTCGGTCATCTTACGGAAGCTGCAATAGCGTATTACCACGCAACTGGCAAGGATAAACTCCTTAATCTCGTCAAGAGATATATCGATCTTGTCATCAAATGCTTTGTTGAAGAAAAAACGGCAGGTTTTATCACTCCAGGTCACGAGGAGATCGAACTTGCGCTCGTCAGACTTTACCGCATGACGGGTGAGCAGAAATATCTCGATCTATCCAAATTCTTTGTTGATAACCGCGGCAATAACGATGTCGATCTTATCGCTTATCTCGATTGGGCAAATGCCGAGTATGCACAGGATCATCTTCCCGTCCGCGAACAGACGACAGCTGAGGGCCATTCCGTCCGTGCGATGTATCTTTATATCGCAATGGCTGACCTTGCTCTCGAATGCGGCGACGAAGCTCTTTTCAATGCATGCAACACTATTCTTCATAATATCGCGGAAAAACGTATGTATATAACCGGCGGTATCGGTTCTTCGTGCATCGGTGAAGCGTTTACCGTTGACTACGACCTCAAGAATGAACCTGCGTATACCGAAACCTGTGCGACCCTCGCTCTTTCTCTTTTCTGCAGAAGAATGACTGCGATCAAACCTTTCGGTTTGTACGGAGATATTGCTGAACAGGCTATGTACAACGTCAGTATTTCAGGCGTTTCGATCAAAGGCGATGAATTTTTCTATGAAAACCCCTTGACCATTGATCTTGCGGACCACAATAAAAACCCTGCAACAAAGCAGAAAGAACGTTATCCTATCACACAGAGAGTCAAGGTATTCGGCTGCTCCTGCTGTCCTCCGAATATCCTCCGTTATATCAACTCCGTTGCGGATTTCCTTTATACAGAGGATGATAATACGCTTTACGTCCACCATTATATGAACGGTGTTACTGAGTTTGACGGCAAGAAGATTCGTCAGAACACTCTCTATCCCTCCTGCGGCAAAGTTAAACTTACCGTTAACGGAGACTATAAAAAGATCGCAGTCCGTGTTCCCGCATGGTGCGAAAAATTCGATGCTTCCGCCGCTTACAGCATGAAAGACGGATACGCTTATTTCGATGCCGCAGAAGTTCTCGAATTCGATTTCAATATCAGCCCTCGTTTTGTTGTTTCCGCTCCCGGTGTTCATGATAACGCAGGCAGAACTGCTCTTATGTACGGTCCCGTTGTTTATTGCGTTGAGGGCGTCGACAACGAAGGCGATATTTTCGGTCTTTCCGTTAATACTTCTTCCGCTTTTGAGATAATTCCCGACAATTATTTCAGTCTTCCGACCATAGTTGCGGACGGTTATGCGAAAGTCGATAACGGCAGTCTTTATTCCAATATAAATTCCGTAAAATACGAAGCGAAAAAGATCAAATTTATTCCGTATTACGGTATGGAAAACAGAGGCGAGACCGATATGCTCGTCTGGATCCCGATGAAATAATAAAGTTAAAATAAAAAATGCTCTGCTTTTGCCCAAGCGTTCTTAAGGACACTTGGGCAGTTTTATTTGCCTTTCGGCGAGTGTTATTCGTTTTCCGAGTTTTAAAAGACGAATAAAATATCACTAAAACCGTAGGTTTTAATATCACGATTGCCTACGGCAATCATATCACTCTTTGCACAGAAAAGAATATCACTATATAAAATTACTACCCGAAAAAGAGTTTGTTTTTCTCTTCTTCGGGTAGTTTTGTTTTATATTGTCACAATCCGGGGATTTGTGAGCCCAAATCCTTTTAATTAAAGATAACTGTCCTTAGAAACCCGGATCATTCAGCAGAGCATTTTTGTTGATTGTAAATTATTTGAGTTCGATGACGTTTACGGAGTGCGGTTCGAGCGTTACTTTTCCGTTGAAGGGAACCCATTCGGAAACGGTGATGCCGACTTCTGTTTTGTCTATATCGTTGTAAGAATCGGCTGAAGGACCGTTTACGGTGTGTATTCTCATCATGGAAACCTTGCCGTCGAGCATTTCAAGATCAACAGTCTGTTCGTTTTGAGCGTCTTTGTTTACAGCGCCGATCGCATATTCTCCGTTGTCGTAAGTTACGGCAATATCAACGGTGTCAACGGTCTTTTCGCGGTTGCCGTCGATACCTGTCATTACGGGAACATCTTCGGACCATGTATCCAGAACGGTTGACTTCATAAGATTTGCGTACAGATCAAAAACGAAATACTGCGGACGGAGAACAAGACCGTCTTTATGTGTAAAGATCGCGCCTCTGGTATTAACGATGGGGGAGAAGCAAGCCATGCCGACGATATCGCAGTTGCGAAGACATGTGTTCAAGAATGCTGCGGAGAAAACAGCATCCGCCATGGTGTATGTTTCATTAACGTCGTTGTTGTCTCTCTGACCGATAACTTCGTTTTCATAGAATTCTTCTGTATATTTCTTTCTTTCATCGGTTGAAAGGAACATATTGTTCGGGTGGAACCAGCCTCTGAGGTTCCATTCGTCGTAAGCGATCTTTATTTTCTTTTCGTAACCGAGAGCTCTCAGATATGCGCGTACTCTGTCGATATTTCCGACAATATCCTCACCCGTGCGAAGCATGAGGGTTTCGTAACCGTTGTTCTTTCGACCGTTCCATGAACCTTCCCAATAACTGTGGATAGATACCCAGTCAAGATACTGTCCTGCTTTTCTTAAAAGATTTACGTTCCAGTCAAGGTCAACGATCGATGCCGCGGAAAGCTCGATCGTCGGGTCAACACGTACCATCATCTTCGAAGCTTCGCGGACGAGATTGCCCCATTCTTCGGAATCTTTTGCACCAATTTCGTGGCTGCCCCAGTTTTCGTTGCCGACACTCCAGTATTTAACGTTGTGCGGTTCTTCATAGCCGTTTTCTTTACGCTGTTTTGCGTATTCGCCCATGTCTTTGAGGTTGCAGTATTCTACCCAGTCGCTCATATCTTCTGCTGTGCCCGTGCCGCCGTTTGTGCAGATGTAAGGCTCACATCCGATCTTTTTGCAGAGCTTGATAAATTCATCTGTTCCGAATTCGTTCGATTCTTCAACTCGCCAAGCTTTGTCAAAAGTTTTCGGTCTGTCTTTACCTACGCCTTTTTTCCAGTCGTAAGCGGAAACGTAGCATCCGCCGGGCCAACGGATTATCGGAGTTTTGATCTTTTTCAACGCTTCAATAACGTCAGTTCTGAAACCGTCTTCATCTGCAAATTTCGAGGTCGGATCGTAAACGCCGCCGTAGATCTGTCTGTGAAAATGTTCGAGAAAATGACCGTAGATCATTTTGTCGGCAGTGCCGATAACCTGTTTTGTCGTAAATGTTATTTTCATTTTCGTTTTCTCCTTTTATCTCATTTTACCGTTTATTCTGACTGTTTTTATCGTGTTACCGACGGCTATCATCCAACCGTCAAGAGATCCTTCGTAAAGGGTAATATCGCAGTTTTCACCGTCAAAAACGACTGTTCCGAGGAATTCGCCCGTGCAGAGCGGAACTTTTACATTCGGTTTGAACGGCTTGAGGCTGAGGATCTTTCTTGCCGCATCTATCTTCAGACCCGATGCCGCAACAAGTGTCGTCCATGAAGACATCGGACGGGTATAGCGCGATCCGCATTCTTCGTGATTCCAGAGGCGCCCCATGATAAACTGATTATTGTGAGTACTTTCAACGATAGTGTCTGAAATTTCTTCGAGACCGACGGACATTGCGAGCGCCGCGATCGTGTATCCTATACCTGTCCAGATAGTCGTTGCCTGACAGTTTTCGTGGGTGTCAAGGCTTGCGGAACGTCCTTCGGGGCAGGTCGCATTGACGAGACCGTAGTTGTCGTCATAGTTTTTCTCAAATATCGTTTGAAGAACTTTTCTGACTCTTTCGTCTGAAAGATTCCCGCCGATGCCTGCCATTCTAAGGAACCATTCTCCCGAGATCTGATCGGTCATGAGCGAACCGTCAACAAACGATCCGTTTTCGTCGTCACGTCTCCAAAGATCGTAATATTCGCCGTTCCAGAGTCGTGTTTCAAGCGATGCGAGACCTTTTTCGAGCAGTTCCTGCCACTGTTTTTTACGGTCGTTATCTGCCATAACGGTTGCGATCTTTATTGCGGCTTTCAGTGCGGAAAGCCAGAGAACGCTGATATATGCTGGGGTTCCCGAGAAATTCCATGCATCGTAAGTATTTCTTGTCGTATCGGTGTCGGGAAGTCCGTCTCCGTCCGAGTCGAGCTGTGCAATTGAATCCATTGCTTTCTGAACGGGAATCCAGAGCCTTTCGACGTATCCTTTATCTCCTGTGTAGAGATAGTCTCTGCAGACCATTAAAACGAACTGATTATTCATATCGATGCGCTCAAAACCGTTGTCGACATGATCGAGGTCAGGTGTAAAGAAATGGTGGACACGGCCGTCTTCTCTCTGGAATTTTGCGCCCATTTCCATCTGCTTGAGTTGAAGATCGGGGAAAAGCGCAAGCAGACCGAAAGATGCCTGATAGGTGATATCGGTCGTGTGAAAACCACATGAACCGAAACCTTCCCAGAGACCGAATTTACCGTCTTTTAAGTACCACGAGCATTTAACGATCGGTGCAAGCTGAACGGACCACGCATCTGCGTAAAATTCGGGAAGATCCGTATTATAAAGCATTTCAGCGAACGCTTCTGCTTTTTCTGCTATATTTTTACGGTTTTCGGCAAGATGTTTGTTTACTTCACGCGCATCGGAAAATACGTTTTCGTACCAGTGACCGAGCTTGTTGTGAAGTTTTCCGATATGGTTCGGGAAATACCATGAGAGAATGAATTTTACTTTCTTTGTTTCATTCGGTTCAAGTGTCATTTTACTGCAGAGAGCGCATGCACCGAAATCTTTTTTCATGCTGTCAAGCGACGATTTGCATGCAAAGAGAAAATCTTCCTTATCTGCACGATTCGTCGGAAATTCGGGTTTTAAGCGGCGGACTCTGTTGAGAATCGAAAGAGCAAAAGCATAGCCGCACATTTCGTTATAATATTTATCGATCGCTTCGTCGGTCATATCGGAAATCTGTGCGGGAAGATAAGTCGGGCGCTTGCCTGCAGTTGTGTTGGGAAGCGAACCGTCTCTTCTGAATCCGAAAATGAACGATTCTTCGGAAATTCCGAGCTTGGAATAAGAAACGTAATTCTGCATGAACGTAAAATATTCAGCGGTTATATACGAAATCTCGCCGCCTTTGACAGAGTAGCAGAGAGAACCGCGGTTCGGCTCATTATCTCTGTTCTGCCATGCGGGGTAGGTAGGGGTGTTCATAAATACGCCCGTCACATCGCCGTCTTTGTATAGTTCGTTTTCGCATCCGCCGTCGTTGCAGAAACTCGGCTTGAGTGCGGACATGAGGCTGACAGTCAAAGGCTTGTCTGTCGGGTTCGTGACCGTAAAATCGATATAAAAACCGGGAGTCGCGCTGTCTTTTGTGTTGTGCGGAACAAACGGTGCGATTGCTCGCATCTTAACATCGACAGGGAGCTTTTTATCGATATATTTTAAATCGCAGACAGGAAATCTGCCGTCATATTCGATCTCTTCGATGGGTTTATGCCAAGCGTACATACTGTATCTGAAATCTGTCTGATCGGTTTTCATGCCGAGTTTACGGACTACGGGCGTGCCGCTTTCGGACTCTGTTCTGACCCAGAAAGAAAGAGCGCCCGTACTGCCTTCGCCTTCATCGGCTGTTCCGCTGATCGGAGCTTCTCTCCATTTTTCAACGTTTGCTATCTGCCACTGATGGAATTCGCCGTCGGGGAAAAGCTCAACGGAACCTGTACCTATACCGCCGAGCGAAACGCCGCATTCCTGCTGTTTTCTTGTTATTATCTTTGCCATAGTTTATCTCCAAGAATAAATTATTGGTATATTAATTATATCATATCAAAAAAAATATGGCAATACCTTTTTATTGATTTTTGTAAATATATTAAACCGAAAATCCGTATTATTTTAACAAATCCGTAAATGTTTTTGAAAGCTCTTGAAATTATCGTTTTTGTATGCTATAATTGATTTGTATGGATATCGTGTCCATTTATATTGTAATTTTATCCGAAAGTCAAGAAGACTCGGAAATCAGATAAGGAGTAGATTGCTATGTTTTTCCCCAACATTGACAAGATCCAGTATGAGGGTCCCAATTCCAAAAATCCCCTTGCTTTTAAATTCTACAACCCCGATCAGGTAGTTGCAGGCAAGACCATGAAAGAACATCTCCCGTTCGCTATGGCTTGGTGGCACAACCTTTGCGCTGGCGGTACCGATATGTTCGGCCGTGACACTGCAGATAAATCCTTCGGCGCTGAAAAAGGCACCATGGAACATGCAAAAGCTAAAGTTGATGCAGGTTTCGAATTCATGCAGAAACTCGGCATCGAATATTTCTGCTTCCACGATGTTGACATCGTTCCCGAAGCTGACGATATCAAAGAAACCAACCGCCGTCTCGATGAGATCACCGACTACATCCTCGAAAAGATGAACCAGACCGGTATCAAATGCCTCTGGGGCACCGCTAATATGTTCAGCAACCCCCGTTTCATGAACGGTGCAGGTTCCACCAACTCTGCTGACGTTTACTGCTTCGCTGCAGCTCAGGTTAAAAAAGCTCTCGAACTCACCGTTAAACTCGGCGGTAAGGGCTACGTTTTCTGGGGCGGTCGTGAAGGTTACGAAACCCTTCTCAACACCGATGTTAAATTCGAACAGGAAAACATCGCAAACCTCATGAAGATGGCAGTTGCATACGGCAGAAGCATCGGCTTTACCGGCGACTTCTATATCGAACCCAAACCCAAGGAACCCATGAAGCATCAGTACGACTTTGACGCTGCTACCGCTATCGGTTTCCTCCGTTACTACGGTCTCGATAAAGACTTCAAGATGAATATCGAAGCTAACCATGCAACCCTCGCAGGTCATACCTTCCAGCATGACCTCCGTATCTCCGCTATCAACGGTATGCTCGGCAGTATCGACGCTAACCAGGGTGACTACCTCCTCGGTTGGGATACCGACGAATTCCCGTTCGATATCTACGAGACCACCATGTGTATGTACGAAGTTCTCAAAGCAGGCGGCCTTACCGGCGGCTTCAACTTCGACGCTAAGAACCGTCGTCCTTCCTACACCGTTGAAGATATGTTCCATGCATACATTCTCGGTATGGACGCTTTCGCTCTCGGTCTTCTCAAAGCTGCAAAGATCATCGAAGACGGCAGAATCGATGAATTCATCGCTGAACGTTACAGCAGCTACAACAGCGGTATCGGCGCTAAGATCCGTTCCGGCGAAGCTACCCTCGAAGAACTCGCTGCTTACGCTGAAAACATGGGCGCTCCCGCTCTCCCCGGCTCCGGTCGCCAGGAATACCTCGAAAGCATCGTAAACAACGTTCTTTTCTGCGGTTAATTCAGGTTTAATTTAGTTTGAAGTTTGAAAACTCAGGATTTTTTTGATCCTGAGTTTTCTTTAAAATAACAAATAAGGAGGCAACAACTTTGAAGATTAAAAAGATTTTTTGTTTGATTTTTGTTTCTATATTAATAGTTATGTTACCTCTGTCTGCCAACGCAATGAACGAAGATGAACTGCTCAACTTAGTATTTGAAAAGGCTAATTTCCTCGAAGATTATTGTGGTTGTGCCGGATTTACCTTGTTGAACAACGATTCTGTTGCTCAAAAGATTGAGTTGTTAGAACATTACATTTATGGGGAAATTTTTATTGAATCAATTTACCCTGCCATAGAAGATTTTCAAGACTATGAGGATTATAAACAGTTGATTCTTTCTCATGCGACCCCATTCTTGACAATGCAGCTTTTCTCTGTACGAGATAAATTCTTTAATATCAATGGGCGATTATATTTACAAGATACAGGCGCTCCTTATGGTGAAGGTGGGATACACTTTGACGATATCAAGATCATTGAAGAAAAAGATGATTATCTTACTGTTTTAGCTATTTATCATTTTTCTGACGATCTGATTTTTGAAACTCCTATCGGCTTGGAAAAGTATAACGATTCCTGGAGAATTGATTATATCGAATATACGATCGGTCTTAAACCGTCACTAATTAACGAAGAATATATCGAGCAAGTGTTCGGAGATTATATTTGTAATGTCATCAGAAGCTATCTTCTTTCTGCCAATGTGAATTGCGGATATAAAAAATATTCTCAGAATGCGGAATATCTGTCTTCTTTGGATATCATTTTAGCAGAGTATGATCTTGATACCTGCACCGGTTCAGGCTACGCTATTGTTGAAGAATATGATAAAAACGGCAATGTTGTCGGTGAACACAAAATAACTGTTGAGATCGGTGAAAATCTTTCGGACACAGTTAACGATGAGATTTTGTCTTTTGTCAACCCCGAAACGTCGGATATTCAGTTTGAAAGATATCTTTCTTTTGTTTTGACGCTCGCCCTGTCTGCTTATTTTTTACTGGAAATCGGAAAAAGAAAGATCAATAATGATTTTTCTTGACAAATTCCTCTTTTTATGCTATAATATCCGAAATTGAATAAGAAAAGCTATGATGGAAAGAGTAGCCTTTGCGGAACATTCAGAGAGAGAAACATATGGTGGAAGTTTCTTATGGAAAACAAAGGTGAAGACCGCTCCTGAGCTGCAGCGCCGAAAGCAGAGTAAGCGCCGCCGTATTTCTGCGTTAAAGAATAGGGTTTGTTTGAATCCGAAGAGTTAAAAATCAAGGTGGAACCGTGCATCTTTTAGTGATTAGTATGCACCCTTGGCAAGTCATGGGATAATTCTGTGATCTGTCAAAGGTGCTTTTTCTTATTCAAAAAATAAAATAATACCGAATAAGGAGAAAAAATCATGAAAGTAATCTGCAGTGACGGCAGTATCGAAGTTCTCGAAAATTCTGCCGCTCTTGAAGTCCTCAGACATACGTGCGCCCATGTTCTGGCGCAGGCTGTGGCACGCCTTTATCCGAACGCCCGTTTTGCATACGGTCCCGCAACGGAAAAAGGTTTTTATTATGACGTTGATCTCGGAGACGAAAAAATTTCCGAGGAGACGCTGCCGAAGATCGAGGCAGAAATGCGTTCTGTCATCAAAGAAAATCTTCCTATCAAGCCGTTTGTGCTGAACCGCGAAGATGCGTTGAACTTAATGAAAGAGAAAGACGAACCGTATAAAATCGAGCATATTTACGATCTTCCCGAAAACGAACCGATCAGTTTTTTCAGACAGGGTGAGTATATCGATATGTGTCGAGGCCCTCATCTGACGTACACGAAAGCCGTCAAAGCATTCAAATTGACGGGTGTTTCGGGAGCGTATTGGAAAAACGATGCCGCAAACAAAATGCTCACGAGAATTTACGGTACGGCATTCTTCTCTCAGGAAGAGCTTGACGAATATCTCAATATGCTCGAAGAAGCCGCAAAGCGCGACCACCGAAAGATCGGCAAGGAAATGGAGCTTTTTATGCTTTGCGATGAGGGCCCCGGCTTCCCGTTCTTCCTTCCGAAAGGCATGATAATACGCAACGCTCTCATCGATTACTGGCGAGAGATCCATACAAAAAACGGTTATTCCGAGGTCTCTACGCCGATGATCTTAAACCGTGTCCTCTGGGAAACGAGCGGACATTGGGATCATTATAAAGAGACGATGTATTTTACGTCGATCGATGACGACGATTACTGTGTAAAACCGATGAATTGTCCCGGCGGAGTGCTCGTCTATAAAAATAAACCGCACAGTTACCGCGAATTCCCGATGCGTGTCGGCGAACTCGGCCTCGTCCACCGAAACGAACTTAAAGGCACACTTCACGGACTTTTCCGTGTCCGTTGTTTTACGCAGGACGATGCCCATATATTCATGCGCGAAGATCAGATCTCGGATGAAATCGCAGGGGTTGTCCGTCTGATAAACGAAGTCTATTCGAAATTCGGATTTACGTATTCTCTCGAGCTTTCAACGCGCCCCGAAAACAGTATGGGTAGCGATGAAGATTGGGAAGCGGCGACGAACGGTCTTAAAAACGCTCTCGAAAGACTTAAACTGCCTTACGTTATAAATGAAGGCGACGGCGCTTTTTACGGCCCGAAGATAGATTTTCATTTAAAAGACAGTATCGGCAGAACGTGGCAATGCGGAACGATACAGCTCGATTTCCAGTTGCCGCAGAATTTTGATCTGACGTATATTGACGAAAACGGAAAACACAGACGTCCGATAATGA
The DNA here is from genome assembly GCA_017621705.1 of Clostridia bacterium. Taxonomy (GTDB): domain Bacteria; phylum Bacillota; class Clostridia; order Oscillospirales; family UBA644; genus HGM12619. The sequence continues at coordinate 23,051 of JAGASR010000027.1, read as the reverse complement.
TACACCGTGTTTGTTTCGGCTCGATAGAACGTTTTATCGGTATTCTTACCGAACATTTCGCAGGTAAATTCCCCGTATGGCTTGCACCCGTTCAAACGAAAATACTGCTTGTTTCGGATGCTTGCTACGATTATGCAAAAGAGATTTACGATAAACTCTGCGCTCTCGGTATTCGCTGTGAGCTCGACAGCCGTAATGAGAAAATCGGCTATATGATTCGTCAGGCGCAGGTAGTCGAACGTGTCCCGTATATGCTCATTATCGGCAAACAGGAAGCCGAAACGAATACGGTCTCCGTGCGCTTGAGAGATTCTTCGCAGAACGAAAAAATGACTGTTGAAGAATTTGTTGGAAAGATAAAGGAAGAAATAAAAAATAGAGTTTAAAAAAATTGTTAGCATTATTATCATATACTGAATAGTTTCAGAAAGCTCATAACAGTATTTTTTTGAGCTTTCGTTTTTTTTAGTGAACGTAATTGAAATTATCACGTAAATATGTTATCATATGTTATGCAACCTGAAGTTTACATAAAGAAACGCTGAATTGGTTGTATGTTTTCTTTGTATCTGTTAAAATTACGACAACAAATCGTTGGAAAACGTAAGGAGAAATAATATGACATTTGGCGAAAAATTATCAAAACTCAGAAAAGAATACAACTACACACAAGAACAACTGGCAGATATTTTTGGCGTTTCCCGTCAGTCTATAAGTAAATGGGAGTCGGATATTGCGTATCCCGAGACAGATAAACTGATAAAAATGGGCAAGATTTTTGAATGTTCAATGGATTATCTTCTTAATGATGATATTGTGGAAAAGAAAGAAATAACCCCTGCTGATAACGAAAGTGTTTTGAATAAACTCAAAAAACGATTCCATGAACGCAAAAGTGACAAAATGGTCTTTGGTATGCCCCTTTATCATATCGGCAGAAATGCTCACGGTTTTTTTGCTATAGGACTTAAAGCGAGAGGAGTATTTTCTGTAGGACTTATGTCGAGGGGAATCGTATCTCTTGGCTTTTTGTCTCTGGGCATATTGTCAGTCGGGTTACTGTCTTTAGGTTTGATTTCTTTTGGCACATTTTCACTCGGCCTGATCTCAATCGGATCAATTGCGCTTGGATTACTTGCAGCAGGTGCGATCAGCTTCGGTGTTATGTCTTTGGGAGCGCTTTCTGTCGGTTTCTTTTCAGCCGGGGCACTTGCAATCGGTAAATATATTGCTATTGGTGACTACGCGCACGCTATGATTGCCATTGGTGAATCCGTTGCAGAGGGGACTGTTTATAGTTATTTCGGAGATCTGACAACCGCAGATATACAGATGGTTGTTGACTGGCTTGATGTAAACGTACCATCGTATCTTGGAATTGCCAAGGAAATCTATAAGTTTTTTATACAGTAAAACAATCCTCGCTCTGAAAATGAGCGAGGATTTATATTAATAAAAATGTATATTTTATCTACCTTATTATATATTGACAAATCCGTCGTTTTGTGTTATGTTTTAAGTATTAAAATAAAAGTTGAACTGGAGATAATATATGCTTTCTTTTGAATGTGACTATAACGAAGGCGCGCATGAGCAGATATTGCGCCGTTTGATAGAAACGAATAATGAGCAGCTTCCCGGCTACGGCAACGATAAATATTGCGACCTTGCAAAAGCCAAGATCAAGGCGGCTTGCGGCAGAGACGATGCGGAAGTTTTTCTTTTGGTCGGAGGAACGCAGACTAATCAGATCGTCATCGATACCGTTCTTGCACCGTATGAAGGCGTTGTCAGCGCAAATACGGGCCATATAAACGTCCATGAAGCGGGCGCTATTGAATATTCGGGGCATAAAGTTCTAACTGTGCCTCATGAGCAGGGCAAGATCAAGGCGGATGTCCTCGAAAAATATCTTGAGATATTTCACGGCGATGAAACTAAATCTCATATGGTCTACCCCGGTATGGTATATATTTCGCACCCGACGGAGTACGGCACGCTCTATTCTCTAGATGAACTGACCGCTCTTTCGGGAGTATGCAAAAAATACGATATTCCCCTTTATCTTGACGGTGCAAGACTCGGCTACGGCCTTATGAGCAGCGGCACTGACGTTACGTTAAAAGACGTTGCACGCCTTTGCGATGTTTTCTATATCGGCGGCACAAAAGTCGGAGCGCTTTGCGGCGAGGCGGTTGTTTTTACTCATAACAACGCCCCTAAAGGCTTTTTTACGAGCATCAAACAGCACGGCGCACTTCTCGCAAAAGGCAGGGTTCTGGGAATACAGTTCGATGCTCTTTTTACGGACGATCTGTATTTTAAAATCAGCCGTCATGCAATAGAAATGGCTGATATTATGCGCGAAATGTTTATAAAAAAAGGATATAAATTCTTTATTGAAACTGTTACAAACCAGATATTCATCATCCTAGAAAATAAAAAGATGGAAGAACTGAAAAAATCGGTTTCTTTCAGCTTCTGGGAAATATTGGATGAAGACCATACCGTTGTCCGCTTCGCTTCAAGCTGGGCGACGAGAAAAGAAGATATCGAGAAACTTTCGGATCTTTTATAAAAACAGAAAGGGATAAACTATGAACAGCGTTAAATTTGATAAAGCTTCTCCTCTCTGGCTTCGTGACGACGGCAGAGAACCCAACACCACCGTTTTGTTCGAAACAGTTGTTGCTTCGGGCGCTGATACGATCATGCGCATGAGCGGCAATTCGAGCTATCAGGTATATATTAACGATAAATTTATTTTCTTCGGTCCTGCGCGAGCAGGCAGAGGCTTTTTCCGTGTTGACGAACTTCCTGTCGGAAAATATCTTTCCGAAAAAGAAAACAGGGTAGTGGTTCTCGTCAGCGGTTATAATTGCGATAATTTCTATTTCCCGAACGGTCAGCCGTTCTTCTGCGCGGAATTTATATCCGACGGCAATATTTTCGGTCAGACCGGCGGTGATTCGTGGAAGACATATCTTTATTCCCGTAAACTTCGGAAAGTGCAGAAATACTCTTTCCAGCGTACTTTCGTCGAGGCATACGACTTGACCGAAGGCGAGCCTCTTTCGACCGAGGGTCTCAAAGAAGTCGAGACTGAAAAGATAGCGATCGATACTTTTATCGAAAGAGAGATCAGCTATCCCGAGCTTCCCGAAGAAGAAATGATCCGATTTGTCGGCGGCGGTAGCGCTGTTTACGATTACGAAAAAGAGCAGACGATGCTTGCTGAACGTAAAGATAATGACCTCGATATCGTATCGTCCGTTGTTGCGGACTGTGCGATTTTAACGAACGGCGCATGCCCCGAAAACGGCCCCGTCGTTCTTGAAAATGCGTTTGCGATCGCCGAGATGAAGACAGATATAACGGGCTTTATCAAGCTCGATCTCTTCTGCGAAAGCGACACAACTCTTATTCTGATTTTCGATGAACTTTTCCTCGACGGCAAGGTAAGCCGAACAAGAATGGGCTGTGAAAACGAGATCATCTACCGCCTCAAAAAAGGACATTATACACTCATTACCGCCGAACCGTATACGTTTAAATATCTCAATCTTATTTCCGTCGGCGGTGAGATCTGCGTTGATAAGATCGGCGTTATAAGACTTGATTTCAATGAATCCGAAATCGTCAGAACTCTCAATTCAAAGGCAGACGAGCAGATAAAGCGTATTTACGATGCCGCAGTTCAGACTTTCCGTCAGAACACTCTCGATATTTATATGGACTGTCCTTCCCGTGAACGTGCGGGCTGGCTTTGCGACAGTTTCTTTACTTCGAGAGTTGAACGCACTCTTACGGGCAAGAGCACCGTTGAGCACTGCTTCCTCGAAAATTTCCTCATGGAAAAAGAGTTCAAGGATGTCAAGGGCGGTATGCTTCCGATGTGCTATCCTTCCGACCATACTAGCGGAAACTATATCCCGAACTGGGCAATGTGGTATGTGGTTGAGCTCCGCGAGTATTTCTACAGAACGGGCGACAGAGCGTTTATCGACGATGCAAAAGATAAAATGTATGCTCTTCTCGGATTTTTACGCGGTTTCGAAAATGCCGACGGACTTCTTGATAAGCTCGGCGGCTGGGTATTCGTCGAATGGTCGAGGTGTAACAGTCTCGTTCAGCATATAAATTATCCGTCAAATATGCTTTATTATCTGTTCAAAAAGGCACTTTGCGAACTTTACGGTGATGAAAGCCTCGGAAAAGAAGCTGATGAACTTCGCAAGGTTATCCGCGAAAAGAGCCGAATAGATCAATTTTTCTGCGATAATTCCGTTTACGGCGATGACGGTATTGCTCGTCTTTCGGGCGAAATAACGGAGACCTGCCAGTATTACGCTTTCTTTACGGGCGTTGCATCTAAAGAAGAAGACGGAGAACTCTGGAATATTATCGTAAACGATTTCGGACCCGACCGTGCAAAAACGGGTAAATGGAAAAAGATCCACCCGTCAAACGCATTCATCGGCAACTATCTGCGCTGTGACCTTCTCAGAATGGCAGGGCTTAACGAAAAACTTGACGAAGATATCCGAGGCTATTTTGACTATATGGCACAGACAACGGGAACGCTTTGGGAGCATGTCAATACTTCCGCAAGCTGTAACCACGGCTTTGCATCGCACGTTCTCGTCTGGCTCGATCACCTCGGCTATATGAATTAATTGGAGAGTAAAATTTATGTATACAGATATGTTCGGTAAAAGCAGGGCAAAAATAGGTCTGCATATTCACACCACCGTTTCCGACGGACGGAAATCTCCCGAAGAAGCCGCAAAAATGTATAAAGAAGCGGGTTTTGATGCTATTGCGATCACAGACCATTGGAATTTCGGCAAACAGACCGTTCTTTCGGGACTTAATATTCTTCCCGGCGTTGAATTTGATATAATCCAGCCAGAATTCAAGGTTTTTCATATCGTTTGCCTCTGTGCGGATAAAGAACCGACAGGACTGACGAAAATGAGCTCCGCTCAGCAGGTCGTTGATGAGATCCATGCGTGCGGCGGCCTTGCAGTTTTAGCGCATCCCGCATGGTCGCTCAATACTCCCGACGATATCCTTGCCGTTAACGGTTTTGATGCAACGGAGATCTATAACAGCGTTTCGAACGTCGGTATGTCTTTCCGCCCCGATTCTTCGTTAATCGTCGATATGCTCGGATACGAAGGCAGATACTATCCTCTGCTTGCGACCGACGATACTCATTACTACGACGGATGCGATAATTTCGTATCCTTTATCATGGCAGAATGTGATCCGTCCGATCCCGAATCCGTCAAAAAAGCTATAAAAGAACAGCGTTTTTACGCTTCTCAGGGACCAGAGATACATCTTTCAAGAGACGGCAATACTTTCAGAGTTGACTGCGCTCCCGTCGAAAAAATTGTGTTTGCTTCAAACCAGCCGTGGTGCAGAAGAGTTTTTGACGGCAACGGTATAACTTCTGCCGAATATACTCCGCTCGAAACCGAAAGATTTATCCGTGCTTTTGTTGTCGATAAAGACGGCAAATATGCGTGGAGCAATATTATCCCGATAAAATAAAGTGTTTGAATTTAAAACAGACTTGACAATGAGTTTTTAATATGCTAAAATATTTTTATATTAAATGCATATTCCAGACTTTTATTGTCCTGAAAAGGAGATATTTATATGAAAATAGCATGTTGTTTGCCCGGAAGAGAAATTATTTTTAAAAATAAAGAGGATGACGGTTCTCAGTATACGTATTACGTAGAGGGCTGTAAACTTATGCGTGAGCTCGGATACGATTATTCCGAAACCAATATGGCAAATCTTCTGATGCTTTCCGATGAGGATGTTGATCGCCTTTCGGCAGAATATCCTGACGGAAGCCTCGGTCTTTGCTCTGTCAACGGTTTTCTTCACGGCTGGAATGACATGAACGGACTCGATGAAGATACGAAGGCTGAATTTTATGCGCATATTGAAAGAATTGTTGAGAGAACGGAAAAGCTCGGTATTCCGTATATTGTTTTCGGTTCGGGTTATTCCCGCAGAATGAGAGAAGGTCATTTTGAAGAGGATGATGCGTCGGTCGAAGATTTTATTCGTCATGTCAACCGTTGCTGTCAAGGCAAAAAAGTTGTGTGCGTAATTGAGCCGCTGAATAAAAAAGAAACCAACTGGGGCAACAGCGTCGATTTTTGCGGCAAGCTCGTAAAGAGACTTGACCTTCCGAAGATCCGTCTGCTTGCAGACAGTTACCACATGGCTCAGGAAAACGAACCGATGTCCGTTCTTGAAGATAATAAAGATATTCTTCTTCACTGCCATATTGCGGCGGCAGACAGAAATATTCCCGGCACATCTCAGTATGAAAAAGATTTTATCGATACGCTCAAAAAGATCGGCTATGACGGTGCGGTCTCCGTTGAATGTCATCAACCGGATTTTCTTGCAGATGCCGAAAAGATCGTTAAGTTTTTAAGAGAAGCTATTGCGTGATTTGGTTGTTTGTTGAAGTTAAATCTATAGCTATAAGGAGGTTATATGATTAAGGTTACAATAAAAACTCTTTTTTTACTTTGTGTTTTTTCTTTTATTTTCATGAACACATATGGTTTTTTGAATTTCTTTCTTAACTTTGCTGTGTTTTTAACGTTTGATGACCGAGTTGCTGTCAGTACGGCGATTGCGTCGTTGCTGTTCTTTGTGATATTCTTTATATTTGCAAGAACTGATGGATATAATCTGACCTCCAAGTTCAGATATGACAAAAGAGATCAGATTTTAGGCACTGTTGTAGGTACGCTGATATATGCTTTTGGTGCGTTGATTCTTATTTTTTGTCCCAAAGGAATACAAAATCTTTTCGAAAGTATTTACTATATCTCGGTAATGCAAGTATATGTTATTGAATACTTTGTCGGCATTGATTTAACAACACATACCTGGGTTTATACCGTAATATTAATTGAAACCCCTATTTTTATCGCAATACGGTTGCTCGGACTGTTTTGGGGGCATAGCATAAAAATACAGGAAACCCCTGCTTATGAGGAACTTAATGAAAAAATACAAGCCGGTAAGCAAGAGAAAGAACCTGTTGTTGAAAAGAAAAAGTCGTGGAAAGACAGTGTGAAATATTGATAAATACAGTTTTTCCGTTGATGAAAATTGTAAATTGTAAACAGAAAAACAGAGGCACACTTCATCGTCGAAGCGTGCCTCTGTTGTTTATTAACAGTCGTTGCGGCAGGGCGGGGGAGGGCAGGGGGGAAGACAGCAGTCGTTTCGGTTGTCGTCATTATCGTTAAGCAGCAGGATAATGACTATGACTGCGATGATTATTATCCAGAGATTGTCGCCGCAGAATAGATTCTTTAACATTATTGATTCTCCTTGATTCTTTTTTTGATGGGTTTTGCTCAATAACAAAATATGCCAATTTTCTTTTGCTGTGAATAATTGGCGGACTTTGAAAGAAAATAGAAATCAAACCCCTTCAAAGGAGAAGCATAAATGAACGATCAGAAAATTACGGATACGTCCACGTCCGAAATCCCCCTCGGTCTCGGAATGGCTCTTGCGGAAAATATTGAGGCGCTTAAACGCTTCGCAAGGCTGACAATTCCTCAACAGCAGGAAGTTATCGAAAATGCGCATACCGTCACAACTTCAGCGGAAATGAGAGCATACGTCGCATCGATAGGAAAGTCAGAGGCAAAAAATGGATAAAGAATATATTATCAGAGAAAAATACTGTCCGTCAAAAAAGCGTAATGTCCCGGTCATGGTCTTTGCCGATTCTTCGTGTGCGCCTAAGTGTTGGGACAGCGCCGTTTGCACGGAAAACTGCACATACAGCCCCGAAAAAACAAAAGACAGAGCAGAAGATAAAAAGATTATAATGTAAAAGCATTTAACTTTACACACTGTTCCTTTGCAAAAAAAGAGATACCGTAAAAAAATACGGTATCTCGATTTTTTATGTTAAAATCAACCTTTATAGTGTCTGTACTTTTCAGCCGCGTCAAGAATTGCAACGACATTGTCGAGAGGAACTTCGTAGTTAAGCTCGATGTTAAGACCGAGGCCGCCTTCTTTCATGTAAAGGGATTCAACAGCTTCGCCTACATGATCGAAAAGTTCGGAACGTGTAGCGAACGGGAAGAGCTGACGGTCAAGGTCGAGATTGATGGGGATAATCTGCTCTTTTCTGCAGACTCTTACGAGGTTATCGAGACCGTTTGCTCTGAACTGGGGGTTGATGATATCAACGCCGCATTCCATAAGGTCAGGCATGATTTCATGGATACAGCCGTCAGTATGCATATAAATAAGAGTTTCGGGTTTCTTCTCTTTGATGATGCCGTAGAGCTTCTTGAAGCAGGGCTTCATATATTTTCTCCAACGTTCCGCACCGATCGCAAGACCTGTCTGCATACCGAGGTCGTCGCCGAAATAAACAAGTTCGCCGATCTTCGGAAGGATCGCTTCTACCTGATAGCAGTTATATTCGAGAACTTTTGCGATAAGAGTGTCGATCGCTTCGTCTTCTTCCGCAAACATTTCCATTGCGAGCTCAAAACCGCAAAGGTCGAGAAGTCTCAGATACATAAAGCCGTGGGGAAGTCTGCCGTCTCTGTTCTCGGGGATCTTGAGGGCAAAAACGTCTTCTTCGGATTTTACGGGGTGACCGGTAACATACGCTTCCATACCATGATCGATATTACTCCAGACACAGCCCCATTCGTCAACGTGTTCGCCTGCGCGGTATGTGCCGCCTACGATATTTTCGGGATGCTCATAGTCAACTTTTCTGCCGTTGAAAAACTGGGGGTATTCGTCAACGATACGCTGAAGTTCTGCGCCGTATTTGAGCCACATTGCGGGGAGCATGCCGACTGCAACGGGGATCGTTTCGGGACTCTGCATCTTTATAGCTTTAATAAGAGACATAGCTATTCTCCTTTTGAAATATTTATAGTTTTTATAAAAATATTATAGCACTATAAGCTCGAAATTACGTATACGATAGTATTAAAGTACTTTAATATAATACTATTATGGCGCAGTGTGAATAACATAAAATAAAAAGTCCTTTGTCTATAAGACAAAGGACTTTTTCTGGGGTGGATAGTGAGATTCGAACCCACGACCTCCAGAGCCACAATCTGGCATTCTAACCAGCTGAACTATACCCACCATGTCGCACTCTCTTGTGCGTGTTGTATTATATCACATTATTTCTTATTTTGCAAGGGGGTAATTTTGATATTTTTGTAACAAAAATATCTGCACCTTTTTATAAAAACCCCTTGATTTTTTTCTGAAGATAAGGTATAATTATCAAAATAAGATAAATAACGTATTTTTATCGATCAGGAGGCACCATATGTTTAAAATTGGTATAATGGCGGATTCTCTCAAACTCGGTTTCCGCGAAAGTATTGAAAAAGCACGTGAACTCGGCGCTCAGGGCGTTCAGATCTACGCTACCGAAGGCGAGATGGCTCCCGAAAACCTTACCCCTGCGCTCATTGCTGAAAAACGCGATATAATTCTCAGCAACGGCCTTTGCGTTTCCGCTCTTTGCGGCGACCTCGGCGGCCACGGTTTTGAAAGAACCGAAGAAAATAAAGATAAGATCGAGCGTTCAAAGAGAATTGTTGATCTTGCACTCGAACTCGGCTCAAAAGTCGTAACGACTCATATCGGTGTCGTTCCCGATACGAAAAACGATACTTATAATATCATGCAGCAGGCTTGTAACGAACTTGCGGAATACGCTGATTCCGTCGGCGCTTCTTTCGCAGTTGAGACAGGTCCCGAAAAAGCTACAATGCTCAAAGAATTCCTCGACGGTCTTTCCGCACGCGGCGTAAAAGTAAACCTCGACCCCGCAAACCTCGTTATGGTAACGGGCGATGACCCCGTTCAGGCCGTCTATACCCTTAAGGATTACATAATCCATACACATGCAAAAGACGGTATCAAACTCAAAGAAAGCGACCGTCATGAAGTTTACGGTTTCTTTGCAGACGGCGGTATCGGCGACCTTCGTATCTGGGAATATTTCAGCGAAGTTCCTCTCGGTCAGGGTAAAGTCGATTTCGACCGTTATCTTGCGGCTCTTAAAGATATCGGCTATGACGGCTTCCTTACCATCGAACGCGAAGTAGGCGAAGACCCCGCTGCGGATATCAAACTTGCCGTAGACTTCCTCAAAAGCAAGATCGGCTGATCGTTATTAATTCAGAAATGAGAATGTAGAAATGAAAAAGGAAATTAATAAGAAAAATCTGACGTTCAAGATCCTTCTTTGCGTATTTTTCCCCGTAGGTATCTGCTATTTCCTTATCTGGGCTTTCAAAAAGCTTATCGTTATGGCAGACTCGGGTCAGTATGAAAACGATCTTGACAGCGACAGAGAACGTATGGAATTCGTCCTTGCGGGCGAACCCGAAAACGATGTACAGAGCTATCTTTCCGAGGGCGTTAAGCTCGATATCGAATACTCTCCCGACAGAGATATGCACACCGTAACTTCAGGTACCGACTATGTCGGATTTATTGACAGACGCGATACCCGCCGTTATGAGGCTTTTTCACCCACTTCATATTATGTTAAGAAGACTGAAACCGTAAACGGCAAGATGGCTGTTACTATTATCGTTTTCAAATAAAAAACCAAAAAAAGACGGAGATCTTTTCATCGGAGATCTCCGTCTCGATAATAAGTTTTAAATGATTATTTATTGAAAAGATCCGTGATCTGCTTTTTGAGCGGATTTAAAACTTCAATCTTTTTGTAGCCGAATGTGTAACCGATACCTGCGCAGACAGATGCGGCGAAATATATGACGCAGAAAACGATGACCGCAGAAAGCGCATCGGAAGCCTGAGTCTGAGCGCCCTCGAGAATATCCGATTCGGTGGTTGAGGTGAAGAGCGTTATTGCATACGAAGTCGAAAAAGAGAAGATTACTTTTACGACACGAAGAACGCTTACAACGGCATTTCTGACTTCCGGGCCGATCGCATACATTGCAAAACTGTTGATCATCAGAGGAATCGTTACGATAAATGCCGAAAGATAACCTTTATAAGGCATCGGTTTCATTGCACCGATCTCTACTCTGTTTGCATCTTTTCCGCCCTCGTGCCACATCGTAAGCACGAAAAAGTAGATGAGCATGAAAGTGTAGAGTATTGCAAGAACCGGATTGAAAAGCGGCGGATACATACTCGATAACGGCAGAGCCATGAATGAGAGCATACATACCAGAATTATTCTCGCAAGCAGATATACGGAGCATTTAAGTGTGTTTTTCATTATGTTTCAACCTTATCTGAAGATAATTTGCATACAGTCAATTCTGTATGTTTCATAATTATACCATATTATTTTCCGTATTTCAAGTACGGATTTGAAATTTCGGGAGAAGTTCGTGGAATTCTTACAAAGTGCGGACCGTGCCGTCTCCGTTTTTTTCGGCGGCATAGATTGCGGCATAATTGATTTTCTGATGGTTCTTTTTTCTACCGTTACGGAGTTCGGCGCCGCGTATATCGTTCTTGCATTGTGTCTTTTCATTTTTGTAAAAGACAGAAAGCAGGCGGTCACTGTCCTTGTCGCATTGCTCATAGGATTTCTGCTCTGTCATATTCTAAAGGATATTTTTGACAGAACTCGGCCGTATATAGAGCTTGGCATAGATATTATAGTCTCGCCGCCGCTCGGTTCTTCGTTTCCGTCGGCTCATTCTGCGACTTCTTTTTCTGTCGCTGCCGCAACTTTTTTACTTTATCGCAAACAGATTCCGATCCTTGCTGTCGGTACAGTCGTGTTTGCGGCGATCGTTGCTTTTTCGCGTATCTGGCTTTGCGTTCATTATCTTTCCGATGTTGTTGTCGGCTCTGCGGTCGGCATCGTCACAGGCATTATAACTGTGCTTCTTTTCGGAAAGATTCAAGATAAATTTTTTATGAAAACGGACAGGGACCGTTGAACCCTATAAAAAAGAAAGGCGTGATTTTTATTTTATGAAATGCAGGACGTTTGCTAAATTCCTTATTTGCATTTTTGTTATTTCGTTGATGACTTCCGCATGCTCCGTACAGTCTGCCGACGGATATCATCCAAATGACAGTTTTACGGATAAAGTCGAGACTAAAGCAGGCACTTTTTCGGGCGTTTTCCGTATAAAAACAGAAGCTTCCGATTCGTTGACGCTTGATCCGGATTCTTCCGTTTCTTCCGTACGTTCCGAAGCAATGAAAACCCGTTATGCCGAGATCGAAGATCTTTTCGACTGTACCGTCGAGGCAAAGCAGGTAAAAGACGGCTCTATAACAACAACTATGATGGCATCCACCGCCGCCGCAAGAAATTATGCCGATATTTTCCAGCTTTCGGCGGAACATATTTATAATATGTATAAGGGTGGCTATCTCACCTATGCGCAGAACCTCGAAGAATTCGATATAACCGATGAAAAATGGGGTTACGACGGTCAGAAAGAAATGATGACTTTCGCCGAAGGACAGACCTACGGTTTCAGAAATATGTACTGGGCGGCACCTCTTCCGAGCGTTTCGGGCATTCTTTATTATAACGCAGACCTTATCGCTCAGAACGTAATGCCGTCTCCCGCAGAACTTTACGAAAACGACAACTGGGACTGGGAGCATTTTGCGCAGATCTGTATCGGTGTTACAAATCATATTGCAGACAGACAGGGCACATATGCGTTCGTTACTCCCACTTCAGAATTCCCCTCTATCATCCATGCCGCAGTAAATTCGAACAGCGGTCAGAGACTTTACCCCGACGGCAACGGCGGTTATAAATGCGGATATATGGACTGGAATACTCTCGATGCCCTCGAATGGCTCGGAGACCTTGTTCGCGAAAATAAGATCACATACGATATTCAGGACAGCGCATCGAAAAATCCAGATGTCGAGGCTTTTGTAAATTTCTATACAACTTTCCTCGTTTCCGATTCGTCCGTCGGTTTTTCCGACAGCGAATATTTCCCGCTTTATACTTTCGAAGATGACTTCCGTTGGATCGAATTCCCGAAAGGTCCGAACTTTACGGGTAAAACGACCGCATACTACAGCTCTTCCGACCAATTCCTCGCTCTTTCAAATACCGTCGATATCGGCATCGTGGGCAAGATTCTCAATGCTATGTTCGAACCTCTCGAAGATGAAGACGAAGACGGATGGAAAGATTATATCGAGCGCAATTTCTTCTTCTATGAAGAGGATTTTGAACTCTACGAAAAGATGCTCAAATATGCGTCTTCCGACTATTCTGTCATGACGATCAGAACAAATCTTTCGATCAACGATCTTTTTGCCGCTGTAATAGACGGCGTTAAAACTCCCAAAGAGGCGACGGAACAGCTCGTTCCCGTTGTCGAAGGTCTCGCAGGTCAGACAAATAAATAATTATCAGGATATCGGGCAATTTTTTGCCCGATATCTTTGTATATTTCCCCAAAAACGGCATATACTTTTTCCGTAGACAACTTTCGGGAGGTATGACCGTGAACGGTGACAGATATGAAAATTACAGCGAAGGACAGGCATTTTTTGTTCGTCGTGCAGCTGTCGCGGCGGCAGTCGTTCTTTTGCTCTTTTCCGTTCTGACTGTCGGCACGGTCTGCGAACCGACATGGTCTGCTGCGGATTCCGAGAGTGTTTTTCTGCCGTTTGCGGAAAGCAGTTTCGGTAAAGTTTTTTCGCCGTACAGTTTGCCGTCCGTGTTTTTCCGAGGTGACAAAGAGGATGTTGGCTCTTCGGGTAAGAATACGGTCGGTGTGTACGACGATTCTCACCTCGAATATCTCGAAAAAGCAGAGGCGGTTTTTGCAGAGACGGATTTTCCCGACGGAGCGCTTCCCGTCATAAAAACAACGCTTCGGGCGGCTTCGGGGTTTGAAAATATCGACGGTGTATACATAAATAACGAGTCGAAAAAAGATCTTTCGTCCGTAAGTCCGTCACCGATAAAACTGCAAAAAAATTCATCTTTACCTCAGGTTTTGATCTATCATACCCACGGTACCGAATCGTACAACCCCGGATATTCTTTTTACGATAACGAGGTTTATTTGCCGAACAGTACGGATATAACGGAAAATGTGGTCCGTATCGGCACCGTAATCGGGACTGTTCTCGAAAATAACGGGGTAGGGGTCGTGCATCTGACGGAAATGTTCGATGCTTCGGGGTATTCCGATGCGTATTCACGGTCCTGCGACGCGGCCCAAAAAATCCTTGAAAAATATCCGTCGATCAGAATTGTTCTCGATATTCATCGGGATACGGTCATAGATTCCGAGGGGACGAAGATGCGCCCAATCGCTTCTACCGAAGAGGGGACTGCCGCTCAACTGATGATCCTTCTAGGTTCGGGCAAAAAGGGTGCGGAAGTTCCCGAATGGCGCAAAAATCTTTCGTTTGCGCTCGCTGTCTGTTCCGAAATAAATAAAATAAACGGTGATATCCTTCGTCCGATAATGCTACGTGCAACGCGATATAATCAGCATCTTTCCACGGGCTCAATTCTCGTTGAAGTCGGAACTTGCGGCAATACTCTTTCCGAAGCCGAGCGTGCGGCGGAGATATTTGCCAATGCTCTTTTATCTTCATGCTTTGAATAATTGCGAAAAAACTCCTTTACAACTCCTCATTTTTGTGGTATAATGACCGCAACCATAAAAAAGGGGTTGTAACCATGAAAATATACGGACTTCAGAAAACAACTTTGCTCGATTTCCCGGGAAGAGTCGCATGTACGGTCTTCCTCGGCGGTTGCAATTTCCGTTGTCCTTTCTGTCATAATTCCGCGCTGATCTCTGCGGAAAATTATCCCGAAGAGATCTCCGAAGAAAAATTCTTTGAGTTTTTGAAAAAGAGAAAAGGTATTCTTGACGGTGTCTGCATAACGGGCGGAGAACCGCTCTGCAGTAAAGATATCGAAGATTTTATAATGAAAATAAGAGCCGAGGGGTATGCCGTAAAACTCGATACAAACGGTTCTTTCCCCGAACGTCTCGAAAAGATCGTCCGTGACGGACTCGTCGATTACGTCGCAATGGATATAAAAAATTCGCGTAAGAATTACGGTAAGGCTGTCGGTATCGAAAAATACGATACTTCCGCAGTCGAGCGCAGTGTTGCTTTTCTTCTCGAAAATAATGTCCCGTATGAGTTCCGCACGACCGTCGTAAAAGGAATTCACGAATCTCTCGATTTTTGCGATATCGCATCCTGGATAAGAGGTGCGGAAAGATATTTTATTCAGACTTTCGTTGCGTCCGACGGTGTTCTCGATAAGGAAAAAGATCTGTCTGCATTTACCAAAGATGAGGAAGAAGAGTTCCTTGAAATAGTTGCAAGAACCGTCAAAACCGTTGCTATCAGAGGATTATGAACAAATAAAATACTCACTTTTTGCGGACACAATATCTTGTGTCCGTTTTGTTCTGTGGGTACAATATATATTGATTTTTCGTATGACATAAAAAATTTCATTTTTTTGCTCAAAGCCTTGAAATATAAGGGTTTTTTACTTTTTTTCGATTTAGGCGTGTAAAGCGATAAATCTATATATTGTGTTTTATGGTTAAAAAATCAAAAAAATTCACCCATATATAGTGTTTTGCCTATTGACAAAAAATTCTTTTTATGTTATAATGCTCACACTATCAAGGAAAACAATTTTTAAGAGAGAAATTGATAAATAAATTCTTTTTAAGGAGCACATAGATGTATCAGGTAGTAAAAAGAGACGGCAAAGTAGTTGATTTTAATCTTTCCAAGATCAGCGCCGCTATCACCAAAGCTTTTGAAGCTCAGAATAAACAGTATAATCCCGATATAATAGATCTTCTTGCGCTTAAAGTAACTTCCGATTACGAAGCAAAGATCAAAGACGGCAAAGTAGGCGTTGAAGATATTCAGGACAGCGTAGAAAGCGTTCTTATCTCCGCAGGCTATGCAGACGTTGCAAAATGCTATATTCTCTACAGACGTCAGCGCGAAAAGATCCGCAATATGAACTCCACCATGCTCGACTATAAAGAGCTTGTAGACAGTTACGTTAAAAATCTTGACTGGCGTGTTAAGGAAAACTCCACCGTTACCTATTCCGTAGGCGGTCTTATTCTTTCCAACTCCACCGCTATCACCGCAAACTACTGGCTTTCCGAGATCTACGACGATGAGATCGCAAAGGCTCACAGTTCCGCAGATATGCATATTCACGACCTCGGTATGCTCACCGGTTACTGCGCAGGCTGGTCTCTTAAACAGCTCATTCAGGAAGGTCTCGGCGGTATCCCCGGCAAGATCACTTCTTCTCCCGCAAGCCATCTTGCAACCCTCTGCAACCAGATGGTAAACTTCCTCGGTATCATGCAGAACGAATGGGCAGGCGCTCAGGCATTCTCTTCTTTCGATACCTACCTTGCTCCGTTTGTCAAAGTCGATAACCTTTCTTACCGTGAAGTTAAAAAATGCATCGAATCCTTTATTTTCGGTGTCAATACTCCTTCCCGTTGGGGCACTCAGGCTCCGTTCTCCAATATCACTCTTGACTGGACCGTTCCCAACGACCTTGCAGAACTTCCCGCTATCGTAGGCGGCAAGGAAATGCCCTTCAAATATAAAGACTGTAAAGCCGAAATGGATATGGTCAACCGCGCATTCCTCGAGATCATGATCGACGGTGACGCAGAAGGCAGAGGCTTCCAGTATCCTATCCCCACTTATTCCATAACAAGCGATTTCGATTGGTCCGAGACCGAAAACAACCGTCTCCTCTTCGAAATGACCGCTAAATACGGAACTCCCTATTTCTCCAACTATATCAACAGCGATATGCAGCCCAGCGATATCCGCAGTATGTGCTGCCGTCTCCGTCTTGACCTCCGCGAACTCCGCAAGAAGACCGGCGGTTTCTTCGGCAGCGGCGAAAGCACCGGTTCCATCGGTGTTGTTACCCTCAATATGCCGAGACTTGCTTATCTTGCAACCGACGAAAAAGACTTTTACCGTCGTCTCGATAAACTTATGGATATTGCAGCGCGTTCTCTTAAAGTTAAACGTACCGTTGTAAGCCGTCTTCTCGAAGAAGGTCTCTATCCCTACACCAAGCGTTATCTCGGTAAGTTCGATAATCACTTCTCCACCATCGGTCTTGTCGGCATGAACGAAGCTTGTCTCAACGCTAAATGGCTCGGCAAAGATATTTCCGATGAAGCTTCCCTCCAGTTTACAAAAGATGTTCTCAACCATATGCGCGAACGTCTTTCCGATTATCAGGAACAGTACGGCGATCTCTATAACCTCGAAGCTACCCCCGCAGAATCCACTTCTTTCCGTCTTGCAAAACACGATATCGTACGTTATCCCGATATTATCACCGCAACCGAAAGAGAAAATTCTCCGTACTACACCAACTCTTCTCATCTCCCCGTAAGCTATACCGACGATATTTTCGAAGCTCTCGATATTCAGGACGAACTTCAGACTCTTTACACCTCCGGTACCGTATTCCATGCATTCCTCGGCGAAAAACTTCCCGACTGGAAAGCTGCTGCAGCTCTCGTCCGTAAGATCGCTGAAAATTACAAGCTTCCTTATTACACCCTTTCTCCGACCTACTCCGTATGTAAAAACCACGGTTACATCGCAGGCGAAACTTATACCTGTCCTCACTGCGGCGAAAAGACGGAAGTTTACAGCCGTATTACCGGTTACTACCGTCCCGTTCAGGCTTGGAACGACGGTAAGACTCAGGAATTCGCAGAAAGAAAGACCTACAATATTGCAACTTCCCGTCTCAAGAGCGAAGGCAGAATGCCCAGAGTTGTCACAAGCGATAAAAAATATTACCTCTTCACCACAAAGACCTGCCCCAACTGCAAAATGGCAAAAACTTTCCTTGACGGCGCAGGCATAAATTACGAAGTTATCGATGCCGAAGAAAATATCGAACTCGTTAAAAAATACGGTATCCGTCAAGCTCCCACTCTCGTCGTTGCCGAAGGCGATACCGCAGAAACTTACGTAAACGCTTCCAATATCAAGAAGTTTGTAGGCTAAGTTTTTTTATAAAAGATCCTCCCGACTTCGGGGGGATCTTTGTGTTTTTAAGTAATTTTAAGGAGAAAATAAAGTGCTTTTATCTCTTTTTCTTACATTTTTCAAGATCGGACTTTTTACTTTCGGCGGCGGATATGCGATGATCGCACATATCAAAGATACCGTAGTTGACGAAAAAAAGTGGATTGATGACGAAGAACTTTCGGAAATAATCGCGATCGCGGAGTCGACCCCCGGTCCGATCGCAATAAATCTCGCAACTTATGTCGGCTATAAAAAAGCAGGTGTTTTGGGCAGCGCAATGGCGACTGTCGGAGTTGTTCTTCCCGCGTTTGTAATAATGTTTATCATTTCTTTGTTTCTCGATAAGGTTATGGAAAATAAATATGTCTTCTATGCTTTTGAGGGCATAAAGTGCGCTGTCGCGTTTCTGATCCTGAATGCCGGATTTAAAATGTTCGGCAGTCTGAAAAAAACACCGTTTTCTTTGACCGTTTTTATCGCTTCACTTGCTGTTCTTTTGTTGCTCGAACTCTTTTCCGTTTCGTTCAGCTCCCTTGTTTTTATTATTGTCGGCGGCCTTCTCGGGCTTTCCGCATACGTTCTGTCGAAAAAGGAGGATAAAAAATGATTTATCTTATCTTATTTTTCGAGTTTTTCAAAATCGGTCTTTTCTGCTTCGGCGGCGCTTTCGGAATGATTCCGATCATCAAAGATGTTGTTTTGAATTACGGCTGGATGACCGAACCGGAGTTTTACAGCTTTGTCGGTCTTTGCGAATCGACTCCCGGTCCGATCGCCGTGAATCTGGCAACGTATATCGGTTCTTCACAGGGTGGTATTTTCGGAAGTCTGCTTGCGGTTTTGGGAGTTACGATGCCGTCGTTTATCATTATTCTTCTTATCGCTTCCGTGCTTAAGAATTTTACGGAAAACAAGTATTTCAAAGCTCTTCTTTCCGGTATTCAGCCCGTCGTCGTTTCTTTGATACTTTATACGGGTATAACGTTCCTTCTGCAGACGGTCGGTATTTCACAGACTGTAAGTATCGATATTTCATCTGTAATTCTGTTTTTGCTTGTTGTCGCTGTCTTTTTTGTTTATAAACTTATTTTCAAAAAGAAGGTCTCCGCAGTCGTTCTGATAATTATTTCCGCGGTTTTGGGTATAGCGGTATGCGTTGCGGAAGAAAATCTGTTTGTATAATTATTAATATATTGACAAAATCAGGCAGATAATGTATAATAAAATTATAAATTCAGATTGAAAGAAATGATAATATGTATGATATCATCATAATCGGCGCAGGCCCCGCAGGTCTTACGGCTGCGATATATGCCGCACGTTCAGGCAAAAGCGTCCTCGTATACGAAAAAGAGGGGATAGGCGGTCAGATCGCATTTTCTCCGAGAGTCGAAAATTATCCGGGAATACGCTCTGTTTCGGGTTCGGAGTTTGCCGATAATCTTTATGAGCAGGCGCTTTCTTTCGGGGTCGATATTGAGCTTGAGACTGTTATCGGCATTGAAACGAACGGAGATATCAAGACCGTACTTACCGAAAGCGGAAAAGAACAGTGCAAAAAGATCATTATTGCTACCGGCGTTCAGCATAAAAAGCTCGGCCTTCCCGAAGAGGACGATTATGTCGGCAGAGGTGTTTCGTACTGCGCGGTTTGCGACGGCGCGTTCTTCAAAAATTCCGATGTTGCAGTTGTCGGCGGTGGTAACGCCGCTTTGAGAAGCGCTCAGATGCTCTCGGGAATCTGCAGTAAAGTTTATCTTATTCATCGCAGAAATGAATTCCGCGGCGAGAAAATGATCGTTGACGAACTTTCTTCTCTTGCAAATGTCGAATTCGTTCTTGATTCGGTTGTTTCGTCCATTAAAGGAGACGATGATCTTTCTGCGGTCGAGATCGAAAATAAAATTACGGGTGTTCATACAACGCTCGATGTTTCCGCACTTTTTGTCTGTGTAGGTCAGGTTCCGTCAAACGAAGCATTCAAAGATATTATTTCGCTTGATGAAAACGGATATATCATTGCAGGCGAAGACTGTAAGACGAATATCGATGGCATTTTTGCTGTCGGAGACTGCAGAACAAAAACCGTACGTCAGCTTACTACCGCTGCTGCAGACGGTGCGGTTGCGGCTCTTGCGTAAATAAAGGAGGTTCGGATGTTTAAATTTTTCCAGAAATCAAGGATCGCATATGTTGCGATGTCCATTGTCCTTTTTGCTGTAGGGCTCTGTCTTATCATCTGGCCCGCAATGTTTGCAAAAATATTTTGCTATCTGATCGGTTCACTTGCGCTTATTCTGGGTATTATCGAGACTGTCGTGTTTTTTGTTCGTGATATTTCCGTCAAGTCGTTCAGTTACAGCCTTGCGATCGGTCTTTTATCGTCGATCTTCGGACTTATCTTGCTTTTAAAACCCGATAACAGTGCAGTTTTCTTCTCGATGCTGATCGGCGTTTTTATAATAATCGACAGTGTTCTGAAACTTCAGACTTCTTTTGAGCTCAGGGTTATGGGCGTTCTTCGCTGGTGGATAAATCTTATTCTTTCGCTTGCGAGTGCCGTTCTCGGTGTTCTTCTTGTTATAAATCCGTTCGGTACGGGTAATCTTCTTCTTATTTTTATGGGCATTTCGCTTATGGTCGATGCTCTCGAAAATATCTGGACAGTCATTTATATTTCCCGTGCGGCAAAGCAAATGAAAAAAATTGCCGAAGAAGAAGCTATTCTTATTGTCGAAGACTGATATTTCCTTAATTTCCGAAGCCGAAAGGAGTCGGAAATTAAGTCGTTTTACGGAGCTTTCCGTTATCAAATCATTAAAGAAGGTTTTATTATGATAAATTTTGCAACTGTCGGAACGAGCTGGATAACCGAAGAATTCATCACCACAGGTCAGACTTTCCCCGATTTCTGCCTTTATTCCGTCTATTCACGTTCCGAAGAAAAATCCAAAGCTTTTGCCGAAAAGCATGGCGCGAAAATGTTTTACTGCGATCTTGACGCTATGCTTGCCGATAAAAATATTGATGCCGTTTATATCGCATCGCCGAACTCTCTTCACTGTTCTCAGGCAATTGCCGCAATGAATGCGGGAAAACACGTTATTTGTGAAAAACCCGTCGCTTCAAATCTTCGTGAGCTCGATGAAATGATCTCCTGCGCGGATAAAAACGGCGTACTTTTCATGGAGGCGTTCAAAAGTATTCTTATGCCCGGCTTTATCGCCTGTGCCGAGGCTCTTCCGAAAGCAGGCCTTTTGAGAAGCGCTTATATCAACTTCTCAAAATACTCTTCCCGTTACGATGCTCATAAACGCGGAGATAATGTCAACACCTTCAAAGCCGAATTTTCAAACGGAGCTGTCATGGATCTCGGTGTTTACTGTATCTGGCCCATGGTCGCACTTTTCGGTGAGCCGAAGGAAATCAAGGCTTTTTCAAATATCGTCCCCGGTGGGGTAGACGGCGCAGGTACCGCGATTTTCCTTTATGATACGTTTACCGTGACCCTCAATTATTCCAAAGTTTCAAATTCTTTCCTTCCGTCCGAAATTCAGGGAGAGGATGCGACAATAACTGTCGATAAATTCAATATTCCCGAAAAAGTTTTCGTGCGTTACCGTGACGGACGGACAGAAGATATCCCCGTCGATCAAAGAGAAGACAGTATGTGTTATGAAATCGAAGAATTTATGGCATGCATCAAGAGCGGAAAAACCGAATCTTCCGTAAACTCCCGTAAAATGTCTCGTGCGGTCATGAAGATTCTCGATGAGATCCGCCGTCAGACAGGAATCGTATATCCTGCGGATAATAAATAGTGTAAAGGTGATTGCCTTTAAAACTGACGGTTTTGACGTCATTTTATTGTCGGTCTTTTTATCAAAACCTTGCGGTTGACGGAAAAATACGCTTTTTTGAAGTTTGTTTTCAGTCGTTCGTGCAAAATACGGTTTGCGGTTTTGGTTGAGATTGTCTGTAAAGCATTAATACTTGTCAGAGATTTTTATTTCGAACTATTTAAGTAAAAAAACGCTGAAATATTGACAACGACCGAACTTTTTGGTATACTATAATATACTGACAAACCTTTCGGAGGAACTAATGGGTTTATTTTCAAATGATTATAATAAAGAGGGCCCGGGCGTCGGTAAAGACGTCTCGATGGATCCCGGTTTTATACGCTTTTTCAAAGTCATCTGGGCGAAATTCGGTCAGCTTGTAATTCTTAATATAGTTTATATTTTTGCATGCGCACCGATCATTACCATCGGTCCCGCAACCGCAGGATTGACGTATGTACTCAGAAATATGTCTCAGTCGAAGCCTGTCTTTTTTATGTCGGACTTTATCGAGAAATGCAAAACGTCATTTAAAAATGGTTTTCTTGTTACGGTTATCGATGCGATTGCGGCTGTTCTGATCTATTTTTCGTTCATGTTCTGGTCCGACCCGTCGATCGGAATTCCGTCGTTTTTCAGGCCGTTTGCGCTTGTCGTGACTTTTCTTGTCGGATATCTCATCGTTTGTATGAATTTTTACATCTTCCCGATGATGGTATCTTTCGATCTGCCGCTTAAAAAGCTGATAAAAAACAGCCTTATTCTTGCAATGTATAAGATCTGGCACAATATTGCGATCGTTCTTTTCGTTCTCGCACTCGTTGTTATTTGCTTCCTTCTCGGTCTTCTTTCTTTCCCGATAGTTATAACTCTTTTCTTCTCGCTGATCAATCTTTTTACAAATTTCATCATTTATCCGCTTCTCGTCAAATACGTTGCAACTCCCGTTGAATCCGAGCCTGCAGCGTCGACTGCAGAAGAAAAAGTGTTCAGCGATGAACGTCGCATAAAATAATTTTTACGGCACTCTCGAAAAGAGAGTGCCGTTTTTACAGAAAAACAGGTGGTTTCAATGTT
>JAGASR010000026.1 GCA_017621705.1 Clostridia bacterium | reverse complement strand
TCATCCTTAGATGATTAAATGTCTTTTTGAGTTTGTCCCAGATCATTACTAATCTGGTTCGTTTCGTTTTTTCAAAGAATTTTGACAGAGTATCAATTTCTTGTTACTCACCATGAACTTGTTTAAGTTCATTTCTTTTACGAGTTTTCTTCTCATTTATATACTACAGGGTATATCACTGTTTAATTTTCAAGGTCCATTAAGAACTTCATAACCTTCGGTTATTCAGTTCTTTGTGTTCATTCTTGGCATTGCTCGATCTCAGCCGAGTTACTCTCGATCACTCTTGATTTGTTCTCTCTCAAGCGACTTGAACATTATATCACATTTCTCTTCATTTGTCAAGTACTTTTTTTGTGAACTTTTTATGAAGAGGTTTTTCGCTTAGAACTTAAGCTTTTCAACAACCGCCGTGATTCGTGGTCGGTCTGTTTTGTTATCTCTCGTTCAGAGCTTGATTATTATACCACAACATTTCTGTTTTGTCAATACCTTTTTTTCATCTTTTTTCCGCTGTTTTCGGCATGATAATCAAGCTCAAACCCTTGGTACTATCGTATTTTTTGCATTTTTCACTGTTTTTGTCGGCTTTAAGTTTGGATATTTCTATTGATAAGAATATTGCATTTGGAGTTCATTTGTATATTTTAACAACAGTTTTCATATTTTTATTCCAAAAAACAATTCTTTCTATACAAACTGATGCGAAACATCCGTATTTTTCTCTCAAAATCAGTCTTTTAACCAGCCTTTTTCTCTAGCCTCGGTTATTCTCTCATGTATAATCGTATGAAGTACTTCGGATCCGTCCTTGATTTTGGATATACGATTTTCAACCTGGGAGAAATGTATTCCGTTGCGTATCCAGCTTCTTCCGTTACGTTCAAGATTCAGAAGAAGAGGCTGAACTCTATCCATAGCTGCAGCGAATTTTGCTTCGGGAGTTTCCCCTGCTTCAAATTCGAGCCAAAGAGAATGAATTTCCGTTCTTAAAGGTTCATCAAGCATTGAAAAGAGTTTTTCCGCAGATGCCTTTTCTCTTTCTTCCTTATCTTCGCCTGCTTTAGCATCATAACAATATGTATCGCCCGCATAGATCTCGACAAGATCATGCGCAAGGCAAAGTTTTATTGTATGTCCTTCATCAATTGGTTCATTTGAATATTTACTGAGGAGAGGAACCATTATCGCCATATGCCAGGAATGTTCGGCATCTGTTTCCTGCCTGTCTTCATTTAATATATATGTCTGACGGTAAACCGTTTTCATTTTATCGATCTCAACTATAAAAGAAAAGAGTTTTTCAATATCCGCATTCATAAAAAAATCGCTCCCTTATATATATGGTAGATTAAGTATACCACAAAAGGAAGCGATAATCAATATTTATTCAAATGATGCTATAAGTTTTTTTATTGCATTTACTATCCAGAAGTCGAATTTAACTTCCGCCGGAAATACGTTTTTTGAAAAAGAATACTCTTCTATATCATTATTTGACGGCTTTTCCCGTTCAATAAATTTTTTGCTGCTTTCGCCGAGGCCGTCCCCTATTACAATACGGACTGTCGGATAATATATATTGTTCAAACGCTCCATTGTCGAATACGTTTCTTTTTCGGTCTGCAATATTTCTACGATCACAGAATCTGTGCAGCCCTCCGATTTGATTTTCTCCGCGCAAACCGTTCTTACAGACCCGATATTTTCTTTAACGACCGAGACAGCCTCCGAAATATCATGAACACTGTTTTTTTCAAACAAATCTACAATACAATTATAGCACACCGCCGCGACTTCATTTTTTATATACTGATCGAAATCACTGTCGGACGATGCAACGGTATTGATACACATCAACACAGAATCATCTGTTTTCGAAAATTCATGAGCGAAAGCGCCGATCAAAGAATTTGATAAAACAGAAATCATTAAAACCAATGTAAAAACAAAAATTCTCTTCAATGTAAACCACATCCTTTTCAGTATGATCTTTCCCTGATGAATGTGATTTTATTCATGAAATACGTTTTTTCGGAAATATTATTTGCAGACGGAATAAATATAACCCTTTTTATCACGTCCGATACGTTGAACGATCTCTACATTATTAAATATATTAAGAGTCAGCTGTGCAAGAGATCTGGATATACCTGCGCACTTTCCGAAGTCGGCGGAAGTAAACTTTTCGGGCAGATCCGCGGGGATGAGCTTACCGTAATCCGCTTTGCAACTAAAAAGTTCCTCCGAAAGAAGTTTTAACGGTATACGGTCAAAGCGCCTGACTTCAGTCTTCTTACCGTGTTTATTAAGGCGAAAATCTTTATAGTCTTCTGTTTCAAGCATCAGAACGACAAAATGAAAGCCCGGGTGGGAAATAAAACCCTGCAAAGAATAGAGTTCGCCCATAGCATCGTAAACAGAGCATTTTTGGGGAGACTTACGTCTTCCGCATATCTCACCTGTTGCCTCATCTCGCCATGAAACATATTTTGCAGCACTGACGGGATACACGACCGTGACATCCGAGACCTCAAGAAAAGCTTTTATTTTTTCTTTCATTTTAAAAAGCTGACGGGTCTGTATTTCAATGATACCGTTCTGACCGACAATATCGGCGACATATTTTCCGACTTTCAGTTCATGACGGTCGGAATCCGGCTCATAATATTTTTTTAATACGGCATGAAGAGTACCCTCGGAATATGTTCCGATACCGTTTCTCATATGTTCCGCAGAAAGCGTTTCGAGAAGAGCGGAATTAAACTTTTCAGCATCCATCTTAATAAATTCTCCGTAATTCTTAATATTTTCGGAATTGACATTCATTGGTATTTGTGCTATAATTTTTTCATAAAATACACTTACTCACAACAAAACAAGGAGGAACCGTATGGACAAAAAGCTTTTTAAAAGCATACTTTTTATTATTGCATACAGTGTTCTGTTGGTAGCAGTCCTTATTAATATAGAATGGATCATAAATACGATCGGTTGGTTTCTGGCGATGCTCTCGCCGATATTCATCGGATTTGCGACTGCTTTTATACTGAACAGACCGTACACTTTCTTTCTCAACCTTTATTCCAAGCCGATAAAGAGAAAGAACGCAAAACCGTCGAAGAAACAGACAAAACCGCGTACAGAAAAAGCAGAGCTTCGAATTAAAAATCTGAAAAAAGCGCTCTCACTTCTGACGGTATACATCCTCTTCCTTGCCATGATCGCGCTTTTACTGTGGCTCGTTATCCCTGAGATAACAAACAGTATCTCGCAGATATCCTCAAACATCGAAGACTATATCAAAAACCTCAATAAACTTCTTGCCGATTTCGAAGAATGGCTGCCGTTTGAATTCTCTCTTACAGAGCCCATTCTTACCCCCGAAGAAACACCTGACGGCACTACCCCCGAAACAAAGATCTCAATTTCACAGTTCTTAACCCAGAAGCTTACGGAACTTACGACTGTTCTGCCGAATATCGTTTCCGGCATATTGCCCGACCTTTTCCATATAACGAAATCAGTCGCATCGTCGGTCATGAATATTCTTCTCGGCCTGATCATGTCCGTTTACATGCTCGCAAGCAAGGAATCGCTTTTACGTCAGTGCAGAAACTTTTTCGATGCATTTGCACCGAAAAAAATCGCAAAGAAGACTTACGAGATCATTGCTATCAGCTCGGATGTATTCAGTAATTTTGTAAACGGAAGACTTTACGATGCGCTTATAATCGGTATGCTCAGCTTTGTGGGCATGAGTATTTTCAATTTCCAGTACGCACTCCTTATTTCGGTCGTCGTTGCGGTAACAAATGTTATCCCCGTATTCGGCCCATTCATCGGTGCTATTCCCTCAATCGTTCTTCTTCTTCTCGTTGATCCGATGCAGGCAGTATGGTTTACGGTCTTTATAATCGTTCTTCAGCAGATCGACGGCAACCTTATCGGCCCGAAAGTAGTCGGTGACTCGATCGGCCTTCCCGCATGGTGGGTAATGGTATCGATCCTTATCGGCGGCGGAATACTCGGTGTTTTCGGAATGCTCGCGGGCGTGCCGACTTTCGCAGTAATTTATAAGCTTATCAAACAGACGATCAGCGAACGTCTTGCAAAGAAAGGTCTTGCAAGCGCGGAGGAATCTGTAAATAATGGATAAAAAACTTTTCCGAAGCATTTTATGGACAATATTCTTTGCAACATGTCTCGTAGCGATTATAATCAATCTCGATAAGATTTCGGGTGCAGTCTCATTTTTATCGGGAATCCTCCTGCCGTTGACTGTCGGCTTTTGTATTGCCTTTTTACTGAACCGTCCTTTTGAAAAGTTCAAAAATCTATTCGGCAAAATATTTAAAAAGTCAAAAAAGCCGCATTCAAAACTCTGTATTGCACTCTCTATAATAACGGTCTACATCATTTTCCTCGCAATTATCGCGATCATTTTCGGTCTCGTTTTGCCTCAACTTACGGACAGTTTAAAAACGATCTACGATAACCGAAACGTTTATATCAACAATATAGTTGAAATAACAAACGTCATCGAAACTTTTCTCGGACCGGACATCTCACTTATTGAAGAACTTGAAAAAGTTCTGATATCGCTTATAGAAAAGCTGCCGGAATACATTGCAAACGTAATGCCGAAGATCTTCGCTTTTGCGGGTACGGTCGCAATCTCGTTGACAAATATTCTGATGGGATTTGCAATGTCGATATATATGCTTGCAAGTAAAGATATGCTTCTGCGTCAAAGCCACGACCTGCTCTACGCATTCGTTCCTCTGAAATATGCGGAAAAAGCATCGAAGCTCGCAAAAACAGCTTCCGAAATCTTCGGGAAATACATTAACGGACAACTTCTTGACGCACTGCTCGTAGGAATCGTTTGTTTTATCGGAATGTCGATAATCGGACTGCCATATGCTTTTCTTATCTCGACGATCATATCGGTAACAAATGTTATCCCTATCTTCGGACCATTTATCGGCGCTATACCGTCGGCATTTATTCTTCTGATAGGAAACCCGCTCGATGCGCTGTGGTTTATAATCTTTATTCTTGTACTGCAGCAGATAGACGGCAATATCATTTGCCCGAGAATTGTCGGAGACTCTGTCGGGCTTCCGGCATGGTGGACACTCGTTGCGATCTTCATCGGCGGCGGAATGTTCGGATTTATCGGAATGATAATAGGCGTTCCGACTTTCACCGTAATTTATAAGATGCTGAAAAAATCGATCGCTCGCAGACTAGAAAAGAAAGCTCTCGGCTTGACTGAAAAATCTGAAGGGAACTGATTATTTATGCTATACGTCAAAGAATGGGACAGAATAAAAGAACGAATGTCTGCATGGTGGAACGGAGAGCTGTCTGACCGTTGTCTTGTTTCCGTAATCGCAGGCAAACAAATAAAACAAACAGATCCAAAGATAATGAATCTTCCGAAAAACAAAGAGGATCGGATCAAATATTGGACAGATCCCGAATGGATCATCAAAAGAAACCGAGCAAACATGGAAAACACATGGTATGGCGGAGATGCTTTCCCTTTGATAAATTTAAACCTCGGAGCTTCGGGTCATGCCGGTTTTTTTAAAAACGCAAACTATTCTTTCGAAGAAAGCGTCTGGTTTTTCCCGAGTTTAAGCGGCAATAACGACCTTGAATTCGATGAAAACAGTTGGCTTTTTAAGCAGACTCTGGAAGTTGCCAAAGCATTGGCTGAAGACAGCAAAGGTGATTACATCGTATCGATGTCGGACTGTGCAGGCAACATAGATGCCCTGGCTCATCTTCTCGGTCAGGAAACACTTCTTCCGCTTATGATAGAAGAACCCGAAACCGTAACCGCTTCAATGGAGAAAATACAAACAGCGTACGAAAACATACACAAACGTGTTTTCGATATAGTTAAAGATGTAAACGACGGAGGAAGCAGCATCGGTTGGCTGAGGACCTGGGCGCCCGGATTTCACGCACAACTGCAGTCAGATGCATCCGTAATGATCTCGCCTGAAATGTTCCGCGAATTCATAGAACCCGAATTAAGAATTCAGTGTGAAATGTTGGATTATTCACTTTACCATTTCGATGGCATTGAACAGATCCGACACCTGGACTGTTTACTGTCGATTGAAAACCTCAACGCAATTCAGTGGACTCAGGTAGCAGGACAGCCGCCATGTACGGAATTTATACCCGAACTTCAAAAAATCCAGAAAGCCGGAAAAAATCTTGTTCTCGGAACAGATATAAATCAACTTAAAATATTAATGGAAAACTTGTCTTCCAAAAGACTTTATCTCTTAGTCCATGCCTCAACAGAGGAAGAAGGCAAAGAGATCTTAGATTATATATCAAAAACATCACATGAATAACTTTCGCCACCTTGTAATTCTCCGTTACAAGGTGCCTTATTTTATATACCCTTGCTTTTTCAGATAAGGCATATATCTGATCTTCTGAACATCTATCATCTTATTCGAATTGACAAATCCGATAAACTCGTCTTCGTTTACCCATTTATAGCCTGCCGTTTCGCCGATCTGGAGAGTTATCGAACGTTTATCGCAGTCCGTAACGCAAAGATAATTGAAATAGATCGTATCATGAGAAACAAAACGGCCGATCTGCTCGAATTTATCCGAACGAATACCAGTCTCCTCGTATAGTTCGCGAGATGCACACATCAACGAATTCTCGCCTTTCAGTGCAGAGCCTCCGCAAGAAGCCTCGTAAAAGCCTCCGTAATTTTCTTTTGACGGATCACGAAGCATCAAAAGAAAATCCCCATCCGTATGTCGGACAAGAATTTCGGAAACGAGGTGATAAAGCCCCTCGGGGATCTTTTCGCCACGGATAATATCCGTAAACGCAGGAGTACCGTCGGAATAAAAACCGTCCCAGATTTCTTTCATAGCAATTCCTCTTAAAGTAAAGCGGCTTTGAATCAAAGCCGCTTGTTTTTTTATAATATTTTTACACAAGACCGAGCGCCAGAAGCACCATATCGTTAAAAGATGTCTGACGTTCTTCTGCAGAAAGGCGTTCGCCTGTCTCAAAAAGATCTGAAACAGTCAGAACCGTAAGTGCTTTCTTGCCAAGACGTGCCGCAACGGAATACAGTGCAGCAGACTCCATTTCAACGCCGAGAATACCCATCTTTGCCCACTTTTTATAGGAATCGGGATCATCATCGTAAAAACGGTCGGAAGAAAGTATATTTCCGACAGAATAGCGCAGTCCGCGCTCTTCCGCAATATCTGCCGCCTTTTTAAGCAGCGACCAATCAGCAGTCGGAGAAAAAGTTCCGGGAAGCCCGAACTGATCGATAAATGCGGAGTCAGTCGATACAGCCATCGCAAGAACGATATCGCGAAGGTTTAACTTTGGAGAATACGCGCCCATTGAGCCGATCCTTACGATCGTTTCAACGCCGAACATCGAAAACAGCTCATGACTGTATATTCCGATCGACGGTATGCCCATTCCGCTTGCCATTACGGATACAGGACGACCGTTAAACGTGCCCGTATAGCCGTGAACTCCGCGGACATTATTGACAAGTACGGCATTTTCAAGGAAATTTTTCGCAACATACTCGCTTCGCAGAGGGTCACCCGGCATAAGAACGGTCTTTGCATATGGAACGGGAGGTTCGGAAATATGCGGAGTAAAAACAGAATTATTTGTCTTTTCGTTCATCGGTCATCACCCTATCTTTATTTATTCTTTTCTTGATTTGAAATAATTCATCAAACGGGAGATCTTTCTCTGATTTCTCTGCTCTGTTTCGGAGAGCTGCTCGGGAGCAGGAGAAGATTCTTTTTCAGTCTCTTCGGTTTTTTCCGATTCGGAAATTTTATCTTCGGAAGTTTCCTCTGTTTTTTCGGGAGCTTCCGTTTTCTCTTCATCGGAGTTTTCTTCGGCAGAAGTCTCTGCAGTTTCTTCTTCAGGTTTAGCTTCCTCGGAAGAAATTTCGGTGGCAGATTCTTTTTCGGAACTGTCTTCGCAAACTGATTCGGAAGTTTCTTCTTTTTCGGAATTATCTTCGGAAGACTCGGTTATTTCTTCTTCAAATTTTTCTTCGAAAAATTCTTCTTTCGAAGATTCTTCAGTATCTTTTTCGGGAAGTT
The DNA here is from genome assembly GCA_017621705.1 of Clostridia bacterium. Taxonomy (GTDB): domain Bacteria; phylum Bacillota; class Clostridia; order Oscillospirales; family UBA644; genus HGM12619. The sequence continues at coordinate 30,730 of JAGASR010000026.1, read as the reverse complement.
CTGCTTTTTCAGTTTCTTCGGATTTTTCTTCGGTCTGTTCTTCCGTTTTATCTCCGATCACAACGGGAACAACGATCGGCTCTTTTTCTTCGGTGCTTTCGATAGCGGAGGGTTCGGCTTCTTTTTCGTTTCCTTCAGAAACTTCTTTTTCTTCCGCATTTTCTGTAGTTTCAGCTTTAGCTTCTTCTTCGGATTTTTCGGTTTCGGGTTCTGCTTTATTATCGGAGGATTCTTCTGACTTATCCGCATTTTCCTTGGAAACTTCTTTATTTTCCTCGACAGTTTCTTCAGATGCATTTTCAGATTTTTCTTCGGATTTTTCTTCTACTGAAACAGCAGCCGCAACTGCTTCTTCCGTATTTTCAACAGTAGATTCTTCATCATCAATTTCGGATTTCAAAGAAGACTCATCGATTTCTTCAAAATCATCATCATTTTCATTATTGCGGAGTTTTGACACGATAAGATAGATTATACCGCCGAGAGCAACGAGCGCGCCGACACCGTAGATAATAAGATCGGTCGAAATAGCCGACTTGGGTTCCGTGGGAACGATAACGGGTTTTTCTTCTTCATTTTCTTCGGGTTCGTTTTCGGGATCGGTTTCGGGATCTTCAACGATCGGGGGCTGTTCAACTTCGGGTGTTTCGGTATTATCGGGTTCCGTCGTTTCTTCTTCGACAGGGTCACTGTCGGAAGGCTGTTCTTCTTCTACGGGAGGTTCCGGTTCCTCGGTTTCATCTTCGGTCGGGATATCCGTCTCGATGTTATCTTCCGGATCGGGTATTTCAGACTGTGTATCATCGGGATCAGGAGGCGTTATTTCCGGAACGCCCTCATCGGGCAGCGGAGTTATAACAACGGGAGGAGTCTGTGTATCTTCCGGAGTTGTCGTGGTTTCATTACCGGGAGTTTCGGTCGATCCTGAATTATCGGGAACAGTTGTTGTGTTATCGGGAACGGTAGCATCTTCCGGCTCTTCAACAACTATTTTCTCAAGTCTGTTCAGATATTTTTTAAGGTTACTGCGCGCGTTATCAACCTCTTTCTGAGTAGCATACGGATCCTGATAAACAAGAACCGCCGCTTCGTAAGGTTCATTCAGCGCCTTAACGGTTTCGGGAGTATAGAGAGCGTAATCGTAAAGCATACATTCATAAGCCTGGCTCAATGATTTATAAAGTTTGGACTTATCTGCTTCGACGAAAACAACAGCGTATTTTTCAACCGCTTCATTTACGGTAACGGTCTGCGCATCTATTTCTTCGATAGTTGCATTTTCATTATCATAGACTGCTTTTGCCGCGGTATAAACAGGCATAATTCTGCTGATTGATTCGGATGTATATTTCCAGCTGTTTCTGAAACAAACGTCAAAAGCCGCATCGATAGCAGCAGCGAGATTTTCACGTGCCATATCGAGCTTCATCTGGGGAGTTACGATATCACCTTTGTAGATATATTCGGAAAGATCGTAGTCCTCATCAGCTTTTTCGGTATATGAATAATAAATAGACGGCGTAAGGTGAGTTGACTTTATGGTCTTTGTTGATTTAAGAAGATAATCGGCAGTTATATCGGTATGTATACCGTTTTCATCAACGGGACCGTTCCAGAGGATATCGAGGTGATACCACTTACCTTCGATATTGACAAGGTTCCAGACATGTTCGACACGTTCGCCGTTGCTTTCGGCATAGCCGCGAATGAGCATATTTTCAAAACCAAGTTCGTCAAGGAAGAGCGCGGTGAGACCCGCATATTCTTCGCAGACGCCTTTTCCGTTCATAACAAACTGATATGTGCTTTTTCTCTGAGCGCCTGCGACGTCATATCTGAATCTGCCGTCAAGGATATAATTATTAAGTTCAATTATCTGTTTGACGGGAGGATATTCTTTCCACGTTTCGACGGTCGGTCTGATATAATTTTCGATAACGGTATCCACTTTGTCGAAACCGTCGCCGACAAAAAGAGCAATATGCAGAAGCATTTCCGTAACTTCGCCCGTCTCGGGACCATACGAAACTTCATAAGTTGCCCCGTACATATAGATCAGGGTGGAAACATATTTCATTCCGAGACCGGTAGTCAATTCAAGGAAAACATCCCCTACTATTTCCGAAACAAAATCTGAAACGTTATCCACGTCAACAGAACGAAGATCTGTCACCTTAAAAGTATGAACGACCGCCGTCTTCTCTACGGGATAGCCTTTTTCACTCAATTTAATCTGTCTCTTGACAAAGGTATTTGTTTCTTTCGAAAAAAGTTCAGCACGGGTTGCATTTTCATAAAATTCAAGGATCTCATCCGTGCTTTTTTCGTCAATAAAAACCGGTTCTTCTTCCATTGTAAACTCAACGGAGGTAGTCTCCGCAAAAGTCGTCACAGAGAAAGAAAAAATAATGAAAATAAGAACCGCAACGGGAACAAGTAATTTTGACAGTAATGATTTCATGTCATAAAATCTGCTCATATATTTTCTAACAACTCCTTAACTATATTATTATATCATACTTTATATATATTTACCATGTACGAACTTCGAACATTTTTCGACATCACCAAAATGTCCCATATATTAAGACGAAAAACAATACAGTAAGTTCCATAAAAAAATACTGCGGCGTTAGGCGGGTGTCCTTAAACAGTTAATGGAGCGTATCTGAACCGATACGCTCCGTTTTTCTGTCCATATATTTAATTGCAATCAGCCTTGGCTCTCCATTTGGGCGAGCCAAGCACCGCATTCAACGCACTGCACCGAACGATGTATGAAGCGAACCCTTTATCAGCCTAATTGGAATTTGTAAATCTATTATCTTTAAAGGATTTCAAGGCGTCACACCGTAAACTTAGATATTAAAAGACTCTACCATCATGCAAATTTTCTACCTGACACATATGGCAATTTACATCATCGCAAAAAACAATCTCATTCCTTTCCGGAAGAAGAACTCCCCAATCTTTCATTAACCTCACTGCATCTGCAACCACTTGACTAGCCATTTGTTCACAAATTTCGTACTCAAGAGTTTCACCTTTTCTAGGAGACAATTGAGCAAAACACATCCTATTTAATGCTTGTTCTAAATTGGGTGCTTCCGTTATAGCGGCTTGGACACTACTAAATTGAAACCAGCCATAATTATTAAAAGAATACAATTCTTCGGTTCCCCACACTCTTTTTGCATAATCCATATAATCTTCATTGCCGCTTGAGGGAATGGTAAATTTACGAATCGTTTCATCGACGAAAAAAGATAATGTTTTTATTTTTTTCTGTTCCCCATAATGCTGCCAATAGGCATATGCAAAATTATTGACCAGTTGTTCCTCTTCTGCCGAATGTGGTCTGGCAGAAGCATTAAACATCATAATGGCGTGTCCTAATTCATGGAGAACATTATACCAGTGGAAATATATCTCATAGCGATATTCAGCATCTTCGCCAAACAGTTTCTGTATCATCTTTTTCTGTTTCAACGGAGCCTTCTGATATTGTCCTGTCACAATTCTTATGCGATAATCTTCAATATTATCCATACAATCACACCCCTCAAACTAAAGGTTACAGATTTCTGTATATTATCTGTATATTATCATGAATTTGCGTCTTATTCAAGAACAGTCACGGCAGAATTATCTGCCGTGACTAAAACTATTTTATGTACACCCAACATTGTCGCAGTATTTTGAGTAAAACTATTTAACGGGATAAAGAAGACCGTTTTTCTCTTCGAGACCGACGATTACGGGGCGCTCGTTCGGGGAATTGTTCGGCTGGTGGCAGACGAATTTAAGTTCGCCGTCAAGCGTTCTGAATATCATGCCGTGGCCGCCGTTCTGTTCGAAAATAAGGTGATCGGAATGTTTCCACGGGCCCTTGATACCCTCTTCGGAATACGCAACGGCTTCAAGATAACCGTGCTCGCCGAAGCTTGACCAGATCATGAGAAGCTTGCCTTCGGAGTTTTTATACATAAACGGTCCGTCGGTAACATATTTATTTTCGCCGAAAGACGACACACCTGGAAGATCGGATGCACGAAGGATAAAGAACGGTTCACCGACGGGTTTGGAAAGATCCTCGGAAAGTTCGACACCGCATATCTCACCGTTGCCGATTTGTGTCCATTCATGGCAGAAGATCATATACGGTTTGCCGTTTTCGATATAGAAAGTGCCGTCAAGGCTTGACCATTCTACGGGAGTTATGGAACCTTCGCTGTGGAACGAGAACGGACCCATAAGAGAATCTGATTTGAGGATATATGTTCCGTTCATCGGTCTGTTAAAAGTGACGAACATATAATAACTGCCGTTATATTTATGAACTTCGGGAGCCCACATATGGGATTTCCATTCATCGTTCTGCGGAACGCAGAAAACTTCGTGAGCCTCGGTCCATGTTTCAAGGTCTTCGCTTACGAAAACGTCAACGCCAAAGCCGACGCCCCAAGCACCCTGACCTCTTGTTCCGTAAAGATAATATTTTCCGTCTTCAACATAAATAAACGGGTCACGGACATGTATTTCGGATAATTTCATGATCTTTCCTCCATAAATCAGGAATTTTTGCCGATAGATGCATAATATTCGATTCTGTCATTGAGATACGGATATTTGAGATCGGTCTTTTCGGAAACAAAGCTATTGTCAAGATCTTCAGTTGCAGCTTTTTCATGACCGATAAGAGCCCATGCGGCATCCTGGAGATTTGCAAATTCAGGATCTCTCTGTGCCATGCAGATAAAGCTCTGGCGCGGAGTATTGATATCTTCGCCGCTGATCTGGAAGAAACCGTATTTATCGCAAAGATCGCGCAGACGGCGAAGCTGTTCGATAGTGTTTCTGGAGGGCATATAAGTAATAGCATTGAAGCCCGTCTTTTTGAGCCATTTTACAAGATCTTCAAGGAAATCGTCTTCGAATTTCTGAGCGCGTTTATCGCCGGTAACGCTGTTTGTAACGTCGCCGAGGTAGGGATATGCCATGATAGCGCCTGTTTTGTTTGCGAGTGCGACGATCTTTGAAACGTCGGGACATTCTTCTTCGTTTGCTTCAACGTAAAAACGGGTAACGTCGCTCTTGAGAACGCCGAGAAGGTCGTATTCGTAGCATTTATTTTCAGCATCGCAAAGGAAGCCTTCGATCTTTGCGGAAACACTGTATTTGAGATCGTTGCGGAGGAAATCAACAACTGCCTGGCCCTTGCCGAATTTTTCGATGATCTTTTTGCTTACTGCACAAAGAAGATGACGTTCGGTGATACTGCCGCCGTTGGGAAGCTCGGAAAGAGGAACGACATCGTTATCGAAATCAACGTTGATGCCGAACGGATTGAGGATACCGTTAAGATTTGCGATCATTTTTCTGTTACGTTCATTTCTTGCCGCTGTAATGGGGCGGAAAAATTCTGCTACGGTCTCGAACTGGGTATGAGGAATACCGTGAAGAGAGCAGTAAATAACGGAAAGCTGGTCGGGGTTATTGATCTTTTTGCCGAGGAACGGAGAATTCTTAACGCTTACTCTGCATTCTGCACCGCAGGTGGAAGCAACGCCGAGGTATTCGGTAGCTTCAACGAATTCAGCGCAGCCGCCGACACTGTCGTGGTCCATGATACCGACGGTGGAAAGACCTGCCATATAACCGAAATAAGCCGCAGCAGACGGAGAATAGGGAGAGAAGGAATAAGTTGTATGTATATGGTTGTTTACGTCTTCCTGACCTTTTTCGGGAACGATCTCGCCGCTTTTGATCATTGAACCGAGAGCTTTTGCCGCTTCGAGACGTTCCGCACGGTCAGCGGAGTTAAGCTGTTGTTCAAGCATTTTTCTGTCCATGATTTTTTATCTCCTAAAAAAAACATTTTATAATATCGTCGGCACATGCACCGACAAAATAGTCGCTGATATTAATTTTTTCAAACAGAGCGAAAATCGCTTGCTTGCTGTGTTCCGTTCCGATCAGAAGAGAAACAAAATCCTCTTTCGGTCGAACAGAGAAGAAATCGCCGTAAATTGCCGCTTCGTTTATTTTACCGTTTACGACTCCGAGGCTCACTTCAACCGTTCCGCAAGGAAGATATTCTTTTCTGCAAAGAGAATATTTCGGAGAGTTTCCGTAATTCCATTGCCATGTGCGGTATTTTGACTCGGCTAACGCCTCAATATTGCGAAGTTCATTCTCGGAAAGCTCGGAAATTTCGCAATCCGTATTTTCGATAAAATATTTTTCCATCAGACGGATAAACCCATCCGCATCAAGATCCGCATCAGCAGGAAGATGGTTTTTGATATTTGAAACCCTCGAACGGACAGACGGTATTGCCTTCGATCTGATCTTTTCGGGATCGACGGTAAGAACTTCGCTCACACGGTCGAGATCGGACGAAAAAAGAAGCGTTCCGTGATGAAGTACACGTCCGTCGGCAATATGCTGAGCATTTCCCGATATCTTTCTGCCGTCGATAAGAAGATCGTTTCTGCCCGAAAATTCGGCTTTAACGCCGAGCTCCGAAAGGATCTCAACGATCGGTGCGGCGAATTTTTTGAAATTCAGAGCCTCGTCTTCGCCCTGAGGCGCAATTATCGAGTAGTTTATATTTCCGAGATCATGAAAAACGGCTCCGCCCCCTGTTATTCTTCGGACGACGGAGATACCGTATTTCTCAATTACTTCCTGATTGATCTCGGATAAAGTGTTCTGATTTCTGCCGATTATAACGGCATTTTTATTCTGCCAAAGAATAACCGCGCTGTCTGCCGTTTGCGAAAAAATATATTCTTCGGCGGCGAGATTAAACTGCGGATCGGTCGTTTTCAGAATTATAAGCCTTGTCACACGCGACCGCCCTGTCTTGCTTCGGCAAGCATCATATCCTTGACTTTCATGAGACGGGTTATATTGCCTCGTTCATTTTCATCGAGTTTCATGACAATACTCTTGATAGTAACTTCGAGGTTCGGGATCATGACGTGTTCAAGAGCATTTACGCGTCTTCTGGTCTTCTCGATCTCGGAAGCAAGAAGCTGAACGCTCTTTTCCGTTTCCGCAAGTTCGACGAGCTGTGAAACGATATTCGAAAGAGCGCCGACTGCAACGTCGAGCTCTGCTATCGTCGTAACGAAACCGTAAGCATAAATATCGGACTCTTTGCCCGTCATTGAATAATCGAATTTCGGAACGGTAACGCTCATGATATTTCTTGTTCCCGTTTCAAGCTCGATAGACTGTTTCGGACAAATAAGAGCTTCTTCTATTGCCTGCGGAGACATTGTTGCGGATGCAACGGAAAAAGATGTCTGAACATCTTTTAGATTAGCCTCGACAAGAGCGCGCAATTCTCTGTTTTTCTTTACAAGCTCGAGGAACTGTTTGACCATTTCATCTCGCTTGTCTTTAAGAAGTTTGTGACCTCGACGGGCAGTCGCAAGCCTTTTTTTCAGCTTCGAAAGCTCCATTCTGGTCGGATTTACCTTCATTATTGTTGCCATTCAAATCACCATTTCGGCATAAAAAACTCTATGCCAATTTTCAAAAATAATGAATAAAGCAAAGATCAGTCTTTTTTCTTCGCGTATTTATCGTAAATAGGCTGTTTGATCCTCTTGAGTTCGGAACGTGGGAACATGGACAGAAGCTCCCATCCGAGATCGAGAGTCTCTTCGATGGAACGGTCAGTCGTATAGCCCTGATTTACGTATTTTTCCTCGAATTCGTCGGCAAATTTAGCGTAAATTCTGTCGATGGGAGTTAATGCCGCTTCGCCGAGGATTATCATAAGTTCTTTGGCTTCCTTACCCCTTGCATAGCAGGCAAAGAGCTGATTCATCGTGTTTGCATGGTCTTCACGTGTCTTTCCGTTGCCGATACCCTTATCTTTAAGACGGGAAAGTGACGGCAGAACATCGATCGGTGGGGTTACGCCTTTTTTATAAAGCTCACGTGAAAGAATTATCTGACCTTCGGTGATATAACCCGTAAGGTCGGGAATGGGATGGGTCTTATCGTCTTCGGGCATGGTAAGGATGGGGATCATCGTTATCGACCCCTCACTGTCTACCCTTCTGCCTGCGCGCTCATACATGGTTGCAAGGTCGGTATACATATAACCGGGGTAGCCTCGTCTGCCGGGAACTTCTTTTCTTGCCGCAGAGACTTCTCGGATAGCTTCTGCGTAATTGGTAATATCGGTCATGATGACAAGAACGTGCATACCGAGGTCGAACGCAAGATATTCAGCCGCAGTGAGCGCTACACGGGGAGTTGAAATACGTGCGATCGCAGAGTCGGAAGAAAGATTTATAAAGAGTACGGTTCTGTCGATAGCTCCGGTACGTTTGAAGTCGGAGATAAAGAAATCCGCTTCTTCGAAAGTAATGCCGACAGCAGCGAAAACAACCGCAAATTTTGAGTCGGTACCGAGAACTTTTGCCTGTCTTGCGATCTGTGCCGCAAGATTTGCATGGGGAAGACCTGAACCCGAGAAAATGGGGAGTTTCTGACCACGGACGAGAGTGTTGAGTCCGTCGATGGCGGAAACACCTGTCTGAATAAATTCGGAAGGATAGTTACGGGAAGCAGGATTCATCGGGGTGCCGTTGATATCCATCATTTTTTCCGCAATTACGGGAACGGCATTATCAATGGGTCTGCCGAGACCGTCAAAAATTCTGCCGAGGATATCGGGAGAAACGCCGAACTCGATACCCGTTCCGAGAAAACGTACGGAGCTTTCTGCGAGATTCATACCTGCGGAAGAATCGAAAAGCTGAACGACGGCATCTGTACCGTTAACTTCAAGAACTTTACAGCGGCGAATCTCGCCAGTCTGGGTGCGAATCTCGCCGAGTTCACCGTAAGTTACGCCCGAAACGTTTCGAACGACCATAAGAGGGCCGGCGACTTCCTGAATCGATTTGTATTCTTTAAGCATTATTCATCGGCCTCCATAGTTTTGAGAATATTTTCAATTTCGAGCTCGAGCTGTGCGCCGATCTCTTCGTAAGCTGCCGCAACATCTTTTTCGGCAACATCTTTAAGGTGCGCGATTCTGTCGCGAACCGGCATTTCGATAAGTTTTTCAAGATCTGCGCCTGCGGCGAGAGCATCGGAAGTCTTTTTATAATACGACATAACGAGATCGAGGATCGCATTCTGTTTTTTGAGCGAAGCATAAGAGTCGTCGTCGCTCATAGCATCCTGCTGAAGATAGTCTTCACGGATCGATCTTGCCGTTTCCATGATAAGGCGGTCTTCGGAAGATAGAGCATCGATACCGACGAGTTTTACGATCTCGTCAAGTTCGTTTTCGATCTGAAGAAGTTTAAGCGCCTGAGAAGACTGCGTTTTTCTGTTTGCGTAGCCGTTCGAAGCGTAATACTCGGAAAGTTTATCGTAATAAAGGGAATATGAATTGAGCCAGTTGATTGCAGGGAAATGACGTTTATATGCAAGAGACGAGTCGAGCCCCCAGAATACTTTAACTATACGCATAGTCGCCTGAGCAACGGGGTCGGAAAGGTCACCGCCTGCGGGAGAAACGGCACCTATAGCTGTAAGGCTGCCCGTTCTGCTATCGGAGCCGAGACATTCGACATAACCTGCACGCTCATAGAACTGCGCAAGACGGGAAGTAAGATATGCAGGATAGCCTTCTTCGCCCGGCATTTCTTCGAGACGGCCGGACATTTCGCGGAGAGCTTCCGCCCAACGGGAAGTGGAGTCCGCCATGATAGCAACGTCATAGCCCATATCGCGGAAATATTCGGCGATCGTAATACCCGTATAAATAGACGCTTCACGAGCCGCAACGGGCATATCGGAAGTGTTTGCGATAAGAACAGTTCTGTTCATAAGGCTCTGACCCGTACGGGGGTCGGTGATCTCGGGGAATTCACGGAGAACGTCGGTCATTTCGTTTCCTCGTTCACCGCAGCCGATATAAACGACGATATCAACGTCAGACCATTTTGCGAGCTGATGCTGAACGACCGTTTTGCCGCTTCCGAAAGGACCGGGAACGCACGCCGTGCCGCCCTTTGCAAGAGGGAAAAGCGTATCGATGATTCTCTGACCTGTAGTAAACGGGATGGAGGGTGCCATTTTTGTTTTATACGGACGGCCTTTTCTTACGGGCCAGCGCTGCATGAGCTTGATTTCAACAGATTCGCCGCTCGGTTTTTTAACTTTTGCGACGAGCTGATTTACCGTATAAGAACCCGATTTAATATAGATGATCTCACCCTCGATATCCGGGGGAACCATGATTTTATGAGAGAAAGCGGGAGTTTCCTGAACGGAACCGATGATATCGCCGGGTTTTACAACATCGCCGATCTTTACGCAGGATTCAAAATCCCAATAAATATTTCTGTCAAGCGCAGGAATATCAACGCCTCTTTCGATGAGCGCACCGCACTGTTCGCGGATAGCTTCGAGAGGACGCTGAATACCGTCATATATATTTTTGATAAGGCCGGGACCGAGTTCGACGGAAAGCTGCATATCGTCGGAAACGACGATATCGCCGGGGCCGATGCCCGCAGTCTCTTCGTAAACCTGAATGGACGCTTTATCTCCGCGCATTTCGATTATCTCGCCGATAAGACGGGATTTACCGACACGGACAACGTCGAACATATTCGCATCGCCCATGCCCTCGGCAACGACAAGCGGTCCTGCGACCTTGATTATTCTGCCTTCTGCTTTATTTGCTGCCATTTTATCTCCATTCCGCCGCCAATGCGGCAAAAACCAGATGTTTTGTTGTATGAATTGTTCAGATTAAGTGTTTAACGCTATGTCCGCGCCGATAGCTTTCTCCGTAAGCGCTTTGATCGCCGCTTCGCCCGTTCCCATCGAACCGTTTTTGCCGGGGATCGAGATTATTGCGGGGATTGCTTTTTCGGAATATGCTTCTATGACCTTGGGCATACCGTTATAAAATTCTTCGGTGACAAAGATTATGGGGTAACCGCTTTCGGAAGAGGCAAGTTTTTTTACGGTCTTTTCGGCTTCCGATACGGTATCAGCCGTAAAAACGTCAAAACCGATAGCCATAAATCCGCGAACGCTGTCTCTGTCGCCAACACAAGCTATTTTATTCATAACCGAGCCTCAGCCTTTCTTTGATCACATCACCGCTCTGCCCGGAAAGGATACCGGACATTGCGATCCTGATATTTTTGATCTCGTATTCTTTTGCGAGGATATAGCCCGAAACGATCTGCGGTCCGAAAGAGACTTTGCGCAGTTCTTTGATCTTTTTGCAGACAAATTTATCCGCGCTCTTTTCAAGTGCAGTGGGATCGGGAGAATTGATATCGAAATTTTCGGTCACGGAACTGTATTCGGTATGACTGATGCGCTCAAGAAAAGCCTCAAGCGACTGCGAATACAGAGTTACAAGCTCGTTTTCGGAAAAAACTTTGCCGCCAGGAAGAACCGTCGAAGAAAAGAACGACGCATTTTTACCCATAAGACTCTGACGGATAAAAGAAAGAATATTTATAATATCTATTCTCATTCCGAAAAATTCCGAAACGAAGGTGAACGGAGATCTGTCAGCCGCGTTTTTCAGACATTCAAAGCAAATGCGGTCACAAACTGTATCGATCCTCTGGGGGTCGCCTGTCTGAGCATATGCACCAAATGCGGCATTGATCGCGGCGATAAAATAACCGTTAAGAACTTTTTCGTCTCTGCGGTCAAAAGCTTTTTTGATCTCGTCTTTGCCGAGAGTTCCGCCCGATACGAGCATATTATCGGGGGAAATATTGCGTATATCGGCTTTAAGGAGAGCTCTTATATTCATAAAATCGCGACGAATGGCAAATATTTCGACAAGAGAACGGTCGGGAACGTTTTTGAGAAGAAAATCCGAGACTTTCTTTTCTTCGTTGCCGATAACCGTTTCAAAATCGAAAGCGGACGTGACTTTTGCGGGGTCTTCGCCCAAACGGTCACAAACCACTGCCATCGCATCATCGGGGTCTTTACATGAGAGCATACGGCCGAAAGCCTCGGAACCCATAAGACGGGCTTCAAGGTATTTTATACGCATGGATATGTTGAGATAATCTGTATCTTTAAATCGGCTCATTTTTTCTCCGTATTTTCAGGGAACAGTTTTGAAGCAATGATAGTTTCAAGCTCCGTTTTCATATTTTCAATGATGGATCCAACGGAACAGTCTATCCTTACGTTTTCATATTTGATAATAAATCCGCTGGAGATATCCTTGACGGTAGTTTTTGCGACTTTATACTGCGGTTTATCCTTGAGAAGCTCTCTGACTTTATCTGCGACATCATAATCGACATTCGCAAAAAACAGAGTGCCTTTTTCCGAAGACTTCACTGCAACATCCGCAAGGAAAGCGGCATATTCGTCTTTGGGAAGTTTGCGGAAAGTTGGGGCTATATCGTCAAGAACTTCGTTGATGACATCTCTTTTCGCGGCAAGAATGAGTTTTCTCGATTCAAGCGCGGCGGTGCTTTTGATATGATTTATCCTGTCTATAGCATCCTTTTCGGCGGCCTCTATGAGCGCGGCGGCCGCAATTTTCGCCTCGGCGGTTCGCTCTGCGTAAATCTCAGTAGCCTTTGCACGTGCTTCGGCAGTTATTTTCTCCGCTTCTTTTTCGGAACAGACGGAGATGCGCTCGAGAATGTTATCTATTCCCATTGATATTTTTCCTTATTTGATGATGAAGTTTACGAGAAGGAACGAGATGAGGAGTGCGAAGATCGCAAAAGTTTCGACCATTGCGGTAATGAGAATACATTTGGAAGTCTCGTTCGGGTTCTTTGTGAGAATGCTGATGGTTGCGGCTGCTGTTCTACCCTGGAAGATAGCGGAAAAAAGACCGACGATACCCATAGGGAGACAAGCAAGGAAAAGAAAGGCACCCTGAAGAAGAGTGATATCAGCAAGTTCCGAAGAGAAGAGACCGAGTTTACCGCAGGCAACGAAAGCGATAAGAAGACCGTAGATTGCCTGAGTAGCAGGAAGGTTTTCGATAATAACGATCTTACCGAACATGGAAGGATCTTCGGTTACGAGACCTGCAGCGGCTTCGCCGGCAATGTTAACGCCGCGAGCGGAACCGATAAAAGCGAGGAGAGCACAGAGAGCAGCACCGAAAAAGCCCCAGAAAAGACCGCTTTCAAGAAAAGAGAGTGAGCCGGTCTCAGAGATTGTTGTAGCGATTGTGTTTATTGCTTCGTTCATGATTATTATTCCTCCGAATTGTGATTTACAAAATTTAATTTAAAATTACTGACCGATCTCGGTGTATTTTGCGTTGACACCGAATTCGTCAAACTTACGTCCGCCGCTTTCATAGAATTTTGAGAAGAATTCTATATATTGCAGACGGGACGCATGGACGTATGCACTCAGAACGCCGAGTGCGAGATTAAGAACATGACCTACGGCAAAAATCACTATGAAGAGGATCAAACCGAAGAAGTTTCCTCCGCCGAGTGAGCCGAGTTTGTTGAAAACGCTTCCTATAACACCTGCCGAAAGACCGAGTGCAAGGATACGTGAATACGAAAGAACATCAGACAGATAGCCGGTTATATCGTAAAGACTGCCGACACCGCCGAGGATCTTTCCGAAAATATCTTTCTTTTCGCGGCCCTGGGTTAGTATCAGGCTCAGTGCCCCCGCCCCTACCATAATGCCGCCAATGACTGCATTGACAAGTATCACCGGTATACCGAGCAAAAGTACCATCCACGAACCGATATCGAATACTGCCGCAAAGTACTGTTTATCCCGTATAAGCATATACATTTTCAGTCCGAGACCGACCATGATATGGATAAAGCCAACGACAAACGAAACTATAAGCAGCGTTATCGGGTCGCTTACGGGGTCAAACCAGAGCGGTTTTAATGCGACGTCGCTTCCGAAGAAAGTCGAAGAAATAACCCCGACGGCATCCCCGAAGAACGTACCGAATAAAAAGCCCCAGATGACTGTCGAAACTCCGCAGAAAGCGAACATTTTAATCATGTTTCGCATAGAGCCTCGGATATTTGTGTATTTGAGAACAAGAAATCCGCCTATTGCGAGAAGCAGACCGTAGCCCGCATCCGAAAGCATCATACCGAAGAACAGGAAATAGAACGGTGCCACCATGAAATTCGGGTCGAGACCTCTGTAAGTCGGAAGCGCGAACATTTCCGTAACTCCCTCGAAAGGCTGAATGATTTTAGCGTTTTTGAGTTTGATCGGCGGTTCTTCATCGTCGGTCGGATCTTCGATCGAGAGATATGCGCCGTATTTTTCGCAAAGAGCGGAGATATCGTCGACTCTGTCAACGGGAGTCCAGCCCTCGAGCATAAATGCTGACTGAGTATTCAGAACCTTTTCGCGGACGCTTGTAAGACGTTTTTCATTGGAAAGGATATCTATCGCTTTTTCGACTTTTGTAAGATCCTCGGCATAACGTTCAAGCTGTTTTATTACAGATGCACGCTTTTCCGCAAGATCTTCTTTTTTATGCTCTATATCGCGAAGATTTTCGCTTACCGAGCCCGTAAGGTCGGGAAATGAGATTTTGTTAAATCCGATATCCTCGAGTGCGGAAAGGATATGTTTTTCCTGACTTGCAAGACAGATAACAAGCCAATATGCATACGTTTTGTCTTTTGCGAGACATTCCGTCCATGCGGCTGTTTTTTCAGTCGTTTCGTCAAAGACGAGCTCCCCTTCCGTTACGGAAGAAATATCTTTTTTCAGCGGCAGAGAGCCGATGAAATAAGTTGCTTTATCGGAAAAAGTATCGTTTAATCTTAAAGGCAATCGCTGCCAGGGAAGAAGCCTCTGCCGAAGAGCATCCAGACGGTTTTCCTCCGCCGTTATCGTATCAAGTTCCGAATTAGCCTTGATCGCATTTTCCGCATTCGCCAAAAGTTCGCTTTCCGTTTCGGAAAATGTTTCGAACTCTGCGCGCGTAAGAACGGGATACGGAGTAAAGAAAGACCGTTTCTCCTTCGAGTAGCGGCGGTATATTTTCAACGTCCGCTCAAGAAGAGAAAGCTTATCTGAAATTCCGTCGGAATAATCACGCAGATCGTCGCAGTTTGCAAGCGAGGACCATTCTTCGTCGGAAAGTTTTTCGGAAAGAGGATTGACGTCGACAGCCGAAAGCCACATGAGGTCGTCAAGCAAGGCTTTTTTATCTTCAGCCATTGCAATGACCGTGACCTTTTTCATTTTGACTATCGCCATTCGCTCACGATCCTTTCAATGGCAGCGCGGAGAGCGTCAGGTTTATTCTGACGGGCAGACTCTTTGAGCTCATCGCAGCTGTCTTTTACCTGGGTAAGGATGTTTATCGCAAGCTCACGACCTTTTTCTTCTGTGAGCTCTTTGACTTTTTTGATTTTTTCTTCTGCTTTTGCCTCTTCGAAAGCGGCTGATTTTTTTGCTCGCTGTGAGGCTTCCTCGATGATTAGTTTGGCTTCGGATTCGGCAAATTCTTTGCGTTTTTTGCCCGAATCTTCCGCTTGTGAAATGAGTTTGATAACTTCGATCGCTCTGCCGGTCGGTTCGGGGTCAAGAACCAGACCGTTATCGTTGTTTACGGACATCAAACAACCTCCTTTTTTCGGGTTATTCAAAGTAAAAAAAATGTGCATGTGTGTTTTTATATTATTATACCAAATCTATGAAATAAAGTCAATAACATTTACCTTATTATTTTGCTGAAATTTTTATTTATCACAAAAAAATTTTTTCTCGTTTCACTATAGACAAAGTTTTTTCAATATGGTATACTTAAATCATCAAAAAATTTTATGCACAGAAAGGAATTTTACAATGACACGCTACGATAAACTTGCGGCAATGAGACCCGAACAAAAGAACCATTGGGTCGAATATAACGAACTGCCGAAGATGCAGGAACGTATATTCGCGGAAATAGGCGTTGCGGACGAACTTTCAAAGCTTGAAAACGGCGCACTTGCGAATGAACTTACGGATAAAGCAGTTGATCTTCTGTACGAAAGATTCGTCAAAAATTCTTCCATAACGAACGAAGACTGCGCCGATGCCGAAAAGATCCTTCTTCCCCTTTCGGATGCGGCAAAGAAATATACGATGTACTGCATTGCTCACGCACATATCGATATGGACTGGCTCTGGGGTTATCATGAGACCGTTGCGATCGTTCTCGGAACGTTCCGCACGATGCTCGACATGATGAACGAATATCCTGATTTCAAGTTCTCGCAGTCGCAGGCGGCAACTTACGATATTGCGGAAAAATACGATCCCGAGCTTTTCGAGGAGATGAAAGCCCGTATCAAAGAAGGCCGCTGGGAATTTGCAGGTTCGGCATGGGTCGAAAGCGACAGAAACCTTCCGTCCGCCGAAAGTATTTCCGAACATATTCTCACCACAAAACGCTACCTTGCGGAAAAATTCGGTCTTGACCCGAAAAATATAAACACCGACTTCCACCCCGACTCATTCGGTCATACGCCTATCATGTCCGAGCTTCTTAATGCGGGCGGCGTTAAATATTTCTACCACTGCAGAGGTCTTGACGGCAGATTCATCTACCGCTGGAAAGCTCCCTCCGGTGCGGAAGTACTTACCGTAAACGAACCGTCCTGGTACAATGACGAAATACGCTCCGGCTATCTTTCGCTAGTTATTCCGTTCTGCGAAATGTACGGCGGAATCGACGGAATGATAAAAGTTTACGGCGTAGGCGACCACGGCGGCGGTCCGACAAGAAAAGATATTGAAAAACTCGTCGATATGCAGTCCTGGCCCGTCGCACCCACTGTAAAGTTCTCTACCTATACAGAATATTTTGCGATGCTCGAAAAATACAGAGACAGATTCGGCGTTTACGAAGAAGAGCTCGGCCCGACTTTCACGGGTTGTTACACCTCCGAATCGAAGCTCAAGACCGCAAACAGGATCTCCGAAGACCGTCTTACCGCTGCTGAAACCTTGACCGCAATGGCTCAGATCTATGCCGACGGAAAAGCTTATCCGAAATACAGAGAAGCATGGCAGAAGTTACTTTTCAATCAATTCCACGACATTCTTCCCGGCTCGGGTATACCCGAAACAAAAGACCACGCGCTCGGCTCTTTTGAAGAGGTCCTTGCAGATGCAGGATCGGGCGCATCCCTTGCAATGAGACGCTTTGCGCAGAATATCGACACCTCCGCATACGACACTCCCGACTGCAGATACACCTCCAAGTCCGAAGGTGCAGGCGTCGGCTGCAAGATCGCGGAAAAACAGCGCTACAATCTCCCGAATGTCGAACGCGGAAGAGGCAAAACGAGGATCGTTCACCTCTTCAATACAACGTGTTATGACCGCCGCGAGATCTCCGAGATCCGTATTTACGACTGGCCAGGTAATCACGAGCAGTTAATAGTCGAAGATCACACCGGCAAGGAAGTTACCTTTACAGTGGTCGGAGTAAACGACGGCGACAACGGTCATAAATGCACAACAATTCTGATCGAAGCGGAAGTTCCCTCTTTCGGTTATTCTACCTATATAATAAAGGAAGCAGAAAAAACTTCGTATCATTTCGGTGCATTCACCCCCGACCTGAGAAGACTGTACTACAAAAAACCGATTCTCGAAAACGAAAATATTAGAGCGGAGTTTGACGAGAACGACATGACTCTCATCTCCCTCATCGATAAGAAAACGGGCAAAGAATATATCGACCGTCCGTCGGCATATTTCAGCTACGTCATCGAAAACGATAAATATATCGGTTCGAGCGCATGGGTCGAAGGTATTCACACCGAAGAGATCAATCTCAACTCCGAGCGCCGTGCCGTTCAGACAGGTCATTATGCAAATGCGGTAAGAAGCGGACTTTCATATTATATTGAGTTCAACGATTCTAAAATTGAAGTTAAAGTGACGCTCGATAAAGATGCGACGGCTCTCGAATTTGACGTTGAAGCGGACTGGCGCGAAATTTACAGACACAAGGGCTGCCCGAAACTTCTCTTCAAGGCACCGTTCAATTACACGACCGAAAATTACGTTTACGATATCCATCTCGGCACTTTCACCCGCGAACAGACCTCGCTGCACGACTGGTACGGCAGAGACTTCATCTATGCGCCGAACAGTGGCTGTAAAGTTCTTTCACTTTTCACCGATACAAAATACGGTTACCGCGGTTACGATAATACGCTTCAGGTCAGCATCCTGCGCGCTTCGTCAAATCCCGACCCGTATCCCGAATTCGGCAAGAGAACCGTACGCATGGCACTCGGTATTTTCGATGAAAATTACGACGAGCTTCACCGCTATGCTCTTTCTCTCGAAAACGATATGCCGCATATTTCCAACACTTCGCACGGCGGCACCCTTCCCCTCTGCGCAAACATTCTTTCCTGCGACGGCGCATGCACGACGATCGTAAAGACTTCCGAAGACAGAAAATCCGTCACCGTAAGACTTTATAATCCGAAAGAAAACGACTCGACCGCAGTTCTGACGTTTGCAAAAGAAATAAAATCCGCCGCACTTTGCGATGTTGCCGAATTTGAAAAGGCACCCGTTGAATTCGACGGCAACAAGATCAGCATCGAGCTCAAAAAACGTGAAATGAAAACCGTCACGGTAAATTTTAACTAAAACACCCAATCAATGCATAATTTTTGACACTATATAATCAACCGAAGAAAGGAGCCGCATTCAATGGATTTTTTCATTATTATACTTTCGATCGTTTTTTTATTTGTCGCATATCCGTTTGTCAGATTTTTTATCAAAAGGGTGATATGCTGTTTAAAAATAAAAAGATCGTGCAAAAGAAATGATCTTAAATTGCACGCGGCTCACTTTCTTTGGTTTTTGGGTTTAAACAACTCACATAATTGCGATTTTTATATTGAAGCGAGTGAAACGGTCCTTTCCGTTAAGCTTTTCGGCGCATTGGCAAAAAGATCGGTGTTTGTGTTTGACAAAGACGGCACATACCGCATCAACGAACTGATGCTCAGATTCATCGTGCATCATTCGATCAAGCGCAATAAAATTCCGACTTATAATTTCCGTTATAAATATAAGGAAGATTGGGAAATAAAAAACCAAGAAAATATTACACTCATAAACCCTGTTCCCATGGATATGTCTCTGATCACGGACAAAGGAAAACTTCCCCTGACAGTCCTTGGCGGCGGCGAGGTAAGATCACTGCAAACATTCTTGGCAAGATTGGAGAATCTGCGATGAAAACAACTCCTTTATTATTAAAAAGCGATTGCAAAACCGAGATCCCAAGACAGATGTTTACCGATATAAATTTAGATAAGCTTATCAGTGAAGCATCTGTAAAAATACTGCAATCCCCATGCGGCAAAGACGAGATCCTACTCCGTCAGGAATTTTTCACAGTTTTAAACAACAGCGAAAAATACGCATCCGTAGAAAAGTGCTTGAAAATTTTAATCGAAGAAGAACGTCTGTTCAAAGCATGGAATAATGCCGAAACAGAAACCGAAAGCTATTTTTTGAGAAAGCAAGCACTTGAAGCTTATGTCAGATCGGAAAAAATATTATCGGCAATGACCGATTGCGGAAAATTGTTTTTTGACATCTCAACGTATTTTTCGTCTCCCGAAAGAATCTCAAAAGTTTTTGAGATCGAAGAGGATATGAAAAAGGCAGAAGATCTTCTCCGACAAATATCCAAATCAGTTATTTCTTTTTCGGGACAAACCGTTATCGCACCTGACACAGATATTCGTTCAGAAATCGATATCCTTTCGGAAACGGCAAAAAAGGTCGGATTTTTTCTCCCCGAAAAAAAAGAGTTAAAGCCACATCTTCCAAAATCCATATCAAATGCCTTGGTAAACCTCTACCCGTCACAAATAAATGAACTTAAAAGCATTTTTGAAAAATACAGTGAAACGAAATTCAAAGAACATCTGATATATATTCCGCAGATTCAGTTCTTTTTGGAAATATTCGAACTTGTAAAAAAAGCCGAACGAAACGGAATTACGCATTGCTTACCGACTGTTTGCAGTGAAAGAAAATATATTGCAAAAGAAACTTACGATATTGCGCTTTTGGCGAAAAACTGTAAAAATATAATTCCGAACGATATTGAATTTACGGAACAGGAGCCGTTCTGCTTTCTTATCGGTGCTAACGGCGGCGGCAAAACGTCATATCTGAGAACGGTGGCAATAAATTTGATATTGTTCCTTTCCGGCTGTCCGATATTCGCAAAAGAAGCGGAGATATTTCCTTTCGAATTTGCAACCACACATTTTCCGAAAGATGAACGGTTTGACGAATCCGGAAGACTTGACGAGGAACTGAAAAGAGCAGGCGAGATCGTCAAAACCGCAGAAAACAAGGATTCGTTTTTGTTCTTTAACGAAACATTCAGCGGAACGGACGAAAAAAGAGGTCTGGATCTATTGGAAGAGATTTGCGAAAAAATAAATAAAAACAGAAATTTCGGTTTATATGTCACGCATTTTCATCAGGTAACGCAATTCGATTTTCCTGTTCTATCAGCGCAGATTGATGAATCCGATGAAAACAAGAGGACCTACAAGATCAAAAAATCAAAAGGAACTGCATCGTCTTACGCTTCGGATATATTGAAAAAGTACGGTCTCGACAAGAATTCTTTGCTCGAAAGGATAAAAAATAATGATAAGTCTACTATATAATAATCCTTCGGCGCACCGTTCAACCGAAAAACAAAGCAGACTGATCTATCACCTTTCCATTGACCGATCGTTTGCAAAAATATGTTCGGATATAAATAAAACAGATTATTTCTTTTCTGTTTTATCCTCGCCTCTCAAAGAAAAAGAAGAGATAGAATTCAGAAAAGAGATATTATGCGATCTTAATGAAACAGAAAATCTTTTTACCGAGTTTTGTTCTCTTTACAGACATTTTAACGAACTTCATGAATTCCATAAATCTGCAAAGAAAAACAATTACAGAATAAATTTTTCAAACGAATCTTCAATCAAAGAGGCTGGAAACAATATTCAAACGAACGCGATAACATTAAAAAAAGCGCTTTTATTTATAAAGGGCTTTTGTGAGTTGTTGTCAAAATACGAGATAAGATCATGTGGTTTGCAGAAATTCAAAGAAGAATGTAAAAAAATATATGAAAACGAGAATTTCGACCGACTTATAAAACTCTGCGGCAAATACGAATATATGTCAACAATGACAGCTCTTGCTTTCAGACTTGTTCTTGATGAAAACGGCAGAATGGACGAATATTCATTCATAGACCCCAATAAGCTTAATCTTTTCGGGAACGAAGAAAAGCAAAAAGGATTTTTCCGTTTTAAAAAGACAGAAGAAAACAAAATAAAAACCGAACCGCTCAATCCGATCGAACGGGATTTTTACAATAATGCCGCAACAGATGCATTATCGGATATCGCAAAAACTCTGGAATATATTTCAAATCAGATCTTTGAAAAATTTTCCGAAGTATATACAGAGCTTACATTTTATGAAATCGCAATAAACTATATAAAAACGCTGAAAAACAAAAGCATCCCATACTGTTTCGCAGATATTTCAGAGAACGGAGAGATAAAAATAAAAGAGCTTCGTGATCTGTATCTTCTGATGACGAAAAACAGTCCGTTTGACGTTGTTTCAAATGATCTTGAAATGTCTGACAAAACGAAAGGCATTGTCGTTTTCGGCAATAACGGAAGCGGTAAAACGGTGTTTTTACGTTCAATAGCAACGATGCAGCTTCTTTCTCAGGCAGGACTGCCCGTCACGGCAAAAGAAGCGGAAATATCGATATTTTCAGACATCTTCACTCAATTTTCCGAAGCAGAAAAAGAATTCTGCGAGGGAAACGATGCAGGTCGTTTCGAGCAGGAAGTCAGAGAAATGGCTGATATTGTTGAAAACATAAAAGACGGTTCACTCGTCTTTTTAAACGAAACATTCCAAAGCACGGCTTACGCAGAAGGCGCAGAGGGACTGTACTACCTGCTGAAATATTTTTCGGAACGCGGTATCCGCTGGATTCTCGTCTCTCACTTAACACAAATAAAAGATCTTTTTTCCGACGGAGAGGCAGTTATTCTTAAAACAGCGCCGGGGTATAAAATAATTTAAAATTTCCCCAACCTTTCCCCTATTCGCGTGTCTATATGTATGAAAGCTTTCAAATATTCAAACAGGAGAAAACAAGTGAACAGACAAGATGCAGAAAAGATCGTAAACGAATATGTCGGACGGATCTTCGGGTTTGCGTTAAAGCGTTGCAAAAGCCTTGAAGATGCGGAAGATCTATCGCGGGAGATCGTTCTCAAAACATTCCGCGCGCTTCTTATCAAAGACGATATAGAAGATATCGGCAAGTTCATATGGACGGTCGCGCATAATTCGTTAAACAATTATTATCGAGACAATGCAAAAATTACGCTCGGTATTCCCCTTGAAGATGTCTCGGAGTTTTTGGCAGACCCGTCCTCCGAACCCGATACAGACGGTGAGCAAGAAACGGTTTTGAGGCTGCAATCGGAGATCGCATATCTGTCGAAAATGCAGAGAAGGATAGTCATAGCGTATTATTTTGAGAATCGCAAACAGGCTGATATTGCAAAAGAGCTTGATATACCGCTCGGCACGGTCAAATGGCACTTGTTTGAAGCAAAAAAAGAATTGAAAAGAGGTATGGACACGATGAGAAAGACAAGCGAACTTAAATTTAATCCGATAAAATTCCATTCATTCGGCATAAACGGATCTTCGGGAACGAAAGATCTCAATGAATTTTTCCGTTCAACGCTTTCGCAGAATATTTGTTACAGTATAAGAGATCAATACAAAACCGTAAACGAAATAGCAGATGATCTGGGAGTTTCGCCCGTATATGTTGAAACAGAAGTTGAAATACTCGAAGAATACGGTTTTCTGAAAAAGAAAGGCGAAAAATATATCGTCAATTTTATCATAAGTGAACCGACTGCGGAACTGCTGACAATGCAAGACAAAATGTACAAGCGTGCTGCGAAACTGTTTGCGAACGAGCTGTATGATGAGCTGACATCTTCCGGAATTCTTGATGATACGGACATTTGGTGCAGTCAGACAGATGCCCCCATCTCCTTAACCGAATCACCCAAAGCAGACCATAATTTCATTCTGTGGTCGTTGATCCCGTATATCGCCGCATGGTCAGGCGAAAACCTTATGGATAAATCGATATCTTTTGAAGAAGTTGCTACGATTCGTCCCGACGGAGGTCATAATATTGTACATGCCGCTATCGTTGACGAAAACATTAAGTTGCCGGATGATTATGTTTACATGAAAAACTGGTGCGGACCGATGTGGAACGGCAACGGCAAAAATATTCTCTGGCAGATAGACAGCGAATGGTCTGACCGTGGTGAACGCTATGGTCTCCAATATTCCGAAGATGCAAAGCGCATCCTCGGTCTTCACGAAAGAGAGTTTGAAGACTGTCTTTCCAAAGATGAATATGCGTGGTTAGCCGAACGCGGATGCGTAAAAACTAACGGAGATTACAACGGACTCTTTAAATCCGCATGGCAGATCGTTATTTTATCGAACAACGATGTCAAAGAAAAACTTCTTGCTGTCGGCGAAAAAATAAAACTAAAATATAAGGACGAATTTGAGAAAATAAAAGAGCCTTACAAAAAAGCTGTTCTCAGCTCAGTTCCCGCACATTTAACAAAAGTCAAAGAATTTGAGTTACAGTATATTTTCCACGCAGACGGCTGGTTCCTGATTCATTGCATAACGGCACTTTTGAAAAACGGCAAGCTCACCCCACCCACCGAAGAGCAGAAAAAGTCGCTTATGACTCTTATTATACCGCAATAAAATACTATAAGAAAAGAACTGTCCGAGAGGGCAGTTCTTTGTTGTGGACAGATAAAAAAATTATGTTATAATAAATTGTCCCCTTTTGAGAATTTTTGACACTATATAAGCGAAAGGAGAGAACAGAATGGAAGAAATCAAACAGACGAAAAATAATCTGATCGGCGATTTTACGGAAAACCACATGGAAAAGCTGTTTTATTTCTGTCTTAAAAAGACAGGCAACCATGTTGAAGCCGAAGATCTGACACAGGATATTTCACTGAATATTCTTATAGCGTTAAACAAAGGCACTGTTCCGACAAATTTTTCGGCATGGGTATGGCAGATCGCCAGAAACAGATATTCCGCATGGGCAGATGCAAAACACAGAAGACTCGAATCTGTAACCGGTTCGGATATCGAAGACTGTGACATTGCGGACACCGGCAATAGCATTCTTGATGAGCTGATAAACGGCGAACAACTTTCACTCCTTCGACGGGAACTGGCGTTCATCAAGAAAGACTATCGGAATATCGTCGTTGCCTATTATATAGAAAACAAAAGTCTGAAAGATATCTCAAATTCTGTTTCGCTCCCACTTGAAGTCGTAAAAAAGCGCCTTCAGCGCGCACGTAAAATTCTGAAAGAAGGTATGGACATGGCAAGAGAATTCGGTAAAAGAAGTTACAGTCCCGAACAGATAGCATTTACTATGAACGGCAGAGACGGCAAAAAAGGTCAGCCGTGGTCAATAATAACACATCTGCTTTACAAAAATATTTTCCTTGAAACTTATGAAAATCCGCAGACTGCGGAAGAATTAGCACTTGAACTGGGAATTTCGTTACCGTACATGGAAGACGAGCTCGAATTTCTCGTAGAAGAAGAACTTCTGAAAAAAGACGGGAACAAATATCAGACTAATTTCAAGATCATCAGTAAAGAAGAGCAGAGGAAAGAACACGATGAAAATAAAAAAGTTCAAAAAATTCTCACCGACAAACTCTGCGAACTGATAGACACTTATATCAAAGAAAACGGTGCAAAAGTCGATTTCAGTCATATCGGTTATGAAAACGCAAAATGGGCATTACTCGTAAAAACCTTTGACCGATTGCAGTACGAATCCGGAGAGTTTCAATCTTATGGTCCTTATCCGAACCGTCCCGACGACGGAGCATGGGAATTGTCCGGATACGAGACGATCGACTGGGAAAAACCTCCGTTTGTCGGTATGCACGGTTGTTACACGCACGATTTAAGCGAAGTAAAACAGAATATAAATTACGGTCAGTTTAAATTCTTTTACAAAAATATACAGGAAAAGACACCTACCCATATAAGCTATAAAGAAGCTTTCGCGCTTTGGCTCGTTTGCAACGGACAGACCGAAAAGGCAGAAAAAATCCACCTCGACAAACTGACGGAATACGGTTATCTCAAAGAAACAGACGGCAAGCTTGAACCGAACCTCGTTATTTTTGACTACAATGCCAAAGATACGGAAAACGAAAAACTTTCTGTTCTGCGTAAGGAGATTGATTCTCTTTTCAAACAGACTCCAACTATAACACGCGGTTATATCGTCGAGCAGGCTATCGAGGACGGTTGGCTCAAATACGACGATAATTCAATCAAAACCATTGGCGCATATATCTATTTATAAAACAAAAGATCTCCGAGAAAATTCTCGGAGATCTTTTCTGTACCTTTTTGTTACAGCCAAATAAAAAATACTTTTCGCATATCAATTCAAAATGTCGACCTGATGAGCGATATCAGCTTAAAAGCGCTCTGTCATTGGAGAATTCGGCGCCGCTGGCTTTTGTGAATTCGGCAAGCAAAGATTCGACCGTCAGTTTTTTCTTTTCTTCGCCCTTTATATCAAGAACGATCTTGCCTGCGTTCATCATAATAATACGGTTGCCGTGAGCGATCGCATCGCGCATATTATGGGTTACCATAAGAGCGGTAAGATTGTTTTCTTTGATGAGTTTATCTGTAATCTCAAGAACTTTTGCGGCAGTCTTGGGGTCAAGAGCCGCGGTATGTTCATCAAGAAGCAAGAGTTTGGGCTTTTTCATAGCCGCCATGAGAAGAGTTATCGCCTGACGCTGACCGCCTGAAAGAAGACCCATTTTGGTGGTAAGTCTGTTTTCGAGGCCGAGATCGAGGATCTTGAGCTGTTCGCGGTATCTTTCTCTGTCTTTGCTTGTTATAGCCCAGCGTACGCCGCGGCGATGTCCGCGACTGTCTGCAACCGACATATTTTCTTCAACCCACATATCGGAAGCTGTGCCCATTCTCGGATCCTGAAAAACTCTGCCGATGAGCTTTGCTCTTTTATATTCGGGAAGTTTTGTTACGTCTTCACCGTCAATGAAAATCTGACCATCGTCAACGGAATACGCGCCTGCGACGAGATTGAGCATTGTCGATTTACCTGCGCCGTTACCGCCGATGACAGTAACAAAATCGCCGTCTTCGAGGGTAAGAGAAAGGTCGTCGAAAACTTTCTTTTCGTTTATCGTGCCTTCGTTAAAAGTCTTGCAAATATTTTTTATCTCAAGCATTTTTCTCAACCCCTTTTCTTTTTCTTGGCAAACACGCGAGATTTAAGGAACGGAACACCGAGGAAGAGCGCTACGACGATAGCCGAAAGCATCTTCAGAAGTTCGGTGGGAAGTCCGATAAATACGACAGTCTGGAAAACGAACCAATAAATAATTGCGCCGCAAACGACGAAGAAAAGACGGAGCGCAAAGTTAGTCGTCTTTTTCTGGAAAAGAGCTTCGCCGATGATTACCGCCGCAAGACCGATAACTATAGCGCCTCGACCGAAGTTGATATCAGCGGCGCCCTGCTGCTGTGCGAGAAGAGAACCCGAAAGAGCGACAACACCGTTTGAAAGAGCGAGACCGAAAACTTTTGTAAAGTCAGTGTTAATGCCCTGAGCACGGCTCATTTCGAGGTTACAGCCCGTACTGCGAAGAGACATACCGAGCTCCGTTCCGAAGAACCAGTAAAGAAGCGCAATGACAACAAAGCAGAATGCAAAGAGGATAGCAAGGCTGACATATATTTCGCTCGAACCGGAGGAAATAAGAACTTTATCGCCGTATTTTATTCTGCTGAGCGCGATATTCGCTTTGCCGCCCATGATAAGCAGGTTAGTTGACCAAAGCATAAGCTGTGTTAAAATTCCGGCAAGAATAGCGGGAATACCGAGGAGCGTATGCAAAAGGCCTGTAACAAGACCTGCGAGCATACCAGCAAGCATAGCGCAAAGAATAGCGATCCAGATATTGACGCCGTTGGTTACGAGAACAGCGCATACCGCCATACCCGTACAGATCGAGCCGTCAACAGTAAGATCGGCAACGTCGAGGATCTTGAACGTTATATAAACGCCGATCGCCATAAGCCCCCACGCCAGACCCTGCGCAACAGCGCCGGGAAGCGTTCCGAGCCAGTTAAAAATTAATTCCATTATAAAAAATCCTTTCATTTTGCTTATCGGATATACCGAGGCAAAATATGTAAATTAACGCTTTCGGGCTGTCCGTAAAAGACAGCCCGTAGATATTAAATCAAACGTTTACTTATTAATAATTATTCGCCGATAGCGATATAACCTTTTGCTTCGAGAGCAGAAGTGTCAACGCCGAGTTCAGCGCATTTTGCGGCATTGTATTTCTTGGTGAAAGTTGCGGCATATTCGATAGGCATCTTGGAGATGTCTGCTTCACCTTTGAGGATCTTTACAGCCATCTTACCGGTAGCAACGCCGAGATCGTAGTAGCTGATGGAAAGAGTTGCAACGCCACAGCCGGAGCAAATGCCTTCTTCGCCTGCGATAACGGGAACTTCGCCGATAACGCCGTTGATGATTTCGGTACAGCTTGCTGCGGTGTTATCGGTGGGGATATAAATAACATCTGCAAAAGCTGCTGCTGCAGCGGCGATAGAGTTAACGTCGTTGGAGTCGGTAAAAGAGTAGTCTTTGATATTTGCATCATCGAGGCCCTTTTCAACGAGGAGTCTTCTGATTTCTTTTACCTGATATTCAGAGTTGGGCTCGGAACTGCAATAAAGAAGAGCGACATTCTGAGCATCGGGATAAAGATCAAGGATCATATCAGCCTGTTCGCTGAGGGGAGCAAGGTCGCTTGCGCCGGAAACGTTGCCGCCGACAGTACCGTTAAAATCATCGAGACCGAGAGCAACACCGTATTCGGTAATGGAGGTGCCGAGAACGGGGATGGTATCGGTTCCGTTAACAGCTGCCTGAAGAGCCGCAGTAGCGTTAGCCATGATAAGGTCAACTTTTTTATTTACAAAGTTATTGACGATGGTAGTACAGGTTTCGCCGCTGCCGCTTGCGTTTTCGTTGAGGATGGTGACATTTTCTTCGCCGAGTTCTGCTTTGAGGGTATCGATAAAGCCCTGAGTTGCGGCATCGAGCGCAACGTGCTGGACGAGCTGGCAAATACCTACGGTATAACCGTCTTTGGAACTTTCATTTGCTTCGCAGGAAGTGAACGCGAAAAGCGAAATACACATAAGAACTGCGAGAATGATACTTACTGATTTTTTCATTTTCTGATTCTCCGTTTACTATTTAATTTTATGAATAAAGCAATATTGCTTTACCTTTTTGGAAATACGGCTATTATAGCACTCTCGGTTGCGCTTGTCAAGACCTTTTTGTGAATATTTAATCATTTTTTGTACAAAATAATGAATTTTTGAATTTTAATTCATCGAAATACAAATGCAGCTATTGTCATTTATTGATAAATAGAAAAGCAACGGCTTTATAAAGCAAAACAAGTCCAATGCTGAGCAACGCGCCTGCGACAATATCCGTAAACCAGTGGACACCGGAAATCAGTCTGAAAGTTACCATAATAAATACAAATAAAACAATCGTGAGAAGCAGAATTTTTTTCAATACGCTTTTTCCGAGACGGAAATCAATCTGTATCAGCGCAGTAGACATGACGCACAGCACAAGCATAGTTGTCGAGGACGGATAAGACGGTTCAAGCAAACCGTCGACCAATACGGGTCTGTAATTTACGACGATCGTTTCAAACAGCAGATATACCGCCGCAACAACGATATAAAATCCGCCTAGGAGAAGGATATCGCAATCGACTTTTCGGATATCTTTTCTATTTATCCATTGAAAAAGACCGAAAAACCGCAAAACCGATGACGATAAAAATCGGAATAATGCTCAGCAGATCGGTAATATAATAGAAATACCAATTTACTCCCGTAAAATTATGAACGATTTGATTTACGGTCGCAAAACCGACAGACGATCCATTAGGTCCGATCGGTTGAACGTCAACAAGACGAAGTAAAACCGTCAACAAAACAAAAGCCATAAGGCAAAAAATTGAGATACAAAAATCTTTACACGTTTCTTTTTTCATTTTAAACTTTCCTTTTAATATATTCGGTTTTCACCTGAAAATATTTTAAAGGACATTCGTAAAAATTGCAAGAAACGTCTTTTCACAACCGTGACACGATCCGTGTCATCGCCATTTTATAAGAAGAAGTGCTTTGATCGCAAGAAAAACGAACAGAAAAGTCGCGGCATACGGCTGAAGACTCACAATAAAAAGCAATGAGCCGACAGCATTTAATATCAAGGATATTTTACGTTTATTCTCCGTTCTGAAACTTTTCTCAAAATTCTGAAAAGCAAGGGTCAGTATGCCCGAAAGAATGATTGCTGACACGAAAATAAAATAAAAAATACGAAGATACGGTTCAACATCCGTCAGAGCCAAAAGAGAAACGTTTTGAATCAAATCTCCTGTTTTTTGCCCAAAGAACGGAAGAAAAAGCAATAACGCAGCACTTATATCCAGAAGACCGAAAACAAGATCGTGAATACGGTTTTCTTTTTGTTTGCCGTCTTCATGCGCAACGGAAAGTAATTCTTCACCTGAAAGAAGCTCATCGACAGTTACGCCGAAAAACTTTGCGATCGCCTTCAGGGAATCAATATTCGGATATCCCCTGCCCGTTTCCCGTACTTAAAGATATTGATTATGTATGAGTGCCTACGCCTACTTGCATAGGCACCCATATCTTTGTTTTTACTCAATTTTGCCGATTTGGCGGTAGTAGATGTCAATATTCTGCTCACGCATACCGTCCACGGTGGTTGCTTCGTGAATAACGATCTTTTCAATCAGCGTATTCAGAAGCTCCGCTGTCAGTTCGGTGGGATTGGCATACTGTTTGAGAAGTGAAATCCAAGTCTCCGCATCGACAGTTGTTTGCTTTTCAGATTCAAGCTCGGCAGTAAGCCTTTCGATTTTCTCGGTAAGCTCCTGCTGCTCGGTCTGATATTTCTGAGACATCATGTTGAAGTTGTACTCCGTGATACGACCATCCGACCAGTCCTCATACAGTTTGGCAAACTTGCGGTCAACCTCTGTTCTGCGCTTCTCGGCTCGTGTAAGCTCTGCGCTCTGCCTTTTGGCGTGGGCGGCAAGCTCCTGTTCGCTTCCTTTCAAAAGACGATGCAGAAGCTCCTTTTCATCCAACTGCGCCTTTCTCCACAAATCCTGTATTCTTGTCAGAACATAGTGGTAGAGGTAGTCATAGCGGATGTAGTGGGCAGAACATTGTTTTAATCCCTGTCCGTATTGACTGCAAGTGTAGTGGCTGTAAGGCTTGCTGTTCTGTCTGTTCGTACCGAAGCGCATCGACCATCCGCAGTCTGCACACTTCACCAGACCGGAGAAGATCTGCGTGGTAGCGTCCTTTTGCTGTCTGCGGCGGCTGGCGATCTGTTCCTGCACCTGTTCAAAGACTTTCT
>JAGASR010000025.1 GCA_017621705.1 Clostridia bacterium | reverse complement strand
CCTGTCAAGGCAACCTGCTGACGCAGGCGGCTGGAGCTTCCAAACGCAAAACATCTTGGCTCGGGCACGGCCAAAGTCAGAATGTGTTCACGATTATTTCTTCAAGAGTGGTCTTGACAAGGGGACCATTATAATGCGTAAAATGCCCGAGTACGTTTCTATCTTGCAGGAGCTGAAGCCGATTATAGACGGCTTGCAGAAAATCAAGTTCGACAAGGCAAAGGCGAAGTACAAGGCTGAGCATGAAAAGGAATTGAAGCAGTATTACGCCGTCAGACGAAAGTTCTTGGAACTATGTCCCGACGGCAAGTACTACCAAAAGCTTCTGGATAAGGAGTATGCCGCACTTGAACAGGCTCATGCAGAAACCTATGCCAAGTTCAAAGCTATCCGTGAAGAATATCAGCAAATTCACCACATTCAGTCCTGCGTGAACAAAGGACTTGGCAATGTCGAGCAGGCTCAACAGAAAAAAGACAATCGTAAACAGGAGGAACGCTGATTTCTTCCTTTCCCTTCGATTCCATTCCTATTTGGTGAGTGGACATTTTGTCCACTCACCACCAACAAACAAGAGAAAGGATTGTTATATGAACAAAAACAAGAAAACAATCGACATGACCCCGGAAGAACTGAAACAATGGCTCAGTTCCTTGACCGCACCCGAAGATGAAGAGATACCTTGCTATTACTTCTCCACATTCGACCCGTATCTGAAGCATGAACCGATGTCGGAAGATCATCTACGCCGCAACATCCGTTTCGATGAAAGCGGCAATATCGTTGTCAAAAACATTTCTGCTTACTGGATTCCGGAGTTGACCGTCACCGAAGAAATCAGCGGTACAATTTACACCGTAACCGGCAGTTATGAGGGCGAGGACAGCTTCATCCGCAAGTTGGAACGCATCGCATCGAGAAAGTTTACAAATTAGTTAGGGGGACATCAATGACAGATATTCAGAAATTTGATATAATAGAGACAGCCAATCCTGTACTGACAGTTGCTCCGATTGAGGAGGAAATAGAAATGTTAGGAGCAACAGACAAAATTACCGCCCTTTATTGCAGACTGTCTGTTGAGGATATGAAGGAGGGCAAGAACGGCGAAAAGGCTGACGAGTCAAATTCGATCCAGACGCAAAAAATGATCCTGCTGCAATACGCAAAGCAGAATCATTTCCCAAATCCCACATTCTTTGTGGATGACGGTTACAGCGGTGTTGACTTCGATAATCGTCCCGGTTTTCAGCAGATGCTTGCAGAAGTCAAAACAGGTCGTATTGGTACGATCATCACGAAAGACCTGTCGAGACTTGGACGAAACTCTGCGATGACCAGTCTGTATATCAACATCGTATTCCCGAAAAGCGGTGTTCGATATATTGCCATCAATGATCACTTCGATTCCATCGACATGAACAGCACCGAGTGCGACATGGCGGGTATCAAAAACTGGTTCAACGAGTTTTTCGCCAAAGATACCAGCCGCAAAATCCGTGCTGTGCAGAAAGCAAAGGGCGAACGTGGCGTACCGCTGACCACCAACGTTCCTTATGGCTACATCAAGGACAAGGAGAATCCGCAGACTTGGTTGATTGACCCCGAAGCGGCATCCGTCGTAAAGCGCATCTTTGAGATGTGCATGAACGGACGAGGCCCGTCACAGATCGCCAATCAGCTAAAGGCAGATGGAGTTCTCACCCCTACCGCCTACAAGGACAGCCAGGGCATCAAGAGTCCCAACACCGCACCCGAAAATCCTTGCGGATGGCATGGCAGCACAGTTGTTGCCATTCTGGAACGCAGGGAGTACACAGGCTGTACGGTCAACTTTAAGACCTACACCAATTCCATTTGGGACAAGAAGCAGAGGGACAATCCCGTTGAAAAGCAGGCGGTCTTTGAGGACACCCACGAAGCCATCATCGAAAAGGACATTTTCGAGAAAGTGCAGATCATTCGCCAACAGCGACAGCGTAAAACCAAGTCGGGATGCACAAGTACCTTTTCCGGTTTGGTGTACTGTGCCGACTGTGGTGAGAAGCTGTACTATGGAGCCACCAACAACGGCAAGCGTGAGGGAGCGTTCTTTGATTGTTCGCTTCATTGGAAGCACAAGGACAAGTGCGGAACGCACTTCATCCGTGAGTCCGTATTGGAGCGAATGGTGCTGAAGCACATCCAGTTGGTCATGGGGTATATTCTCAGATACCGTCAACATTTCATCTTCGTAATGGAACAACAGCTCCAGTTGGAGTCGGCAGAAAAGTTGCAGACAAGCCGAAAACAGCTTGAACGCAATGAACGCCGAATCGCAGAACTGAAAAGACTGTTCATTAAGATTTACGAGGATAACGCCAAAGGTAATCTTAGCGATGAACGCTATGAGATGATGAGTCAGAACTACGAAGCGGAACAGAAACAGCTTGAAGCAGAGGTTGTCGCTCTGCGGCAGGAAATTGAAGTACAGGAAAGACAGAACGAAAATATTGAAAGGTTCATCCGAACGGCAGACAAATACGTGGACATCGAGGAAATCGACCCGTGTATGCTGCGAGAGCTGATAAAGGCGATCTATGTGGAAGCACCCGACAAGTCCAGCGGCAAGCGCAGACAGAAGATCCACATCGAATATGACGGAATCGGCTTTATCCCTTTGGAAGAACTTGCAAAAAAGGAAACGGCGTGACCGAAGTCACGCCGTCCCTTGAAAACAGTCGTTTTCAAGCATTTTTCAAAATAACTGTTTTACGAAGCCCCGCCTAATCCGGGGATCTTTTTGTCAAAAGAGGATCAGAAAGGAGATACTCCTGATATTATTTTACTTTTAATGCTTATTTATGCGGCAACCTTTGCTTCGGATTTTTTCTTGAAGATCTGCACAACAGCAACAAGAGCGACGAGACCGAGGCCGACCGTATCTGTAACTACGCCGGGGTAGATAAGAAGTAAACCGCCGACAACACTGATAATACGTTCATACCAGTGCATATGTGTCAGGACATATCCTTCAAGAGCCGCAGAAACAGCAAATATACCTACGAGGGATGTTACAACGATAAGAATGATCTCACCGATATGCTGATCACCAACAAAAAGCATTGCGGGATTAAGAGCAAAAACGTAAGGCACGATAAATGCGCCGATAGCAAGCTTTGTTGAAGTAAACGCAGTCTTCATGGGGTTTGCCTGAGCGATAGCCGCACCTGCATAAGCCGCAAGAGCAACGGGAGGAGTAAGGTCGGCAACGATACCGAAGTAGAATACGAAGAAGTGAGCCGCAATATCGGGAACGCCCATCTGAATAAGAATGGGAGCGCAGGTTGCCGCCATGATGCAGTAGTTTGCGGTCGTGGGAACACCCATACCGAGAACTATACAACAAAGCATTGTAAGGAACAATGCGATGATAACGTGGTTACCTGCAACTGCAATAATACCGCTGAAAAGCTTGAAAGCAAGACCGGTGGAACCGATAATACCTGCAACGATACCTGCGATACCGCAAGCAACGGCAACAGTGATCATACCCTGACCGCCTGCCGCAAGAGCTTCCCAAATACGCTTGGGGGTGATGCGGTTTTCTTTATTGAATAAACCGACAATAATAGCAACAACGATTGCGATCGCAGCAGCATATGCGATAGAACGTTTACTTGTACCAACAAGGTAAACAAGGAGAATAAGGGGAAGAAGCAGATATACCTGTTTAAGAAGCGGTTTGATCTTGGGAAGTTCTTCTTTTGTAAGACCGCGAAGACCTTCTTTTTTAGCTTCAAGGTGAACGGTTATAAATACGCCTGCGAAGTAGAGAACAGCAGGCAATATAGCTCGTACAACGATATTGGAATACGGAACGCCCACAGTTTCAGCCATAAGGAATGCCGCCGCACCCATGATAGGAGGCATTATCTGTCCGCCTGTGGATGCAGAAGCCTCTGCGGCTGCCGCGAACTCGGGCTTATAGCCTGTTCTCTTCATAAGAGGAATTGTAACGGCGCCGGAACCTACAGTATTGGCAACAGAAGAACCTGAAACCATACCTTCAAGAGCAGAAGCAACGACCGCTACTTTTGCGGGACCGCCGGAAAAACGACCGACGAGTGCGTTTGAAATGTTTATAAAGAAATCGGCAATACCCGTACGTTCAAGAAATGCACCGAAAATAATAAACATTACTATGTATTTCGAGCAGACATTGACGGGAGTTGAAAGAATACCCTCTTTGGAATAGAACAGATTACGAACGAGTTCGATGATTCTTGCAAGGAAATTCGGGTTTGTCGAACCCCAGATAAGTGCATAGATAAGAAGTGCTCCGGCAACGAAAAGGATCGGGAGACCGACGCTTCGTCTGCAGAGCTCGGCAAGGCAAAGAATACCTACAGCGCCGATTATAACTTCATAGGATCTTATATTATAACGTGCGACTATTTCGCCCGCATTGATTGCATAGTATAAAAAAGCACCTGTACCGCACAACATTATAATAATGTCGTACCAAGGTAAACTGTTGGGCTTCTGTACGCCTTTTTTGGCAGGGAAAATCAGATATCCGATGAAAACGATAAACGCCATGAACGTAGTCAGACGAAGTTCATCAAGCCATGTTGCAAAAAGAGTAACATAAATACAGAATACAGAAAAAAGTGCAAGGATGCATGTTACGATAATTTTGGGGACGCCTTCCCATACTCGGGTATTGGATTCGCGGTCATATTTTTTCATTACCGCATCGAGGTCCATGGCCTCCTCGGGGACGGTTTCCTTTTTCTTTAAAAATGCCATAGTATTTTCCTTTCCTGGAAAAATTCAAAAATGGCTGCGGCGTACACCGTCGCAGCCACTTTCAGTAAGCTATAACGATCTCAATTATTCAGTGGGAAGATCATTTACGCCCTTTTCAGCAAAGTACTTTGCAGCACCTGCATGGAAAGGAGCGGTCATACCGCTGGTTGCGTTTTCAATAGAGAGTTCAGCGCCTTTTGCGTGAACAGCAGTAATAGCGTCAATTCCGTCAAAGATAGCTTTTGTAAGGTTGTAAACATCATCTTCGGAAGCAGAAGCGCTTACGATAAGAGTTGCTTTAACGGTAACGGTCTTAACCTCTTCGGTCTGACCTTCATAAGTACCTGCGGGAATGGAATGAACGGTGTAGTAAGGACAAGCAGCCATAAGGTTATCAGCAACTTCACCGTCGATAGGAACGAGGTAAGCTGTGCTGGTGGTGCAAAGTTCCTGAATAGCGGGGGTCGGAGGACCTGCTACGATGAAGGCAGCGTCGATCTTGCCGTCTTTAAGAGCATCTGCAGCGTCTGCAAAAGACTGGTACTGAGGCTGAATGTCGTTTTCGGTAAGGCCTGCAGCTGCGAGAACGTCCATAGCGTTGAAGTAAACACCGGAGCCAGCAGCACCGATAGAAACTTTCTTACCTGCAAGATCCTGAACGGTCTTGATTTCGGGGTCCATGGTTATGAGCTGAACAGCTTCTGCGTAAAGGCCGCCGATAACACGGAAGGATTTAAGAGCGCCTTCTTCAGCGAAGGAACGGGAACCTTCCCAAGCGTATGCCATAACGTCAGACTGAACAGTACCGAGCTGATAGTTACCTGCATCGATACCAAGAATGTTTGCCTTAGAACCGTCTGTGGAAACAACGTTAACGGTGATACCAGCGTTGGATTTGATGTGGTTACCGAGAATTCCGCCGTAACCGTAATATGTACCTGCTGTACCGCCGGTACCCATGGTCATTGCGGTGCCGCCGCTGCATGCAACAAGTACGAAAACAGTTGCAAGAGCAAGCATTAAAGAAATAAGCTTTTTCATTTATCTGTCCTCCAGATGAATTTTTTTGGTGAATAATTAATTGACAATTACTATTCTTCTACATACAATTATTATTCTTCTACATTATATCACATTATCACGCTAATTT
Organism: Clostridia bacterium; assembly: GCA_017621705.1. Classification (GTDB taxonomy): domain Bacteria; phylum Bacillota; class Clostridia; order Oscillospirales; family UBA644; genus HGM12619. The sequence continues at coordinate 2,586 of JAGASR010000025.1, read as the reverse complement.
CAAGTACTATTTTGAATATTTTTTCATTTTTTTCCATAATCTGCAAATAAGCTTACATTCAAAATCTTTGCATATTACCGTTTTACACCGAAAAAAACCATACAAACATTTCTTGACTCAACGCTTTTTCAACATTCTGTATTTTTCCCGAGCTGATAGAATGCAACCGCTGAAGCTGCCGCAACGTTCAGAGAGTCAACACCGTGATACATCGGTATTTTTACAGTATAATCGCATTCGGCGATAGTTTTGTCGGAAAGGCCGTCACCCTCGGTACCCATTATGACAGCAAGGCGTTTTTCTGCGGTCAGCCTCGGATCGTCAATGGAAAGAGTGTTGTCTTTGAGCGCCATAGCCACAGTTTTGAATCCGAGCGTTTTTATTTCATCAAGATCATCGTTTTTCAAAAAAGTCCATTCGATCTGGAATACAGTTCCCATACTGACTCTTGCGGCACGTCTGTACAGAGGATCCGAGCACCCGGGAGTAAGCAAAACGGCATCCATACCGAGAGCCGCGGCAGAGCGGATTATTGCACCGACATTTGTTGGATTCATAACTCTGTCAAGAATAACTACTCTGCACTTATTTTCGCAGATTTCTTTGACGGAAGGCAGTTTTCTTCGTTTCATTGAGCACAGCATTCCACGAGTAAGTTTAAAGCCCGTAAGTTGAGTCAAAACATCAAATTCGGCTGTAAAAACAGGTACATTATCCAAACGGGAAAGAATATGCTTTCCTTCGCCCTCGATATGTTTTTTTTCGATAAGGCAAGAAACAGGCTCATACCCTGCATCGAGCGCACGTTCGATAACCTTTGGGCTTTCCGCTATAAATAAACCTTTTTCGGGAAATTCATTATTCAGAAGCTGAACCTCCGTCAATCGCGCATATACGTCCAGCTCGGGCGCAAGAAAATCTGTTATTTCTATAATATTACTCATTTTATTCTCCATTGTGTAAAAGGGAAAGCTATTCATGTATAGTCGGGACAGAACAGAAAAAATTATACCCCTACCCTCTTCACGGTATATTGTAGCATAAAATACTATATTTTTCAATCCCGAATTACTATAAAAATTTTCAGTAAAAATAAAATCCTGAATGTAAAACCATTCAGGATTTTCTGAGTAACTGTGTACAATCAGATATCACCGTTATAATTCATTGCACACAATGCCCTGTCGAAATACATAAAAAAAATTGTACACACATTCGATCTATTCACATGTCAATCTGATCTTTTAAAAGTCTGACTATTAAGCCATATAGAGTAATAACTGCTTTTTCCATTCCACCGAGCAGTAAATGAAATATCAAACATCATCTTATCCTCATAATCTCCATATTCATCAATAGGATAATAGGTTCCCTTTGCAGATACTTCGTATCCACCATCAATTCGGCTTATATTTTGTGTTCCGATTCTTAATCCACCAATTGATGAACATCCAGAGTAACGGCAACATATATTGACAATCTCTTGTTCAATATCTAAAAATGGCTCCTCTATATTTGATGACGAACTTGTCCCACCAGAAGCACACATTGAAACACACATTGCTATCAACACACCCATTACTATCAACAAAAAAAAAGATAAAATTTTCTTCATCGTATAAACTCCTTTTCAAAATCTGTTTTTGTTTCGATCAGCAATTATAATTTTAAAAAGTTTTCTATATTGCCTTTTTTAAACATATAGTTTTCTCTTTGATTTCGATATGAAAACCATATTTTTTTGCTTCTATTGCCAAGGCAGACCTATTTTTAAGATAATTAAAATCTTTCGGTAACGTTCTTCCGACATTCTTTTCATATTGACTTTCTGTCAAAGAAAACTCCTGATTTGCCTCAAATAAAGGAATCAATTTTTCAAAATTCAATTTAGCCATATATTATCTCCTTTCATATATTTTTAGATTTTTAACCCAACATAAATAATAAACATCGCCAAATAATAATTAAACTTAAATGCATTTCTTACTAAAAATGAAGAACTAAATATCTAATGTACACATTATATACTGTAAAAGTCTATTTGTCAAGATATTTTTATTATATAATTTCTACATTATATAATGTGGAGGTAAGTATGAAACTGCGTATTTTGGAAATATTGAACCAAAAAGGGAAAACTAAATATTGGTTATATATACAAATGGGATTAAGCTATCAAAATTTCAACAAGATGGTAAATAATCAAACTAACGGGATAAAATTTGATAATTTGCAGGCTCTATGTGATATTTTAGAATGTACACCCAATGATTTATTTGATGAATATTATAAAAAATAAAAATTCTCTGCTTATTTATATAGCAGAGAAAAATAAATTTATAAAAAGAATATAAATGGTATTTCACGAGTATAAAACTTGTAAAACATAAAAAAGAACTTCCGTGTTGCAGTACCCTCAAAAACATTCACATATTTTGATGTAATATTTTTCGACCGCTGCACCCGCTTTTGTTTCGCTTTATCGTCCACAGGACGCGCTCAACAACGCGCCCCGACGAGCTACGCTCGTTGTTCTCATAACATTGAAAACATAATTAAGTCTGTATCTATAAAAAAAGAACGAAT
>JAGASR010000024.1 GCA_017621705.1 Clostridia bacterium | reverse complement strand
GCCGTTGTCGGCAAAAACGTTCTTGCTGATTTCGGTAAAGAGAGAGACGGAAAGCAGTATATAACATATAAAGATAAAGAATATGAAGTTATCGGTATAGTTGGCAGGGAAGGACATGACACATCTATTGATGATTGGGTCTTTCTTACTTTGCCAACCGTTATAGAGCAGTTTGGCGTAGTCGGCCGTCCTATTCTTATTGACGGAAAGACTAAGGATGAACAGAATGCAGTTATTGATTATATAGTATCAATGGCTGACGAACGCTATACCTGTTGGGAGCATACTTGGACATCTGAAATTGATATAGGAATTTATAAATATATCATAGATTCTTTTATTGTTCTTATTATTATAACGGCTGTCATTTTCTGTATTTATTTTATTGACAAAATAAAACATATTATCAATGTCAAAAAATTCCTCGGTTACTCAAAGGGAATGATACTGTTAGACACATCGGCGCAGTTCATTACTCTTTCATCTGTCGCGTATTTGGTCGGTAATGCTGCGATGTTTGTAATATCAAAAACATTGCTTAAAGATATTGCACTTTTCTCGGCATTTCAGATCAATCTTCAAGTATTGCTTTTCTCTTACGGTATTATATTGCTCATTTCAGTCTTGTTCTCTATTTTCGCAATCAATAAATCATTCAGAGGTTCCGCAAGGGATCTGAAGAAAAATCAATAATATATTATAACTCAGGAGGTTTATCATGGAAAACATCATCACTTTAAAAGGCATTTGCAAAACTTACGGTAAAGGCGACGGTCTCGTAACTGCGCTCCGTCCGATCGATCTCGAGATCAAAAAAGGCGAAATGATTGCTATCATGGGTAAATCCGGCTCGGGAAAATCGACGCTCTTAAACCTTCTCGCAGGTCTCGATACACCCGACAGCGGCGAATTTATCTATAACGGTTCTCCCATCAACACAAAAAATCAGAACAAAATGGCAAAATTCAGACGCAATGACGTAGGTTTCGTCGTTCAGCACTTTGCACTCATCGACGAATACTCCGTTCAGCAGAATATCGGTCTTCCATTACGTTACGGCAGACTGAAAGGCACGTCAACAAAAAAACGCATAAAAGAGATCGCAGAACGTCTCGAAATTTCCGAAAAACTCAGAAAATACCCCTCTCAGCTTTCGGGCGGTCAGGCACAGAGAGTTGCAATCGCACGTGCGATCGCGCATAAACCGTCAATCCTTCTTGCAGACGAACCCACTGGCGCACTCGACGAAGAAACCGGCAAGAGCATCATGAATCTTTTCAGAGAGATTAATAAAGAGGGAACGACCGTAATCGTAGTAACGCACGACGCCAACGTCGCATCCTTCTGCCAGCGCACCATCCGCCTGCACGACGGTAATATTATCGGGGAAGAAACAAACGTAACAGCATAAATATTGATAAAATCATTTTTCGGTGACGAATAAAAACTAACTAATAAAACGACAGAGTTTCGAGCCAATCGCATGCGGAACTCTGTCGTTTTTTCTTTGGCTCAGATACAACGTTATTCAAAGATCCGAAAGAAAAGTATTTTCATAAATCAAAAAAGAAAAAATTACATAAAAAACATCTGAATATCTTCAAGAAAGCGTCGCATAATATTGCTGCGACAGAAAAACGGAGAAAGCGACGGAAAACATCCCGCCGCGGTCGTTTTTATTCTGCCGCGGCGGAAGATGTATGACAAGAAAATACAGACTGTTCTTTTCGGCTGTGTTGACAAAAGCTTAATCCGAAAAGACAAAGATCAGACAGAAGATTTTGAACTGAATACAATTCTTAAATCAAAATATTTTACGGTCTGTACGATCGCTGTTTATTTCGTACCGACGCCGAAAAGACCGTTGATAATCTTTTCGACGGTCCGACCCAATAGACAAATCTTTTCGGCAGAAAAGAACAGCCATCCGCCTTGAAATAAAAACCGTGTTTTCACGAATAAAAGGAGTGTACTGAAATGGCAACCAAGAAAAATGTTGTTCCCGAAGCCCGCGAAGGTCTTAATAAGTTTAAGATGGAAGCTGCAAGCGAAGTCGGTGTAAACCTTAAAAACGGTTATAACGGCGACCTCACCTCCAAGCAGGCAGGCAGCGTCGGCGGTCAGATGGTCAAGAAAATGATCGAAGCCTACGAAAACGGACTCAAATAAGTTAAGAATAAACAGAAGAAAGAGGGCAGTTCCGACTGTCCTCTTTCTCTCTTATCCTTAAAAATATGTAATTTTTATTCTTCGATCCAAATCCCGTGTTCCTCAAGAAATTCACCGAAATATATCCTTTCGGCTTGTTTTCTCGCGGCGACAGCTTCGTCAAAATCGTAATATGAACCGAAACTCATTGTTTTTCCTTTGAATTTCAATCTTGCTCGCCATTTATTACTGCGTTTATCATAGTAAACGCCACGAAATCCGCTGGAGTTTGATGCTGTCAGTTTCGGATTGACAATACGGCTGATCTGTGTACCATCAACAAAACCTGCTCCCTCTCTCGCCTTTTCCGCAGAGTATTTACCTGCGCACTCGGCACACATACTCATTTCGGGGTTATTTAAAGTATCGCTAGCTTTATACGTTATTGCACCGCACTCACAGCGACACTCCCACAGGGGCGTTGTTCTTTTTCCGCGAGAACCACGCTTGTCCGAAAGACGGATAACCGTGAGTTTTCCGAAAACTTTTCCCGTAAGATCGGGAGCTTTTCTGCATCCGCAGCTTTTTGTATGACCACGCTTCAGATTATCTTCTGATACGATCTTTGTATTTCCGCATACACATCTGCATAGCCAGCGTCTTCTGCCCGATAAAGTCGGTTCCGATAGAGAAACAACCGTCAGATCTCCGAACGTTTTACCTGTAAGATCTTCTATGACCCTCACGTATATCCCTCCTAAAAGGACTAAAGCCCATTCGTATGAACAAATGGGCTTTTTCTGTGTAATAGAACTTTTCAAGCCCGATTACTCACTCAGTTTTTTCTTTTTTTCGAGAGAATAAATACTGCGACAAACGCGAGCACACTCACTACCGCAATTATTACGTAGATATATGTGTTTGCGTCGCTTGTACCGGGAATTTCGGGGTCTTCTTTCGTACGGTTTACGAATGCAGGTGTGTCGTTATACTCTTCACCGTTTCGCTTATACGATATTTCCGATTCGAGTTTGCCGTCTTTTTCGAACACTCTGACCGTCACTTCGTATATCGCAGAGTCGTATACCATATCTTCGACGTCGCCCATATGCTCCATCATATAATATGTGTATACGCCTTCGGTATCGAACATCAGTCTGTCGAAAATTACATAGCCGTCTGTGTTGTTCTTCGTCTGTACTGCTTTTTTATCAGCATTCAGAAGGTTGAACGTAAAGTCACTGCCCTGTGCGACATGCTTATTGAACGTCTTTGTCGCTACAAGCGATACATACACAGGATCCGGCTTCTCGGGCTCTTCGGGTTCCTCGGGTTCTTCAGGCTCTTCCGGTTCTTCAATGTCTTTTATGTTGTTGAATACGGGAATGCCTCTGAACGGGATTCCGTTTTTATGATATTTTACGTCAACATGGAAATAGCTTACCATGTTTATTACGTTGACGGTTATCGTGTAGACCG
>JAGASR010000023.1 GCA_017621705.1 Clostridia bacterium | reverse complement strand
TTTAACCGCAGTATTTCATCTGCATATTCTTCTATGTGACGATATTGTCTTGACATAAAAATCCCTCCTATGGTAGTTATCTTTATTCTACCATAGGAGGGTGTTTTTTTCAATTGTCCGTTTTTAACGGACTTGTTCATTATCTCATTTGTATTTTCTTTTGGATAGAAAACTTTTCGAGAAGATTAATGTTTTCAACTTCCTTTGCAACATCACTGACGAGTATATTAATATAGTTCTGTGTAATTTGAAGACTGCTGTGGCCAAGTATTTTTGAAAGAGAGACAACATTTCCACCATTTAAAATCCACTGTTTCGCAAACGTATGTCTGTACCGATGTAGTCCAGTAGTTTCAACTCCACGCCTTTTGTTATATTCATAAAGCATGTGATACGATGTACTCTTGGTCAACTGCTTACCAAAAATATTGCAAAACAAGTATTCATCATCAGATTTGTGTTGTCTGTATTTTAAAAACTCTTTAAGGATTCCATGTAACGTCTTATCAAACGGAACAATAAGGGCTTTTCTGTTTTTTGTTACAGAGACATAAACAACATTGTTATCAAAGTCAATATCTTTCACCTTGATATTAATTAAACTTCGCTGACGAACCGCAGTAGAAAAAAGAAAATTTGTTATAACCCAACATTGATACTCAGTAAAATTACATTTTTTGAGATTTGGCTTTTTAAGAAGAGTGATGAGTTCTGTTTCTGAGTATGTTTCAACAGCATTTCTATCAACCTTAATTGCGCTCATTTTAAATCGAGGTAAATAACCTTCATCCATAAGAAAATGCATTGTGGTTATGAAATCTCGCAAGTATGAATTAATACTTATATCATTACACAAAGTTTCTCTGAGATATATCACATACTCCCGGTATGTCTTCTCATTAATATCAGATACCGGCATGTTCTTCTCAAAATATTTAAAGAACTGGGTATAGCTCTGACGGTAATGTCTTATCGTTCCTTCTCTTAGATTTCGTGCACGACAGTTATCAAGATATTTATTACAACCTTCTTCCAAAGTTAAGGAATCATCCACTGCAAGTCTCAGCTTTTTCATCTTTTTTCTCCTAAAAAACAATTAGACACATCATATGGGGAAAACCTCAAATGATGTGTCTAACTCTAAAAGATGTTAAATTACGTTATAAAGATGATTTTTTGATGCCTTAAACTTGATTTAAAGATGTGTTAAACATCTTAAAAGTTCAGTAAACAACAGGAAATTTTAACTTATTTATTAAGAGCTTCCTGAACTGCAACTGCGCATGCAACGGTCATACCAACCATGGGGTTGTTACCTGCGCCGATGAGGCCCATCATTTCAACGTGAGCGGGAACGGAAGAAGAACCTGCGAACTGAGCATCGCCGTGCATACGACCCATGGAATCAGTAAGACCGTAAGAAGCGGGGCCTGCTGCCATGTTATCGGGATGGAGAGTTCTGCCGGTGCCGCCGCCGGAAGCAACGGAGAAGTATTTCTTGCCGTTTTCGATAGCCCATTTCTTGTAAGTACCTGCAACGAGGTGCTGGAAACGAGTGGGGTTGGTGGAGTTACCGGTGATGGAAACGTCAACCTTTTCGAGTTTCATAACTGCAACGCCTTCGAGAACGTCATTGGAACCGTAGCAACGAACTTTTGCTCTTTCGCCGTCGGAGAATTTAACTTCACGAACGATGGTGAGCTCGTCAGTTGCAAAGTTGTAGTCGGTTTCAACATAGGTGAAACCATTGATTCTGGAGATGATGTAAGCTGCGTCTTTACCAAGACCGTTAAGGATTATACGGAGGGGTTTGGTACGAACTCTGTCAGCTTTTCTTGCAATACCGATAGCGCCTTCAGCAGCAGCGAAACTTTCGTGGCCTGCGAGGAAGCAGAAGCAGTCGGTTTCTTCGCGGAGAAGCATAGCGCCAAGGTTACCGTGGCCGAGACCTACTTTACGGTTTTCAGCAACAGAACCGGGGATGCAGAACGCCTGAAGACCGATACCGATAGCTTCGGAAGCGTCAGCAGCGTTGTTTTTGTTAAGTTTAAGAGCGATAGCGCAGCCGAGAGTGTAAGCCCAGACAGCGTTTTCAAATGCGATGGGCTGAACGCCTTTAACGATAGCGTCAACGTCGATGCCTTTGGAAAGGCAGTAATCGCGAGTTTCTTCGATAGAAGAGAAACCGTATTCTTTAACAGTTTCGTTGATTTTGTCAATACGTCTTTCGTATCCTTCAAATAATGCCATCAGATCCTACCCCCTTCTTAGTCATTACGCGGGTCAATGTATTTAGCCGCGTTTTCATATCTGCCGTAAGTACCGATGTTCTTTTCGTAAGCTTCTTTGGGATCAACGCCTTTTTTGATAGCGTCCATCATCTTGCCGAGGTGTACGAATTTGTAACCGGTGATTTCGCTGTTTTCGTCCATAGCTACGCTGAGAACGTAACCTTCTGCCATTTCGAGGTAACGAACGCCTTTTGCTTTCGTACCGAACATGGTACCAACCTGAGAACGGAGACCTTTACCAAGGTCTTCGAGGGATGCGCCGACAGGGAGACCGTCTTCGGAGAAAGCGGTCTGAGAACGGCCGTAAACGAGCTGTTTGAAGATTTCTCTCATAGCTACGTTGATAGCGTCACAAACAAGGTCGGTGTTGAGAGCTTCGAGAAGAGTTTTGCCCTGGAGAATTTCAGCAGCCATAGCTGCGGAGTGGGTCATACCGGAGCAACCGAGGGTTTCAACGAGAGCTTCCTCGATGATACCGTCTTTAACGTTAAGGGTGAGTTTGCAAGTACCCTGCTGGGGAGCGCACCAACCGATACCGTGAGAAAGACCGGAAATGTCTTTAATTTCATATGCTTTAACCCAACGGCCCTCTTCGGGGATGGGAGCAGGTCCGTGATGAGGACCTTTTGCGACAACGCACATTCTTTCAACTTCATGCGAGTACTGAAGCTCGCGTGAGCACTGTTCGTTCATTATATATGTCTCCTTTCAAAAATAAAGCCTATTTGACTATTCTACATTATACAACATTACGTCCAAAATTTCAATAGCAAGATTTTGACAAAACATGAACACTTCAATTTTTCGCCTCAATCGATTATTTTTATTCAACAAAAAACTGCCCTGTATCGGGCAGTTTTTAAGAGAATGTTTATTTCTTTACTGAACAATTTTTTCGCCTTTGGAAACAAAAAATGTATTATCCAGAGGGTTATACGACTCGCAGACCGTAAGATCTTCCGTATAGACAATATTTCCGTCAGAGTCTTTAATTTCGGTATTGATTTTCCATTCGACATCCGAATCAAAGGGATAAATTCTGCTGATATTCTCGATATAAACGGTCTGTCCGACCTTTGAGGTCAAAGTCTGCGGTTCGTAATAGGGATTTCCGGTAAAAGTATAGGTAACATCATAACCTTCAAAATCGGGATCATTCATTGTAAGCCCCATATCAAAGAATAACGTACCGGACGAAACTTTTGCATAGCAGAGAATACCTTCAAGCCCGGGAAGAGGCTCTCCGTCCCATTGATCGAGATAAAGATCATATTTAATAGCTGTTTTATCCGAAAGTACGGCTGAAACCAGAACGGTGCCGTCATCCGTATTACCCATATCGGTTCTGATATTCAGTTCATTAAGGTCCTTAAAGCCCCATGAAACTTCAAAATCAGAAGCGCCGTCAAGTCTTGAAAAGATAAAATCCGTCATATAGACAAGTTTTCCCGACGGCGTAAGATAAGCCTTATATTCGGTGGAACCGCCGATCATGAAGTTATGTTCCGGCATATAGACGAGTTTTCCGCCCGTAATTTTTGCAGCCTCGGCTTCCGACATAAACTGAATCGAAGAAACGGTATAAGAAGCCTGCCCTAACTCGGTTTCTTCAAGCGGCGGCAATTCGTCAGCGACCGGTTCCTCTTCAATAACCTCTTCGATCACCTCATCGAAAGGCTCTTCTGTTTCTTCAACAATTTTTTCGTTAACATCTTCAACAACTTCATCGGAAGGTTCTTCGGAGATATCATCATTGATATTTCCACCGACGGTTGCATCGTCTAAATCGGGATCATCCGTTACATAATCATTTGCGCACGCCGTAAACATAAAAAGAACGGCAAAGATAAGAATAATAAAAGATTTTGTTTTCATAATGACCTCCTTGGCACGGGAATGAAACGATAACTGGGTGCTTGGTTTTATATATTAATTATATCATAAAAGACATGCTGTTGTCAATATACATATTAACCAAATTCGATTTATAAAGCATCCTTCGCGACAAAAAAGACAGGAACCGAAGTTCCTGTCTACATATTTAATATATAAGCAATTATCAGCCGTTTGCTTTTTCCATATCTTTTTTGCGGATCTCGACACGTCTGACCTTGCCGCTGATGGTCTTGGGAAGCTCATCGACGAATTCGACGATTCTGGGATATTTATAAGGGGCGGTATGAGTTTTGACGTATTCCTGGACTTCTTTCTTGAGTGCATCGGTGCCGACAGTTCCTTTAGTGAGAACGATGGTCGCTTTGACGATCTGACCGCGGACTTCATCGGGGACGGGAGTGATTGCACATTCGAGAACGTACGGAAGTTCCATGATGACACTTTCGATCTCGAAGGGTCCGATACGGTAACCGGAAGACTTGATGACATCATCGATACGTCCGACGTACCAAAGATAGCCGTCTTCGTCCATTGTTGCCTGGTCGCCGGTGTGATAATAGCCGTCGTACCAAACGTCTTTTGTCTTTTCTTCATCAAGATAGTAACCGATAAAGAGACCGCAGGGAGCGCCTTCTTTGGTTCTGATACAGATCTCGCCCGTGTCACCGGTTTTACATTCATTACCGTCGGGATCGAGGAGAACGACATCATAAAGCGGGCTGGGTCTGCCCATAGAACCGATCTTGGGAGTGGAGCCGACGAAGTTTGCAATCGAGAGGGTGGTTTCGGTCTGACCGAAGCCTTCCATGATCGTCAGGCCGGTAGCTTTCTTGAACTGGTTGAAAACTTCGGGGTTAAGAGCTTCGCCTGCAGTTGTCGCATATTTAATGGAAGAAAGATCGTATTTTGAAAGGTCTTCTTTGATGAAGAATCTGTACATTGTCGGGGGAGCGCAGAAAGTTGTGATATTGTATTTCTTGAAAAGCGGAAGAATATCTTCGGAGCGGAATCTGTCAAAGTCATATGTAAAGGTAGCCGCTTCGCAGAGCCACTGACCGTAGAGTTTACCCCAGAGAGCTTTACCCCAACCGGTATCGGAAATGGTGAAGTGAAGGCCGTCGGGATCAACGTTATGCCAATGTCTTGCAGTCGGATAATGACCGAGAGCGTATTTATAGGAATGAGTTGCGATACGGGGATAGCCTGTTGTGCCGGAAGTAAAGAGCATGAGCATCGGATCGTCGCCGCAGGGAGAATTTTCGGTGCGGTTATAGTGAGTGCTGAAACGCTCCATTTCAACGTTATAATCGTTCCAACCGTCTTTTTTACCGCCGACGAGGATTTTGATCATGCCGGGGAATTCTGCGGCAGCCTTTTCAGCTTCAGCGGAAACATCGCCGTCTGCAGTACAAACGATCGCTTTGACTTTTGCGGCATTATATCTGTAAGTAAAGTCATGTTCTACGAGCTGGTTTGTTGCAGGGATCGCGATTGCGCCGATCTTGTGAAGGGCGAGCATACAGAACCAGAACTGAAAATGACGTTTAAGCACGAGCATTACGGTATCGCCCTTTTTGATGCCGAGGGATTCGAAATAGTTCGCAGTCTTTGCGGAATACTTCTTCATATCGCTGAAAGTAAATTTACGGTCGGTCTTATCGTTTGCGACCCACATCATGGCGAGTTTGTCGGGATCTTTCTTTGCGATAGCGTCAACGCAGTCGAAAGCGAAGTTGAATTTATCTTCGTTATGGAATTTGATACCGCTGAAAACGCCCTGTTCATCATAGAAAGATTCGATGAAATCATCGGCAACGGTCTTGACAGAACTCCTTGCGGCAACTGCGGCTTTTGCGGCGATAAACGGTGCTTCGGGGTATTCCTCGCTGACCTGACCATCCTGAGGATTGAGAACTACTGCGTGGAATTCGCATCCGCCTTCGCTTACGGCGATCATACCGTGAGGAATAAGGCTGTTATAGAATATCGAGTCGCCTTCGTTAAGAACGTCTACGTGGTTACCTACCTGAACTTTAAGAGAACCTTTTACGATAACGTCGAACTCCTGACCGTTATGAGAGTTGAGCTTGATGGGGGTATTCTGCTCTTCTTCGAGATACGGGAATTTTACGAGGAACGGTTCTGCAAGTTTATCTCTGAATTTGGGTGCGAGGTTATTATAAACGAAGCCTTTCTTTTTAACGATCTGAAGACCTTCGCCTTTACGGGTTATAGCAAAAGAGGTAAGGGTTGAGCTGCGACCTTCGAGAATATCAACGACCTCAACGTCGCATGCCTTAGCGCATTTATAAATAAAAGTAAAACTGAAATCACTTTCTCCTGCTTCAAGAAGATTATAGTCTTCGAGGGAAACGCCGCAAAGTTTTGCGAGCTGTGCGGCAGTATAGCCTTTCGCTTCACGCAGATCCTTGATTCGACCTGCAACCTCTTTCAAATTAAAATCCATTTGTTTTTGCTCCTTTCAATTCTGTTGCTTCATTTCGAAGCGATCGTTTACATACTTGAATAAAACAAAAAAACTCGTCTCAAAAATCTTTTTTGAGACGAGTTATTATAACCCGCGGTACCACTCAAATTGCGAAATATATATTAAAAATATAGGGATCTCGCCACTTTCCAGACTCTAACAAGTCTTTTGCCTTTACGCAGCATTACGGAAGGAATCTACTTGCTTTCGCTTTCGGTCCTTCGACTCGGAAGTGATGGGTCATTGGAAAGACTTACCATTGGCTCGCAGCAACCGCCAACTCTCTCAAGGCTCCTCGATCCGACCGTCTTCGTCATAGTCGTTGTTTTGTGATATTCAATTTGTGGAATGATTATACTACCGTTTTTTTGAATTGTCAAGGGGTTTTTCCAAAAGACACAATTTGTTCACACTCTTCACTGATAATACGCCGTTTAAGCCTTCTTACGGTACTTTTAACCACATCTGGGAATATTTGAAAAAGAATAAAAATACAAAAATCATACTATTTCTATCCGAAATAAAAGACGCAGGTATAAACCCACGTCTTAAATATTTTATCTTGTCTGACCGTCGCCGTATACGCAGAATTTGACGGTGGTAAGTTCATTAAGGCCCATCGGACCGCGTGCATGAAGCTTCTGGGTAGAAATGCCGATCTCTGCGCCGAGACCGAATTCTCCGCCGTCGGTAAAGCGTGTTGAAGCATTGACGTAAACAGCCGCGGCATCGACTTTTGAGAGGAATTCACGGGAATTTTCGTAGCTAGAAGTAACGATACATTCGCTGTGCTTCGTGCCGTGAAGATTAATATGCTCGATAGCTTCTTCGAGAGAATCTACGACTTTGACGGAAATTATATAATCAAGAAATTCCGTATAAAAATCTTCTTCGGTCGCAGGCGTGCAGGGAATGATCTTTGCGGTACGCTCGCAACCTCTGATCTCGACATTTTTCGCATCGAGACGCTCTTTTACGTACGGCAAAAAGATCTCCGCAATATCCTTATGAACGAGGAGGCTTTCCTCGGCATTGCAAACGGACGGGCGGGATGTTTTTGCGTTAAAGACGATATTTGCCGCCATATCGAGGTCACAGAGACTGTCGACATAAACGTGGCAGTTGCCTGTGCCTGTTTCGATAACGGGAACGGTGGAGTTTTCAACAACGGACTTGATAAGTCCTGCGCCCCCTCTGGGGATAAGGACATCAACATATTTATTGAGTTTCATGAGAGCGTTTGCGGTCTCACGGGAAGTATCTTCGATAAGCTGAACGGCATTGGGATCAATTCCGCACTTTTCAAGAGCGCCGCGCATAACTTTTACGATCGCTTCGTTTGAACGGATAGCTTCTTTGCCGCCTCGAAGAATAACTGCATTGCCCGATTTAAGCGTAAGAGCCGCGGCATCGGCAGTGACGTTGGGACGTGCTTCGTAAATTATAGCGATAACGCCGAGAGGAACTCTGACTTTTTCGATCTTCAGGCCGTTGGGACGGACGGAAGAACCGAGTCCTACCCCTATCGGATCGGGAAGAGAAATGACATCTTCAATACCATCGGCCATTGAATTTACTCGCTTTTCGTCAAGAGAAAGACGGTCTATAAGGCTGTCTTTTATCTTTCCGCGAGCGGCTTCGATATCTTCGGCATTCTTTTCAATTATATATGCGTAGTTTTCCCTTATAGCGTTTGCCATTGCGAGCAGAGCTTCGTTTTTCTTTGCGGAGCCCATGCAGGAAAGGGAATACGATGCTTTTTTGGCTTTTGCGCCGATCTCTTCGAGGGTCATATTAATTCTCCTGTTTTTTCTTTTTAAATACTGTTCCTGCGCGTTTGCCGTCAAGAACATCGTAAATAAGGTCCGGTTTTTTACCGTAAACTATATGAACATCTATACTAGCGTTTGTAGCGATCTCTGCTGCGGAAACTTTCGTGAACATACCGCCCGTTCCTTTATCGGAACCTGCGCCGCCTGCGAGCTGTCTGATCCTGTCATCGATAACTTCGATAACGGGAATGGGACGGGAAGCCTCGTCATCAGGAGAGCCGTCGTAAAAAGCATCAACGTCAGTAAGCATGATAAGTTTGTCGGCGCCGATGAAAGTTGCGACGAGTGCGGAAAGCGTGTCGTTTTCGCCGATCTTGATCTCTTCGACTTCCACGCTGTCGTTTTCATTGACAATAGGAACACAATCATATTCGAGAAGAGCGTTGAAGGTATTTGTGACGTTCTCTTTGAGGGACGGAATATCGATCACCTGCTTATTGAGAAGGATCTGACCGACGTTATAGCCGTAATCGGAAAAGAAACGGTCATATATTGCCATAAGTTCGCACTGACCGACAGCGGCGAGAGCCTGTTTTTTTGTTATTTCATCGGGTTTACGTTCGAGGCGCAGACGGGACATACCCGCAACCTGTGCGCCCGAAGATACGAGCACGACCTGATGGCCTTCGTTTTTGATATCGGCGATAACTCTTACGAGCCTGTCGATCATTCTGAAATCGAGCTTTCCGCTCGCATGAGTAAGAGTCGACGAGCCGACTTTGATTACTATTTTCACGTTATTTTCCCCTTGTTTACGGTTTTTCTGTTTCTGCGATCTGACGGGTGACATATCCGCCCTTGACGAGGACTTCAAAGCCCATTCCGAGATCTTCAACACCGTCTATAACTCTCTGAAGAGCAGACACGGTATCAGCAGTATCGTGCATAAGAATAACTGCCGCTTTATATTCACGGCTCAGACGTGTTTTCGCGCCCGAGACAGCGTTTTCAACGATTTTATCAACACCCGTGGATGTGGTGTAGTCAACGGTATCAACGTTCCAGTCGATTACGGTATATCCGTCAGCATAAAGTTTGCTGATTATATCGTAATATACGTCTGTACTTCCGGCGTATTTTCCGCAGAAAGAACGGGCGGATGCGGTACCGCTGGGAAGACGGACGATATTGGGTTTGAAGCCCGTCATTTCATAAAGAAGGTCTGCGATCTTATTGAAATCTTCGAAATATGCTTCGGCGGAAGAATAGATCTTGCTGTATTCATGTTCGTACGCATGGATGGCGAGGACATGGCCTTCGTCAACGATACGCTGAATAGCCTCTTTACTTGCGGAACCGCCGTTGAGGATCTGGGTTCCGACGACGAAGAATGTAGCTTTGATATTGTTTGCCTTGAGGATATCAAGGATCTTCAGGGTGTTGTAGGAAGTACCGTCGTCAAAAGTCAGGAATGCAGTAGGCTGGGTCTTATATATGATCCTCTTTTTGATTGCGGCGATATCTTGTTCGAGAACGGTCTTTTCGGCGATCGCTTCTTCGATCTGCGGAGAAACGATATCTATTTCCGCCTGATAAGACTGCTGTTGCTGCATATATATTTCAATCTCTTTTTCGTAGCGGTCGATATCTTTCGAATCGTTATATGTCGCAAAACCGAGAACGATGGAAAGGATAACAGCGGCAAAAGTTGCAAGCAAGCTGATAAATCTCATACCGTCACCTCCCCTATTCCGACAGAGAATCGTATTCGATCCTCAGTTTTTCGAGCTCGGAAGAGAGATTTTCGAGTTCTGTTTTCTTAGTCTGACGTTCCTCATTAAGACTCTCGGTCTCCGCTTTGATACTTGCGAGTTTTGCGGCGGTTTCTTCGCGCAGGACGCTTATATCCTGATAACGAAGGAACATAAAAATAACTACGCCTATTGCGATCAATGCAATAACAGCGAAAACGAGCGAAACGGCTTTGTTGCCGCGACGTTCTCTTTCACTGTAGTATGAAGAGGAGCGAGAAGAGGCTTTGATATAGCTTCTTTTTCTCATGGTATTCTCCTGTTTGTTGAATTGCGCAGATGCGCTGTGTTGTGGTTATTTACTATAATAACACATAAAAATGTTTTTTTCAATATCTGCAAGGCACAGATTATAATTTTTACAATTATGTCGCAATTAAAAAATAAAAATACTAACATTATACCGATTGACTTCGCCATATATTATATGGTATAATATTAAGATAAATGCTTTATTTTCCGTGCACTTCTGAAAGGCTGCATTAAATGACAAAAAAAATAATTTATATAACGGCGATCTTTCTCATTCTGGCATCGACTGCGATCTTTATATTTTCAAATTCAATGCTTTCGGGTGAAGACTCCAACCAGAAAAGCGGAGTGATCGTCGAACTTATCCGTCCGATAATAGATCCCGACGGTAGAATGGCAACATACGAAATACAATACATAGTCCGAAAGACTGCGCACTTCATGGAATTTTTCGTATTCGGCGCAAGTCTCACCGCAATATCGTTCCTTATAGGTAAAAAGATCTTCACCCCATGGATATTTATGCCGATGTTCTTGACTCTTGCGGCGGCGGTAGCCGATGAATACGTTCAGTCCTTTACGGGAAGAACGAGCCTTGTTTCGGATATCGTAATAGATTTTTCGGGCGGAATGAGCGGAATACTGATTGCGGTCGTTATATATGCGATAATCATGGCAATTAACAAGAAAAAACAGAAAAATTATTAAAGAGAAAACGGTATATCTTCACAGATATGCCGTTTATGCATTTTTTGGCTGCAAACTATTGACTTTAAGCAAAATATATCGTATAATGAAACAAAAAGGAGAAATATCATGAGAAGATTTTCTGCTGCGATTATTTGCATATTACTTGTTTTTTCTCTCATTTCCTGCACTGCATCCGAACCGGAAATCGTTCCGGAATATGATGCAAGCGTTTCAGAGGACAGCCTGGACCTTAACGGTCAGCAGCTCAAAATGGGTATGGCAATAATGTCATATTACGAAAGCGACAACTCAACCCTTACCTACATTAACGATACCGACCTCGGTGACCTTGCTGCGCAGAGGCTCAAAGACGTTGAAGAAAAATATAACTGTGAGATTATATTTGACTATGTTGCAAGATCGGGTGAACTTGCGTTTAACAGTGCGATTGCAGGAACATATGTATATGACTTTATAAACGAAGAATCGTACTTTCTTGAAAACTTTATGAGAGCAAATGCCTTCGTTGATCTTACAACGTTGGAAAATATTGATGTTTTTGATGAAACCAAATGGGGAAACAGAAACATAAGAATGCAGTCAATGTATAACGGTGCGATTTATGCTGTTCTTCCCGCGGCTCATCCCAGCAGAGTTCAGAATTCAATGGGTGGAATGATAGTTGTCAACGAAGATATAATTGCTTCTTTAATAACTACCGATCCCCGTGATTACTTTGAAAACGGAACATGGAATTGGGAGACATTTACAAACTGCTTGAATGCATATGCGCATACAAGCGGAATATCAAATGAATATGTATATTCTTTTTCTTGCAACGGTTACGGTGGTATTGCGAGAGGTCTTGCAATGTCAAACGGTGTTGATTATGTAACATTGGATGACTCAGGTAATGTCAAAGAAATCGGATATGTTTCCCAGCTCGCAATCGATGCATATAATCAGGCCTATGACTGGTTATACGGATCAACGGCAGACAATGTTTTATCCACAGGCGGTGAAGCGAGCCTTGTTTCCGGATTTATTTCGGGAAATTCCGCAATGATGCTTACAAACGTATGGAGACTTTTGGCGAATTCCGATTCCATAGCTTATAGATTGGACAATTACGGTTTAGTTCCCGTCCCGGTCGGTCCGAATGCCTCCGGTCCGGACGATTATAAGATAACAACCAGCTCCGCCCTTTTCTCTACATGTATTCCTATCACAGCGAAAGATGCGGAAATTTCAGCATTTATTATTGATAAGATATATGCTCCTTTTGAAGGATATGAAACAAAAGAAGATATGATTGATTATCTTACCAAAAACTATTTCCATGACAGAAGAGACTCCGTCTTCTTTATCGAAATGATCGAGGATGACCATGTCTGGTTCCATCCGAGCAGACACAGTAATTTCCAAGATCAAATACCCAACACGGGCGTCGCTTCAGGGGTTGAAGCTAACGAAGAAGTACTTTTTAAAGAAATGGAAAACGATATTTTCCCGATGTATAAAACCATGCTCCAGTACGAAGAACTTTTCCACAAATAAAATAATATAATCCCATATTTAAAGGCCTATCCGTAAAAAGATAGGTCTTTTTATGCAAATATTGACTTTTCAATGAAATGTATTGATTTTTTTATCGAATTGATGTATAATTTAAGGAACAAAAAACTAAGGAGTTTACTATGAAAAAAATCATTTCACTTTTTCTTTGCATGATACTCGCATTTTCGCTCGTTTCATGCGCATCCGAAGAACCTGAGATCGTTCCCGAATACGATTCCAGCTTCGCTGAAGACGATGTAGACCTCGGCGGCAGAACCCTTATTATGGGTATGGTTCAGGACTACTTCTTCGAAGGCGCGGACTCGACCCTCAGCTACACCAACAACACCGACCTCGGTGACCTTGCGGCACAGAGACTTCGCGATGTTGAAAGCAAATACAACTGCGAAATCGAATTCGAATATGTAGGCAGATCCGGAGAAGTTGCGTTTCAGAGCGCTGTTGCAGGCAGTTACATTTTCGACTTCATCAGCGAAGAATCGTTCTTCCTCGTAAACTACATGAAAGCAAACGCTTTTGTTGACCTTACCACTCTTGAAAACATCGACGTTTTCGACGAATCCAAATGGGGCAACAAGCATATGCGTATGTCCACCATGTTTGACGGTGCTATCTACGGTCTTCTTCCCGCGGCTCATCCGTTAAGAACTTCCAACTCCATTGAAAACTTCATCGTTGTCAATGAAGACTATATCGCTTCCCTTCTTGCGACCGACCCGAGAGATTATTTCGAAAACGGCGAATGGAACTGGGAAACCTTTACCAACTGTCTTAACACATATGCGCATACCAGCGGTATTTCCAATGAATATGTTTACGCATTCTCTTCCGGTTTAGGCGGTTTTTCAAGAGACCTCGCAATGTCCAACGGCGTTGATCCGATAATTCTCCACGAAAACGGCAACTTTACCGTAGGCTATTTTGAACAGCCCGCAATCGACGCATATAACCAGGCTTATGAATGGTTCAACGGTGCTACTGCGTCAAGTGTCCTCAGCGAAGGCGGCAACGTAGATACCTTCATCGCAGGTAAATCCGTAATGCAGTCCATTTCCGCATATCAGCTCTTCTCTACCACAACCTCCATTGCATACCAGATGGAAAACTTCGGTATCGTTCCCGTTCCCTACGGACCGAATGCGGAAAGCCCCGATGATTACAGAACTTCCTACACTTCTGCAGACTTCTCTATGTGTATTCCCATAACCGCACAGGATCCCGAGATCTCTGCTCTCGCACTTGACAAGATATATGCTCCGTTTGAAGGTTACGAAACCAAAGACGATATCATAGACTATCTTTACAAAAACTATTTCAGAGACAGACGTGACGCAGAACTCATTATTGAAATGGAATCCGGCGACCATATCTATTACCATGACCATATGCATGATTTCAGTACGATGTTTGACCAGTTCATGGGCAATGGCGTTGTTAAATCTCTCGAAGCTTACGAAGAAAAGCATTACACCAACATGGAAAAATACGTTCTTCCCGCATACGAAACAATGGTTCAGTACGCTGAATACTTCCACGAATAAAAAATCACCCGAAGCCCGGTCTTTTAAAAGACCGGGTTTTTTTTGAATATCGTTGCATAAAACCTATTGACTTTTAAATTAATTTATGATAATATCAATATATAATCATAACAAAGGAGTTAAATCATGAAAAAAGTGACTTCACTTTTCCTTTGCATTATACTTGTTTTTTCGCTCGTATCATGCGCATCTTCAGCGCCTGAGATCGTTCCGGAATACGACGCCTCCGTATCCGAGGATGATATCGATCTCGGCGGCAAAACTCTTATCATGGGTATGGTTCAGGACTACTTTTTTGAAGGCGCCGATTCTGTTCTTACATATATTACAAACACAGAATTTGGAGATCTTGCGGCGCAGCGTCTTAAAGATGTTGAAGAAAAATACAACTGTAATATCGAATTTGATTATGTTCCGAGAGCGGGACAGCTTGCATTCAACAGCGCAGTTGCAGGTACGTATATTTTCGACTACATTCAGGAAGAATCATACTTCCTTGTAAACTACATAGGCGCAGGTGCTTTTGTGGATCTCAAAACACTTGATAACATAGATGTTTTCGATGAGTCCAAATGGGGCGATCGAAATATGCTTGTTTCAACGATGTTCGATGGAGAGATATACGGTGTTCTTCCCGCCGCACATCCCTTGAGAGTTTCAAACTCTATGGACGGTATTTTGTTTGTAAATGAAGATTATATTTCCAACATTCTCGCCACGGACCCCAGAGACTATTTTGAAAACGGAGAATGGAACTGGGAAACCTTCACAAACTGTCTCGAAACTTATGCTCACACAAGCGGTATTTCAAACGAATATGTTTACGCACTTTCTGCCGAATTCGGTAGTTTTGCATGCGGCCTTGCAATGTGTAACGGCAACGAATATATTACAATTGAAGACGACAAAGTAGAGCTCGGTTATTTCACGCCTGCGGCTATCGATGCTTATAATCAGGCTTGGGAATGGTATTTCGGGGCTACAGCGTCAAATGTTACAGAAGAAACCGGTATCGAGAACTTTATAGCCGGCAAATCTGTAATGACAACTTTATCTGCATGGCAGATCCTTTCAACGACAGGTTCTATCGCATATACAATGGAGAACTTCGGTATTCTTCCGTACCCCTGCGGTCCCAATGCTGACAATCCGAACGATTATAAAATCGGATATTCCGCAGCAGACTTTACGATCTGTATTCCCTCAACCGCAAAGGACCCTGAGGTCTCTGCTTTTGTTATAGATAAAATATACTCTCCGTTTGAAGGCTACGAAACAGAAGAAAGTATACTCGATTATCTTTCAAAGAACTACTTCAGAGATGAACGCGATTCTAAATTCTTCCTTGAAATGAGTAAAAACGAGCATGCATATTATCACGACAGCAACCACGGAATAGCAGGTATAGGAAAATTAAAGGATTCCGGCATCACCAGAGCAGTTGAAGCTGCAAGAGAACAAATGATAACAAATGCAAAAAAATATCTTGTTCCCGCTTTTAGTACCCTCCAAGAGTATGATGAATATTTCCATGATTAATTAATTCTTAAAGGTCTGTCTAAAAATGGCAGACCTTTATTGTGTCAATTTATGTTAATTTTTTTTGAAAACTATTGATTTCTATATCTAAATAGATTATAATTAGTAAAACTTAATATTTAAGGAGTTAAACATGAAAAAAATCATCTCACTCTTTCTTTGCCTGATATTTGCATTTTCGCTTGTATCATGCGCATCCGCTGAACCTGAGATCGTTCCGGAATATGATTCTTCAATATCCGAAGACAGCATAGACCTCGGCGGCAAAACTCTCATTATGGGTATGGTTCAGGACTACTTTTTTGAAGGTGCCGACTCTACCCTCAGCTACACGAACAACACCGAGCTCGGTGACCTCGCAGCGCAGAGACTTCGTGATGTTCAGGATAAATACAACTGCAAGATCGAATTCGATTACGTCGGCAGAGCCGGCGAAGTTGCGTTTCAGAGCGCTGTTGCAGGCAGTTACATTTTCGACTTCATCAGCGAAGAATCGTACTTCCTCGTAAACTACATGAAGGCTAATGCATTCGTTGACCTTACGACTCTCGAAAACATGGACGTTTTCGATGAATCCAAATGGGGCAATAAGAACATACGTATGTCTACCATGTTTAATGGCGCTATCTACGGTGTTCTTCCTGCGGCACATCCTATGAGAGAAGCAATCTCTGTAGGTAACATTATCGTAGTCAACGAAGATTACGTTACAAATCTCCTTGCGACCGACCCGAGAGACTATTTGGAAAACGGAACATGGAACTGGGAAACATTCACAGATTGTCTTAACACCTACGCTCACACCAGCGGTATTTCCAATGAATATGTTTACGCACTCTCTTCCGGTTTCGGTGGCTTCAGCAGAGAACTTGCAATGTCCAACGGCGTTGATCCCATAATTATCAACGAAAACGGATCTTTCACCGTAGGCTACTTTGAACAGCCTGCTATTGACGCATATAATCAGGCATGGGATTGGTTCTACGGTCCGACTGCGGCAAATGTTCTCAGCGAAGGAGTAAATACAGAAGACTTCATCGCAGGAAACTCTGTAATGCACACAACCTCCGTTTGGAAGATCATTTCCACAACAGACTCTGTTGCATACACAATGGACAACTTCGGTATTCTTCCCGTACCTTACGGACCGAATGCAGCAGGGCCCGATGATTACACCACTTCGTACTCTTCCGCAGTATTCACAATGTGTATTCCTATAACAGCAAAAGACCCCGAGATCTCCGCACTTGTTCTTGATAAGATCTACGAACCGTTTGAAGGTTATGAAACCAAAGAAGATATCATCGACTATCTCTATAAAAACTACTTCAGAGATACCCGTGATGCAGAATTTCTTCTTCAGCTCACTTCCGGCGACCATATTTACTACCATGATCATTATCATGATTTCAGTACGATGTTTGACCAGTTCCCCAGCCAGGGTATCGTAAAAGGTCTCCAGTCATACGAGGAAAAGCATTACACCAACATGGAAAAATACGTTCTTCCCGCATACGAAACCATGGTTCAGTACGCTGAATACTTCCACGAATAATTTGTATTTCCTTTCTAAGTTAATAAATCAGCTCCTACGGTTTTCGTAGGAGCTTTTATCTGCCTTGACTTTAAATGTATTTTATGATAAAATAAAAAAAGGAGGGATAGTATGAAGAAACTTTTAACCATATTAATAATAATATCATTTCTGACGATAAGTGCCTGCGTAAAATCTGAAGATAACTTATCGGAAGAAGATCATGATAAGACAGCAGTTACAGAAAAAGAACAGAAAGAAGAAGCCGTAAAAAACGAAGATGAAACTATCGTGTTTATTGCAGATACTCCTGTTTGCACGACCTGTAACCCATATATTTTCAAGGATAAACGTATTATTCTCAATAATGGGGAGCTTATTGTAAACGGAATAGAAAGCGTTAATTTTCCCGAATCGACTGTTAACTGTTTTGTTTATACCACCCATAATCGAATGGTTTTCACTGATTCGGGTGTGTATGAATTTCCCGATCAGCCGCAGTATACAGAGCTGCCTTTTACGGAATCGGGAATGACCGAAGTTCCCGCAGAACATCATTTGACGGAAACTCTTAATAAAATAAATGAAACAGACAAAATCATGCACGCTTCTCCGCAGATCTTTTACGGTGATACGCTTGACAGACCGGGTATATATGTTTTTACGGAAAGCGGCAAATGCAGTTTTGTTGATAAGAACGGAATTGTCGTAGATCTCCCGAACGTATTATCAGTCATAGATGAAAACGGTCATACTGTCATTCTTTATAAAGACGGGACTGTCAAAGATAATTATTTTGATGAGACGGATTCATGGACAAATATTTGTTTTATTGACACAAACAGGACAGATGGCACTGGAATAACGGTAGGTGTAAAAAAAGACGGTAAACCGGTTATTGCAGGAGAATACAGCGGAAACCGAGCTGAAGTCGAAGAATGGACAGATATTGCATATGCAATAGTTTTTAATAATTCAGAATATTATTATCCGATTGCTCTGACACGATACGGAACGATCCTTATTCCTTCGGATTCAAATTGCGAATTTGCAAACACCGTTTCAACATGGAAAGACATAGTTGTAATCGGACTTACTACGCCTGACGGAGAATTATGGGCAATGAATTCTGACGGAGAAATTTTATTTACTAAATAACATATAAACAAAAACAGATAGGACATGATCCTATCTGTTTTTTCATATAATAAATTATAAATTACTTGCTCTTGGTGATGTCGTTAAGAAGCTTGAGGAAGCTATCGTTGGAATCATCATCGTCTACAACAGAAGATGCTCTTCTTGCGGAGGGACGTTCGTTTCCGTTGGGACGCTGAACGCTTCCGGTACGGGGCTGTCTTGTTGTAATGGGCTCATATTCGGGTTCAGCTGCAACAGGTGCTACGGGAGCAGGTGCAGGTTCAGCCTTGGGAGCCGCGGGGATATTGAAAAAGCTTTCAGAGGGAGTTACGGGAGCCTGTTTCTTCACGGGAGTGGAAACAACGCTTTCGTCAAAGCAGGAAGCGATAACAGCTATGCGCAGTTCGTCCTGAAGGTTGTCGTCGAGGATAACACCCCAGATAATGTCGACATCGGGATGAGCTTCTTCTTTGATGATGTCTGCAGCTCTGTAGATGTCTTCGAGGTCGATATTGGAATCAGCGGTGAAGTTAAGAAGGATCTTACGAGCACCGGCGATAGAAGTTTCGAGAAGCGGAGAAGTGATAGCGTTTCTTGCAGCGGTCTCTGCTTTGTCTTTGCCCTTTGCGGAAGCAACGCACATATGAGCGTAGCCTGCATCCTTCATGTTGGAAGTAACGTCAGCAAAGTCAAGGTTAATGAAGCCGTGACCCTGAATAAGCTCGGTAATGCTCTGAACACCCTGCTTGAGAATGCCGTCAGCCATTTCGAAAGCATTTGCGAGGGTGATCTTAGCATCAGTAACGAGTTTGAGACGTTCGTTGGGGATAACGATAAGAGCGTCAACTTCCTGAAGAAGTTCTTCGATACCGCGTTCTGCCTGGGACATTTTACGGGAACCTTCGAAAGCGAAGGGTTTGGTAACGATACCAACGGTAAGAATACCGATTTCTTTTGCAACCTTAGCTACGAACGGAGCAGCGCCTGTACCGGTACCGCCGCCCATACCTGCGGTGATGAATACCATTTCGGTGCCTTTGAGGACTTCTTCGATCTGAGCTTTGCTTTCTTCAGCAGCCTTACGACCTACTTCGGGGTTTGCGCCCGCGCCTCTGCCATGAGTTACGTTATCACCGATAAGTACTTTGTGGGTAGCCTGAGAATGGTTAAGAGCCTGTCTGTCAGTGTTAACTGCGACGAATTCTACGCCCAAAACCTCATCTTTAATCATTCTGTTTACAGCATTGTTACCGCCGCCGCCGACACCGACAACTTTTATGGTAACAAAATTATCCTGTTCCTCTATACTGCGAAATGCCATTACGGTCCATCCTTTCAGAGCTAAATATATCAATAGGTTTATTACATAATTATTCTTATATATGATAACATATTTTTAAACATTAGTCAAGCGGTTTCTGCGATTTTATGTGACTTTTTTCCGAATATGCACGATAAAAACCAAAATTTTCCGTCGAATAATCAGTCAAGAGCGCGATATCTGCCCTCATCATAATTGCGGACGTTAATAACCG
Source organism: Clostridia bacterium (assembly GCA_017621705.1). Lineage (GTDB taxonomy): Bacteria > Bacillota > Clostridia > Oscillospirales > UBA644 > HGM12619. Next base: position 32,310 of record JAGASR010000023.1, on the reverse strand, counting down.
CACGTCTGTCGGAGGGATTTCTGCGGAGTATCTCAATGAGCATGTCCGTCTTTTTATCAAAGTCTTCGGAAGTGCCGAATTCGACTTCGATGATATCGTTCAAAACAAAAGTAAGATTGTATTTTTTTGAAAAGTCGATCTTTGTAAGTCTGTTTGCAAGTCCGTGTTCGCTGAGAACGGAAATCAGGTCGTCAAGAACGGAGGCTTCGATGTTTTCCGAAAGATCGACATTCTTGCCGAGTTCGTACGATTCAAAAACGAGGCCCTCAACCTTGAGTACCCCCTGAAACGGCGCAATATCTTCTTCAAGAACTTTGTAATCTTTATCGAGGCAGACGTAAACTTCGCCGAGATCTACCGAATACGCAGGGACCGCAGGGGTTGCGATCACACGGAGCTTGTCCGGAAAATTGACGGAAAAAGATATCTTTTTAATATACGGGAGACTTGTCTCGATAGATTCTCTCGCAAGATCTCTGTCAAACTGCAGAATGGGTTTTCCTCGAAGATCGTCGCAAGAACTGAGGATCTCGGCAGAGTCGTATCTGCTGGAATTTTCAACCGAAACTGTATCGACACGGAGGAAAATTCTCGTCAGAACGGAGATCAGCACCGCAATGACGAGACAGATAAACATAAAACGCAAGATTCTGTTTATTCGACGGCGGCGAAGAGTTTTATTAAGTTTTTCGAGTTCGCTTGCCATTATTTTTTCCTTCCGCTGAAGTTAATTATTGTTGTCTTGTTATTTTAGCGCCGAGAGAAGAAAGAGCTTTTTCGATATTATCATATCCTCTTTCTATATGAGAGATATTTTCTATAACGCTCGTTCCCTCTGCGGAAAGTGCGGCAACAACGAGCGCAGCACCGCCGCGAAGATCTGTACTTTCAACACGTGCGCCGTACAGTTTTTTTACGCCCTCAACAACTGCGACACGTCCGTCCGTCCTTATTTTTGCACCCATACGGTGAAGCTCGCCGACATGTTTGAACCTATTCTCAAATATTGTTTCGGTAAATACGGAACTGCCTTTTGCTTTAGTCATCAAAGCCATGCAGACTGCCTGCATATCGGTCGGAAAACCGGGATAAGGCATTGTCCGAATATGACGGACGGCATGAAGTTCATCGCACGAAACGGAAATATCATTTTCAAGAATATCGATATCGCATCCGCAATCCGTCAAAAAAGAAAGAACGGAAGAAAGATGTCTCGGTTCCGTATTTTTAATCAGTGCGTTGCCCCTTGTTGCGGCAACTGCACAAAGATAAGTTCCTGCAGCGATACGGTCGGGAATAACACGATGCCTCGTACCGTTAAGTGCTTTTACACCTTTTATTTTTATACGGGAACTGCCTGCCCCGCAGATCTTTGCGCCCATTTTATTCAGAAAATTCTGAAGGTCTTCGATCTCGGGTTCTTTTGCGGCATTATTTATAATAGTCTCACCGTCGGCAAGAACAGCCGCAAGCATGATATTTTCAGTAGCGCCGACAGACGGGAAAGCAAGATCTATAACGGTCCCGTAAAGGCGATCGCATTCACAGTCGATATAACCATGCTGTTCGGTTATATCTGCGCCCATTTTTTTCAGAGCCGAAATATGAAGATCTATCGGACGGGGCCCGAGTTCACAACCGCCGGGAAAACTTATGATCGCCCTATGACGTCTCGATAAGATTGCACCGAGGAACATCACAGATGACCGCATTTTGCGCATCATATCGTCGGGGATCTCAAATCCGAGAGCATTTGAAGCGTTGATATAAACGGTGCGTGAACCGTCAGATTCACGTTTTTCCGTTACGAATGCGCCGAGAGCACCGAGTATTTCTATTGCAGAATCGGTATCACTGATATCGGGACAATGCTCGATAATACAATCACCGTCGGCAAGTAGAGCAGCCGCCATGATAGGCAAAACGCTGTTTTTTGCACCTTGAACTTCCAGAACGCCGCAGAGAGGGACGCCTCCCTGCACGACAAGCTTTGACATAAAATATATTCCTTTCATTCGGAAGATAATATATTATATGAACTTGTCGAAAAACGGTGAAAAAAATTATTTACGCAAAGATTCTATGAGCTTTTCAGTCTCTTCGCAGATCCTTGCCGCGGCATCGGTTTTTGCGAGAGTGAGCGCCGCTTTTTCCATCTGATGAAGGCGTGCGCGGTCGGAGCAGAGTTCTTTTACGAGCGCATAAAGATTCTCGCCGTCGAGATCTTTTTCTTCGATAAGAACTGCGGCACCGACATCGGAATACGTTTTTGCGTTATAATACTGATGATTTTCTGCGACATTCGGAGACGGAATAAGGATAGAAGCTTTTCCGAGAGCCGCAATTTCCGTAAGAGTCATAGCGCCGGAACGGTTAATAACAATATCAGCCGCCGCCATAACGGTGGGCATATTGTAGATATACTCAAGAATATTGAGATTAGGCGCAGAAGCGGTATCTCCGAGAGTTTCGAGAACACGCTTATAGTCCGCAGAGGCGCCGTGATAGTGAGTTACTATCCCCTCTTCTGCTGAAAGCTTTGCCATGACGCAGAACGCATCGTTTATCTGACGGGCGCCGAGACTTCCGCCGCAGGAAAGAACTACGGGAACATCATCGTCAATTCCGAGTTCGCGACGGGCTTCTTCACGTGTCTTTGAAAGAAATTCACGTTTGATCGGATTACCTGTAAGAAGACATTTTGAGTCCGGGCAATCGAGTTTATTTTTGATCGGGAAGCTCAAAAAGATCTTATTTACTCGCGGCGCAAGCATTTTTGTAGTAACGCCCGCAAAAGCATTCTGTTCGTGGATAACGGAGGGGATTTTCATTTTGCTTGCCGTATACATAACGGGAGCGCTGACAAATCCGCCCGTACCGATAGCAACATCGGGAGCAAAATCTTTTATGATCTTACGAAGCTTCATTGATGTCTTCGCAAAAGTCATGAGCGCTTTTATATTGTGTTTCGCGGCTTTAAAAGTTTTCGCCCTTGTAAAGCCGTTTGCTTTTACAAACTCGATCTTATATCCCGCGCGCGGAACGAGATCGGCTTCTCGGTTATTCTCCGTTCCGACAAAAAGGATATTTGCATCGGGATGTCTTAATTTCATTTCATTTGCGATGGCGATTGCAGGGTTTATATGACCGGCAGTGCCGCCGCAGGCAACAAGAATATTCATAATGACCGCCTTTTTTATTTCAGATATGAGTCTCTTGAAACACGTAAAACAAGCCCCATCTCAGCAAGAAGAACGAGAAGAGCCGTACCGCCGTATGAAAAGAACGGTAAAGAAATACCGGTTGTGGGAAGCGTATTCGTAACAACGGCGAGGTTAAGAACAGTCTGAAGAGCAACTCTGGTTATTATGCCCATTGACATGAGCGACAGGAATATATTATTGGCTTTGATGGAAATATAAATTCCGCGCCAGATAAAGAACGCAAAAAGAATGATGATAAGAACGACGCCGACAAAACCGACTTCTTCAGCGGTTATAGAGAAAATACAGTCGTTCTGAGGTTCGGGAAGAAAGAGGTATTTCTGTCTGCTTTTACCGTAGCCGAGTCCGAAAAGTCCGCCCGAACCGATAGTTAAAAGAGACTGATACGGCTGATGTCCGCTGCCGAGAAGATCTCTTGTCGGATCAAGCCAAACGAGGACACGCTCTGTCATATACGGAACGGTAAACGCCGCAATAAGAACGAACGTTACACCTAAAGCCACCGCAATAGCACAGTAGAATTTATTTGCGCCGCCGACGACAAGCATTATAAAGCCGACACCGAAAATAATGATCGCACCCGAAAGATGAGTTTCTATAAGAACGAGGAAAGTCGGAGCGCCGAAAATTATAAGGGGGAAAATAAAGCCTTTGACAAAAGTCTTCATCTCGTCCTTATGCCGTTTTATATACTGCGCAAGCATCATGATAGTTGCAAGCTTTGCAAACTCCGAAGGCTGAAACTGAACTGAACCGATATAGATCCAACGTTTTTCCGAGTCCTGACTGATGATAAGAACGAGAGCAAGAAGCCCGAGACAAAGAAAATAGAATGCGGGGATAAGCGGAGCATAGAGTTTCGGCGGAATATATGAAACAAAAATCATCGCAACAAGACCGAGAGATGCCCATATGATCTGACGGCGAATGAACGCATAGCTATCGCCCATTTTTGAAAGCGATGCCGCAAAGCCTGCGGAAAAAAGCATCATAACACCGATTATCAAAAGCAGAACAACTGCAATAAGGAACGGATAATCAAGCGGTCCCGGTTTATTTTTAATTTTAAATCGATTTTTGTTTTCGAGAGGACTGCTGTTTGTTGAGGTCATATAAAAAATCCTTTATATCAAGAACAGAGCGGCTATAACGCACGCAACGACCGTAATACCTGAAAAGAGGAAACAGATCTTTTCTTCGCTCCAGCCCGACATTTCGAAACTGTGGTGAATGGGAGTCATTTTGAAAAGACGTTTGCCGTGTGTAAGTTTAAAATAAGTACGCTGAATGATAACGGAAAAAGTTTCGATAAAATAAATGATACCGACAACGAGAAGAACGAGCGGAATATCAAGAGCGAAAGCCATTGTGGTGATAAGACCGCCAAGGAACATCGAGCCTGTGTCGCCCATCATGATCTTGCAGGGGTGCCAGTTGAAAATAAGAAAACCGATAAGCGCACCTGCGAGGGCTATTGCGAGAACTGCGATATCGTAAGCTCCGCGAACGATTGAAATAACAGCAAAAAATACAGCTACGGGAATCGTTACGCTTGTGCAGAGTCCGTCAAGGCCGTCTGTAATATTTACTGCATTGGTAAAACCAACCATGATTATCATTGCAAGAACGTACCAGAATATACCGAGATCGATCTGGAAACCGCCGACCGCATCGACAAAGAACGGGAAATCGAAAGAAAGAACAGTAGAGCCGCCTCTGCGGATTGCGTTAAAGATAAGGAATGCGGCAGAAATAACAAACTGAAGAATAAGCTTCTGGATCTCGGAAAGACCTGCATTGTTTTTCTTTTTGATCTTAATAAAGTCATCGGAAAATCCCATAAGAGCAAGGATGACGGAAGTTATAAGGCATGTGATGCCCGAAGACGGGATAGTCGCTCCGCTTGCGGGGTTTGCACCGCCCGTATAATATTCAAAAGCGAAGATCAGATAGGAAATGAGAACGGCACCCATGAAAATGATACCGCCCATGGTGGGAGTTCCCTGTTTGGACTGATGCCATGTGGGGCCCATATCCTGAATTATCTGCTGACCTGCTTTGAGTTTACGAAGAAAAGGAATAACGAGAGGGGTCGCAATAAGAACGCAGGCAAGAGCCGCGATAAATGCGACAATAACGGGAATAGGTACAGACATATGAATTTCCTTTCTTTTCTACGGCGTTAATTTTTCAACTTTTCGATAATTTCTTCGGCATGCATTCCCCTGCTCGCTTTAAAGAGAAGAACGTCGCCTTTTTTGCTGACTGAACGGACAACTTCCGCCGCTTCGTCAGTATTTTTGCAAGTATAAATATTTTCTGACGGCAGACCTGCTTTTTCAGCGCCTTTTCTGTAACTTTCGGCAAACGAACCGAATGCAACAAGGATATCGGCACCTAAAAGTTTACTGCCCGTCATTTCGTGAAGCTCCGCAGAACGTTCGCCGAGCTCAAGCATATCGCCTAAAACAGCGATCTTTCTGCCGTTTTTTGTGCGCAAAACATTTATTGCGGCAACGACGGAGTCAGGGCTTGCGTTATAGCAGTCCTCGATAACCGTCATTGAATTCATTTCATAAATATTCTGACGGAGAGGCGCATTTTTAAAGCGCATAAGTCCTTCTTTTATCTCATCGGTAGTAAGGCCGAGGGTCTGACCGACTGCGATTGCGGAAAGAGCGTTATATACATTATGAATACCTTCGGTGGGGATACGGACAGAGATTATGCCGCTCGGAGTAACGGCGAAAAAGCGACAGAGCCCGTCGGAAAAGAGAATATCTTCCGCGCGGTAGTCGGCGTTTCTGTTTCCAATGCCGAAAGTTATGACGCGCTGTTTGAAATCTTCAGGATCGAGAGTTGAAAGATACTCGTCATCCCCGTTGAGGATAAGAACTCCGTTTTCGTCCATACCGTCAACTATCTCGAGCTTTGCCTTCATGATATTTTCGCGGCTTCCGAGAAATTCGATATGTGAAAAACCGACATTCGAGACGATCGCAATATCGGGGTGCGCGGTTTTTGACATCACGCTGATCTCATTAAAACCGCTCATACCCATTTCAAATACGCAGGCACCGCTGTCTTTGGGCATATTGAGAATTGTTGCGGGAAGACCGATCGTGCTGTTTTTATTGCCGTCGGTTTTATAAACATTGAATTTCGAAGAGAGGACCGATGCGGAAAATTCCTTGGTGGTCGTTTTGCCGACACTTCCCGTAACCGCAACGGTGGGGATATTGACTGTTTTTCTGTATTCCTCCGCAGCTTTCTGAAAAGCCATTAGAGAATCTTCGACAAGCAGATACGGAATTCGGGACTCAACTTTTCTTTGGCATATAGCGGCAACCGCACCTTTTTCTGCGGCATTGTTTATATAATTATGACCGTCCGTACGTTCGCCCGGAAGGCACACGAAAAGGCTCCCGGGGAACACCTCACGGGAATCGTATGCGCCGCCGAAAAACTCGGTGTCGCCCCCTATAATTTCGCCGCCGACGATAGCCTGTATATCCGAAAGTTTCATATTAGCCCCTCTTTTCTTACAATGATCCGATAACGATCTCTCTTTCGTCAAACGGATATTTAACTCCCTTTATTTCCTGATACGGCTCATGTCCCTTACCTGCAAGAATGACGGCATCATCCTTTTTGGCAATGGACAGAGCATATTTTATTGCATCTTTACGGTCGCATTCAACCGTATAATTATTCGATTCGGGAATACCCGAAATTATATCTTCAATTATTTTTTTCGGATCTTCCGAACGTGGATTATCCGATGTTATAACTACGTGATCCGCATATCCGACCGCGATCCGCCCCATTTCGGGACGTTTAGAACGATCCCTGTCTCCGCCGCATCCGAAAACAAGAATTATCTTTCCTTTGACGAATGAACGAAGAGAAATAAGCAGATTTAAAAGTCCGTCTGGGGTATGTGCAAAATCTATATAGACGGAAAACGGTGCATTTACTGCAATTTTTTCCATTCTTCCGCAAACACCGTCAAATTTTTTCACGGAATCGGCAGCCTTTTTCGCATCTATTCCGAGCATTATCGCAGAACTGATCGCCGCAAGTGAATTATATACATTGAAAAGCCCCGTAACCGAAAGAGAAACAGGATACTTTTTACCGTCACAAAAGAGATCGTAAGAACAGCCGTTTACGGTGACGCAAACATTTTCAGCATAAAAATCCGAGCTACCGTATACGGAATATGTCTTCGCCATTGAGACGAACGGTGCGGAATAATCGCTGTCGGCATTGGCAAGTCGGTTTTTTGACTGATAAAAGAGCTTGAGTTTCGCATCTTTATAGGAAAGCATATCGCCGTGATAATCGAGATGATCGACGGAAAGATTCGTAAAGATGCCGAGCGAAAAATCCATTCCGAAAACGCGTTCCTGATAAAGTGCCTGCGAAGAAACTTCCATAACAACGTGCGTACAACCGCTCTCATACATCTTTCGAAGAAGCGGCTGAAGGATCTCGGGGCCGGGAGTTGTAAAACCCGTTTGTTCTTTTACAACCACTCCCCTATCGTTTTCACGAAAGGATTCGACCGTTCCGATAACGCCGCAGCGTATACCGTTTTCGGAAAGAATACGGTGAAGCATATGGCAGGTCGTGGTTTTTCCGTTTGTTCCCGTGATGCCGATGATTGTCAGCTTTTCGGACGGTCTGCCGTTTAAGTTGGAGCAAAGAACAGAAAGTGCCTTGCGACTGTCTTTAACCTTTACGGTGCAGACATCCGTTACAGTATCGTCTTCGCAAACAATGCATAAAGCTCCACGTTCGACTGCTTTTGAAATAACGGTATGACCGTCAAATCTTCTGCCTTTTACAGCAACAAAAACAGCCCCCGGACGAACTGACAAAAGGTCGGAAGTGACATCCGATATTTCGATATTATCATTATAATTTATACATCCGATATTTTCTACGTCTTGAAGAACGTATTTTAAACGCAACAAGACCTCCGTAAAATTTACTCAAAAGTTACCGTTACGACAGTCGCTTTATCGACTTTTTCCCCCGCCGCGGGCGACTGAGAGACTGCAACGACATTGGGATAATTGATATTTGCGCCTTTGACTTTTATATTAAGATTTGCGCGAAGAAGCTCGACATTACAGTCTGCCGCAGTTTTTCCGATAAGATCGGGAACAACTGTCTTGCGCTCGTAAGCGGTATCATTGGTATAAAGAATTACCGTGCCGCCCTCTGGAAGAGACGTTCCTTTTGAGGGAAGCTGATATGTAACGATGCCGTCGCCGCCGATAACTTTTGCGGCAAAAGAGCTGTTTGCGAGAGAAGAAACGGCATCTGCGCTGTCAAAACCGATAAGATCGGGAACTGAATAAGAAGCGCTGGTCGTACCGTCTCCGAAATCGGGCTCGATATTGAGATGCTTAAGGCAGTCTACAATAATATCTCTGCCGAGAGGAGCGGCGATATATGAACCGTAGATCTGTTCGCTGTCAGGTTCGTCAACGATAACGAGAACGCAGATCTGCGGATCGTCGGCAGGAGCAAAACAGATAAAGGAAGCGATCTTTTTGCTGTTTTCGTAGGTACCGTCGGAAACTTTCTGAGAAGTACCTGTTTTACCTGCGATTCTGTAGCCTTTCTGATAGCCTGTTTTACCTTTTTCAACAACGTATTCGAGCATATCCCAGAGTGTTTCCGCAGTCTGAGAAGAAACTACTTCTCGCACGGGTGTAGGCTCGTTTGAAACGATGACATTACCGTCGGCATCGGTGATCTCTTTTATGATATAGGGTTTCATATACGTACCGCCGTTTGCGATCGCACTTACACCTGCGATAAGCTGCATACCTGTAATCTTGAAAGTCTGACCGAAAGACGAAGAATAAAGGTTATAGTCGGTCATTGATGCAAGAGCATGGTGAATACCCGCGACTTCGCCGGGAAGACCCACGCCTGTTTTTTCACGCAGACCGAAAACAGTTATATAATTGTAAAAACGTTCAATACCTATTTTTTCCGCTACCTGAATAAAGACGGGGTTACAGGAGTTTGCAAGAGCATCGCGGAAATTTTCACTGCCATGACCCGTTCTTTTATGGCAATGATAAGTGATAACACCTTTCTGGATAGAGCCGGAGCAGTAAAAAGTATTATTTAATATGGAAAGATTTTCTTCGAGAGCCATTGCGCTCGTAAAGATCTTGAAAGTCGAACCGGGGTCGTACTGTTCAACTACGAATTTATTGGTACGCAGTTCGCTGAGAGTTTTATTGTACTGTTTGATATACTCGTCGGTAACAGAGCCCATCTCGTCGAGATATTCGGAAAGAGTATTGAGAATGATCTCGTCGTCTATGGTAAACGGATTATTGGGGTCGTAGTCGGGTTTTGTGGACATAGCAAGGACTTCGCCCGTTTTGACATCCATAATACAAGCTGCAACGCGGTTCTGTACATTATGCTCGACACGAGTATTCTGAATGTGCTTTTCGAGGAAATACTGCATTTCGATATCTATGGTAAGTTTGATATCGCATCCGTCTTCTGCGCTGATATACTGTTCATACTCAAAAGGCATGGTAGTGCCGAGAGCGTTATTTGAAGTTATTATTTTACCGTTTGAACCTTTAAGGTAGCTGTCGTAAAGATATTCAAGACCTTCGAGACCCTGATTATCGGTCCCGACAAAACCGAGAACCGTCGAAAGAAGATTGCCGTGGGGGTAATAGCGTCTTGCGGTTTCGGTGATAGTTATAACGTCAACAAGCTCGTCGTTTGCGGAAATAAATTCGCTGACGGCATCTGCCTGATCCTTTTCAATACCGCGGACGATTTCGACGTAGCGGACGTCTTTTTTTGCCTTTTCGAGAAGACTGTTGTAGTCAAGGCCGAGAATTTCTGAAAGCCCCGAGGCGAGAAGTTCTTTTTCGGCATCGTTTTCAAACTTAACGGGAGACATCGTCACGAGATATGCGGTCGCGGAAATAGCGAGTTCGCTGCCGTTTCTGTCAACAATCGAACCTCTTTTTGCCTGAATGGCAATATCGCTCGTCTGTTGGGCGACAGCGATCTGTTCATACTTTTCATGCATAACTATCTGCAGATAAAAAAATCTTCCTATAAGGATTAAAAAGCATAAACTGAAGATGCATCCGACAACTATATACCAAATGACCATATCTCTTGAAGGACGTTGAGCCATATTTTTCCCTGAGCCGATTGACGAGCTTCCTTTCCTGATAAAAAAAGTGTATGATAAATTATAAAATTTGAAAAAGCAAGGGTCACTTACGTGACCCTCAGATCGATGGAGATACTATATATAAATACGAATAAGCTATTTAAATGCCTGTATCACATTTCGGTTTTACCTGAACATGAAAGGCATTTGGTAAGCCACCGACGATCGGTGGTGCGAAGTCCCCGGGGTGTGTTTGTGTGTTGTGTGTGTCAGGGACTTTTATCGCAGAGGGGCGACAGATCGGTAAAGTGTCGCGGGAGGACATCTGGTAATAACTATGCTTCCGTTATTTGAAATATTCCATTGCAACGGAAAATGCTCTCGAAATACGGGAAAATAAACCCGCGTCGTCCTCCTCTGCGGAGATAAGAAGTGTTTGGTTTGTGTTAGTGCTGACGATATATTCTATTTGATAACTATTGATCTTAGTCATGCCGAGATTATTTACCACGTAGTCTTCTACGTTACGGTAATTTGTTCTCTTTTCGTATTCGATACGAAGAAGTTCGCCTTCGTTCTGAGCGATTGCAAGTTCATTTTTGAGAAGTTTGAGACGGTAATTTTTTTCATATTGGGAGATGTAGCAAGTTACAGTCATTACACCCAAAGCAATAATAACAAGGATGAGAAGCGCAAGGGTAACGTCGAATTTCTTTTTCTTATTAACTTTTTCCATCTTGACCCTTCCTTCCTTATTATATATTAGATAATTTATTTAACTTCGAATACTCTCAGTTTTGAGCTTCTTGCTCTGGGGTTTGTATTCATTTCCTCTTCGGAGGGAATGATAGGTTTTTTTGTGAGTACCTTGCCGAGACTTTTCTTACCGCATACGCATACGGGAAAGTTCGGAGGGCACGTACAGGGGTTTTCCGCAGAAGCGAATGCTGTTTTAACGATCCTGTCCTCAAGAGAATGGAAAGTTATGACCGCTATTCTTCCGCCCGGATTCATAAACGGGATAATATCGGAAAGAATATCGCTTACCTGCGAAAGTTCCTGATTGACCGCGATTCTTATTGCCTGAAAGACTCTTTTCGCGGGGTGCTGCGCTTCGTTGAGCGCTTTTTTCGGCATTGCGGATTTTATTACATCCACAAGCTCAAGTGTTGTGTTGATGGGAGATGTCTGACGTGTTGTGACTATCTTTTTCGCTATCGGACGGGACCACCGTTCTTCACCGTATTCAAAAAAGATACGGGCAAGTTCCTGTTCGGAATATGTATTGACGAGGTCTGCCGCGGTGAATGCGTCGTCTCTGTTCATTCTCATATCGAGAGGCGCATCGTTCATATAGGAAAAGCCGCGTTCAGCGGAATCGAGTTGGTGAGATGAGACGCCGAGATCAAGAAGAAGTCCGTCGAGCTTTATTCCCCTGTTTTCGAGAATCTCGGGAAGAGTTCTGAATTCGGCATGATATATTTCTTTTTTGCAGGCAAGTGGGGAAAGACGGGCTGTGCATGCCGCTATAGCTTCCGTGTCTCTGTCTGTACAGACGAGAAGACCGTTTTCCGAAAGGCGAGAACCTATCGCGAAAGAATGTCCGCCGCCGCCTGCGGTACCGTCGGCATAAACACCGTCGGGCTTTATATTGAGTGAATTGATCGTTTCTTCAAAAAGAACGGGAACATGAGAAAAGTCTGCCATCGTTAAATACCCAGTTCTTCAAATGCAGCAAGGATATCGTCATCATTTTCGGTATCGTATTCATCCCATTTATCTGCATTCCAGATTTCGATACGGGTCATTGCGCCGACAACGACAACATCTTTCAGAAGATCAGCGAATTTACGGAGATTCGCAGATACTGTAATTCTGCCCTGAGGGTCGATTTCGGAACGGCACGCATTACCGAGAATAGATCTCTGCGAAGCGCCGCCTTTACCGATCGTTTTGGATGCGATCTCTTTAGCGAAAGCATACCATCTTTTTTCGGAGAAAACAAAAATACAGTTATTTGAGCCTTTTGTCATATAAACGGCATTACCGACAGTCTCTCTGAATTTTGCGGGAAGAAAAACTCTGCCCTTCGCATCCATCGTGTGGCGGTAGTTGCCAATGAGATTCATCGCGCCGGCTAAAAGATCGTCTTCTACAACTTCTTCGACGGGTCTGATTTCTTCATTTTCCATGTGCCGACGCTCCTTTCTCACAATTTTGAGCGGGAACCGTGGGATTTTGCACCCCAATAACCCGCAATCATTCACTTCAGCACCACTATTATACTATATAAGATAACCGTTGTCAACCTAAGAGCGAGACAATTTTGCAACGTGACATGTAAATGTTTTATCACGCAAAAAAAATCTTTTCGTCATTTTGCACAAAAACCTCAAAAAAGCCCTGAACCACGGACAAAACAAGGGGTGAAACTATTGATTTTTGGCCGTCTGTATGGTATACTTATCGAAAACAAACGTCTTTTGGAGGCAATTATGACAGAAAAAGCGTCAACAACGGTAATGATGTTGGACGGAAACAGCATTTTAAACAGAGCATTTTACGGAATACGTCCGCTGACAACTTCTTCGGGTATTCCGACAAACGCTGTTTACGGTTTTCTGACGATACTTTTCCGTCATCTTGACGAAGACAAACCCGACGCTGTAGGCATAGCTTTCGACCTGAAAGCAAAGACATTCAGACACAATCTTTACGACGGATACAAAGCAGGCAGAAAAGGTATGCCCGACGAATTGGCGCAGCAGTTGCCGATCGTCAAGGAAATCCTTGCGGCTATGGGACTTTGCGTATACGAAAGAGAAGGTCTTGAAGCTGACGATATCATCGGCATAATCGCAAAAAAACAAAGTTCGGAAGGCAATAAATGCATCATCATAACGGGTGACAGAGACGAGCTTCAGCTCATTGACGAAAACATCACGGTCAAGCTTGCCGTAACCAAAAGCGGTTCATCTTCCGACGATATCTACACTCCAGAAAGCGTTCTTGCAAAATACGGTCTGCCTCCCGAAAAACTCATCGATCTTAAAGCGCTCATGGGAGACACTTCGGATAATATTCCCGGCGTTCCCGGTGTTGGAGAAAAGACGGCAACCGAGCTTCTCAAAGAATACGGCTCCCTCGACGGTGTTTACGAAAATATAGACAAAATTACTAAAAAAGCGCTTCATCAGAAGCTCATTGACGGCAAAGACAGCGCTTATATGAGCAAAATACTGGGAACGATCACCACTTCACTTCCCGAAAACGAGATGCTCCCCACTCCGCACCACGGAGAGCCTGACATGGTAAAACTGAAAGCCATGTTTACGGAACTTGAAATGGCAAAAATGCTCGACAGGTTCAAATTCAAGCCCGAAAAAGAAGAACCGACCACTCAGACTGAAGCATATGACGCAGAAAATCATCGGGATATATTTAAAACAGAGCCCATTTATATCATTCATACACTCCCCGAAAAAGAAGTTTTCATCAAAAACGAAAAAACAGCCGTAACCGTTGATATAGACAGCATTTTGCCGCTTATCGATAAAAAAGAGATAGTCACGCACGACTGTAAAGCGTTTTTACGTTACACCCTGCAGAAAGGTATTGAACCGAATCCCGTTTTCGATACGATGCTTGCGGCATACGTCGTTAACCCGTCAAGAAGTTCGTACGAGCTGAAAACAGCATTTCTTGAAGTTCTCGGCAAAGATACGGAGAGCAAGGCAGACTATGCATGCTTCTTACCCGAACTTCAAAAAGGGCTCACGAAAAGAATGGAAGAAGACGGTTCCATCGATCTTTACACGGAAACGGAGCTTCCCCTTTCGACCGTTCTTGCGGAAATGGAAGTTGCGGGGGTTCGTGTCGACTGCGATTTTCTCGAAAAATTCGGAACACAGCTCGATCTTGAAATTGCGGAACTCACGGGCGAAATATATACATTTGCTAACAAAGAATTCAATATAAACTCGACAAAGCAGCTCGGTGCGGTACTTTTCGAAGACCTGCTTCTTCCCGTCAAGAAAAAGACGAAGACGGGCTATTCGACCGATAACGATGTTCTCGAATCACTCATCGATAAGCACCCGATAGTCGAGCTCGTAATCGCCTACAGAAAACTGACGAAGCTCAAATCGACATACGTTGACGGACTTCTGAAAACAGTGGCTGAAGACGGCAGAATACACACCGTATTTACGCAAACCGTAACACAAACGGGACGAATAAGCTCCATAGAGCCGAATTTGCAGAATATACCCGTAAGAACGGCTCTCGGACGAGAATTGCGAAAAGCTTTCATTGCGGCTGACGGTTACTGCCTTGCAGATGCGGACTATTCACAGATCGAACTTCGACTCATGGCGCATATTTCGGGCGATAAAGTTCTGCTCGAAACTTTCGCATCGGGCGAGGATGTCCATACAAGAACCGCATCGGAAGTTTTTGGACTGCCGAAAGAAATGGTGACGGAAGATATGCGCCGCCGAGCAAAAGCGATAAATTTCGGCATTATTTACGGAATCGGCGACTATACGCTTTCGCAGGATCTTTCAGTCACAAGAAAGCAGGCGCGCCAGTATATAGACGATTATCTGGCGGCTTATCCGGACGTTAAACGATACATTTCCGAAACAGTCGCGCAGGCGAAAGAAAACGGATATGTAACAACACTTTTCGGAAGAAGAAGATACGTTCCCGAAATTAACGCATCGAACAAAATGACTGCCGCATTCGGCGAAAGGGTGGCAATGAACACCCCCATTCAGGGAACGGCGGCAGACCTTATAAAGCTTGCAATGATAAAGGTGGCAAACAGACTGAAAAGCTCGGGAATGAGATCTCGCCTTATTTTGCAGATACACGACGAACTCATCATCGAAGCGCCCGAAGAAGAGAAAGAAAAAGCGGCGCAGATTCTGAAAGAAGAGATGGAAAATGCGCATAAATTCGATGTTCCCGTAATAGCGGACGTCAATATCGGAAAAACATGGTACGAAGCGAAAACATAAAAATCGCATAGAGGGGTCAGAAAATGAAAAAAGTTTTTCTTTTAAATGCTTTTGCGTGCGCGGATAAAATAGATATTCTCAGAGAAAGCATAAAAAATGCCATGGACGGAGAGGAATATGAGATTATCGAATCTCAGAAAAGCGGAGATCTCACGGCTGTCGCAAAAGAACTGAAAGGCTGTACCGTTTTTTCCGTAGGCGGAGACGGAACGCTTTTCGAAGTTATTAACGGCGCTGCAGAATCCGACAATGAGGTTTTCGTCATTCCTGCGGGAAGCGGAAACGACTTCTGCCGTCTGCTGACAAAAGAGAGAGATTACCGCAAAGTTCTTGCTGACTGCAGATCGTACTCAGTAAGAAGTTCGGACTGCGGCAAAGCGGGGGATACATACTTTGCGAATATCGCATCTGTCGGATACGATGCAGAGATCGTAAAGAATTCCGTTAAATTCAAAAACATTCCGATCTTACGAAAATTCAGTTATATTATTTCGATCTTCTATACCCTGTTTGCGTATAAATGCCTTGATCTCAAAATCACGATAGACGGGGTTGTTTACGATCAGAAATTCCTTCTTGCCGCATTTGCAAACGGTGAATATTACGGTGGCGGAGTTCACATTGCGCCGACTGCAAAGATCGACGACGGATATCTCGATGTCTATCTTGCGGACAAAATGAACTTCATTCAGATACTTACGATCCTTCCGAGACTGCTTAACGGGTCTCACGTAAACCACAAAAAAATCAAAGTGATAAAAGCAAAGAATGTTGAGGTGGCAAGTGAAACACCTTTCCTGTTAAACCTTGACGGTGAGCTTTTCGAAAGCAACGGGACGAGCATAAAAATAATAGAAAACGGAATTAAGTATTATTGCAAAAACTGAGTAATTGCAAGCACTACAGCCCATACGTCAGAAAGACATACGGGCTGTTTTTTGTTATGTGTAAAGTCTATATACTTAACAGAATATCTTCTGATTTCGGGGTCATTTTTTTACTGTAAACGGGTCGAATAAAAACTGCTTTTCTATTGACAAAAAAATAAAAATATGTTATCTTTATTATAATAAAAAATTAAAGCAAAGGCGGCACAGATATTTTATGGAAAACATTCCCAAATATAAAAATCCGGATCTTCCGATAAAAGAAAGAGTCGAAGATCTGCTTTCAAGAATGACCGTTGAGGAAAAGGCTGCGCAGACCGATATGCTAAGCGGCGTTGATTTCGCAACCAAACCCTCGCCGATCCATAACTGCAGCGTAGAACCCGATACGGAATACAACGTAGAAAAGCTCAAAGAAGAGTTCGGTACTTCCGGCATAGGTTTTGTTCACGACAACTATTCCACCCCTGAAGCGATGAACCGTATTCAGAAATATTTTATTGAAAACAGCAGACTTGGGATCCCCGTTATCTTTACGGGTGAAGCTCTCCACGGCATAAGCGGCACCCGCGGTACCGTTTTCCCGAGCCCGATCGGCCTCGGAGCGACTTTCGATAAAGAGATCGTCAATAAAGTCGGTTCAGCGATCGGCAAAGAGACACGCTCTCTCGGTATTTACGAAATACTCGCCCCGAACCTTGACGTTGCGAGAGATACACGTTGGGGCAGAACAGAAGAGACCTTCGGTGAAGACACATATCTTTCTTCGAGAATGGCAGTAGCTATCGTTTCGGGCGAACAGAAAGGCGATATAAGCAGGAAAGATGCTGTTATTGCAGAACCGAAGCATTATTGCGTTCACGGTATTCCCGAGGGCGGCACGAACTGTTCTCCTGCTCGCGCAGGCAGAAGAGAGACCGAGGGCTGTTATCTCCCCGTTTTCGAAGCCGCAATAAAAGAGGGCGGCGCATATAACGTAATGGTCAGCTACAACTGCGTTGACGGCGATGTTCTTATGGTATCCGAACATTATTTAAAAGAGATCCTCAAAGAGCGTTTTGCATTGAAGGGTTATTCGAGAGCGGACTGGCACGGTGTCGGAAAAGTAAAGAGAGACCATAAACTCGTAAGTACCGATCGCGGCGCTATAAAGATGGCACTGAATAACGGTCTTGACATGAAAGGTCTAGACTACCCGAATAAATTCTGGCAGGAGACCGTCACCGATCTCATCAAAACGGGCGAAATCCCGATGGAAAGAATCGATGATATAGTAAGAAGAGTTCTTACCGTCAAATTCGAACTCGGTCTTTTTGAAGATCCGTATACTGACGAAAACGCTTGGGAAAGCATTATCAGATGCGACGAACACAGGAATATCGCCCTTGATGCCGCAAGAAAATCGATGACGTTACTTAAAAATAACGGCGTTCTTCCGCTTTCCGAAGATATAAAATCGGTTGCAGTCATAGGCCCTTCCTCCGCGGCGCAGAAGATCGGCGGATATTCTTCCATACCCACAGGCTACGAAGTTCCGTCCGTTTACGAAAAGATCAAAGAACTTCTCGGAGACGGTGTCACGGTTCGTCAGCATGACGGTTGCGCGATAACTCCCGATAAAAAGACCCCGAGATTTGTAGAAGGTCAGCCGCACCTCGCATCTGAGGGCGAAGATGAGATACCCGACGATATCGAGGGTGCAGTAAAAGTTGCGTCCGAATGCGACTATATTATTTTCGTCGGCGGCGACAACTCCATTACCAGCGGCGAAGGCAGAGACAGATGCGAATATATTCTTGCAGGCAAGCAGAGAGAGCTTATCAAACGTCTTTCCGAACTCGGCAAGAAGCTTATTGTCGTTCTCGAAGTAGGCAAACCCGTTGATCTTACCGTTGAAGAAGATATCTGCGATGCGATTCTCGTTGCATGGTTCGGCGGCGAAATGGGCGCGCAGGCTATTACGGAAACACTTTTCGGCAAATACAATCCCGCAGGCAGACTTAATGTTTCGTTCCCGAGGAATGCAGGCTCAATCCCCTGCTACTATTCGATGCTTCCGGGCGGCGACCAGAATTATTACGAAGGTCCGAAAAAGGCAAGATATCCGTTCGGTTTCGGTCTTTCTTATACGACTTTCGAATATTCGGATATCAAAGCGGAGAAAAAAGGCAGATACGATGTTGAAGTCACCGTAACCGTAAAAAATACGGGCAAGATGGCGGGCGATGAAGTCGTTCAGCTTTATATAGATGACGTTGAAAGCTCTGTCGTCACCCCTCCCCTGCTTCTTAAAGGATTTGAGCGCGTACATTTTGAAGCAGGCGAAGAAAAGCAGATAACTTTCAATCTCAACGAAAATTCGTTCAGCCTTATAGATATCAATTATAAAAAGACGGTAGAACCCGGCGATTTCAGAATTCTTGTAGGCTCGGCTTCCGATAATATAAAACTCGAAACTTCCGTATATCTCAACTAAAGGAGAACTTTTATGAAAAAGACGGTAAATATTTTCCCGGAGCAGAAGATCGGCACACCCAACCCGAAAATGTGGGGCGTTTTCTATGAAGAAATAAACCACGCAGGTGACGGCGGACTTTATGCCGAACTGATCAGAAACAGAAATTTTGCAGATCAGGAAGTTGCCGAAGGCGCATTCTATTCAAGCGGCAAGATCCGTACTGTCAAAGGTTTTACAGACGATTTCAACAGCAACCACGAACCGTGGACTCCCCTGCCGGGATGGTCACTGAAAAAGACTGTCGGCGCAATGGCTGATATGGAAAGGATCTACGACGATCCGAGAAACCCCGAATGTCCCGTTCAGCTGAGAATGATGTTCAAGGGCAAAGTTCGCCTCGTAAATAAAGGCTATTGGGGTATCAGTGCAAAAGAAGGCGGCTATCACGGTTTCGTAATTGCGAAAAGCGAAGATATTTCGACCGCAAAAGTCGGTCTTATGAAAAAAGACGGCTCTGTCGTCGCATCAACCCTCATTGAAGGTCTTGGCGCAGCATATAAAAAGATCGATTTTGCGTTTACGGTAACAACTCCCGACATGGATACCCGTTTCTTTATAGAAGTTGACGGTTCGGGAGAGATCGTTTTCGACTTTGTTTCTCTTATGCCCGACAATGCTGTCTGCGGCGTATTCAGAAAAGATCTTTTTGATATGCTTGACGGAATGAAGCCGGGATTTTTACGTTTTCCCGGCGGCTGCGTAATCGAAGGTATAACTCTCGAAAACGCTATTCATTGGAAGAAGACTGTCGGCAATATCGAAGACAGACCCGGCCATTGGGACCTTTGGGGATACCGCTGTACAGACGGCATGGGTATGCTCGAATTCTGTATGCTCGGCGAAGCTCTCGGCGCGGATCTGATGTATGTTTTCAACGTCGGTATGTCCTGCCAGGCAAGAAACAGCGAATATGTAGACGGTGAAGAGCTCGATTGGTGGATCCAGAATATGTTGGACGGTGTCGAATATATCTGCGGTGACGTTTCGACGCCTTGGGGCGCAAAACGCGCGGCAGACGGACATCCCGAACCGTTCAATCTCAAATATCTTGAAATAGGCAACGAAAACTGGGGCGAAGTCTACTGGAAGAGATTTCCGATATTCAGAGATCTTCTCCGCGAAAAATATCCCGATATCACCCTTATTTCGGACGTCAGAGTCCCCAACGAGACATGCGATCTTGTTGACGATCACTACTACACCACACCCGAAATATTCCCTTCGATGTTTGACCGTTATTCCGGCGAAGGTGAGAAAGTTTACGTCGGCGAATACGCATGCAACGGCAATGTAGGTTACGGCAACCTGCTCAGTGCAATTTCCGAAGCGACATTCATGACCCATATGGAAAATTGCTGCGACAGAGTTCGTATCGCATCATATGCGCCTCTTCTTTGTAATGAAAACAACAGAAGATGGCCTGTAAATCTTATAAACTTTGACAGAAGCGGAGTTTTCGGTCTTCCCTCATATTACGTTCAGAAACTGTTTGCGACGAACGCTGTTGAAGCCGTTGTCAAAAACGATGCGGATGTAGTCAAAGGTTCGAATTCAAATCTTTATATAACATCCGGTATTGCAGGCGACGATCTTATTATCAAGATCGCGAACTTCAACCCCGAAGCGATCGCAACGGAATTTATCTGCGATGCGATCAAAGAGGGCGATTACGAGCTGACCGTCGTTTCAAGCGAAAACGAAACGGATACGAACACCGTTCTCTACCCGAGAAACGTTGCGGACTCCGTTGATACGGAAAAAGCAGAAAACGGTAAGATCAAGGTTGATATCAGCGCTATGTCGTTCAACGTAATAAAAGTTAAGATAAAATAACTGTAAAAGCATAAAAAATCGGCAGGAGAAAACTCCTGCCGACTTTTTATTGAATTTATTTTGCGTATTCGATTGCGCGGTTTTCACGGATAACGTGAACTTTGATCTGACCGGGATATTCAAGTTCGTTTTCGATCTTGTTTGCGATATTGCGCGCGAGAATTATCATTTCGTCGTCGTTAATATCTTCCGGCCTTACCATTACGCGGATTTCACGACCTGCCTGGATAGCGAACGAACGTTCAACACCCTTGAAGTCGTTTGCGAGTTCTTCGAGACGTTCAAGACGCTTGATATAGTTTTCAAGGTCTTCTCTGCGGGCACCGGGACGTGCTGCGGAAATGGCGTCAGCTGCCTGAACGATGCTTGCGAGAATGGATTTTGCTTCAACGTCGCCGTGATGAGCTTCGATCGCATGAATGATATTATCATGTTCTTTATACTTACGGGCAACGTCAACACCGATAGAAACGTGAGAACCTTCAGTCTGATGGTCGAGGGATTTACCGATATCGTGGAGAAGACCTGCGCGTTTTGCGGAGGTAATATCGATACCGAGCTCACCTGCAAGAAGACCTGACAGATGAGAAACTTCGATGGAGTGGTCGAGAACGTTCTGACCGAAAGAGGTTCTGAAACGCAGACGACCGAGGCATTTGATGATCTCGGGGTGGATACCGTGAACACCTGTTTCGAAGATAGCGCGTTCGCCTTCTTTTTTGATCGTCTGTTCGATCTCACGACGTGCTTTTTCAACCATTTCACCGACTCTTGTCGGGTGGATACGGCCATCGGAAATAAGCTTCGTAAGAGCGATCTTAGCGATCTCGCGGCGAACCATGTCGAAGGACGAAAGAGCAATGGTCTCGTGGGTATCGTCGATAATAAGATCGACGCCGGTAAGAGCTTCAAGTGTTCTGATGTTACGACCTTCACGACCGATGATACGGCCTTTCATTTCATCGTTGGGAAGCTGGATAACAGAGACAGTAGTCTCGGAAACGTGGTCGGAAGCACATTTCTGAATAGCAAGAGAAAGGATCTCTTTTGCTTTCGTTTCCGCCTCGTCGATAGCTCTCGTCTCATATTCCTTGATCATGAGAGCCTGTTCGTGTTTAAGCTCGTCCTCAAGAGTAGTCATCATGTAAGTCTTTGCCTGATCGACAGTCATACCGCTGATACGTTCGAGAATAGCGCGCTGACCGAGTTTGATCTCTTCGACCTCGGCTTCCTTAGCTTCGAGAGACTTCATTTTATTTGCAAGGACGGTCTCTTTATGCTCATAAGAATCTGCTCTTTTATCGAGAACTTCTTCTTTCTGAACAAGACGTTTTTCGAGCTTCTGAAGTTCATTTCTTCTTTCGCGGATCTCCTTTTCCGCTTCGCTGCGGTTTTTGTGGATCTCCTCTTTAGCTTCGATGAGAGCTTCTTTCTGCTTCGTATCGCCAAGCTTTATAGCTTCATTAATTATTGATTTTGCCTTCTCTTCGGCAGAACCTATCAATGCTTCGCCGATCTTTTTACGGTATGCGATACCCAGAACGAAACCGACCGCAAGAGTGGCAACAGCAACGATAATCATAATTATAATTTCTACGGGTCCTATCTTAAACACCTCCTGTACAGATTGATTTTTAAAGATAATTAACCTTATGTAAACTATAATACATTGGGCATAAAAACCTAATGTATATTCTACACTATTTTGAGACAAATGTCAATACATTTCTGTATATTTTTTTCAATAATTTTTATCGATAAAGGTTTTCGACAAATATGCGAAATTTTAAATATTGCTATTTACAAAATACAAAATCGGTGTTAAAATAATTAAGTTAGAAGCGTTTTATCTAAATTAAAATAAACATTCAGGAGGCAAAACCAAAAATGGCACGTAAGAAAATTTCCATGGACGGTAATACCGCTGCCGCGCACGTGAGCTATGCGTTCACCGATGTTGCTGCGATTTACCCCATCACGCCCTCTTCTGTTATGGCTGAACTTACAGACAAATGGTCTGCAGACGGTCAGAAGAACATCTTCGGTGACGAAGTAAAAGTTGTTGAAATGCAGTCCGAAGCAGGTGCTGCAGGTGCTGTACACGGCTCCCTTTCTGCCGGTGCTCTCACCACCACCTACACCGCTTCTCAGGGTCTTCTTCTTATGATCCCGAACATGTATAAGATCGCCGGAGAACTTCTCCCGAACGTTATCCATGTTTCCGCTCGTTGTGTCGCTTCTCATGCTCTTAACATTTTCGGCGACCACAGTGACGTATACGCATGCCGTCAGACCGGTTATGCAATGCTCGCATCCACCAACCCTCAGGAAGTTATGGACCTCGGTGCTGTTGCACACCTCGCAACCATCAAAGGAAGAGTACCTTTCCTTCACTTCTTTGACGGTTTCAGAACTTCTCACGAAATTCAGAAAATCGAAGCTTGGGACTACGCTGATCTCGCTGAAATGGCAGATAAAGATGCTATCGCAGCATTCAGAAACAGAGCACTCAACCCCGAGCATCCTATCCTTAAAGGCTCCGCTGAAAACGGTGACATCTTCTTCCAGCACAGAGAAGCTTGCAACGTATACTACGATGCTCTTCCCGAAATCGTTGAAGAATACATGGGCAAAGTTAACGCTAAGCTCGGCACCAACTATCAGCTCTTCAACTACTACGGCGCACCCGATGCTGAAAGAGTTATCATCGCTATGGGCTCTATCTGCGACGTAGCAGAAGAAGTTATCGACTATATGAACGCTAACGGCGAAAAAGTAGGTCTCGTTAAAGTTCGTCTTTACAGACCCTTCAGAGCTGACAAACTCGTTGCTGCTCTTCCCGAAACCGTTAAGAAGATCGCTGTTCTCGACAGAACCAAAGAACCCGGTTCTCTCGGCGAACCTCTTTATCTTGACGTTGTTACTGCTCTTGCAACTCTCGGCAGAAAAGCTAAAGTTGTAGGCGGCCGTTACGGTCTCGGTTCCAAAGATACTCCTCCCGCAAGCGTTTTCGCAGTATTTGAAAACCTCAAGAAGAGAGAACCGAAAAACAGCTTCACCATCGGTATCAACGACGACGTTACCAACCTCTCTCTTAACGAGAAAGAAGCTCCCGATACTGCTCCCAAGGGCACTATCAGCTGCAAATTCTGGGGTCTCGGCGGCGACGGTACTGTCGGTGCTAACAAAAACTCCATCAAGATCATCGGCGACCATACCGACAAATTCATTCAGGCATACTTCCAGTATGACTCCAAGAAGACCGGCGGTATAACCATTTCTCACCTCCGTTTCGGTGACAGCCAGATCAAATCTTCTTATTATATTACCAAGGCTGACTTTGTTGCTTGCCACAACCCCTCTTACATTGTTAAGGGCTACAAGATCGTACGCGACGTTAAACCCGGCGGTACCTTCCTTCTTAACTGCCAGTGGACTCCCGAAGAAGTTGAAAAACATCTTCCCGACGAAACCAAGAAATATATCGCAGACAACAATGTTCAGTTCTACATTGTTAACGCTATCGACAAAGCTCGTGAGATCGGTATGGGCAAACGTACCAACACCATTCTCCAGTCTGCTTTCTTTGCTCTTGCAAACATCCTGCCGATGGATCAGGCTATCGAATACATGAAGCAGGCAGCTTACAAGTCCTACTCCAAGAAGGGCGAAGAAGTTGTTAACATGAACTACAAAGCTATCGACGCAGGCGTTGAAGCTATTGTTAAAGTTGAAGTTCCCGAAGCTTGGAAAAACATCAAAGTTAAGAATGTTAAATCCAAGATCACCGGCGACCGTGAAGACGTTGTCGAATTCGTACGTGAGATCGTTGTTCCCGTTTCCAAGATGGACGGCGACGCTCTCCCCGTATCTAAATTCGTTAACCACGTTGACGGTTCCTTCCCCCAGGGCGCTGCTGCATACGAAAAACGCGGTGTTGCAGTTGACGTACCCGAATGGATTCCCGAAAACTGTATCCAGTGTAACCAGTGTGCTTACGTATGTCCTCACGCTACACTCCGTCCGTTCGCTCTCGATGCTAACGAAGTAAAAGCTGCTCCCAAGTCTGCAAAACTCGCTCAGATGAAGGGCAAAGGCTGTGAAGAATACAAGTTCACCATGGCTGTATCTCCCCTCGACTGTATGGGTTGCGGTCTTTGCGTAGGCGTATGTCCCTCCAAAGAAAAAGCACTCAAGATGGTTCCCCAGGAAAGCCAGGCAGCTCAGCAGGCAGCATTCGATTACTGTGTTGCAAACGTAACCAAGAAAGAAACTCCGTTCGCTGACACCACCATCAAGGGCAGCCAGTTCAATCAGCCCCTCCTCGAATTCTCCGGCTCCTGCGCAGGTTGTGCTGAAACCTCTTATGCAAGACTCATCACTCAGCTCTTCGGCGAAAGAATGTATATTTCCAACGCTACCGGTTGTTCTTCCATTTGGGGCGGTTCTGCACCCTCCACTCCGTACACCGTTAACCGCGACAGCGGCAAGGGTCCGGCTTGGGCTAACTCCCTCTTCGAAGACAACGCTGAACACGGTCTCGGTATTTACCTCGGCCAGAAGACCATCCGCAACAGACTCATGGGCAAAGTTGAAGAAATGATGGCTTCCGATAAAGCATCCGACGAATTCAAAGCTGCTGCTCAGGCATACCTTGATACCAAAGACAACGGCAAAGCTAACCAGGCTGCTACCGCTGCTCTTATCGTTGAACTCGAAAAAGCTGCTGAAGCAGGTTGCCCCGTAGCACCCGCTATCCTCGCAGAAAAAGACTTCCTCGCTAAGAAATCCATCTGGATCTTCGGTGGCGACGGTTGGGCTTACGATATCGGTTTCGGCGGTCTTGACCACGTTATCGCTTCCGGCGAAGACGTAAACATCATGGTATTCGATACCGAAGTTTACTCCAACACCGGCGGACAGGCTTCCAAGTCTTCTCAGGTAGGTCAGGTTGCTCAGTTTGCTGCTGCAGGTAAAGCAATCAAGAAGAAAGACCTCGCTCAGATCGCTATGTCTTACGGTTACGTTTATGTTGCTCAGATCGCTATGGGCTCCGACATGAACCAGACCATCAAAGCACTTACCGAAGCTGAAGCTTACAACGGTCCTTCCATCGTTATCGGCTACGCACCCTGCGAAATGCACGGTGTTAAAGGCGGTATGACCAACTGCCAGAGCGAAATGAAGAAAGCTGTAGAAGCAGGTTATTGGCAGACCTTCAGATTCAACCCCGCTGCAAAAGCAGAAGGCAAGAATCCTCTTACCATCGACTGCAAAGCTCCTACCGGAGACTACATCGACTTCATCAAGAGCGAAACCCGTTACTCCAGCCTTGCTCTCAAATTCCCCGAAAGAGCTGAAGAACTCTTCAAGACTGCTCAGGCTCAGGCTAAAGAGAAGTACGAAAACCTTGTCAGACAGCAGGAATTTTTCAATAAATAATTGAATATTCGGCAAATGACGGTACGCTTAATAAAGTAACCAATTATATTGCAGAACGGTGTGACCGAAAGGTTGCACCGTTCTTTTTAACAGCGAGGAGAACTGTTATGAATCAGAAATACTTCTTCAAAGACTCAAAATGGATCGGCGCATCCGAACGCAAAACAGACTCTTTTGCGATAATCCGCGGATATTTCAACGCTGAAAACGCAAAAAAAGTTTCGCTCAACATTCTCGGTCTCGGTTTTTTCAAATGCTACATTAACGGCAAATGCATAAATCCCGATACATTCCTGCCTTTATCTTCTGACTACGAACAAAGCTGCGATCCGAAAGATGAAATTCTTTCGGGCCACAGAATATACGTTCCGCAATTTGATATAACTTCTTTTGTCAAAAACGGCAAAAACTCGATAGCAATTCATTACGGCGGCGGTTGGTACACGCATTATTGCCGCATTTTCGGTCTTCCGAAAGCAATTTACAGCATCGAAGTCGAAGACGTAAACGGCGTTAAATCGTACGGTTCGGATGAAAACTGCAAAATCAGCAACGGATTTATCGAGAATTACCGTTTTACAACCCACGAACACCACAACTATCTCGAAGCCAAAAATTATTTCGATACGGATTTTGACGACAGCTCATGGCAAAATGCAGTATGCACCGAAGAGCTTGACACCGAATATTGCACCACAGACTGTCCGACAGATACTTTGATCGAAGAGCTTCCCGTCAAAGTCATCGGAAACGGTGACGAAGGCGTAATTTACGACTGCGGTTTGAATACAGTAGGTTATCCCGTTATTGAAATAAACGGAGAAAAAGGAAGCGTGGTAACCGTTCGTTTCTGCGAGCATCTTGCGGCAGATAAAAAGCTTGACAAAACTCATATTCACGGTCAGGAATTCAGAATAGTTTGCGACGGACAGAAGAAAACCGTCCAGCCCGAATTCACATGGTTCGGTTTCAGATATTTTGAAGTTATCGGCAACGCAGAACCGAAATGCGTAAAAGTTGTTCATGCAAACGTTAAATCCGCATCGACTTTTGAATGCGATAACGAGACAATCAACTGGATCTACAACACTTTCAAGCATACAATGCTTTGCAATATGCACACCGGTCATCCTTCCGACTGTCCGCATATCGAACGCCGTGGCTATACCGGTGACGGTCAGCTTACATGCAACGCCGCATTATACACATTGGATGCTAAAGCCTTTTACGAAAAATGGGCTCAGGATATTGCGGACTGTCAAGACAAATTAAGCGGCCATATCCAGTATACGGCTCCGTATATCAGCAGCGGCGGCGGTCCCGGCGGCTGGGGATGTGCGATAGTCGAAGTCCCCTATCAGATTTACAGACACTACGGCGATGTTAAGATACTCGAAAAATACTACGATAATATGCGCAGATATATCGATTATCTTGAAGAGCACTCGGAATTCGGCCTTGTAACAAGCGATAAAGAAGGTGCATGGTGTCTCGGTGACTGGTGCTGTCCCGTTATTCTCTATCCTGAAAAGCAGAAACATTTCGGCGGTCAGTTTATCATTCCAGCACCGATGGTAAACACTTATTTTATGATAAAATCGCTCGTAACTCTTCGCAAAATCGCTGAAATTATCGGTAAAAACGAAGATCTGGAAGAATATGAAGAAAAGATAAATTATCGCAAAAAAGCATTCAAAGCCGCATACTTCAATCCTTTCGGAGAAGCTTTCTTAATGAACGCACAGGGTGCAAATGCTTTTGCACTTGATATCGGTCTCGGAACAAAGAACACTTACAACTTCCTTGTCGAATATTATAAGCTTTTAGGCTGGTACGATACGGGTATTTTCGGAACGGATATCGTTACTCGAGTATTATTCGAAGGAGGAAACGCTGATCTTGCGGTCGATCTTCTTGAAAACGACGGTCCGCAGGGCTTCGAACATTGGAGAAAGATCGGTGCGACATCGTTCCTTGAATATTGGGATACAGAACGCTCAAGATCATACAGCCACCCGATGTTCGGCGCTCCCGTTGCATGTTTCTTTGAATATCTGCTCGGCATTAAGCAGACAGAAAGCAGTGCGGGATATGTTGATCTCGTAATCGCACCGCAGGCAGTATCGAGATTTGAGCATATGTCGGGAAGTATCGATACGGTCAACGGCACAGTTGGCGTAAGCTACAAAAAAGACGCGGATACGGTCTGCTTCAGCATAACGATCCCCAAAGGCACGAAGGCTGTATTCAGATATGAAAACAACGAAACCGTACTCAGCGAAGGCGTAAACGAAATCAAAATATAAGCTTTCCGTTAAAAGGAGAGAAAAAAATGTTCACTTTTGAAATGAAACGGGACGAATTTACCGTTCTAAATATAACCGATATGCAGTTAAACGAATGTCACTACGACCCGAACGATCCGGAGTATGACAACTCGTATGCAATCATGGATCATACAATCAGAACGCTTATCGAAAGAGTCAAACCCGAGCTTATAACAATAACAGGTGACCTTTCAATGGCGGATCAGCCGAAAGCATATCCGAAATTCGCGGACTATATGGATCAATTCGGCATACCTTGGTGTGTTGTCTGGGGAAATCACGATCAGCAGGATCCCGAAGAACGTATTGCATTTGTTTACAAGATCCTCCCCTATTATCGCAGTAAAAAGTATTTCT
This sequence comes from Clostridia bacterium, assembly GCA_017621705.1. Taxonomy (GTDB): domain Bacteria; phylum Bacillota; class Clostridia; order Oscillospirales; family UBA644; genus HGM12619. The sequence goes on along the minus strand of JAGASR010000023.1, from coordinate 3,524 downwards.
TCCATGAAGACGGTGATCCTGCGCTCGGAAACGGCAACTATCTTATCGGGATAACAAAGGATGGAAAACCCGTTCATACGCTTTTTATGATAGACTCTCATAACTGCGTATGGCTTCCCGATGAGCAGGGTGTCAAACATTTTTACTACGATAAGCTGAACGAAGCGCAGATCGAGTGGTACAAAGAGCAGGCAAAAATGCTCAAGGATCAGGGCTGTACGCATAGCTCCATGCTCATGCATATTCCCATCCATGCTTACCAGGATGCGTATCTTGCGGCGTTCAAACCGAACATAGATACGACGGCAATATCCGTTGAGGAAAGCTACGGAACGGAATGCTGGAATCCCGGATATGAGAACTCTTTCGGCGTTAAATACGAAGAAGGCGATATTGCATGCTATCCATATGACGACGGAGTTTTTGCCGCAATAAAGGAAATGGGCATCACGCAGAATGTCCTTGTCGGTCACGTGCATCTGGATAATACGGTAATATGCTATGAGGGTGTAAATCTTGCTTTTGCGTTAAAAACAGGCAAGGTTCATCCATGGAAATATCCGCTTAACGGCGGCACAGTCATCAGCATAAAAGCCGACGGCAACTCCGAGCTTCGCCACGAATACGTTGATGTTACTCATCTGATGACTCCCGAAGATTATGAATAGAAAAATAACCCGTTTGATAAAAATCAAACGGGTTATTTTAATTTATGACACCGAAGCCCATGACTGACGGATCGTTTACAGTAAGATCAAACCGTTCGATCTTTTTGCTTTTCGGCATATTTCCGCAAAGAATACGAAGTGTCGTTTCTTCCGTCGGTTTTCCGAAAAGATCGAAAGTCGAAACCGTCCGTACTTCCGTTACGAGCCCTACCCTGTCGATCAATCCGTCAAGATCAAAATCTAAAAAGACATAGTCGCCGCCCCATGGAATAAATTCACCGCTGTCATCGAAAAGTCCGTGAGAAATAAACCATAAAAAGAAATCTGTCACGGAATCCGACCACGGGAACATATCACCGCCGAGCTGAACGGAAAATTTCTCGCCCGTTTTGCCGATGCACCACGAAAGAAATTCCGCACTCCATTCATCGGGGCCGTTGTAATCGAAATTGCCTGTAAATTTCGTATTTGCTCCGTTGTGATAATACCCCTCCTGCTCGATCGCAACAGAAAGAAATTCGGTAATTATCTCAACAGAGGCCTCAGAACGAGCTCTTTGCGGTTCTTCTTCGGGAACTTCATCGGGCAGATCTTCCGTATTGTTTTCCGTATTTTCTTCGGGGATATTCGGTTCGGGAATTTCTTCCGTAGGATCATCATTGGGAACGGTTTCCGTAATCACCTGCTCGGGAATTGCATCAAGAAAAGGAGGTTTCGGTGGTTCTTCTTCCGTCAAAGGTGTATCCGATACGGAAAGATCGATATTATCCAAAGTGACAAGCAAAAAGAAAAGCGCTGATGCAATAATTGCCGCCCGAAACAGATCGGACGATCGGTATGGGGAAGATCCGTTAACCGTTATTTTTCGAGGCGGCGACTGAAAGAGAGACCAATAAAATTATGACTGCCGCAAGGATAACGATACCGACGATCGACATCAAAGGCCTTGCACCGCTCGTACTCTCAAGACTTCCCGCTCTGCCCGAAGCATCGGCCCCCGTACCTGAAAGTTTTTGATGATCTGTATTACGCGCAGATGTGTCGCCGTTATTGTTCGCCATATTATTGTTTTTTACGGCATTATCGTTCGTTTTTCTGAACGGAACATCGTTTGAAGATGAGCTATTTGCATTATCGCGAGCACGGGATGCTGTGTTATCCGTCATTTCCATACCACGTTCGTTTACTCTTTTGGAAGGAACGAACGATACATCGTTATCATCGGCGTAACGGACATAACCGTTAGTGAAATTCTGATAATATTCATTATCGACCTCATACGCATCGGCAATAGGATAACCTGTTTTCTCGATTCCGCCGACCGTATCCCACGCATCGTAAATAGGATAATTTACGGAATATGCCTTATTATTTTTATCGACATAGATCGATGCGTTTCGTCCGCTTGCGTTGGAATAAGTCTGGGAATAATAGCCGTTTTCGTTTACAACATGGGAAGTCGGGTTGAAACCGTCTTCAAAATTGTCAAACGCTCCCTGAAATGCATCGGAAACAGCAGAGAATGCATCTCCTGCCATATCGACGGCAGATCTTCCGACATTTGAGATAGCGTCCCCCATCTGCCCTACTCTGTATTCGGCAGCACCGAGACCTGTGTTCGTCGCACTTTGGGAATTCGGCACGACCGCAGCGTTCATCGGAACCGCGCCTATAACAAAGACAAGCATCACGGTAACGATAACAAACCGCGAAAATATCTTTTTTCTGTTCATTGAATTTCTCCTTTTTTATTTGAAAAATGACGGCAGAAAAACATCTCATATCCGTCGACAATATTTTTTTCAGACAAAGAAGATAAATCCGTGTATATTTTTGGACAGTCGCGATAAAATAAAAACACGATGAATGAAAAAGAAATAAAAGAAAGCGGTTCTGTGACGACCGCAGGAATACACTGTCTGACGATAATCGGGCAGATCGAAGGACATTATATCCTTCCGTCACAAAATAAAACAACTAAATATGAGCACGTTATACCTGCGCTTGTTGCAATCGAAAAAAGCGATCAGATAAAAGGACTGCTCGTTATTCTCAATACGGTCGGCGGTGACGTCGAAGCAGGGCTTGCGATTGCGGAAATGATAAACAGCATGAAAAAGCCGTCGGTTTCGCTTGTTCTCGGCGGAGGACATTCGATCGGCGTTCCGCTCGCAGTATCTGCAAAATATTCGTTTATCGCACCCTCAGCAACAATGACTTTACACCCCGTCCGAATGAACGGACTGATCGTCGGTGTTCCGCAAACGTATTCTTATTTTGATAAAATGCAGGAGCGGATCTCACGGTTCATAACGGAAAACTCGAATATTTCACCCGAACGTCTGCGAGAATTGATGACATCAACGGGTGAGCTGATGTCGGACGTCGGGACAATGCTCGGCGGCGAAGAAGCCGTAAAAGAAGGACTGATAAACGAAGTCGGAGGTTTACAGCAGGCGCTGTCGAAATTGGAGGAATTGAGCAAATGATAATCCATTCTGTTACCCCATCGGAATACATCCTGCCGTCAAAAAACAAAAAACGGATCATTTTTACAAATGCGAAAAAAGAATTTAAGGATGACGATATGTTTATCCGTGTAAAAAACGGCATCCCGTCTGTTTACAGAAGACGGGACGACGATGATGACGAAATTCTTTTTTCCACAGATCCGACAGAATATATTTAAAACAAAAATACTCCCCAAAAGAAAATTGTACTGCCCCAAATTGTACAGACAGTACAAAAAACACCCCCCAAGGTAGAAAATATTAAATTTTAAGTAACGAACTGACATCGCTTTTCGAGAGGTGTCAGTTTTGTTTTGAGCTGAATACGTTCATTATTGTAGAAGTG
>JAGASR010000022.1 GCA_017621705.1 Clostridia bacterium | reverse complement strand
GGGAACCTCCATTCTCTTGACATAGTCATAATATCCACTTCTCGACACACCAAAGAACCGGCACATTTCACTGATAGAATATTTCTCTTTATGGCGATAGATTACCATATATTTTACGCTTGTCCTCACTTCCTTTCTGTGAGCGAGAGAAAATCCCGCATCAGTTCATTTTCCATCTCTAATTGTTTGATCTTTGCATCTTTCCGAGCCAATTTGTACCGTAGATCAGCTAGCTTATCTGCTTCGGTTACGATACTATCTTTCGCAGGTCTACCTTTCTTCTTTATAGCCATTCCGGCTGCGATCTTACGTTGCTTGTTGTTATGACGAGAGATGAAACCATGTATTTGCTCTTTGCTGAATCCCAACTTTGCTCCTATTTCTGCTCTGGTTTTCCCTTCTGCTTTTAACCGCAGTATTTCATCTGCATATTCTTCTATGTGACGATATTGTCTTGACATAAAAATCCCTCCTATGGTAGTTATCTTTATTCTACCATAGGAGGGCGTTTTTTTCAATTGTCCGTTTTTAACGGACTTGTTCATCTTGCGTAGGGTTGTTCTTTATTCAAAACTCTTCTTCAGATTTTCTATTATCTTTTTTTCTCTCCGTGAGACCTGAACCTGTGTCATGCCGAGGATCGTTGCGGTTTCGACCTGCGTTTTTGCCGAGAAATAACGCAGGGCTATAAGCTTTCTGTCTGCGCCGTCAAGCCTCGAAAGCGCTTCTTTTAGTGCGATCATATCGATCTGCGAGGTCTTTTCGTTCGCCGCGACACGTTCCGAAAGCGGATGCTCGCCCTCTTCCGATTCGTCGAGAGATGTCGGAATGATTCCCGAATCGAGCGCCATGATGACGTCATCTGCCGAAAAGCCTGTCGCTTTGCATATTTCGTTAACTGTCGGCTCGCGCATAAGCTCCGAGGAAAGCCGTGCAGTCTCCTTTTTTATTCGGTAATATTTTTCTTTGATCGAACGGCTGACCTTCACCGACCCGTCGTCACGCAGAAATTTTCGTATTTCTCCGATTATCAGAGGCACGGCATACGTCGAAAACATCAGTCCTCGCTCTGTGTCGAAATTTCTGATCGCTTTCAGCAGACCTATTGCGCCGATCTGGCAAAGATCTTCCGCATCAACGCCGACCGCCGTCATGTTTGCAAATCTGAATGCGACAGACCGTACAAGCCCCATGTTCTTCTCAACGAGCTCATTTTCCGCCTCTGTACCGCCGTTTTTCAACTTCTCCAAAAGCTGAATGTTTTTATCCATCAACTTCTGCGCACGATCGTCTTTTCCATAAGGACCGTCGTGCCCTTACCGAGCGACGATGTGACCCTGAATTTATCCGTAAATGACTGCATGATCGTAAAACCCATGCCTGCGCGGTCATCGGCACCCGTCGTAAAACACGGCTCAAGCGCCTGCTTTATATCTTTTATGCCTTCGCCGCTGTCTCTTACGGTTATGACGATCTTGCCTGCAAAACTGTCGGAATAAAGCTTCGCTTTTATATGTACGATCCCCGTAGTCTCTTTGTAGCCGTGGACGATCGCATTCGTCACCGCTTCCGAGACCACCGTTTTTATTTCCGCAAGTTCTTCGACCGTAGGGTCGAGCTGTGCCGCAAAAGCCGCAACACTGACTCTTGCAAAGCCTTCATTTGCGCTCTTTGCAGGGAAACTGAGCGCCATTTCGTTTGATAGATACATTTTTCCATTCTCCTGTCAGACGTTTTCTCTGATTTTTACAAGCTTGTCCAGAGCCGCAAGCGAAAAAATTCTTTTTATGCTTTTCGGTACGGATGCAAGCTCCGTTTGTCCGCCTTTCGCCGTCATTTTCTTATAACGTCCGAGAACTACGGCAATTCCGCTGCTGTCGCTGAACGTCACACCCCCGAAATCGAGGATCAGAAGCGACGGTTCGTATTTCGTTATCAGCTCGTCCGCTTCTTTTGCCATCCGTCCTGCGCTGTGGTGATCGATTTCTCCTTTGAATTGAACGGTCAGAACATCATTGTTTACTGTGTATGCCGCCATTTAGATAACTTCGATCCTTTCGTTTTCCGTTTTTTTATATTATATCCTATTTAAACCGAAAATATGCTCGAAATATGAGATGTGAAAAATTTTTTCTCTTTGGTTTGATATTGATTTGTCATAAATAAGTGTTATAATAAAATGTAAAGTTGATACGATCATTTAAAAGGGAATTTTATGAAAATATTGCTCACAGGTTTTGCCCCGTTCGGCGGCGAAAAAATAAATCCTTCGTGGCAGGCTGTATGCGCCGCCGCTGAAAAAATCGATTTTGCGGAAGTAAAAACTCTGCTTGTGCCGACCGAATATTTTACGTCGGTCAAAAAGGCTGTCAAAGCGATCGGGGAGTTTTCTCCCGATGTCGTCGTTTCTGTAGGACAGGCAGGCGGCAGAGCATCTGTAAGCTTCGAACGTGTCGCCGTTAATATAATCGATTCGGATTCGCCTGATAATACGGGGTTACGTCTTCACGCTCTCAACTGCGAGGGCGGTGCCGATAAGATCTTTTCGACTCTTCCCGTCGAGGATATGGTAAAAGCAGTCAATGCTTCGGGACTTCCCGCTTATGTCTCGGAAAGCGCCGGCAGATTTGTTTGCAATCATCTTTTTTACGGCCTTTTGAAGTACGCTTTCGATAATGCTCTCCCCATAAGGGTAGGTTTTATCCATGTTCCGTTCATCCCCGAGCAGACGGTTTCCCGTCCGAATATCGCATCAATGTCTCTTGAAAATATTGCGGATAGCATCGTTTCCGCACTCACCGTTCTTGTAAAATAATACGGAGGACAGAATGTTCACTATAGGTTGTCACCTTTCTGCTTCAGATGGCTTTGACGCAATGGCAAAGACCGCGCTTTCCATCGGAGCAAACACTTTTCAATATTTTTCCCGCAATCCCAGAGGCAGTAAAGCCCGTCCTCTCGATCTTAACGATATCGAAAAATACAAAAAGACCGCTGCGGAAAACGGTATTACGGTCGTGCTTTGTCATGCTCCGTATACAATGAACGCATGTTCTTCCAATCCCGGTCTTCGTGACCTCGCGCGCGAGATGATGACAGATGATCTTTCTCGTCTTTCTCATATCCCCGGTGCTCTCTATAATTTTCATCCCGGCAGCCATACGGGGCAGGGGATGGATGTCGGAATTGAGCAGATCGCGCAGACGTTAAACAGCGTTCTTACTCCCGATATCTCAACTCCCGTACTTCTCGAAACGATGGCAGGAAAAGGCTCCGAGGTCGGCGGCAGATTCGAAGAACTTGCGCAGATTATCGAAAAAACCGAACTTTCCGATAAGCTCGGCGTATGCCTCGATACTTGCCATATACGTGACGGTGGATACGATATATCCGAAGATCTCGATGCTGTTATAGAAACTTTTGATAAAATTGTCGGCCTTTCGAGACTTCGCGCCATTCACCTCAACGACAGCATGAATCCTGTCGGCAGTCATAAAGACAGACATCAGAAGATCGGCGAGGGAACGCTCGGCATCGAAACAATTAAAGCCGTTATAAACCATCCGAAACTTCGCGATCTCCCGTTTTTCCTCGAAACACCCAACGAACTTGACGGTTATGCCAAAGAGATCGCTCTTCTGAAAACTCTTCGCGAAAATTATTAATTACGAAATAAATATTTTGAATATAAAGGGGTCTTTTTATTATGATGTACATTATTGACAGCGCAAATCTCGAAAAGATCAGAGAGTGCGTTGAATTTTATCCCGTAGCGGGCGTAACCACTAACCCGACTATCATTTCCAGAGAAAAAACCGATTTTATCTCTCTTATCAAGAGCATCCGTGAGATCATCGGTCCCGACAGAATGCTCCATATCCAGACCACCGCTCTTGAGGCAGGTCAGATCATCAAAGAAGCTGTAGCACTCAAAGAGATCGTTGGCGGCGATTTCTATATCAAGATTCCTGTTGGTCCCGAAGGCCTTAAAGCTACCATGGCGCTCAAGAAAATGGGCATCAAAGTTACCGAAACCGCTATCTTCACTCAGCAGCAGGCTATGCTCGCGGCTATCGCAGGCGCAGATTTCGTTGCTCCCTATGTTAACCGTCTCGACAATATCGTTTCCGACGGCGTTCACGTTGTAGGCGAGATCGTTGAAATGTTCAAACAGCATAATATCAGCTCCAAAGTTCTCGCGGCAAGCTTCAAGACCGTTGAACAGGTTCATAAGATCGCAATGGTCGGTGGACACGCTGTAACTATCAATACAGAGCTCTTCCATACCCTCACTTACCATCCCCTTACACAGTACGCTATCGATGATTTCATCGTTGACTGGGAATCCTGCTACGGCAAGACCGATATTCTCGGCCTTATCGATCAGAGCAAATAATTTTATCAGAACAACAAAAAGCATCCGTTTTTTACGGATGCTTGATTTTTTATTTCTTTTCTTTATCTTTTTCCTTTTCTTTCTCCTTTTTTTCGGGAGAAGTCTTTGGTTCTATGAGATTTGTCAATCTTTCAGAGATCGCTTTTTCGGAATTTGCCGTTATCGCAGCACTCAAAATAAAGTCCTCGACGAGAATATCACTGTCGGGCGAAGCGCAAAGGTGCGACGCTTTCTTGATTACGCTCAGCAGCGATCTTTCCTGCTCCTCGCAGAAGTGATCGTAAACGTCTTCTATAGGATATTTTTGTGTCTGGCACTCGATTATTCTCATGACCGCATTTATGGGCATAACCTGCTTTAAAATGCAGATAATAAGAAGGTACGCAAGGTGGATCTTCGAATATCTTTTTTTGACGGGTGGGGGCACGAGGCCGAGCTTTACGTAGTTATTTATGATAGACGGAGTAATCGTCTTATTCTCTTCATCGTAAAAAACACCGAGATATTTTTCCATCAGGGCTATTACCTGGTCCATATACAGCTCGATCTCGGGCAGTTCGTTCCATCTCGGTATGCGGTACGACAACATCTGCTCGCACCAGTTGGCTAAAACATTATTGAGTTCGTTTGTTTTGGTTTCTTCCATGTCATTGACTCCGATAGATTATGTTCTTTTCAATATTGCTTAATCTGTTTTTCTGTATAGACATATTATATCATACTTTTTCAAAAAAGGGAAGATGTTTTCAGAAGAAATTTTTAAAATAGTTCATAAACTTATTATGAACAAGGGTTGACATATTGTTATAAATGTGATATACTAGTTTCAGAAACTAGATAATATGAAGGAAGAGTTTATGAATAAAGGTTACAATCTCGATATTTTCGGGGATTCTATAATGAAAGGTGTTCTTCTTGACGACAGTACGCAGCGTTACGTTCTTTCGTCATGCTCTCCGAGTGCGGAATTTGCGAAAGAGACGAATGTCGATGTCAATAACAGATCGGTTTTCGGCTGTACGGTCACAAAAGGCTCCAAGCTTGTTTCTTCTGCCATCGAAAAGGGCAAAATGGGTGAGGACCTCGTTCTTATCGAATACGGCGGAAACGACTGCAATTATAACTGGAAAGATATTTCCGAGCAGCCCGACATTTTTCACGACCCCGTAACTCCGCTCAAACTTTTCGAAAAACTTTACTCCGAACTTATCGAGAGCGTAAAAAGCGTTGGCGCAACTCCGATTATTATGTCTCTGCCGCCGATCGATGCGCAGAAATATTTTAACTGGATAACAAAAGACGGCCTTTCTGCCGCAAATATTCTTAAATGGCTCGGCGATGTCCAGATGATCTACCGTTTTCAGGAACTGTATTCGAACGCTATTTCGAAGATCGCATATAAAACCAATTCGCTTTTTATCGATGTACGTTCGTATTTTCTCGATAAACATAACTACGGCGAACTTCTTTGCTCCGACGGTATCCATCCCAACAGCGAAGGTCAGAAGCTCATAACGCAGGCTATGACCGATTTTTATAAAACTTGCCCCATATATTAAGATAAAAGCAGGTACATCAGTACCTGCTTTCTTTTATTAATAAAGCTTCGGTGTTGCACAAAAATGTACAACACCGTTTTTTTATATAAGTTTGATCTGGGTCGGAGCTTCGTCGCCTTCCTTGAAGAAAGCGCCTGCGGCAGGAATATTTTTCGTTCTGTATCTGTTCGGATCTTCGAACATTCCGTCCGTATACGGGACAACATCCGAAAGAATACTCTTTGATTTGAGAGTCATGACGTTTACTCCCGCAGTATTTTTCGTCGTCTTTTCGCTGATCGCGCCGCTGTCTATAATAAGGCAACGTCCGTTTGAAGCGGTAAGAACGAAAAGCTGTTCTTCTCTGATTGCAAACATCGCAACGAGCGGAGAGAGATCGGAATATGCGTTTATGAGCTTTTTACGGTTGGTCTTCGTCTCATAAGATGCCATATCGATCTTTGCGCATTTACCGTTTTCGAAGAACGCAAGAATGTGTCCTTTATAGTCTGTCGTTGCGGTTATGAAGATCGGAGCTTCTCCGTCGTCCATGCCGAGCTTCTGCGGTAAAAAGTCCCCGAGAACAGATGCTTTCGAGTCTTCAAAATCGCAGACACGAGCTTTGTAGACCTGGAATTTATCGGTAAATATAAGAAGATTTGAGAGATTTGTCGCCTCGAAAGTGAATTTCAGCTCATCGCCTTCTTTGAGCTTCTGTTCGCCTGACATTCTGAGCGACTGTGCGGTGATCTTCTTGAAATAACCGTCTCTCGTCATGAAAACAGTAACGGGGTAATCTTCTTCCGTAATTTCCTCTTCGGGCTCTTCGATCTCGTCCTCGTAAAGAAGCGCTGTTCTTCTCGGCTTTCCGTATTTTTTCATGATGGCGGTGAGCTGAGAAATAATGACTTTTCTGAGCTTTGCCGCAGAATTGAGCGTTGATTCCATATCTTCGATCGATTTCTGGAGCTTTTCGATCTCCGCGGTCTTGTTGAGAATATATTCGCGGTTGAGGTTACGCAGTTTTATTTCCGCAACAAATTCCGCCTGAACTTCGTCAATTCCGAAGCCGATCATAAGGTTCGGGATAACTTCGCTGTCTTCTTCCGTTTCGCGGACAATCTTTATCGCTTTATCGATATCGAGAAGGATCTTCTGAAGGCCGAGAAGAAGGTGCAGTCTGTCTTTCGATTTTTTGATATCGTAGAAAAGGCCGCGTTTTATGCATTCCGTTCTGAATGCGATCCATTCCGTGAGGATCTCTTTTACGCCCATCGTTCTCGGTCTGCCGCCGATGAGGATGTTGAAGTTTGCGGAAAAAGAGTCTTCGAGGGGAGTCAATTTATAAAGGCGCTGCATGAGTTTATCGGGATCGACGCCTCGTTTGAGATCGATTGCGATCTTCATGCCGTTGATATCCGTTTCGTCTCGGACATAAGATATTTCTTTGACTTTGCCGCCTTTGACGAGTTCAACGATCTTATCTATGATCGCTTCGACGGTCGTGGAGAACGGAATTTCCGTAATTTCAAGACAGTTTGCCTTTTTATCAAAATTATATTTTGCTCTTACTTTGAATGAGCCGACACCCGTTTCATAGATTTTTCGGAGCTGCGCCTGATTATAAATAAGATAGCCGCCGGTCGTAAAATCGGGAGCGGTGAGGGTGAGCATTATGTTGTGCTCTTCGTTTTTTATCAGCTCGATCGTCGTTTCGCAGATCTCGTTGAGGTTAAACGAGCAGATCGTGCTTGCCATACCGACCGCAATACCTTGGTTGGGGTTTACGAGGATATTCGGGAAAGTTGTCGGCAGAAGAGTCGGCTCTTTCATCGTTCCGTCGTAGTTATCAACGAAATCAACGACATCTTTATCTATATCCGCAAAAATTTCACTGCATACGGTGTCAAGTTTTGCCTCGGTATATCGCGGAGCCGCAAAAGCCATATCTCTCGAATAATGTTTGCCGAAGTTTCCTTTGGAATCGACAAGCGGCAAAATGAGCGCATCATGACCTCTCGTCAGACGTACCATCGTTTCGTATATCGCCATATCGCCGTGAGGGTTGAGACGCATCGTCTGACCGACGATATTTGCGCTTTTCGTCTTCGATCCAGTCAAAAGCCCCATTTTATACATCGTATAAAGCAACTTTCTGTGCGACGGTTTAAAGCCGTCAATTTCCGGGATCGCACGCGAAACGATAACGCTCATCGTATACGGCATGTAGTTTTCTTCAATTGTACGGGTTATGAGCTGTTCCGTTTGGTTCTGCATGATTTCTCCCATTTCAGTTATTCTTTATCAGGTCGTAGACGTCTGCCGCAGTCTCTGCGATCATCTTCGCGCCTGCGTTTGTCAGTTCTTCTCTGCTTCCGTAGCCGTAAAGCACGCCGATGCTGTCAATTCCGTTCTGCGAAGAGCCGAGCATATCGTGCTCTCTGTCGCCCGTCATAACAGCAACGGATTTATCTTCGATATTAAGTGCGGATATCGCGTTTGCAATAATATCTGCCTTGCCTTCGTTTGTCTTGTTCGGGTCACTGCCTTCAACGAGAGTGAAAAATTTCGCAAGATCAAAGTGTTCAAGAATTCTCTTTGCCGCACCCGTGGGCTTTAACGTTGCAACGGCGAGAGTGTAACCGTCTGCATGAAGTTTTTCGAGAAGCTCGGGAATACCGTCATAAACGTAATTTTCGAAAATGCCCGTAACGTTGAAATATTCTCTGTAAAGAGAAACGGCGAGCTTTGATTTTTCTTCGTCAAAACCGAAATATTTTCCGTATGCTTTCGCAAGCGGCGCACCGATAAACTGGGTGAGGATGCTTTCGTCGTAATCGTTAAATTCGAGTTTTTCCAAAGAATATTTTATTGATTTTATAATGCCTTCGGCGGGGTCGGTAAGAGTTCCGTCAAGGTCGAAAAGTATATATTTTTTCATTTTTATCATCCATTCGTTTAAGAAATATCCGCAAGTTCGAGGTATCTCGGGCCGTGCTCCGCGATGAATTCTTTTCTTGCGTCGAGGTCGTTGCCGAGGAGCGTGTTGAACATGATCTCGGTCGGCTCTTCGTCTTCGGGCATAACTTTTATGAGTTTACGTGTCGCCGGATCCATGGTCGTAAACTTCATCATATCGGGTTCGTTTTCACCGAGACCTTTTGAACGCTGGACGGAGACTTTGCCCGTAAGTTTCGAGACGATCTCGTTTTTCTCTCTGTCCGTATATGCAAACATCGTTTTATCTTTGCATGTGATCTCATAAAGCGGAGATTCTGCGATATAGACCTTGCCTTCCGCGATGAGGGAGGGGGTGAGGCGGTAAAGCATTGCGAGGATAAGCGTTCTGATCTGATAACCGTCTTCATCGGCATCGGTACAGATGATTATTTTATGGAAACGCAGGTTCTCGGGGTTGAATTCGGCAAGTTTTTTGCCGTGCGCCGATAATTCAATGCCGCATCCGAGGACTTTTATAAGGTCTGTTATGATCTCGCTCTTGAGAATTTTTGCGTAGTCTGCTTTCAGACAGTTCAGAATCTTGCCTCGAACGGGCATAATTGCCTGAAATTCAGCCATTCTCGCAAGTTTAACGGAACCCAAAGCCGAGTCACCCTCAACGATATAAAGTTCGCGTTCCGCAGGATTTTTCGAACGGCAGTCGACAAATTTCTCGACTCTGTTCGCAATATCCATATCGCTCGTGAGCTTCTTTTTGATATTGAGCCTTGTTTTTTCGGCATTTTCGCGACTTCTTTTATTTATGAGAACCTGTTCGGCGATCTTATCTGCTTCCTGCTTGTTTTCGATAAAATAAACTTCGAGGGAATGTTTAAGAAAATCGGTCATACATTCCTGAATGAATTTGTTGTTTATCGCTTTTTTCGTCTGGTTTTCGTAGGAAGTGATCGTCGATTGCGAGTTTGATATAAGAGCAAGACAGTCCGAAACATCGGGGAAAGTTATCTTGCTTTCGTTTTTGAGATATTTATTATTCTGCTTCAGATGCGCATCGATCGCATGAACAAATGCGCTTTTTACCGCTTTGTCGGGAGAACCGCCGTATTCAAGAAAACTTGAGTTGTGGTAATATTCGATCATCTGTTTTGTGTTCGAAAAACAGAATACAACGTTCAGCTTGACTTTATATTCGGGCTTATCTTCCCTGTCTTTACCTTTGCGTTCTGCGGAAAACGACTGAATAGAGGTCATCGCCTCAAGACCTACGCATTCTTCAAGGTAACCTGCCGTACCGTTTTCATAAAAATACGTTTCTTCTTCGAATTCTCCGTCTTCTTTCTGACAACGGAAAACGATCGTCAGACCTGCATTGCATACAGCCTGCTTTTTGATCGTCTCGGAAAAATATTCGCGCGGAATGTTAATATCCGTAAAAACATCTTTATCGGGGCGCCATTTGATCCTCGAACCGGATTCATGGTCGCTTTCGGCTTTGCCGAGCTGCTCTTCTTTATTGCGCTTTGCAGGCTTGCCCTTTTTGAAGTGGAGGTTATAGGAATAAGTTCCGTTGAAGATCTCCGCTTCCATATATTCGGATGCATACTGCGTTGCGCAGAGACCGAGACCGTTAAGACCGAGAGAATATTCGTAACTGCCCGAATCGGCGTTATCATATTTGCCGCCTGCGTACATTTCGCAGAAAAGAAGCTCCCAGTTATACGCTTTTTCTTTCTCGTTCCAGTCTACGGGAACACCTCGTCCGAAGTCCTGGACCTCGATACTTCTGTCGTTATAATATGAAACGACGATCTTATTCCCGTGACCTTCTTTGAATTCGTCGATTGAGTTTGAAAGAATCTCGAAAAAAGCGTGCTCGCAGCCTTCAAGACCGTCAGAACCGAAGATTACGGAGGGGCGCAAACGTACTCGGTCTGCGCCTTTGAGGGATTTTATACTGTTGTCGTCATAAGTCTTTTTTGCCAAGATTATTTATCCTCCATATCGAGCAGTGCGCTCGCAAAAACGGTGGGGGAGAACGGCTGGAGATCGTCGATCTGCTCGCCTACACCGATGAGTTTTATGGGAACGCCCGTAACGTCTCTTACCGCGATCGTAACGCCGCCTTTTGCCGTTCCGTCAAGCTTCGTTAAAACAACGCCCGTGATGTTTGTCGCTTCTTTGAAATCTTTTGCCTGAACGATTGCATTCTGTCCGGTCGTTGCGTCAAGAACGAGAAGAACTTCTCTGTCCGCATCGGGAAGCTCTTTTGTTACGACTCTCGTGATCTTCGAAAGTTCGTCCATAAGGCCTTTTTTATTGTGAAGTCTGCCTGCGGTATCGCAGATAACAACGTCTGCGCCTCTCGCTTTTGCTGCCTGGATCGCATCATAAACTACCGCCGCAGGGTCGGAACCGTCCTGATGTTTTACGATCTCGATATCTGCTCGCTGCGCCCAGATCTCAACCTGCTCGATCGCCGCCGCTCTGAATGTATCCGCCGCCGCGATGATGACTTTCTTGCCTTCCTGCTTTAAATGGTTTGCAAGTTTGCCGATAGTCGTGGTTTTGCCGACACCGTTAACGCCGACAACGACGATAACGGAAGGCTTAGTACCGATATTAAGCTCATTTCCGCCCGTCATTTTTTCTGCGATGATATCGCGGAGAACGGTCTTTAAAACGTTTGCGTCTTCGATCTTATCGAGCTTTGCTTTCTGTCGGAGTTCGTTGATTATGCTTTCGGCGGTTTCAAATCCCACGTCCGAAAGAATAAGGAGCTCCAGAAGCTCGTCAAGGAATTCTTCGTCAACTTTTCTGAAAGAAGCGAAGATACTGTTAAGGCTGTTTTGTATATTTTCTTTTGTTTTGGTAAGTCCGGCTTTGATTTTATCGAAAAAACCCATATTATTCCTCCGTGTTGTTGTTTTGTCAGACGGTTTCCGCGGCTTCGGTAACGTCTATTGTAAGTATTTTTGAAATGCCCTTTTCTCGCATCGTTACGCCGTAAAGACGGTCTGCGGCTTCCATTGAGCCTCGGCGGTGCGTGATGAGCAGGAACTGTGTTTTGTCGGAAAGGTGTTGCAGATATTGCGCATAGCGTGTTACGTTAACGTCGTCGAGCGCAGATTCTATTTCGTCAAGCAGACAGAACGGCGACGGACGAACCTTCATCAGCGCAAAGTAAAGCGCGATTGCCGTAAGGGACTGCTCACCGCCCGAAAGCGACGAAAGATGTTTTATGACTTTGCCCGGGGGCGCAACGTATATATCGACGCCCGAGCCGAGCGGATCGTCGGGCTCCGTAAGTGTAAGCTTTGCCGTGCCACCGCCGAAAAGTTCTTTGAAAACGTGCGAAAATTCTTCGTTTATCTTCTTGAACTGGACGTCGAAGATCTCCGTCATCTCTTTTACGAGCTGTTCGATGATCTTTTCGAGCGCTTCTTTTGCGGTTGAGAGGTCTTTTGTCTGCTGTTCGAGCGTGTCGTGACGTTCTTTGACCTGCGCAAATTCTTCGATCGCATCGATATTTACGCTTCCGAGCGCCCTGATCTGATTTTTCAGCTCGGTTGCGCGCTTTCTTGCGTTTTCGATATCTTCGGGAACGTTTTCTTTTGCGAATGATTCCGCTTCGGTCATCGTCATTTCGTATTCGTCCCAGATCTTCGTCGAGACGGATGAAATATCTTCCTTGAGCGCTGTTTTCTTTATAGTCAGACGTTCGGATTCTCTGCCAAGACGGTCCTTGCTGTCGAAATATTTCTTTTCTTCATCGAAAAGAGCGTTCTTTTTCGCTTCAAGAGCCGATCTACGTTCGTTTTCTGCGGCGATATCCTGAACTTTCGTTTCGGAACGAAGCCTCATATTTGCGAGTTCTTCGGTTTTTGCGACTGCCGCCGCTCTGAATTCCTCGATCTTCTTTTCGGTTCGGACGATATCTTCTTTAAGTTTGCGGGTAAGATCTTCGCCCTCTTTTCTTCTGAGAAGAAGAGCTTCCGTGATATTTTTAAGATTTTCGGTGTCTTTGATCTTTTCAAGCTTTTCAAGATCTTTTTCGTGGAGCTTTTGTGCAATTTCTTCCTGAATTTTTGCAAGAGCCTCGTGCTTTTCATCGAGAATTGAGATCTCTCGCTGTTTCTGCGCAAGAATAACTCGGTTTTCTTCAAGCGCTTTTCTCGATTCTGCAAGAAAACTTTCGGTTTTTTTGCGTTCTTCAGCATTCAGACCGACCGTATTTTCAAGAGTTTTTATCTGCTCAGAAATATTATAGATATACTGCGCGCTGTGCTCCGTTTCGGATTTTACTTTGATATGCTCGTCGCTTACCGCTTTGTTTTCAGCGATAAGTCCTTCGAGCGCCGCTTCTGCGGAAGAAAGCTCTGCAGTTGCGGTTTTTACGCGGATTATCTTTGCTTTCAGGTCTTCGGAAAGAGCCGAAATTTCGGCTTCGAGCTTTTCGATCTCGCTGCTTCGGCTTAAAATACCCGTATTTCTGCCGACCGAACCGCCCGTAAGCGAACCGCCGGGGTTGACGACCTGTCCGTCAAGAGTAACGATCTTGAAAGAATATCTGTTGGCTTTCGCCATATCGGTTGCGTTATCTATCGTTTCAACGATCGCTGTGCGACCGAGAAGCTGTTCGATAATGCCTCTGTATTTTTCGTCGTATTCTATAAGGTCGGAGGCAACGCCCAAATATCCCTGCGCCCCGCGGAGATTTCGTTCGTCAAGCTTTTTGCCGCTGACGGTCGAAAGGGGAAGGAACGTCGCTCGTCCGAGATTTTTCGATTTGAGAAAATAAATGCAGTCTTTTGCGGAGCGTTCGTCCTCTGTTATAATATTCTGTATGGCGGCGCCGAGCGCTATTTCGGTTGCCGTCGCGTATTTGCTTTCAACTTTGATTACGGATGCGACAGTCCCGTGCACTCCCGAAAGAATGCCCCTTGCCGCTTCGTTCATTACGCTTTTTACGCTTCCCGCAAAGCCTTCAAAGTGCTTTTCCATATCTTCGAGCATATTTTTCTTGCTTGTTTTTTCTGAAAGCGCAAATTTTGCCTTGTTGTATTCTTCGTTTGCCGTTTCGAGTTTTTTCTTTGAGCTTGCAACTTTCATTAAATAACCGCTGTGAATATTCTTGTTTTCGGCAAGCTTTTGCTCGAGTTGAGCAAGCCTTTTTTTATTGCTATCCATGCCTTTTTCGATCGAGGAGAGCCTTTCGTATGCATCGGCGAGTTCTTTTTCGGCGTTTTTCGACTGTTCGTCTATCGCCTGAAGCTTTTGCGACGAACGGCCTTCGCTGATCTGAAGTTCTGTGATTTTTGCGGATAGAGACGAAAATTCAGCGCGAAGTTTATCTGATCTTTCGGTATAGTTACGGTCGTCACCGAGTTTTTCGTTCTTTTCTTCGATTATCTCTGCCGACTGCTCTTCGATCTGCGCGATCGCCTGTTTCAGAGCTTCTGTTTCGGCTCTGCGCTGCTCGATCTCTTTTATTATTTCCGCATCTGAACGGTCGCTGCGCTCGATCTCGGAATTTATTCTTTCGATATCTTTCTGCGCATGCTCGATATCGTTGTTTATAATCAGTATTTCGGAATTTTTTATCTGCAGCAGTTCGTCAAACTGCTTGCTCTCTGTTCGGAGCTGCTCGATCTTTGCTGTCAGCATTGCGATATCGTCCGAAAGTCGTTCGGCTTCGTTTTCGCAGCGTAAGATCTCGCTGTCGTTTTTCGCAATGGATTCTATGAGCGTGTTCTCTGTTTTTACGAGTGCTTTCAGCTCTTCCGTAAAACGTTCAAGATCGGAAAGCCAAAGAGATATCTCGATCTTTTTCTTCTCTTCGAAAAGCTCGATATATTTTCTTGCTTTTTTCGCCTGCTGTTCGAGCGGACCAAGCCTGTCCGCGAGCTCTGCAATTATGTCGTTTAAGCGGACGATATTATCCTGCGTTGCGGAAAGTTTGCGTTCACTTTCTTCTTTTTTGAAACGGTATTTTGCGATGCCTGCGGCTTCTTCGAAAACGTTTCTTCTGTCCGAGCTCTTTGCGGAAATGATCTCCGTTACTGAGCCCTGACCGATGATCGAATAGCCCGTTCTGCCGAGCCCCGTATCTCTGAAAAGGTCGTGTATATCTTTTAATCTGACGTTTTGTCTGTTAATGAAATATTCGCTTTCGCCCGAGCGGTAGTATCTTCTGGAAATAACAACTTCCGAATATTCAACGGGGAGACTTGAGTCGCTGTTGTCAAGCGTCAGTGAAACTTCGGCAAAACCGAGCGGACGGCGAGACTGCGTACCGTCAAAAACAACGTCTTCCATTTTGACGCCACGCAGAGACTTCGAGGATGTTTCGCCCATGACCCACCGCAGTGCGTCCGCAATGTTGCTCTTTCCGCTTCCATTGGGACCCACTATCGCAGTTATACCTGAACTGAAATTGATCAGCGTTTTATCGGGAAATGATTTAAACCCCGCAAGCTCAAGGCTTTTAAGCTGCATAACGTCTCCTGTGAGTGTGCATAATTCTATCAGCATATTATAACATATTCGGTGAAAAATTTCAACCTTGTATTGCGAAAAATATAATGAACTTTTGCCTTTTGTGAAAAAATCATCCGTTTTTCGGAACTTTTTCCTGCGCCCACCGTCTAAACGGTTATAAATGGTATACCAAACACGATCAAAAATATTAAAACAGAGGTCCCGTTCCATGAAAAAGAATACGAGATTTTTATGCCTTATCCTCTCTCTTTCAATTCTTTTCGGTATTTTTACGGTCGCCTGCGCTCCCAATGATGAGCCTATCGACCCGAAGAAAGATCCCGTTACCGTCAATAATCCCGTCACCGACCCCACACCGTCAAATAAAAAAGACGGCAACTTCGGCACTTTTTCAGGTGATGAAGAGCTGCTTGAATTTGTAAAAGAAAACTGCGAGATGATCTTTACTATCACCACGGACGATCTTTGGATCGAAGAGGAAGCTGTTGTCGAAAGCGCTCCTATGGATGGCGCAAACGGTGCAGATTTCGAAGAAGAAGCTTTTGAAGAACCCGATGTCATTGTTAACGTACCGGCTTCAAATCCCACAGGCGAAAGCGATGACTATTCTCTCGATGAAGATATGTTCGTTACCCCCGAAACCGAAAAGGGTAAAGAAGTCGAGGTTTCCGATACCAATCTTGTCGAAGAAAACGTCGATGAAGGCGATATTTTAAAGACCGACGGCGAATATATCTATATTCTTCGCAATAACGAGCTCATAATCGTCTCCGCAAAAGAAAAAAACAGCGAAGTTCTTTCGTATTATAAAATCTTTGCCGAGGGCGAAGGCGATGCCAATGAGATGTATATCAAGGGTGACAGAGCGATAATCGTCGGCAACACATGGCACTATGAAGAAGAGTTTAATGAAAATACGAATTTCGGCAAGCCGCTCGGCAAAGAAGCATCCGATTTTTCTCTTCCGCACAGAACCGGTTATTCGCAGTACTCCGCAGTCTATGTCATCGATATTTCCGACAGAAATGCTCCGAAAGAGCTTTCAACCGTACTTATCGAGGGTGAACTTATAACCTCAAGAGAGATCGGCGGCGAGATCTATCTCGTTACCAATAAATTTTTCAATATTTATGAAGGTGAAGACTTTACCGTCGGCGATATTATGCCCTATGTTTATGACGGAGATCACGGTTTTACGACTGTTTCTTCGACGAATGTCTACCGTCCCGTTTTTGAAAATGTAACTTCTTCCGTCATGACTATCGCGTCTGTCGATTACGTCAACGGAGATGAGACCGAACTTTATTCCGTTCTCGGTTCGGGTTCCGATATCTATATGACTGCCGACAGTCTCTATATTTTCGGTCATAATTATTATAACAATACGGCAGTCGCAAAATACTCCGTCGGCGAAAAGATCGAGTATATAGCATCCGTTGTCGTTCCCGGTTATACGGCGACAGATTTTTCGTATAACGAATATAACGGCAAATTCAGGATTGCAACGACCGTCAACGAACCGGGCGGAACACTCAATAACGTCTATGTTTATGACAATAATCTCGAAAAGATCGGCGAACTTATCGGCCTTGCTCCGGGCGAAAAGATCTATTCCGTCAGATTTTCCGGAAATACGGCTTATGTTGTAACTTTCCGTCAGGTTGACCCTCTTTTCGTTATCGATATGACAGAAAACGATCCGAAAGTTCTCGGAGAACTGAAGATCCCCGGATTTTCCACTTATCTTCACCCCGTAGGCGACGGACTTCTTCTCGGCATCGGCAGAGAAACGAGAGACAATGTTTATAAAGATTACTACGGCAAGGAATACATTTCTTCATATACCGTCGGCATCAAAATTTCGCTTTTTGACGTTTCCGATCCCACCAAGCCCAAAGAGATCGATGTTGAAAACATGGTCGGCGGTGAACATGCAAACGCAGATGCTCTTGGTAACCACAAAGCATTTACTTATTCTTCTGTAAAAAATACAGGTTACTTTGCTATCGATACGTATGACGGCAACGGATTTGTATGCGTTTCTGTCAAAGACGGTGAGCTTGACTGCGAGATAGTTTACGGTCAGGGCAGCAAATATTACGGATACGATTCTTATAATTCAAGAGTTTGCTTCGTAGGTGATGCACTGTATTTTTATCAGTATAACAGAATTACCGTTTATAATAGAAATACGCTCGAAGAAATTCACACAGTTACCATAAAATAACGAGTTTTTCGGTTGACAAAACGGGGGATCGCATGTTATAATATATTAAAATAGAATGGGATATTATTGATATATTATATGAAAAGATTTTTTTCCGCGATCCTCGTGATCCTGCTGATATTCGCACTTTTCCCTCTCGGTGCCTTTGCCGATGAAACCGAAGAACCCGAAGCTGAACCGTTTACCGTTCAGTCGCCCGTCGCCGCAATCGTCAATGCGGATACGGGTACGGAGCTTTTTGCGAAAAATGCAGATTCACCGTTCTTCTGCGCGTTTTTGCCGAGGCTTATGACCTGCATCATGCTCGTCGAAAGCGGTCTCGATCTTCAGACAGAGATCCTTCTGACAAAAGAGATGATGGCAAATACTCACGATAAAAGTTCCGCGAACCTCAATTCGGGCGACAGGATCTCTCTTTACGACCTGATGAAATGTATTATCGTTGCAAACTCTCAGGAAGCTTGTATTGCTGTTGCTGTAACGCTTTCGGGCAGTGTTTCGCAGTTCGTCGTCGATATGAACCTTCGCGCACGCGATCTCGGCGTTGAAAACACGACTTTTACGAACGTTACCGGTCAGTATTCCTCAACCTCAAAGCAGGAGACTACCGCGCACGATATAGTAAAGATCTGTTCTCATATTCTTACGCTCGACCATATCGAGGATCTCTCGAACAGTCGTTACACCGAAATAACCGTCAACGGCGCAAAGAGAAGCCTCTTTACAAAAAACTCGCTCGTCGATAAAAACAGTTCTTATTACTGCAAAAAAGCATCCGGTCTCGCTATTTCCGGTACTTCCGTTTCGGGCTATTCGCTCGCATCGATCGCCGTCGATAAAACGATGCGTATTATCTGCGTTATCATGAATTACGACAGCGTTTCAACCCTTTATAACGAAATGACCGAGATGATAAATTTCTCGCTCAACGAATATTCCTATCGAACTCTTATCCAGAAAAATGCGCCCGTTCTCGAGGTTCCCGTCGTTTTCGGCAAGGAAAGAGACTCTGTAACTCTCGTCGCGGAATCGACAATCACGGCATCCATGCCGTCATCCGTTCCCGACAGCAGTATTGAATCGGAGCTTATAGTTCCCGAAAGTGTTGATGCACCGATAGCAAGAGGTACTGTCCTCGGCACTGTAACGTATTCTTTTGAAGGACGTGTTTACGGTACGACAAATCTCATCGCGCAGACGGATATTTCGCTCGACGTCGTCGAATCTTATTCCGAGGCTATAAACAGCTTTTTCTCAAATAAATATCTGATTGCCGCTATTATAACGGTCATTGCCGTTGTCATCTTCTATTCGATCGTTCTTTATATCATGAACCGAAAGAGAATGAAGTGGGAACAGAGCAAAAAGCGCGACAGAATAACAAAAATGCCCAAATAAAACAAGGATCGGAGCCTAGCTCCGATCCTTTATATTTATGTCAGCAACCGCAGCCGCAACCGCAGTTGTCTCTTTCGCAACCGCAGTTGTTGCCGTTCGCAGCAGTTACGCTGTAAACGATGACAGCGGCAATGAGAAGAGTCCAGAAAATGTTATTTCCGCACATTCGGATGTACCTCCTTGAAGTTATCTTAAAATTTCAACTTCTTTTTTTTTTCGGTATCCGTGACTTTTTCCCTGTCACACTAACATTATATGACATCTTTCGCGGAGTGTTCCTGCCGCCGTTAATTTTTTCTGTAACACTCCGAACATTTTCCGCAGTTGACGTTCTTTCCACCGTAGGTGGTAAATTCCGTACTCGGTTTTATTTCTCCGCAGATCTCGCACCTGACCCAGCGCCTTCCTTCGGAGTCGTAGATTATCTCTTTTTGATTTCCGAATTTGCCTCTCACCTCGGCATATCCGCGCGCGAGGCTGTCTGCTTCTTTCGAAGAGATGATTTCGTCGATAAAGGAAGATTTTCTGTCGCTTATCGAAATGACCGCAAGCTCGTTTTTCGCTCTCGTCATCGCAACGTAAAAAAGCCTGCGTTCTTCCATATAGCAGTCCATTTCGTCTTTATCTTTCTGCGCTGCCGATAATGTGACGCTCGGAAAAGTCCCGTCAAAAACGTCTGTTATATAAACAGAATCAAACTCCAGACCCTTTGCGGAATGAACGGTCGATAGGGTGATGCCGTTGTTTTTTTCGGGTTTTTCGTCGGAGCAGATAAGCTGTAATTCATAAAGTCTTTCAAGAAACGAGCCAACCGTCTTTTCCGCACTCGCAAGGACCTGCAGAAGCTCGAATTTATCATAGTCCATATTCTGTCGGGTCATGAATGATTCGTAGCGGTCGTAGATTATATTGAGCGCATTCAGCGGATTATTCGACGCAATATCAGATAAAAACTTTCCGAATTCCTTTGCGTTTTTTTGCATATGCGGCTGCTGAAAATTCTGCCTGATCAATGCGTCCGCAACGGTCATTTTTCGTCCCATCGATTTTGCGCAAACGAGCTCCGCCATCTTTTTATTGAAACCGAAATTGCATTTATAATAGATCTGCATGAAGCTCTCTGTGTCGTATTGATCGACCGCAAGCTGCATAAAATTCTTTATATCCGAAACGAGCCTGTTCGTAAAGAAAAGCCCCTTGAGTTTGTTGACGTTAAAAGGGATATTGTTTCGAAGCATAAGATCGATTAGGGGTATCGCGCTGTCGTTATCTCTGTATAGGATCGCAGTGTTTTTGTTCGATCTTTTTGCAAGCTCAAGCAGAAATTTATACTGATCTTCTCGGTTTTTGACGGGAATACGCAATACCGGAGCCCCGTAGCCTCTGCTCGAAACGATCTTTTTGCTGTATCTGTCTATGTTTTTCTCGATAAAATCAGCCGAAGTTTTTACTATTTCTTTTGTTGAACGGTAATTCGTTTCCATATAGTAGACCGAGGCGTTCGGGTAATTGGAGCGAAATTCCGTCAAAGCTCTCGGATAAGCCGCGCGAAAACCGTAAATGCTCTGATCTTCGTCGCCGACCATGAAGATATTTTTGTATTTCATTGCAAGCAGACGGATGATCTCATGCTGAAGCTTCGATGTATCCTGCGCTTCGTCGACACATATGTATTGATATCTGTCCTGAAAATATTCGAGAATTCGCGGATATTTTCGCAGTATCGTGTGGGCATAAACGAGCTGGTCGTCGTAGTCCATAAGACTGCTCTGTTTTAGAAATTCGTTATATATCCCGAAAATTTCCGCATCGTCTTCGTCCTCAATCTTTTCGGGACGGATCATCATATTTTTATAGTATGCGATCTTTGTTATCGCTTCGTTTATTTCGTTTTCTGTCGGAAAACTTGTCTGTGTGCGCTGCAGGATCTTTTTTACGATCTCTTTCGTATCGTCGATTATCTCAAACGGTCTGTCTGTATATTTTTTGATTATTTTATCCGCAATCGAGTTTATCGTTCGAAATTCAATCTTATTTGCGAGGTTTTCTCCGAAAAACGATCTGAAGCGTGCCCTTATATCCTCGGTTGCCGCTTTTGTATACGTCAATGCGAGAATATTCTGCGGCGCAATGTTTTTGCAGAGGATCATATATCCGAGGCGCGCAACGAGCACCGTCGTTTTACCGCTTCCCGGAACCGCAAGCAGGAGATTTGCACCGTCAATCGCCCTAACGGCACTGTCCTGCTGTGAATTCAGCACGATATTGAATTTTTCTTTGAATTTTCTGAATTCGGAGTTTTTATCGGGTATTAAAGTCATTTGCGTTACCTGAATGATTAAAATTCATTTGCTCCTCCCGTAATGAGAGGAGCAAATATTTTTATGGGGTTTTAGCTTTGCTGTCTGAAATATTCCACGATGCCGTCGACGATCGCGTCTGCGGCTTTTTCCATGTTCGATTCATCGGTGA
The DNA here is from genome assembly GCA_017621705.1 of Clostridia bacterium. GTDB lineage: Bacteria > Bacillota > Clostridia > Oscillospirales > UBA644 > HGM12619. Next base: position 6,649 of record JAGASR010000022.1, on the reverse strand, counting down.
ACCATTCATAGTCGTAGATATTGCTTAAAAATGCCGTCTCAAAGAGTATCGACGGGAAGTCGGGGAACATAGAAACCTTATAATATCCTATCTTATAGGAATTTTTCTTTAGTCCCGTGCCATCCGTAAATTCATCGAGCATTACTTTCGAAAGGAGTTTCGAGCTTGTGTAGGAGTAGTACGTTACCGTACCGCTGCTGTTTAACGGGTTGGAAGTCTCTCCGACATAGTTGAAGTGGATCGAAACGTTGATATCAGGCTTCCAGTCTCTGTATTCGAGAATGATCGGGTCGAGATCTTTTTCAAGTTCACGGTGATGCGTCAGATAAACGGTAGCACCGAGCTTGAGAAGTCTGTCTTCAACGAGACGGGAAAGCTCATAGTTCCAGTCTGCTTCCGTCCATTTAACGTATCCCCACGGGCCGATCGCACCGCCGTTGAGACTGTGGCCGGGGTCGATGGAGATCCTTGTGCCGTAAAGCGGGAACTGCTCGCTGTCATAAAGCGAAACAGGGTTTTTGAAGCTGATTATGAGCGAACCGTTTTCAAAAGAGGTCGAATATCCGAAAATATGGAGCTCTTTTTTATACGTTAACGTGATCTTCGCGGTCGTTGAATCTACTCTCGAAACGGAAACTTCCTTGAAGAGCGGGTTTTCCGGCAGATAGAATTCCGCAGGGAGCGCGGAGAGATTGTAAAGTGTTATATCCGCCTTATTATCGTGCATCCAGACCGTGTTCATCGTCTTTCCGTCGGTGGGAATGACGACGTTTGTATACTTTCCGTCCGCACTCTGAACGACGCTTATATTGCCCGTCGCAGAGTAGGGGAGAGTATAGTTTTCAACACGTTTGATTGCGGAATTTACGATATAGTATCCGCTTGCGAGAAGCGTATGACCGTCAAACTTCGAAACAACCTTTTCGTGTGCGCCGGTCGTTGCGTAGAGATATTCTTCGCCCGTGACACTCAGGTCGGGTTTTAACTGCGCAGGGAAATCGCCTACAAATTCAACAACGTACGATGACGGATCGTTGATGATCTCGACCGTGTTTTCGCCCGTATAGCGGACAGTCTCGTAACCGTCTTTTTCAATGACGAATATCGGGTTGCCGAGAACGACGTTGCCGCTGACTTCGGGAAGGATCAGACTTCCTTCGTACCATGCGCGCTTGAGGGTGCCGTCGGTCGAATCGGAAGTGTAGGTCTTGAGATCAACCGTATAATCGCCGATAATTACGTAAACCTTTGAACCTGCCGTTGCGGCGCACGAGAAGCCGATCTTTGTGCCCGATTTTTCTGCTCTGTCGTTTTTCGGAGCGCAGGTTCCGGAAACAAAACCGAATTTTGACATTGTCGTCGGTTCGGTGTATTCCTTGCTTCTTGTTATGAGATATTCGACTGTTTTTCCTTTATGCTCGATAGTGTAGTAGTTTTCGCCGACTTTCGGGACATCTACCCTATGCGTAAAATAGCCTTTCGGAGAGCGTGTCGTTACCTCTTCGCCTTCGATTATGAGCGGATAATTGGGGTCGGAAACGCCCATGATGAAAGTCTTCGTCGTGGAGTTTTCGACTGAAAGTTTTGAATATGCAAGAATAAGAGTGTCGGTCGCCGCAAGAGAAGCCGTGTTTTCATTCAAGAAGAACATCTTTGCGGTGTCCTGAACGCCTGCAAGGTTCTTCTGAACATCTTTATATGAGAAGAAAACAGAGCCTGCGACGTGTTCTTTGATTTTGAGATAACTGAGCTGATTCTGGATCTCCGCAGGCGTCATATACGCATTTGCGGAGGAGCCTTTGTATGCCGCAATACCGACATAAAGCTTGACATCCGTATCCGAAACAAGATTGTCCCACCAATCGACTATCGGTTTGAACGGTGCTGTTGAGTGACCGATCTCCCAGTAGATCTGCGGACAGATATAGTCGATCCATTCGTTGACGACCCATTTTCTTGTGTCGGCATAGACCTGATAGTAAGATTCTGATGAGCTCTTGATATCGGTTCCGAGGGAGTTATTGGTCTTCAGAGCCCATACGCCGCTCGGGCTGATGCCGAATGCGAGGTTCGGTTTTACTGCTTTGATCGCCGCCGCAGTCTGTTCAACGAGCATATCGTTATTCTGTCTGCGCCAATCGGCTTTGGACTGACCTTCGGATTTGTATTTTTCGTACTGCGCATCGTCGGCAAACGAAGAAGCGTTGGAGTACGGATAGAAGTAGTCATCAAAATGAATACCGTCTATATTATAATTGTTGACGATTTCAAGAATACCGTCGATTATAAGTTTGCGGACTTCGGGAATACCGGGGTTGTAGTACGATGCTCCGTCGGTGTGCTTGACGACCCATTCGGGGTGAAGTCTTGCAGGGTTTGTTTCTGCGAGAAGTTCGAGCTTATGACCGCCTGTACCGCTTTGCATGATTCTGTAGGGGTTGAGCCATGCGTGAAGCTCTATGCCTTTTGAATGAGCGGCAGTGATGAAATATTCGAGGCAGTCAAGCGGCAGGGGATCGCCCTGTTTTGCAACCACGCAGTCGGAAGAGGGGAAGATATTTGAAATATAAATCGCATCGCTCTTCGGACGGACCTGCAGGAATATCGCATTAAAGCCCCATGCTGCGGCATTGTTTACGATCGTATCGATCTCCGCACGAAGTTCTGCGGCGGAAAGCCCGGATTTCGACGGGAAGTCGATATTCGAAACGGTTGCGACCCAGATGCCTTTGAGACCGTCGGACGCGGCACCGATCGTTATATTGGTTGAGGGATTTTCGGGAATTATCGGTTCGGGCGCTTTCGGACTTTCAACGGTCGCCGTGAAAGTCGCTGTATGGCCGCCGTCTTCCGTTTTTACGGTTATGACTGCCGTTCCGGGTGCAACTGCAGTCACTTTGCCGTTGCTGTCGACCGAAACTATATACGGTGCAGACGATTCGAACGAGACATTTTTATTTGCCGCGGTCGAGGGCGATACCGTATACGAAAGAGTCAGCGAGTCGCCGATCTGCGCAAAAGTATATTTGTCGGGCGAGAGCGAAACTCCGCTTACGGGAACGTTTTGCGGAATATCGACCGTTACGTTGAACTGCGCACTTACGCCTCCGTTGATCGCAGTCACGATAATTATTGCCTTACCGTTTGCGACTGCGGTTATCTTGCCGTTTTCGTCAACGGTTGCAACATTCTGATCGGTCGTGCTGAAAACGACATTTTTATTTGTCGCCGTCTTCGGTGCGATAGAGTATTTAATGGTATATGTCTTGCCTTTTTCGTCGAAAGTTACAGAGCTTTCGTCGAGTTTTACCTCTGTTACGGGGATATCGACATCGACCGTTATTTCGCAGATCGCCTGTTTTAAACGGTTATCCGCAACCGCATAGATCGTCGCTTTGCCGTTGCCTACGGGCGTTACGATGCCCGATGCACCGTCAACTGTCGCAACGGATTTATCGGAACTTATCCATGTAAGTCCGCGTTCTGTCGTATCCGCAGGCTCCCATACGGGAGTAAGGCGGAGATTTTCGTCAAAAGTTGTGAATGTATATTCGGAAATATCGAAGTTAACGTCTTTCATCGGAACGTTTGTATCGACATTTACCGTTACAACGCATGATGCTTCGAAATTGCCGTGAACGGTCCTTGCCGTGATGACTGCCGTACCGTTCGAAACGGAAGCCACGATGCCGTTACTGTCAACAGTCGCAACAGCGGGGTTGGACGATGACCATAAAACATCGGGTTCAGTCGCATCTGCGGGGAATACGTTGCAGCTCAGCGGATAAATTTCGCCGAAAGCCGTGGTGAATTCATGTGTTTGCTGTGTTATTTCTACGCCCGTTACGTCGACGTAAGTTTTTACCGTGATTTTGCAGGTCGCAAGCGCTGTTCCGTCATCGGAGCGTGCGTAAATATACGCTTCACCGTCGTTAACGGAAGTCACAAGTCCGTATTGAGTTACGATTGCGATCTTATCGTCGGAAGATGACCACAAAAGTTTTCGGTTTGTGGCATCATCGGGTTTTATTACTGCGGCGAGCTGATACGTTGCGCCGTGTTCGGAAAAAGTATATTCGCTTTTCAGAAATTCAACGGACGAGACTGCGACTGTCGGGTTAAGAAAGTCACAGGCCGTAAACGTAAACAGCAGAACGAGCATAGTCAAAAAAAGTAGGGTCAAACTTTTTTTGTTCATGTAGATTCTCCGTTTTTTTGATCTGGTTGGTTGTTATTTCTTTTCGCGGACGAGAATGATGGGGGTGCACTGGTCATCCTGACCTGCGGGGTTGTCTCTCATGAGGTCTTCGAGGGTTGCGGTATCGTAATCGAGAGCATCGCATTTGCCGAGAAGTTTTACGGAAATGTCGCAAGCGTCAACGATCATGCATTTGATGCCGAGTTTTTCGTAGATCTCATTGCAGACACCCGAGGGATTAACGGGATTGAGTATGCCGTAATTTACATATTCTTTATAGGAAATATCGTAGTCGATAAGACCGTCAATGCCGTCGACTTCATGTCCGCAGACCTGATAAAATACGCCTTTGATGCCGAAAAGCTTCGTTACAGCGGCGCAGGCGGTCGCAAAAAGAACTCTCGGAAGACCGCAGAGCATGATTATGAGCTGCATTTTGTGGGGAGTTCCCGCACCGGGGCCTGCAGGGGTGACATGGACAAACTTACACAGAAGTTTTGCCCAGAAACCGGGGTGGATATCTTTGCGGTAAACTATACGCTTTTGGCAGAGCGCAATGATCTTCTCGCTGATGGAGATGAAATCGCCTTCTTTTACATGAGGCAGAGCGTATTCTTTTACAACATCGATATAGTCGTCGCCGATATTGACAAAACGTGTCTTGATCGCATAGCGTTCAAATTCTTTATCCCCGACTTTACGGACGATCTGCTTGTTTTCGTTCGTACTGAGCTCGGGAGTGTTGTTGATTTCGGGTGTTTCAGCCATTTTTAAACGATCCTTTCGGATAATTTTTCTCCGCCGAGGAGATGGAAGTGGATGTGTTTTACGGTCTGTGCGCCGTCTTCGCCGCAGTTATTGATGATTCTGTAGCCGTTGGTGAGACCGAGCTGTTTTGCGGTTTTTGATATAGCCGCAAAAATATCTGCGATTATCGCTGCGTTTTCTTCGGTTATATCGTCTGCGCAGGATAAGATATGATCCTTGGGAATGAAGATGATATGAACGGGCGCCTGAGGTGCGATATCTTTGAATGCAAGAACTTTATCGTCTTCGTAAACTTTTGTTGACGGTATTTCTCCTGCCGCTATTTTACAAAAAAGGCAATCTTCTTTTTTCATTTTAAGTTTCCTCTCTTGGTTTTTTATTGAGTCCAAATATTTATCGGATATTCATTTATTTTCAAAAAGGGCAAAAACAAGACCGTATTCAGTTATTTCGGAACCCTGTTTTTGCCCTGATGTTTATTTGTTTACGTTAAATTATTTAACGGATGCAGCTGCTTCCGCGAGAGCCTGCTCGATCTTGGAGGAGTCTTTGCCGCCTGCAGTTGCGCTGTCGGGTCTTCCGCCGCCACCGCCGCCGCAGATAACAGCAGCTTTCTTGACGATATTGCCTGCGTGAGCGCCGTTTTTGACTGCTGCTTTACCGCAAGCACAAGCGAAGCTTACTTTGCCTGTTTCTTTATCGTCGCTTGCGAGAAGAACGACTGCGTTTTCGTCTTTTTCTTTTACTTTGTCGCACATTTCGCGGAGAACGTCTGCCTTAGCGTTGAGAATACCGGTAACGATAGTGAATTTATCGGTCTTTTCAGCGTTTGCGAGGATCTCGTCGAGAGCGCCGAGAGCGATCTTGGAGTTGAGTTCTGCGATCTGCTTTTCAGCTGCTTTGAGCTCTGCAACGTTCTGTTCTGCTTTTGCTGCGATATCGTTTACGTTGCATTTGAAAGCCTGAGCGGTCTTTGCGATAACTGCGTTCTTTTCATCGATATAATCGAGAACGTTTGTGCCGGTGATAGCTTCGATTCTTCTTACGCCTGCGGAAATACCGGTTTCGGAAAGGATCTTGAAGCAACCGAGCATGCCTGTGTTCTTAACGTGAGTACCGCCGCAGAGTTCGGTGGAAACTTTGCCCATTTTGACTACGCGTACAGTCTCGCCGTATTTTTCTCCGAAGAGAGCGAGCGCGCCGGTCTTCTTAGCGTCTTCGATAGACATTTCTTTCTTAACTACGGGGATAGCTTCGAAAATATGGCTGTTGACAATCTTTTCGACTTTTGCTACCTGTTCTGCTGTCATAGCTTCGAAATGAGAGAAGTCGAAACGAGCTCTGTTCGCGTCAACATAAGAACCTGCCTGAGCAACGTGAGTGCCGAGAACTTCTCTGAGCGCGGACTGGAGAAGGTGAACGGAGCTGTGGTTTCTCATGATAGCCTCTCTGTTTTCTTTGCAGACAACTGCTTTAACGGTGTCGGAAACGGTGATCTTGCCGCTTTCAACTGTACCGTAATGAACAAAGATGCCGTTTACACGCTTAACGTCGTTGATCTTGATAACGGTCTTGCCTTTTGTGAGAGTACCCTTATCGCCGACCTGACCGCCGCTTTCTCCGTAGAAGGGAGTTTTGTTGAGAACGATCTGAACTTCAGCGCCGGTGAATGCTTCGGAAACT
>JAGASR010000021.1 GCA_017621705.1 Clostridia bacterium | reverse complement strand
TTTCGCCAACAGCTCGTTAACCCTACCTTCGGCGTATTCCGGCTCAGTAAGCTTGGGAGAAATATATACTTTCCAATGTGGAAATTTATCATTCAGTGCATTTATCCACTCGGAAATTCCTGCTTCTCCAGTATTGATCTCCTGACCACCACCTACAAGGCAGACAATCGTTGCCCAGTCCTCTCTCTGATCGAGAGACCATATCAAGAAGGCCGCCTCGGATAACGGGAAATTAGGAACCTTCAATTTATTGCCGTATGTTCCACCGCGCTTGAGATAGTCTGCGAGCCTTTTGTGCGTCCATGAACGTTGCGCTTCATCGAAGATTGCAACGTGCTCCACCTCGCCGTAACCTGACTCTGCAAGCTTCACCGCTTTTTCGGGATCAATTTCCCAAACTCCATTTTCAACGGGATTCTTGATTTTGGCGAGCATGTTATCGCGGTATCGGTGGATAATTTGAATAAACTTGCCTACCTCTCTGCGAGAATCGGAAAGATTTTTCTTTTCGTTTCTATCACGGCATTTTTGATGATTATCTTTTGCGAGAGCTTCGGTGAGTACAGCAACCAAAGGACCGTTTCCGGAAAGATATACCGCACCTTCGTCTTCAACTGGCGTGTCATTTCCTTGATAGGTTTGCTTTACTGCGACATCAAGACCAACAAGCGTTTTGCCCGCCCCGGGAACACCAGTAACGAAGCAAATGCTTTTTTCTCCATTTGTCTTGCTTCTTTTAATTACGTCGAGTATGTATTTGATTGTTGTATCGGTTGAAACCTTATCTGCTTCATGTCTTGTGATATTCTCAACTGAATGACTCTCGTAAAGTGTTTTCGCCGCCTCAACAATGGTGGGCGTAGGTTCATAGGGACTGATAATCCAATCGTTATGAACCGGAGTTTCATTCGGAAATTTATTCAATACGTTTTGAATCAGAGCGGAAATACCTGTCTTGCCGGTAATAAGCGGGTTTATTACCATGTCGTCATATACAGACATTTGTATGGAGGTGCTACGATTAGCATAATTTGTAGCTACCAAAATAGGAGCAATAACCTTGTCCTCGCTGAATTTATGAAAGTTTTTCAGATCCAAAGCATAGTCCAAAACTTGATCAATATTTGATTCAAGAATCTTCGACTCGCCAACCTTAAATTCGAGGCAAAATACGATTCCGCGATAAAGGAGAACGACATCAATTCTTTTGCCAAGTCGAGGTATGTCATATTCAAAAATTATCTGTCCGTTGGCATCAGAAAGACTTGAAATTACGTTCTTCATGATTTCGATTTCGGCCTTCCACGCATCTCTCGTAGTAGTTAAGGCTTCACCGTGATAATTGTCGTCCAGTATTCTGTATATGGAAGCTGAGTCGGTATATAAAAAAGTTGCGAAGTCGCTATTATATAAGCATCGTGCCATAACTGTCGGCTCCTTTATGAATTCTTTTCCGGAACAATTTCGACGATATCATCCATGGTGCACTCAAGTGCGGTACATATCTTCACAAGCACATCACTTGACACAACGGCGCCGTCTTTGCCCATTTTTGTGATGGTGGCGATGCTGATGCCGGCTTTTTCTGCGAGTTCTTTCTTTTTCATATCGCGGTCGATCAGAAGTTTAAAGAGTTTCTTATAGCTTGCAGCCATTGTATGACACCTCATAAATTAATCTATAAAGATAACATTTTCACTTATATAAAAATTATAACACAAATCGTGCCAAGAGTCAACAGTAATCGACAGATAAATACTGCGATTTCAGTATTTATCGTTTTATTATTGTAGATTTAGGCATTGACTTTTCTTTGTCTACTGCAGTGCAATTGTTGATTTGAGTGCGGATTTGGCGGTGCGTTTGAATATCTATCTCCGGATTGGCAAAAATAACTTATATCAAACAAGTGGAGGTACTGAAATGTTCAAACACGAAAAGATGCTTTTTCATCCCGTGGCGGTGGAAAAGCCCAATCCGCAGTATGCGGCACTTTTGCAGGAACAGCTTGGCGGCGGCAACGGCGAGCTGAAGGCGGCGATGCAGTATATGTCCCAGAGCTTTCGAATCAAGGATCCTGAGATCAAGGATCTGTTCCTCGACATTGCGGCGGAGGAGCTCGGTCACATGGAGATGGTGGCGCAGACCATCAATCTCTTAAACGGTCACGACGTGGACGCGACAACAGTCCCCTGCGGGGAGATCCAATCCCACGTCATTCTCGGTCTGAATCCAGGGCTTATCAATGCTTCGGGTTATTCCTGGACGGCTGATTACGTTACGGTGACGGGTGATTTATGCGCCGACCTGCTCAGTAATATTGCATCCGAACAGCGTGCAAAGGTGGTTTACGAATACCTTTACCGCCAGATCGACGACAAGAAGGTGCGCGAGACCATTGATTTCCTCTTGAACCGCGAGGAAGCGCACAACCAAATGTTCCGCGACGCCTTTAACAAGGTGCAAAACTCCGGCTCCAACCGCGATTTCGGCACGACTAAAGCCGCGAAAATGTATTTCTCTATGTCTGACCCCGGCCCCAACGCATTCGCGACAGGCGATACAAAGCCTGTATCTTTCGATAAGTAAAGGAAAAGCCGATAGGGTTACTTTTGATTCCTCGCCGGCTTTATTTTTTGTTTGCTATAGTTTAATTATATTCCATGAAAAGGTCAACGCCATCGGAGTATCCGATGGCGTTTGGACAATTTATTTAACAATATCTAAGTCATCAATAATTATTAATTGATTTTTTATTGCTGCTTGGATGGCTGAAAGACGTTTTTCAAAAAATGCGGAATAGTTGTCTTCAAAAACCCCATATTCATCAGAATCGCCTATAAGGTGGGTTTGCATAGTAGTGACTATTTCTGGATTACTTTTATAATAACTACCCATATATTCGGAGGGCGCTTTGTCTTTGATTTCTCCCTTGTTAATAAAGCTATCCACGATCGTAATATTAGCAATGTGATTCACAAGGTTTTCAGGAATAAGCGGTTGATATTTCTTCATATAATTTTTCGGGAAAAAGTGATGGTAGTTTTTGCTATTACCTTGGCTCAACCAGTCATTATCGATAACGACTTCGTTGTTATTCTTGAACGACTTTGGATGCTGGGAAGCAAGTAAGCAAAGTAATCCTTTAATTAATGCATTTCCGGTTGAGAAATAACCTTCTTTTTTGAGGAAATCATAAGAAATATCAACACCCTTTTCATAAGTTGGAACCTTACCTTCAAGAATCGGTGTGATAACATGCTCTACATCCTGTGCTAATTTACTTTCCAAACCGTCAGAAAAACGATTTGAAAGAACGCATCTCCAAAAATAATTCTTCAATAATTGATTTTCATATGCAGTTGGGCTTTTAGGATGCTTATAAAAATAATACACAAACGGAACTAACAACCCATCATAGGGAAGCAATTTTGAGACGCGAACACCCATAGCACTCTTTATATAATCAATAGCAAGTGAAAAGCTATTGTCTACATCATCCCACGTATCAATAAACTGTTGTTTGCTAATGTCGTTCAGTATATGTTTTCTACTACAAACACCAGAAATACAGATTGCAGCCGCCTGCAAAACTGTCGCATCTGGAATCGTTTCGTATTCAATATCAGCCCAACGAGTCTTTTGGTCCTCTCGCTTTTCGTATAAATCAAAATTCCGTCTTTCGTCGTAGGTTTTTGCGCACATTATTTCAAATGTCGCTAATGCTTTACCACCGTTATTGACACGCGTAAAAATATCTGTTGCGACTTCTAAATCAGCATTTGATATTTCAATAATTGGAAATTGATATGTGGTAAATTTTTTCTGATAATCGAATATTTTTTCAATTATTTTAGGTTTGCTTCCGTATATCGAGAAAATGTCCGCAGGAGAATTACTCAAAAGCATAGTAATAGAGATGTAGTCCGTTGTTTGGAGTCCATCAACATTCATAACTACTATTTCTTGAGATTCATCTGCATTCAAATTAATGAACAACTTGGAATAATCCGCTTTACCAATAATTGCCCCACTTAGACTCGCGTATATACTAGTAATTCGTTGCTGTCCATCCAACACATAGTAAACAGAATCGCCGGGTTTAGGTGTCTGCAAAGATATTCCACCAACATTTTTTATCGTTCGCAATCTTTCTTTTGTTTCCCACAAGATAAAAGACCCAATGGGATAACCCTTAAATATACTATCTAACAGTTTCGCAGCTTCCGCCTTGTTCCAAACGAAATCTCTTTGAAATTGAGGAATTAACATATTCCCCGTTTCAATTTTGCTCTTGAGCTGCTCGTACGTTAAGTGTGAAGGTTTAGATAATAACATTTCAGCCATCCCTTTCTCATTAGATTTCTTCAGCAGTTTTAATTTATTATATCACAAAAACCGACATTTTTCAATATGCCTATGAAACATATCTTTGATAATTGCCTTTTTCTTTGTCTACTGCGGTTCAACCATTAACATATTTTTTCATCGAAGGCCTTGACAAACTCATGATTCAGAGGTAATATACGTACAATGAAAACACTCCTTACTCACGGAGATTGCCGTTTGTGAGGAGTATTTTTTGACCACAGTTTATCCCACTTCCACGCACGGAGCACACGGATACAATGGAGAAACTGTGGTCAAAGAGCACCGCGAGGCTCCATATTTTGTAGCAGAAAGCACATTAAAGAACTAAAAAGTGCTATATATTGTGCATTTGGAACTTTTTGGGAGCAAGATGCCGCAGGTTCGAATCCTGTCACTCCGACCAAAAGCAAAAAGCGACAACTTCTTAATAAGAAATTGTCGCTTTTTGCTTTCACTTTTCAATTATAATCTTTTATTGCAGAAACCGTATATCCTGCTTTTTCGATGCGGGATATGAGGGTTTCGTCGGAAATGTTTTTCGAATACGAAACGATAAGTTCGCCATTTTTCAGGTTAACATTGCCGGAGAGACCGTCAAGGTCGTTGACAACTTCCTCTACCCTGTTTTTGCAGTGGGAACAGTGCATACCGTCAACGATAAAAACCTTTCGGAACAGTATATTTTTAAGTTTCTTTTTCTTCGGTTTATAACTTCCGCCGCCACAGCATCCGCCATGACCGCGAAAATGTCTGACAGCAGAAAAAATTCCGACGGTCGCCGCGATCAAAATAACGGCAACGATAATTATATCTTCCATACGGACCTCACTCAAAATGCTTTTTATTTGCTTTATAAAGTTCTTCTATTTTTTCATACGGCATATCGGCAAGAATACCGCATATGGCGATCTCGGCAGCTGAATCATCGCCGATAAGTTCATTCATTTTATTCTGAAGCAATTCGAAGCAAAGACGGTATTTTTTGGCAATCTCACGGCCGTCATCCGTAAAATGAGCGAGGCCGAAAGATTTTTGCGAGACAATGCCCATTTCGGCAAGTGATTTGAGCATATTATGTACGCTCGGCTTGCTGTACTCGAGGGCGTTCGCAAGTTCGACGTTTTTTACGCCGACACCTGCAAGAAGCCAGATAAGACTCTGGATCAACTGCATTATTTCATCTGCTGATAACATTTTTTACTCCTTTCAAAATGAACAAGATCATATTTTTCTTTTTTATCCCATTTTATGACATTATACCACAAATACGGTAAAGATGGGGTAAAGAAAAGCAGTACTGCTCTTTAACAGTACTGCCTGATATTCAGCCGTCCATTCGGTAACCGATGCCGAGTTCGTTGACTATATAGCTCATCTCACCGGGGCGTGCGCCGAATTTCTTTCGTATATTTGCCATATTGACCTGCAATTTTTTATGCTGTTTTCATCTGGATATTCGCGCCAGATCGCTTTGATTATCGCGGAATAAGTCATCACTTTGCCGCAATGTTCCGAAAGGAAATCAACTATATTATATTCGGTCTGAGTAAGCTTGATCTCTTCGCTGCCGATATGAATACGGCGCGCATCGTAATCGATCGTAAGTTCGCCGCTTACAAATTTACCGCCTGGAAGCTTTCCGGAATCCGAACTGTGGCGAAACATCCGAAGAGATGAACGTATACGCGCGAGAAGCTCCGCAGAACCAAACGGTTTGGTTATATAATCATTTGCTCCGAGGTCGAGAGCCCTGACTTTTTCGGATTCATCCCCTCTTGCGGAAAGAACGATAACAGGGGTATATTCCGTTTTTCTGATCTCGTCGAGAAAAATCGTTCCGTCGCAATCCGGAAGCCCGAGATCAAGTATAACAAGATCGGGAATATATGAATAATACATCGTTTTTGCCTCGGAACAGCTTTTTGCAAGAATTACTTTATAATCGTTCGCTTCAAGCAACGCTTTTACAAACATACTGATATTTTCCTCATCCTCAACGAAAAGGACTTTATATTTATTATTATTCATCCTGCTGTTCCTCCGTAGTTAACGCAAAACGGAAAACCGCGCCGCCGTCTTTCGCATTTTCCGCAGTTATCGTGCCGCCGTGAGCCTTAATTATCGTTGCGCAAACGGAAAGACCTATACCTGCGTTGCGTTTTTGATTATCTGCTTTTTCTTCCGTATTGTAATAACCCGTAAAAAGATGTTCGAGACGCTCTTTTTCGATACCTTTGCCGTTATCGGAGATCTCAAAGATCGCTTTATTATCGATAACGAAAACTTTAAGAGCGAGTTTGGTAAAACTTTCCGCATGCTGAACGGCGTTTTCGAGAATATTTATTATTACCTGCTCGATCAGGATCGCATCCATCGGGATAACAACGAGATCTTCGGGGATATTCAGCTCGACTTTTTGGTTCGGATAGCGTTTTTTAAATTTTACGATAACCGAATCGATAAGCTCTTCGAGAACAGTCGGTGTTTTGATAAGTTTAACGTTTCCGCTGTCAATACGGGTGATAGACAAAAGGTTTTCTACCATACGTATCAGCCATTCGGAGTCTTCTTTGATGCCGTTTATCATACGGGTCTTCTGACTGTCCGTCAAACGGTCTTAATTATCGATAATAGTCGAACTTGCGCCGTAAATAGTTGTAAGAGGCGTGCGAAGATCGTGAGAGACCGCGCGAAGAAGGTTTGCACGCATCTTTTCTTTTTCGCCCTCTGCTTTGAGCGCCTGCCATTTTTTGAGTTTTGTCGTAAATGAGCTTGTCAAAAGAGAAATTATAAGCATTACGACGGCAGAAAGGATATTCGCAGGGACGGAAAAATCAAAATCAAAATACGGATATGTAAATGTATAATTTATAAACAGAACGGAAACGACAGTCGTTATTATACCGTAAACATAGCCTTCGGTCAGAAGCGAAACAAGAAAAACGGAAAACACAAAAACTGTAGTTATATGCTCCTTTATATTAAAAACATCCTGCATCACAAAGCCGAGCCCGTAAGTAAAGAATAAACACGCCGACCGTAATTGCAATATCTTTCAAGACTTTTTTAGCCATAAGCACTCTCCGATAGATCTTTACCGTAATTATACCATACAGACGGTTAAGATGCGGTAAAATATTGATTTATTTTACCATAGATTTATGTATTTTTCAACACTTTCGGGAATAAAACAGCACTCGGAAGATATTGACTTTCGCTTGAAATTAAGATATAATTAGAAAAAGCGTAAAAGGAGAGAAACTATGGGCACTTTTACAAAATACTCAAACGGACCCGTTTTCGGAAACAAAGAAACGGGAACTGTTTTTGACGGATACGTCTGGAAAGATAACGGCAAATACCGCATGGATTTTTCGTGGAGACCGAAAAAGGCATGCGCTGTGACTTTCTCGGACGACGGAATCAACTGGTCCGACCCGATAATAACTCTTGAATACGACGAAAGCACAGGCTGGGAAGACAATCTGAACAGAAACTGCGTTATAAAAGTTGACGGAAAATATAAAATGTGGTACACCGGTCAGGCTCGAGAGCACAGCTATATCGGTTATGCGGAAAGCGACGACGGACTGACTTTCAAGCGTATTCTTAACGAACCTGTCATGATCTCCGAATATCCGTGGGAAGGCGAGTCGGTCATGAATCCGTGCGTTATGTTCGAAAACGGAAAATACAGAATGTGGTACTCCGCAGGCGAAACGTACGAGCCGAACGTTAACGCATACGCCGAAAGCGACGACGGCATAAACTGGAAAAAGAGCAGAATAAACCCTGTTTTTACGAATATGAGATCAAATGTTTTCGAGCAGGAACGTGTCGGCGGCTGTCAGGTAATAAAGACCGAAGATATGGGTTATCTGATGTTTTATATCGGATATGAAGATATCAACACCGCGCGAATCTGCGTCGCGAAAAGCAAAAACGGCATTTTCGGTTGGGAACGCTCTTCCATGAATCCGATAATCGAACCGACCCCCGATGCATGGGACAAAGATGCGACCTACAAGCCGACCGTTATCTGGAACGAAGACGAAAACAAATGGATGCTCTGGTATAACGGACGCGCAGGCGGCGACGAATATATGGGCTACGCTTATTACGAACAGCGCAACCTTTTCCCCGAAAAATAACGAAAAGAGATAGGATTTTATAGTCCTATCTCTTATTTATTATTCAAACAATTCGGGGAAAACGTGGGGTACAGGCTCGTTTACGCTGTAATCCTCGTCAAACGCACCGTCACCGTTGACAACTCTTGCAAAAACTATCCGCTGATCTTCATCAAGTTCGAAAAGACGGGTGGTTACACCGCTGTATCTGTCGGGTGAGGAAACGAATATAAGGCTTGAGATATCCGAACTTTCCAACTGATGAACGAATTCACAGTAAAAATCCTTTTCTTCTGAATCAAAACTGTACTCTATGACCTCGATCTCTCCGTTGCCGTATGTTACGACAATTTTTCCGGCATTATTCCATGTCGAAATTTGATTAATAGAACTTCCCATAACCGCAAGAAGAACCGTCTCGCTGTCTTTTACTATCGAAATCGGGAAATCACCGCCAAATCCGAACTGTCCGACATCAATAAGCACGGTTCGTTCACCGTTAACATATTTCTCAAGCTGATATGACGGAACTTCGACCATTCCGTTCGTTTCCCATGAATTAACGCAGAGATATGTGACATTGCCGACCGTTAAAACATCGCTTTCGTGCCTTTTATAACTGTCATTTTCGGCAATATCGACATTTTCAGCCGCCCATTTTTCAGCAGCCGCCGTTTTTTCTCGGAAATCGTCGGCAATGAGCGTTGTGACTTTAACGGAGCTTTCTTCACGTCCTCCTGCATTATTGTTGGAACAGCCGACAATAAGACAGAGGAAAAGAATAAAAGAAATAAAAATTAATACAGACTTTTTCATCAGTACGTCCCTCCTTTGTTATTTCGATTACAGTATACCACATCACCATATTTTTTGTCAAGTTTTTTTTCAAACCGATGTCAATAATAACATAAAGCTAAGTTAATTCTTATCAGATTAACATTTATATAATATCATATTAAAAAAAAGAATGTAAACCAATAAAACTCAATGCTCCGTTGAATATAATGAAGATTTACATCGCTGGACATTTCCGAGAACTTTTGTTATACTATATACAACGGTACCGGAATTCACATTTAAGGAGCGAAATTATGAACGAAACAATGGGTCAAATTATCCGCAGGCTTAGAAAAGAACGTAATCTTACCCAAGAAGAGCTTGCGGAACAGTTGAATATCACCTATCAGGCAGTCAGCCGATGGGAAAACGGAACCGGTATGCCGGATATCTCGCAGATCGTGCCGCTTTCAAATGTTTTCGGTGTAACGACGGATGTTCTGTTCGGCAAAGATGGAACAAATAGGAAAGAAGCTGTCGAATCGTTCATACGTGAGACGGAAAAGAAAATCTGTAATCCCCCGGAAGGTGTCGACAGTTTCGCATGGAGCAAAGAATGTACTGAGGATGTACAAAAAATGCTTGAAGTAGATCCGAATAATTATAAGCTTTTGGCTTATTCATTGGGACATATCTGCTGTCTGTTGGACGAATACAGATACAGTGATAAAATGAAAGACAAAACCGAGGAAATACAAAAGTGGGAAAACGAGAGTATACGTCAGGCAAATATAATTCTCAATCATTGTACAAACAGCCGTTATCTCAATGAGGCAAATAAATGGATGGCAGTTCTTTACAAAGATATGGGCAATTACATGAAAATGCTGGAATACGCAAAAAAGATCACAGTATTTGATCCGTATGCAGAAGGCGGAGACTTGCAAGCCGAAGCACTTAATCTTCTCGGTAGAAAGGATGAAGGCCGTCGGGAAAGAGCAAAAAACATTTATAATGCGCTCGAATACCTTCATGATCAGCTTTTTATGATTGGTAAATCATGGAGAACAGAAGGTAAATTTGAAGAGGCTTATGCTTGCCATAGGCTCTTCCCGGATATCTACGATCTTATTGTAGGAGAACGGAAGGATGAAATGCCTTTCTGCAGTCCCCATTATGATTATGAACATTGCGCAATTATCTGTATGAACATGAAACGTCACGAAGAAGCGATATATTGGCTCGAAAAAATGGTTAAACATGAGCGTGTTATGGCAAATAATTTTAATGTAATAACAGAAACGAAAATACCGTATCTGTATGGCAAAACAAATCACTTTTCTGCGAATTCGTATGACAGAAAAGATACTCTTCTGCCCTCATTCGCATATGATGTTTTTGATCCGATCCGTGAAAATGAGCGTTTCAAGGCTATTCTCGCAGACGCAGAAGCTTTTGAACAAGGAAAGTGATAAACATTTTTAATGTAAAAAAAACGATACGATATACAAAAATCCCCACCGAAAATCGGTGGGGATCGATTTGTTTAGTTAGTCAGGCTGATCTTGTTATCGGATTAACAGTTGCTATCAGCCTTGGACGAGGTGAACATAAAGAATACGATCATTTTCTATAAGTATACCTAATCAATTACACATTTATATACAAAACGAATGTTGGGATATTCCAACGCACCGTTTACTTTTCTGACGAATGCGTCTATTGTAAAGGTACGTTTCATGTGATATAATAACAACTGTAAGGCAGGCCTGCTTAACAAATCATTTAATTAAACGAGGTAAAGATTATGTCAGAACTTAATATAGGAAAAGCAATAAAAAGATTGCGCCGCGAGAAAGACATCACACAGGAAGAACTTGCTGATGCCATTGGCGTGACCTCGCAGGCTGTCTCCAAATGGGAAAGAGAAGAAGGATATCCTGATATCACGCTTCTTCCCTCCATCGCAGGCTATTTCGGTGTAACTGTGGATACAGTATGTGGCCTTGACGCCGAACGTGAAAAAGAAGAGATTGAAGAAATCATTAGTACCGCATGGAAGACACCCGGCTATGAAGCGGTAGATATTTTCAGAAAAGGTCTTGAAAAATATCCTCACTCATTCAAACTAAAATCGGAACTTGCATATCAACTTATGGTATGTACGGGTCAAGAAAATCTCGAAGAAGCTATCCGAATTTACGAACATATTCTTGAAAAATGTACTGATACAAAAATCAGAAACATTGATCAAGCAAATATCTGCACTGCGTACCAAAGAGCAGGTTACCATGACAAAGCGGTTGCTATGGCAAAAAGTCTCCCCAATATCTATAAAACAATGGAGATTGAACTCTGCGATATCGTTGATGGGACCGAACGAATTGATGTAGTACAGGATGCGGTGCAGCGGTGGACATGGTGTCTTTACTACTGGACAAGGGAAATTTGCAAGACCGATCATTATTCTCCTGACGAAAAGATTGCTCTGTGCCAGAAAGTAATTGATATGTACGAACTGATCTATGAAAACCACGACCATCTTTACGGACTTCTAAGAACGCTTTCGACGTATCAGAACATGGCTGACCTGTATCTCGAAAAAGGTGATATCGAAAACTGTCTCATTTCTCTCGATAAATCTGCTGACTACTGTGTAATGAATGATACATTTGATCTTGAAAATGGGAAAGCAACTTCTCTTCTCATCAACCGCATCACTTATAAAGACTGGGATAAGAGAAATCTTAATGAACGAAGCAGACTCTTGGAAGATCTTACCACAGAATCCCGTTATGCTGCAATACGTGATACTCCAAAGTTCAAAGCAATTCTCGATAAACTCACATAACCCCAGATATGTCTGCTTTTTAAAGAACCAATTACAAGTATATCAGTTCAAAACTTGGGCGAATTTTATTATCCGCAGTTCACGAAAAAGTTTGACTGTTCAACCACAAAAATCCCCACCGAAAAATCGGTGGGGATCGATTTGTTTAGTTTGTCAGGCTGATCTTTTTATCGGATTAGCCTTTGATAGCTGCCTTGGAGCATTAACAACTCAGATAACAAATGTTGAAGCCAAAAGTTGGTGCGTGAGTTGTTTGCTGCCCAGATAAAATAAATTGCTTAGCCTTTAATTGCAGCCTTTGCATATGCATCTCAGGAATAACGTAAACTAATTAACCCTTAATAGCTGCCTTGAGCATATGCTGCCCAGATAAACTAAATTGTTTAACCTTTAATAGCAGCCTGTGCAGCAGCGAGTCTTGCGATGGGAACTCTGAAGGGAGAGCAAGAAACGTAGTCGAGGCCGATCTTGTGGCAGAATTCAACGGATGCGGGGTCGCCGCCGTGTTCGCCGCAGATACCGATATGGAGATGTTCGTTAACGGGTCTACCGAGTTTGATAGCCATTTCCATAAGTTTGCCAACGCCGTTCTGGTCGAGTTTAGCGAACGGATCGTTTTCAAAGATCTTAGCATCGTAGTAAGCGTTGAGGAACTTACCAGCGTCGTCACGGGAGAAGCCGTAAGTCATCTGGGTAAGGTCGTTGGTACCGAAGCAGAAGAAGTCAGCGTTCTTAGCAACTTCGTCAGCGGTGAGACAAGCTCTGGGGATTTCAATCATAGTACCAACTTCGTACTTGAGGGAAACGCCTGCAGCTGCGATTTCAGCATCAGCAGTTTCAACAACTACTTTCTTAACATATTTAAGTTCGCTAACGTCGCCTACGAGGGGGATCATGATTTCGGGAACAACGTTCCAGTCAGCATGAGCTTTCTGAACATTGATAGCTGCTCTGATAACTGCCTTGGTCTGCATTGCTGCGATTTCGGGGTAAGTTACTGCGAGACGGCAACCTCTGTGACCCATCATGGGGTTGAATTCATGGAGAGAAGCGATGATAGCTTTGATATCTTCAACGGATTTGTTCTGAGCTGCTGCGAGAATTGCGATATCTTCGTCAGTAGTGGGAACGAATTCGTGGAGAGGCGGGTCGAGGAATCTGATGCAAACGGGAGTACCTTCGAGAGCTTCGTAGAGCTTTTCGAAGTCGCCCTGCTGGTAGGGAAGGATCTTATCGAGAGCAACTTCTCTTTCAGCAACGGTGTCAGCACAGATCATTTCGCGGAATGCAGCGATTCTGTCAGCTTCGAAGAACATATGTTCGGTACGGCAAAGACCGATACCTTCAGCGCCGAGTTCGCGAGCTTTCTTAGCATCAGCGGGAGTATCAGCGTTGGTTCTTACTTTGAGCTTTCTGAATTTGTCAGCCCAAGCCATGATTCTGCCGAATTCGCCTGCGATAGTAGCGTCAACGGTGGGAATGATACCGTCGTAGATGTTACCGGTAGAACCGTCGATGGAGATGAAGTCGCCTTCGTGGAAGGTCTTACCAGCGAGTTCGAACTTCTTGTTTTCTTCGTCCATCTTGATTTCGCCGCAACCGGAAACGCAGCAAGTACCCATACCACGAGCAACAACTGCAGCGTGAGAGGTCATACCGCCACGAACGGTGAGGATACCCTGGGATGCTTTCATACCGGTGATATCTTCGGGAGAAGTTTCAAGTCTAACGAGAACAACTTTTTCGCCTCTTGCGTTCCAAGTTTCAGCATCTTCAGCGGTGAATACGATCTTACCGCAAGCAGCGCCGGGAGAAGCACCGAGACCGCGACCCATGGGGGTAGCAGCTTTGAGAGCTTTAGCGTCGAACTGGGGATGGAGAAGAGTGTCGAGGTTTCTGGGGTCGATCATTGCAACAGCTTCCTGCTCGGTCTTCATGCCTTCGTCAACGAGGTCGCATGCGATCTTAAGAGCAGCCTGTGCGGTTCTCTTACCGTTTCTGGTCTGGAGCATGTAGAGTTTTTCGTTTTCAACGGTGAACTCCATGTCCTGCATATCGTGATAGTGATTTTCGAGGATATTGCAGATCTCGGTGAACTGAGCGTAAGCAGCGGGGAATTTCTCAGCCATCATTTCGATCTTCATTGGGGTTCTGACGCCTGCAACAACGTCTTCGCCCTGTGCGTTTACAAGGAATTCGCCCATGAGTTTCTTTTCGCCGGTAGCGGGGTCACGGGTGAATGCAACGCCGGTACCACAGTCGTCGCCCATGTTACCGAATGCCATTGCCTGTACGTTAACAGCGGTACCCCAAGAATAAGGAATATCGTTGTCACGTCTGTAAACGTTAGCTCTGGGGTTGTCCCAAGAACGGAATACTGCTTTTACAGCGCCCATAAGCTGTTCTTTGGGATCGGTGGGGAAGTCGGAACCGATCTTGGACTTGTATTCAGCCTTGAACTGTTCAGCGAGTTCTTTGAGGTCTTCAGCGGTGAGTTCAACGTCAAAGGTAACGCCTTTTTCTTCCTTCATTTTATCGATAAGTTCTTCGAAGTACTTTTTGCCGACTTCCATAACAACGTCGGAGTACATCTGGATAAATCTTCTGTAGCAGTCGTAAGCCCAACGAGCATTGCCGGACTTTCTTGCCATGGTTTCAACAACTTCTTCGTTAAGACCGAGGTTGAGGATGGTGTCCATCATACCGGGCATGGATGCACGAGCGCCGGAACGAACGGAAACGAGGAGGGGGTTTTCTTTATCACCGAATTTTTTGCCGGTGATCTCTTCCATCTTTGTTACATATTCCATGATCTGAGACTGAATTTCGTCGTTGATCATTTTGCCGTCTTCATAGTACTGAGTACAAGCTTCGGTAGAAATGGTGAAGCCCTGGGGTACGGGGTTTCTGTCGGGGAATTTTTCTTTGAAAATGTTGGTCATTTCCGCAAGGTTTGCGCCTTTACCACCGAGAAGCTCTCTCATGGAGCCGTTACCTTCGGTGAAAAGGTATACGTACTTTTTAGCCATATTAAGGTTTAACCTCCTGAATTTTTCATGTTTTACATTAATTATAGATCTTGTATTGTAACTTAAACATTATAGCATGGACAAATGAAAAAAACAAGGACTTTTTTGTAACTTTTTAAAAAAAAGAGATTTACAGGCAGATTTTTCATTTTTTGACGGACAATACGTTATCCGAACAAGATAGTTTTTGCAAAAAATTCATAATTCAAAATTTCGACACATATACGTCGTATTTATGCAGTATACTGTATTTAAAAACAAACTTTGAAAATTATCAAGAGAAGGGACGGTGTATTTGCATGAAAAAGAAATTATTTGCGATTCTGTTTGTCGTGCTGTTCATAACATCGTGCGCGACTGTGCAGGAAGAGATAATCCCCGAATTTGAGAAGATAGATCTCAGCGTTAAAAATTTCGACGGCAAAGAGTATATTATCGCTCAGGACAATACAAATGATATAGGCAATATTTTCTTTTATTCAAAAGATTCTCTTTATTACGATCTTCTTCTTGCACACATAGATAAGATCGAAAAGCAGCATAACGTGCAATTGAAGATCATAACCTCTCTGGGCATTGGCAGCGACATACAGAACAATCTTTTCACGAGCCTTGTAAGCGATATAAAGATGTGTGATTTTGTATATTTCGGAAGCGACAACGCAAATATGAGAGCCGCACAGGCGGGAACGCTTTATCCGTTAAACGAACTTCCTGATATAATCGACCTTTCAGACTCCGAAAAGTACGGTCCGATCAATATTCTTGAATGCTGCATGGCAAAAGGCAACGTTTACGGCGTTATTCCGAATAACTGGCCGCAAAAATCGAACGACGGCAATGTTTCGACCTTGTTTGTAATAAATGAAACGCTCATTCAGAAATACGGTCTTGAAGATCCCAGAGATTTTTACGAACAGAACACGTGGAATCTTTCCAAGCTCGAAGAGAT
This sequence comes from Clostridia bacterium, assembly GCA_017621705.1. Taxonomy (GTDB): domain Bacteria; phylum Bacillota; class Clostridia; order Oscillospirales; family UBA644; genus HGM12619. The sequence continues at coordinate 26,840 of JAGASR010000021.1, read as the reverse complement.
CACTCCCCTGTTCCATGTTGAGGACGGCGATAAGGATATCAAGGCATTCCTCGGTCACAGCGCCGCTTTTGCGAGAGGATTTTCCGGGGCATACAAACTGACACCGATCTACGAAAAAGACGGAGAACTTCTTCCCGTAACAAGCAATCCCACATTGATAACAGCTATCGAATGGGCAAGAGAATACATAACAAAATACGCCGATGACTTCACATTCCTCTCCAGATGGGATGCATGGAAAGATCTTTCGAACGGCGACTGCGTAATGGCTCTCGGCGAGACGATGAATATAATCGAAATCGCAAAAGAAATGGAAAACTTCGGCATTGTTCCTTTCCCCGTAGCGGATCAATACGACTGTAAAGATATCGGCATGACATACAGCGCAATGACGACGATGAGTATTTTCTCCGGCGTCGAAAGCCCCGAAGAGTGTGCAAGTATTATAGATATTTTATTTGAAGATATCGAAGGTGTAAGCAAAGATGACCATGTTGAGTCACTTTACAAGACACTGTTCTTCGACAAGAGAGATGCAGAGCTTTATGTTTCACTCTATAAAAACGCCGTTTACGACTATTACGGAATCGGCGGCACGAGCTTGCAGACAATAGAAGGTTTGTATCAGACTAAAACCGGTCAGGAAATAGTTTCTTCTCTTGAAGGCGTTATGGACGAGCAAATGGAAATTAATATAATTCCCAACTATCTTGCAATGCAGGAATACAATAAATAAATGCTATTATGCGGGTACAGCAAAAACGTATCCGCATAATTTTACGTTAAGCCGAAAAATCTACCTGTCAGGGCTTCGGATCTACCTGTTGGCAAAAAGATATTTACAAATAAAAATATTTCTGATATAATGTAAACATAAAGAAAAACAGTTCGGGGAAGGAGAAGATCGCAGTGAAAATACGGACGGAGACAGTACCTGACGGCGACGAAGAGATCGTAATACGGTGCAAAGAAAGAACGGATAAAATTATACTGCTCGAATCGCTCATCGAAAACGCACTCAAAAGCCGAGGCGAACTGCCGCTGTATATTGCAAACACGGAATATTACATAAGCAAAAACGATATCCTCTTTTTCGAGACGAACGACGGTAAAATATACGCGCATACAAAAGACGGAATGTATTTATCGACCTACCGTCTGTTCGAAATAGAAAATATCATGCCGTCATATTTTATACGCATCTCAAAATCCGCGATAGCGAATATAAAAATGATAAGTTCACTTCGAAGGGAGCTTACGGGAAACGGCGAAATTGGTTTCAAGGGCAGCGAAAAGAAAGTTTATTTTTCAAGAGGTTACTACAAATTATTACGTGACAAGATAGAGGAGATAAGATTATGATAAAATCAAGTAAAATATTCTGGGGCATAATATTGATCGTCGTTGCGGTCCTGCTGATACTGGACGCGGTCGGAATACTTGCCCCGATCTCGGGAATTCTGGGAGAGATCTCCCTGTTCAGAGTAGCGATCGGGCTCGGACTTTTATACTTCATCATCACAAGGCTGGTCAAAGGCAAGATCGCTTCGATATTCATTCCGCTTTCGTTCATATTTATGCTGTTTGAACGGAATGTAGCTGCCGTATACGGTCTCGAAAACGAAAATATCATTTCCAACTGGCTTTTACTTCTGTGCGCGATCATAATTTCGATCGGCGTTGGTATGATCAGCGGCAACTTCAGATTTGTAATCAACGGAAGAAGCGACCACGGGAACTTCGGCAATTCGGTAGAGTACATAGACAGTTCCGATTTTTCCTCGATAAGAGTGATTGAAAATAATCTCGGCGCATATAATGTGCATTTCGAAAATATCGATCAATATAACGGAGAAGGAACGCTTAAAATCGAAAACAACCTCGGAAGCGTGAATATAAATGTTCCGTCATCATGGAGAATCGAAATGAATATTGAGAATAATCTCGGTCATACGACCCAGGCAGGCAACGGAGAAGCATACGGACCGAAAATCCGTATTACCGGCGAAAACAATCTCGGTCATATCCAGATAAGACGCACATGAAAAACGAATAATCCTCCAACCCCCAAAGAACGGCGGACCGTAAAAAGCCCGTCGTTCTTATATTTAAATATCATAATACGATTATATAAGTATTATTATGTAAAAAAGTATATAATATAGTAGTAAAATATAAAAAATAGGATATTTTACAAATAAATTATGCAAATTCACCATAAAACAAATTTCAATGACGGATTTGCGTTTAAGGGAGAGCGTATTATGAAAAACGTATGCAAATTACTGGTTCTCGTGCTTATCCTTTCGATTTTTGCAGGATGCGCGGAGGCACCCGAAGAATTCGACATCAACTTTGCCTCTCAGGGTGACGGTGTTGCAGACCTTGACGGTATCGAATTGCTTTACAGAATAAATCTCGACAGCGGTAACGGCGGTATCGGCCTTTCGGACAACTACCTCGGATACGTTCTTGAGACCGAATTCAGTGACCTTGCAATGAAGAGAGTTAAAGATCTTGAAGAAAAATACAATTTCAAACTCAAAATGACGACCGAAACCGCCGATCTCGTAAACATGACAGCAGGTGGAATGAAATTCTCGGATATATTCCTCAGCCCATCATTTAACTATTTCAGCTGGTGTAAGACAGGTCTTCTTACCGGTATAAGCAGACTTTCCGATTATATCGACTACAGAGATTCAGAAAAATGGGGTTCTCCGCAGATCCTCGAATCAATGTTCTACAAAGATGACGTTTACGGTCTTACCCCCAACGCATGGCCCGAGCAGAACTACACTTCTTTCGGCTATCCGCTCGTTGCAAACGTTGATCTTATCATGACCAACGGCGCGCAAAACCCCAGAGAACTTGTTGAAGCAAAAACCTGGACCTGGGATATTTTCAACACAGAGCTTGATAAAAACACTATCGTTGAAGGTTCCGAAGTAAAGTCCTACGGTCTTGTAACGTCCTACCCCTATTTCGCATCGATGATTCTTCTTTCAAACGGTGCGAAGTTTGCGGATGTCAACGCTGACGGCGAACTGATCTGCGGTTATTACACAGACGCAGGTTTCCGCGCTCTTGAAGAAATAAGAGAAGTCTGGTACGGTGCATACAAACATACCGTCAGCAGAGAAGAAGTTTATCTTTCCGAAACGGTAACCTCGAACTTCGTAAACGAAATGGGTACTTACGCATTCCTGCCGACACACTTCATTTTCGGTGTTTACGGTGAAGTAGCAATGAAACTCGATAACTTTGCGATCCTTCCCACCCCTACCGGTCCCGACGTTGATCCCGACCACGTTATGAGTTATCACCACACGATGTATTATGCTATATCGTTCCCGATAACGAGCGACAACGTGGACGCTGCGGCTCTTGTTGTAAACGAAATATACGAACCGCTCCCGGGTTACGAAACAAAGGACGATATCAAAGAATATATGTCCAGAAACTATTTCTTTGACGAAAGAGATGCCGATGCATTCTTTGATCTTTTCGAAAATTCATATTACAACTACGACTATACAACAGGTTTTAAGAACCGTGAAATTCCCTCGCAGATATGCACAACGGAAAAAGCTATCAGCGAACTTCTCGAAGAGCAGTCAACCGTTGTTGAATCCTGCTTTACAGATTATGTTGAGCCCACGATGGAAGCTTACGATGTACTTTTCGGAGAATAATCCAACAGTTCTCAATTACAAAGAGAACCGACCCCTACGGATCGGTTCTCTTAATTTTATTCAACCTGTTATTCAACAAGATCGTTATCTCTGAACTGAAGAGAATAGAGATCTTTATACGTTCCGCCTGCAGCCATGAGCTCTTCATGAGTTCCGCGTTCGGTAATAAGACCGTTCATTACAACAGCAATTTCATCTGCGTTTCTGATAGTTGAAAGACGGTGCGCGACAACAAGCGTTGTCCTGCCTTTACAAAGCTCATCAAGAGCCTGCTGAATGAGAACTTCGGTCGTATTGTCAAGAGCGCTGGTTGCTTCGTCAAGAATAAGGATCGCAGGGTCTTTTAAGAAGACACGGGCAATACTGAGTCTCTGTTTCTGACCACCCGAAAGCTTGACGCCGCGTTCGCCGATCTCGGTATCGTAACCTTTTTCGAGAGTCATGACGTAATCATGAATATTTGCGCGGCGAGCCGCTTCGTAAACTTCTTCATCGGTGGCATCGGGTCTGCCGTAAAGGATATTTTCGCGGATAGTTCCTACAAAAAGGAAAACATCCTGCTGAACGATACCAATATTACGGCGGACAGATTCGAGCGTAAGACTGCGGATATCCTTGCCGTCAATGAATATTGAACCGTTTTCTTCACCGAGTTTATAGAAATTGGGAAGAAGGTGGCAAAGAGTTGTTTTACCGCCGCCCGAAGGACCGACGAGAGCAAGTTTTCTGCCTTTTTCGAGGCGAAGGTCGACGTTATGAAGAACTTCTTTAGTCAGATCGTAGGAATAAGTAACATTTTTGAATTCGATAACACCTTCAACATTTTCGAGTTCTTCCGCATCGATCGCATCGACTTCGGGCTTTTCTTCCATGATCTCAACGAAACGTTTAAAGCCGCTGACACCGTTCTGGAACTGTTCCATAAAGCCGATAAGAGTGTTGACGGGGTTGATAAAAAGGTTAACGGAGACGATGAATGTTGAATAATCGCCGAAAGAAATTCTGCCGGAATAAAGGAACAGACCGCCTGCGATAAGAATGAAAACGTTAAAAACATCGGAAACGAAAGAAGTGGAAGCATGGAATTTTGCCATTGCATTATATGCGCTGTCCGAAGCCCTTACAAACTCATCGTCGCCTTTTCTGAATTTCTCGACTTCCCGTGCGGAGTTGGTGTAAGCTTTTGTTACACGGATACCGGTAATACTGCTTTCAACTGCGGCATTGATGGTCGCGTTGCTTTTACGTCTGTCGTCAAACGCTTTGTTCATCGCCTTGCGGTAATGCATGGTAACCACAACGAGAATGGGAACGCACGCAAAAACGATAAGAGTGAGAATCCAGTCGATACTAAGAAGATAGCAGAACGAGAGAACGATCATAACTGCGCTTATGAGCAGGTTTTCGGGACCGTGATGCGCAAGTTCGCAGACCTCAAAAAGGTCACTGGTTATACGGGTCATGATCTTACCCGTTTCGTTATTATCGTAAAAACCGAACGGAAGTTTCTGAAGATGATCAAAAAGGTCGATACGCATCTGAGACTGCATTTTTACACCGATGACGTGACCGTAATACTGGACGAAATAACGAAGCCACATACGAAGAACGTAAAGTCCCAAAACGACCAAACCTGAAATGACGATCGTTGAATACATCTTTTCGGGGATATATTCGTTTAACATTTTGTTCGTTACGATAGGATAAACCATACCGATAACGGAGATGAGCAGGGATGCGAGCATATCCATTGCAAGCATCTTTTTATGCGGTTTATAGTAACTGATAAAACGCCTTAACATTTTTTATTATTCCTTTCCTCTTTTTTCCGGCGGAATATATGCTTTGCATCTTAAATATTCAGACTCGGAGCAACCGTAATACGGGCCGTCGCAAGGTTTGCGCTCTGTATTGCGTATCGATTGAAGTTCTTCGATCACACGGTCGAGAGCATCTTTATCCAGACCGTAATGAGTATAATAACCCTTTTTGACGCCGTAAACAAGCCCAGCCTCGCGCAGCGTTTTCAGATGCTGAGACACGGCGGATTCCGAAAGATAGCTCTTTCTCGCAAGCGCACGGACACAGTAGCTCCGTTCCGCCATCAGCTGAACGAGAAGAAATCTTTTCGGCTCAAACAACGCTTTAAGGATTTTTTCATCCATAGACCGTCCTCCTGTAAAATCATTTTCCATATTATAGCACACTAATCTGATTTCGTCAAGACTAAATCAGTTCAGTCATAAATAAAAAAGACGACGAGCATAAAAATGAACGTCGTCTTTGATTCTAGAAATCAGATTATTCAGCTATAAGTTCTTTTGTTCCGCGCTCAAAATCAACACCGAAACGGATATCTGTGCCGGCATTTTTTGTACGCTCAATGGAATGATATGTGTACGAAACAGCAAGAGCCACGGAATCTGCGAGAGATTTTCCGTTCATAATGCCTGCGAGAACTGCGCTTCCGAAGACATCGCCCGTTCCGTGATAGTAGCCGTCGATACGGTCGGAGAAAGAATAATTAATCTCACCCGTAGAAGCATCGTATGAAGCAGCACCGAGAGCCTTATCGTCGAAGTATACGCCTGTAAGAATGATCTTGGAGCAGAAGCGGTCTGCAAGTCTTGCAAGAAGACCTTCAATATATTCTTTAGTATAGGGACCTTCAACGAATTCTTCACCGAGAAGAAGCGTAGCTTCCGTTATATTGGGAATAAGGATATCGGCTTTTTCACAAAGAGAAGCCATACCTTTCGGGAAATCGGGGGAGAATAAACCGTAGAGTTTGCCGTTATCAGCCATTACGGGATCAACGAAAATCAAAGTATCTTCGCTTTTAAGTTTGTCAAATACGGATTTCATAACATCGATCTGTTCGAACGAGCCGAGAAAACCTGTGTAAATACCGTCAAAATGAAGATCGAGAGTTTTCCAATGATCTACAATGGGCATAATATCGTCGGTAAGATCTCTGTATGTGTAATTTTCAAAACCGCCGGTATGTGTAGAAAGGATCGCGGTAGGAATAATGCTGGTTTCAATGCCTGCCGCGGAAAGGATGGGCAGGGCAACGGTTAAAGAACATTTGCCGAAGCATGAAATATCGTGGATCGCAGCGACCCTTTTCTGTCTTTCCATTAAGAAATACCTCACTAAAAATAAAAACTGCTTGATTTTTTCATAAAAGTATTATATAATATTTCTGACTCGATATAAATAACCAAAAACGGAGAATTTTATATAACCAGAAATAAAATACAAAAAATATCTTTTATCTGTGTTTTTCAAGAATTGTCTTATGATAAAATTTATGCAAATTAAATTTCCAGCATATTATCATACCGAAAACCGCGCCGACCACAGCCTGCAAGATTTGATACGGAAGTTTTAAAATAGCATATTCAACGGTACTGTAAATAAAAGCTCTGCCGAGGGAATAGCCCACAACCATGATTATTGCACCGATAGTTACCCCGATACCTGAGGATATAACAGGATGTTTCTTCATAAAATAATTAGAGAAAACAGAAATGACAACAGCCTGAATACCGTGCGTTACAAGAGAAACAAACATTGGGGTAGGATAGAAAAAAAAGTCACCTAAAAAAGCACCGATACCTCCAACAATAAAGGCATCAAAGGGATTAAGCAGAATGGATGCCGTACAAATAACGATATCATTCAAATAAAGATGTCCTCCGGGTACAGGAACACCAAAAGAACTCATAGCTACGTTAAGAGCCATAAGCATTGCTGTAACACAAATACGCAGAGTTGTTTGCTTAATATTTTTTTGTTTCATATTAAATCTCCTCTTGATTTTTTTACCGAAATAGTATATAATATTTCTGATCAGATATAAATAACCAAAAACGGAGAATTTTATATAACCAGATGAAATATTTTATAGATCAAACGAAAAAGGAGACCGCATATCTGCAATTATATAAGCAGGTAAAAGACGATATTATAAACGGTGTTTACGGCTACGGGAGCAAGCTGCCGTCAAAAAGGTTGACTGCAAGCGAAACAGGCGTAAGCACGGTAACAGTCGAACACGCATACGGATTACTTTGCGACGAGGGCTATATCGAATCGCGGGAACGCAGCGGATATATCGTTATTTTCAGGCAGGAAGACGGTTTTATGAGTTCCTCAAAAGAAGTTGCTACCGATATTTTTACGGGAATTCCGCACCCGGAAGAGGATCAGAGTGTATCTTTTCCGACAATGGCAAAGACGATGCGAAAAGCTATAAGCGAATATGGTTCGGAATTATTTGAGCGTTCTCCGAATGAGGGCTGTTTGAAATTAAGAGAAAATATACGCCATTATCTTGAACGGAGCCGAGGAATAAAAGCCGATATCTCTCAGATAATCGTCGGTTCGGGCTCGGAATATCTTTACGGACTGATCGCGGATCTTCTGGGCAGAGAAATGATCTACGGCATAGAATCACCGTCCTATAAAAAAATAGAACAGGTCTATAAGATCAGCGGCGTCAAATATGAAATGCTTCCGCTCTCGGCAGACGGCATAAACAGCGCTGTTCTCAACGAAACGGCGGCGGATATTCTGCACATCACCCCCTATCGCAGTTTCCCGAGCGGTGTCACGGCATCGGCATCGAAACGTCACGAATATATTCGTTGGGCAAAAAAGGACGGAAGATATATAATAGAAGACGATTTTGAGTCGGAATTTTCAGTCTCGAAAAAGACGGAAGAGACGATCTTTTCGCTCTCGCCCGACGATAACGTTATTTATATGAATACTTTTTCGAAAACGGTCTCCCCTTCCTTGCGTGTAGGATACATGGTCCTGCCGAAGCACCTTATCACAAAATTCAACGAAAAACTCGGCTTTTATTCGTGTACGGTGCCGACGTGTGTTCAGTATGTTCTCGCAGAACTGATCTCAAACGGTGATTTCGAAAGGCATATAAATAAAGTCAGAAGACAAAAAAGAAAAGAATTGAACTCCAAAAGATAACATTGAAATCCGGACTGCAAAAGCGGTGGGTTCTAAAGGACAGTTATATTACCGGTAGCGCAGTCAATCTTGCGGCTAAAGTCAGAGGCTCCATCCGGGAGGGAGCTGTCGCCGTAGGCGACTGAGGGAGAGTGCGTTACGATGAATTTTATATAAACTCAAAATTACGCAGGCTCCTTCCGTCACGCTGCGCGTGCCACCTTCCTCCCGGAGGAAGGCTTATAGTACACCTGCAAGTGCGCACTTACTCACCACTAATATGGTGGGTGCCATGCAAATTATGAAATAAGCCTCCGACAAGGATTTTCCCTATCGGAGGCTTACATTATCTTGCCCACTTATTGAGCATTTCAAGGTATTGCTTATTTTCTCTAAGCTTTGCAAACTGAGGATGAGGCGAGTTCAAAAGGCGATTCAATTGCCATGTAACCACATCATCAGATTTATATGTGGCTTGAATTTGCTCTTTGAGAACATCATCGGTTTCGGCAAGTTTCATTATTCTTTCCATTGAAGCAAATTGCTTTTCTCTAATACGGATCACATCATCGATAGGAGCGTTATCTGCTGTAAGCATGCCCGCTAAAATTGCATAGATAGATTCCTCCCCGATACAAAAACACTCAAGGTCTTTCTGTTTGCTCATTTCTGCAAAAGCTTCTGCCATCAGCTCAAGACGTTCAATCTTTTCTGCAACAGAAAGCGTGGGATCAAAGCGAATAATCCGTGCGAGTTTGATAGACATCACATCCATTAAACCATAGCAATTCTTTTTGTTCCAATAGCGGTATTCTGTGGTATCCTTGCCAAAAAGCTGTTCCTTCATAATTGGCGCATGCCATGCGGGAAGTTTTGACAGAATGTCAAAAGCCGCTTCGGTATCGCCTGCGGCATGGAGAAGCTTTGCTTTCATATTGATTGCTTCCGCGCGAAGATCATCTTGAGTGCATCCTTCCAAAATACAATCGCATAACTGTGTCAATTCGTCCTTGTTTTTCAGCAAAGTTTTAGAATCATTTCCTGCACTTCCGCCCGCTACATCCCACATATACTTATTCATAATGCGATAATCGTGGGGATATTTCTTTCGCGCATTGACAATCAATTCCTTACTTTCAGCAAATCTTCCTTCTACATACATCCGCTGATATTCTGCGAGTATTTTATCCACATCTGCCTTGGCTTTTGCTTCATCATATCCTAAAAGTTCGTCAACGGTAACACCGAATATCTCCGCAAGCGGAAACAACATCGTAATATCGGGATAGGTGTTTTTGGCTTCCCATTTACTTACTGCTGCCGTTGAGATAGTCAAAAGCTCCGCAAGTTGCTCCTGCGTCAATCCTTTAGCAAGGCGCAACCGTTTAATATTCATTCCAATGTTCAGTTCCATTATGATTCTCCTTGTAAGTAAAGTAAACAGGCCCGTTTCTGATTATATTATATCATAAATCTGAGCATTTACAAGCGAAGCATAGGCAACAAATATTTAACCAATGGTTAAATATTTTAAACAACAGAAACAAATTCAGCCTCGGCATAGTGTTCCCATACCGAGGCTATTAATTTATTACTGTCCTTTAGAACCCGAAGCTAAACAGCCCGGATTTTTTGTTGAGATATGCTATTTTTTTAATTGATTTCTTAATACGATTTATTGATTTAACGGCCCGACATACTTCTTCCGACGACATAAACGCCGACAAGCATTTCGACGATCGATATACCGAGTAAAAGTCCGGAGATAAAATCTTTGATATCTGAACCGCCCAACGTATTAGAAAGCGCCTGAAGGGCTATACCCATAACGATAAGAATAACTCCGTAAAGCAAATTCTTTTGTTTTTCCAGTTCCTGCGTTCTTCTTAACAGATCTAATATCTGTTCGTCATCATATGTCCGTGTGCTTTTTTCGGGAGCATTTTCACCGTCCATAAGTTCGGCAACGGTAATATCCAGTTCGTCACATAAATTTTTGACAACGGAATAATCAGGCATACATCTGCCAGTTTCCCATTTTGAAATTGTTTTATTTGAAACACCGAGTTTTTCTGCCAACTGTTCCTGTGTCAGATTTTTCTCTTTTCTTTTATGTGATATAAATTTTCCCGTTAATTGCTGATTCATTTTTCAAGCCTCCATTTGCTTTTTACAATGAGATCATATCTTTTTTAAGAATAAAATCCACCCACTATCGGGAGAATTTGAGTGGAATTACAGATAAAACCAAATATTTCGGGCATTTTTCTTATTTTCTTGTTTTGATTATCATCGTTTCATGCATGATTGCCATGACGACTAAAAAGACAAGAAGATAAGGCGGCAGCAGGGCTATCGATACATACTGAGCAATCACACCGAAAAGCGGAGGAACGATACAGAAGCCTGTATAAGCAAACGCCATCTGAATACCGATCATAGCCTGCGATTTATCTCTGCCGAAGACATCGGGCGTCATATGAATAATACACGGATAGACGGGCGCACAGCCGAGACCGATAACAACGAAGCCGCAAAGAGCAAAAAGGTCATGGAAAGGAATGAAGACCAGTATTATACCGAGCGTTATGATACCGAGCCCCGTTCTGATAAGAGTACGGTCGCTGAATTTCATTGCAAGGAAACCGTTTATACCTCTGCCGAGCGTTATACCGATATAAAAAAGGCTTGCGAATGCGGATGCGGTTTCGGGGTCGATACCTCTGTTTTCAACAAGATAACTGCTCGCCCAAAGTGAAGTTGTAAGCTCAAGAGAACAGTAACCGAAAAAAAGGAAAAAGCACTGTATGGCGCCGCGGATAGAGAGGATCTGTTTAAACGATAACGAGGGAGCGGCAGATTCGGGCTCATCGGAATCTCCTTCGGAATCACCCTTTTTCCATATCGGAAGACTCATAAAAAGGAAAACGGAAAGAATTATCTGAATTATCGAAACAAAAAGATAACCTTTACTCCAACTATCGAGCTTTACAAGCGAAAAGCTCATAATATACGGGCTGATAGACGCACCGATCCCCCAAAAGCAATGAAGCCAGCTCATATGCTGCGCTTTATAATGAAGCGCAACATAATTATTAAGTACGGCATCAACACCGCCCGCACCGAAGCCATACGGGATCGCCCATAAAAGAAGCATCCAGAAATTATTGCTTATCGAAAAACCGAACAGCGCAACAGCTGTCAGAGCAACGCTTATGGCAGTGACAAGCCCCGAGCCGAGCTTACGGGAAAGTTTATCGCTGAAAAGACTGGAAATTATCGTACATATAAAAATTGCAACAGATATAACACCCGCAAACGAAACAGGGACATTTATATCCTGATGTAAAACAGGCCATGCTGAACCCAGAAGAGAGTCCGGAAGACCGAGGCTGATAAAGCAAACGTATATCAGCGCAAGCAATAAGCCAAACATAGTTTTCCTCTAAAACTTAGTAAATTTCTTTGCGACTTTATGCGCCGCTTTATATATCGGGCCCTCAAGCTCTTTCTGCGCATCTTTGAGGCTTTTTCGTATCTCGATATTTTGCGGACAGTGTTTTTCGCATTTTCCGCAACCGACACAAGCAGAGGCGGCAGTCGAATTCGGGCGAAGCGCAGTACACATAAAATATTCGACAAGTCCCCAGAATTTACCCTCGGCAAATCTGCGGTTATAAGCGGCGAAAGTTCCGGGGATATCGACGTTTTTCGGGCACGGCATACAGTAGCCGCAACCCGTACAGCCGACTTTCATCTTCGAATTAATAGCACCGACTACCTTTTTAAGCATTGCCTCTTCTTCGGGGCCGAGCTCGCCGATTTTGACGGTAGATGCGGTCTCGATATTGTCAAGAACCATTTCATCGGAATTCATTCCCGATAAAACGACCGTGACCTGCGGCTGATTCCAAAGCCAACGGAAAGACCACTGCGCAGGCGTATATTTGATCTTATAATCGGAAAAAATACGTTTTGCGCTCTCGGGCAGATTATTTACGAGCTTGCCGCCGCGAAGCGGTTCCATAATCATTACGGGCAAACCTTTTTTATTTGCATATTCAAGACCACGTCTGCCTGCCTGAGAATTTTCGTCCATATAATTATACTGGATCATGCAAAAATCCCAGTCACGTGCATCAATAAGACGGCAAAACATATCGGAATTTCCGTGATACGAAAAGCCGACCTGACGGATAGCACCGCTTTCCTTTTTCTGCGCGAGCCACTCTTCGATGCCGAGATCGACGAGGCGCTGCCATGTATCCGTATCCGTCAGCATATGCATAAGATAATAATCGACATGATCCGTGCGAAGACGGCGCAGTTCTTCATCAAAAAGCTTATCGAGAGCCTCTCTGTTTTTGATAAGATAGTGCGGAAGTTTCGTCGCAATATAAACCTGATCGCGGACTCCGTTTTTTTCGAGTATCTCGCCGAGAGCCGCTTCGCTTCCGGGATAGATATAAGCCGTATCGAAATAATTAACACCGTTTTTTATGGCAGTCATTATCTGACGTTCGGTCTTCTCCATATCGGTGGCGCCGACTTTACGCGGAAAGCGCATACAACCGAAACCAAGAATAGAAAGGCGATTGCCGTATTTGTCTTCACGGTAATTCATAAACGATCCTTTCGGAATAAAAAATTATTTTTTGAAAAACGAGAAAAGACCTTTTTTCTCGGAATACGGTTCTTTTTTCATACCTTTGAAATCATAACCCGTATCTTTGACGATGCCTTCAAGTTTGCTTTCGTCAACCGAACCGTCTTTATATACGATCTCTGTAATACCTTTTTTATGATCGGAAGTTACTTTTTCGACATTAAAAGCTTTACGGATGGCATCGTTCATATGAGCTTCGCACATTCCGCACATCATTCCGTCTATTTTAAGTGTTATTTATTTTAAATTCTCCGTTATTTTAATTTTTTGCCGTCGCTGAAGGCATTGCCGACTTTCTCGCCGAGAGCGATATATCCGTGGTGGACGGGATCATATGTAATGGGTTTAAACTTTACAAGGTCAATTTTACCGTCTTCGCCGAGAATGCTTTCATCAGCGCAGACATTGATAATCTGACCGACAAGGCGGCAGGCCTCTTCATCGTAAAACTTGAGTTTACACTCGAGCGTCATCGGAATTTCCTCGAAAACGGGAGCATCGACAAACTCGCTCTTAACTGCGGTCCAGCCCGTTTTTGCAATTTTGTCGGGATCGTTATTACCTGAAGCGATACCGACAAAATCCGCTTCGACAACATTTTTGGCATCAGGAATGCTTACAGTAAACGCTTTTTTGGCAATAATATTTTTAGTTGTTTTATGACCTTCGCTGACGCAGATCGAGATCTCGTCGCCTTCGCTTATTCCGCCCCAGGCAGCATTCATGGCGTTTGGCACATTGTTTTCATCGTAAGACCCGATAATAAGAACGGGCATGGGGTAAAGCCAGGGGTTGGGTCCGAAATTCTTTCTCATAACAATCTCCTATTTATTTCCGTATTTTTCGGTTATTTTTTTAAGTATATCTTTATCCGCAGGGCAGAAATTGAATTCGGGAATACGGTCGGGCGTGATCCATTTAAGATCACGGTGAACGAGCATTTTCGGTTCTCCCGAAACGATCTCCGCATTAAAAAGAGTGAGGTGAATCGTTATATCGGGATATTCATGATCTGTTTCCGCAAAAATATCGTTGACTTTTATTTCGACATCGAGTTCCTCTCGGCACTCTCTTATCAACGCCGCTTCAAGGCTTTCGCCCTTTTCTGCTTTGCCGCCGACAAATTCCCAGCGCAAAGGATTTGGCTTATCGGGAGGACGAAGGCAGATAAGGAACTCTTCTCCTCGCCAGATAAGCGCGGTTACAACATCTGTCATACAACCTCTCCCCTTTTATATTTTAAAACTACAGCTCCGCAGTCTTTTTGTTCGGATGAAACAAGCGTAAAGTCTATTCCCTTGCCATTCATAAAAAGAGGTTTGGATTCTGCAGAAGCGCAGACGGGTGCTACGACGAGGCTGAGTTCATCGATAAGCCCTTCGTTTTCGAAAGCGCCGTTGATAATACTGCCGCCCTCGAGAAGAAGCGTTTCAATTCTGAATAACTTTTTCAGTTTTTCGAGACAAAGCGAAAGATCGATCTCCGTTTTTCCGCCGAAGATATACGAAACTCCGATCTTACGAAGATACGCAAGATACCGCTTATCGACAAGATCTTCGCAAAGAACCTCGATTATATGAGCATTTCCGTAACCGGGATCTTCATCTTCGATAATTGATTTTTTCCAGCCGACACTGCCCTTTCTGTCAAAAGAAACGGCATAGAAGCCATGTTCTTTATCGTATGCGAAATCGCCCTCGGGGACCGAAACACCGTCAAACAAAGAAAGGTCGGGATAAAAATCTCCCGTAAAACTTCCCTGCATCGTTACACGTCCGCACGCAAAGGCATCGGCACGGTAAGCGCGGTTGATCTCGTAATAAATATCTGTCGAAGATGAAAGTTCGGGTTTGAAAAGGAAATCGCCCGTTACTTTTCCGTCGATCGACTGAAGCATATGACAAATTATATAAGGTCTGTTTTTCATAGTTTAAACATTACTTTCTGTTTATCTGTTAAGTTAATCCACTTTACATTTACGCAAATATCTCTTTTTGCAGAATATCTGCGAATTTCTCTAGTCCTTCTTTATCTTCGGGAGAAAATCGTGAAAAGAGCGGACTGTCTATATCGAGAACACCGACGACTTTTCCGTTTTCAAAAAGAGGAATTACGATCTCGGAATTAGATGCGCCGTCACAGGCTATATGCCCCGGAAACTCATGGACGTTATCCACAACGACCGTTTCACCTTTTGCCGCAGCAGTTCCGCAAACGCCTTTACCGATAGGAATCTCGATACACGCAGGCTTGCCCTGAAACGGACCGAGAACGAGCGTGTCGTTTTCAAGAAGATAAAAGCCTGCCCAGTTGAGACCGTCAAGCGTATTATAAAGCAATGCCGATGCGTTAGCAAGATTTGCCGTTTTATGAGGAACACCGTTTATCAAAGAAAAAAGCTGAGTCGAAAGCTGATTGTAGTCCATTTATTTCATCTCATTCCGTATTAAAATCATATTTTATATAATAACATATTTTATTCTTTTTTTCAATAGCATATCGGTTAAATAATTCATTTAAAAAACACTTGTAAAAACGACGGATTTATGTTATAATCTAACGGAAAAATAAATAAGATCAGGTAAAATAAAATGATAAAAAGATCAAATTTGCCGTGGGCTATGGTCCCGACGATATTAACTCTTGCCTGGCCGACAATGCTCGAACAGCTCATGCAGACCGCCGTTCAATATATTGATACGGCAATGGTCGGCTCTCTCGGCACGGATGCCACGGCGGCGGTAGGCTCAACGACGACCGTTAACTGGCTCATAGGCAGCACGGTTTCGGCGGTAAGCGTCGGTTTTCTCGCATTTATCTCGCAGGCAAACGGTGCAGGGAACAGAGAAGGCGTTAAAAAAGCGTCTTCGCAGGCGGTTCTTGCAGTTCTCGTTTGCGGTTTATTCTTTACGGCGGTAGCACTGTCGTTAAGCGGCATTGTCCCGGTACTGATGCAGGTTGACGAGAATATACGAGAGCTTTCGTCTCAATATTTCTTTATTTTATATGTTCCGATGCTTGCGCGGGCGGCAACGATAATCTTCGGCACGATGTTACGAGCTGTCGGAGATACGAAAACACCGATGCTTGTCGGGATATGGGTCAACGTAATAAACGTAATTTTAAACTTCCTTTTCATCTATCCGACCCGAACGGTAGAAATATTCACATTAAGCTTAACAATACCCGGTGCAGGCTGGGGAGTTCTCGGAGCGGCAATAGCGAGCGCGATCTCGTTAATATTCGGCGGCATCAGCATTACCGTAACGCTCTGGAAGCATCCGCTTTTATCCCCGAAAGGGCAGTCTATCAAACCCGACTGGCAGATACTCAAACCGTGCCTTAAAGTTGCTCTTCCGAACGCATTGCAGAGATTTGCGACATCGCTCGGTTACGTTTGCTTTGCGGCGATGGTAAACTCCCTCGGTGAGATCTCAACTGCGGCGCACACGATCGCAAACACCGTCGAATCCGCGTTCTATATTCCGGGTTACGGCATGCAGACCGCCGCGGCAACTCTTGCAGGCAACGCTCTCGGCGCAAAAGACAAACAGAAGATCCACGATCTTTCAAGAATGATACTCATAATCGAAGTCATTTTCATGATCGCATCCGGCGCACTCCTGTTCATATTTGCTCCTAATATGATGAAACTTTTCTCAAAAGATGAGCAGGTCATAATGCTCGGGGCAACCGTACTTCGAATGGTTGCTGTATCCGAACCTTTCTACGGTTTTTCGATAATCGTCGAAGGCATGATGCAGGGCATGGGAAGAACGGTCATGCCGTTCATTTCAAACATCATCGGTATGTGGGGAATACGTATTGTCGGAACTTTTATCTGTACTCAGCTTATGAGCATGGGGCTCGTTTCGGCATGGGCGTGCATGATAATGCATAATATGATGCTGTTTATTATGTTTGCAATCTACTATCTGACAGGTAAATGGAATCCGTTAAACAAAAAGAATATATAAAATACGGAAGACGGTCAAAAAGCCGTCTTCCTTTTTCATATAATAAAAATGACTCGCACCGGCAAAACCGATGCGAGTCGAAAAATTGATTTTTAAATTAGTTGAGTCTTGCTCTGAAAGCTGCGAGCTGGTTACGGAGCTCAGCAGGAGTATGATCGCCGACTTTGTTGTAGAATTCTTCTACGCCGTCAGCGTCTTCTTTCCAGAGGTCTTTATCAACAGAAAGGAGATCCTTAAGAACTTCGATAGTGATACCGTCGTTTTCGAGGCCTTCGATATTGATATCTTCAGCTTTGGGGAGGAAACCGATGGGGCTTTCAACAGCGTCAACGGTGCCTGCAACTCTGCCAAGGATCCAAAGGAGAACGCGGAGGTTGTCGCCGAAGCCGGGCCAGATGAATTTGCCTTCAGCGTTGGTTCTGAACCAGTTAACGTTGAAGATCTTCGGAGGATTGGGGATCTTTTTGCCCATTTCGATCCAGTGAGCCCAGTAGTCGCCCATGTTGTAGCCGACGAAGGGAAGCATAGCCATCGGGTCACGACGAACTACGCCGACAGCACCTGCAGCAGCTGCGGTGGTTTCGGAAGCCATTGCGGAGCCAACATATACACCATGGTTCCAGTCGAAGGACTGATATACGAGGGGTGCAGTCTTAGCACGACGGCCGCCGAATACGATAGCATCGATGGGAACGCCTGCGGGATTATTGAATTCTTTGGAGATGCAGGGGCAGTTTTCAGCCATAGCGGTGAAACGGGAGTTGGGATGAGCGCCCTTGGAGCCATCGGTGCAATCCCATTTGTTACCGAGCCAGTCGTTAGCGTTTGTCGGGGGATTCTTATCGAGACCTTCCCACCAAACAGTGTTGTTATCGAGGTTATGAACAACGTTGGTGAAGATGGTTTCTCTTTCGGTGGTATGGAGAGCGTTGGGGTTAGACTTGAGGTTGGTACCGGGAGCAACGCCGAAGAAGCCGTTTTCGGGGTTAACTGCCCAAAGACGTCCGTCGGGACCTATGCGGAGCCAAGCGATATCGTCGCCTACGCACCATACTTTATAGCCCTGTTTAGCGTAAATTTCGGGCGGAATGAGCATTGCGAGGTTGGTCTTACCGCAAGCAGAGGGGAAAGCTGCGGAGATATAGTGAACTTCACCGTTCGGATATTCGATACCGAGGATGAGCATATGTTCAGCAAGCCAACCTTCTTTATGAGCAAGGTAAGAAGCGATTCTGAGCGCGAAGCATTTTTTACCGAGGAGAACGTTTCCGCCGTAACCGGAGTTAACGGAGCAGATGAGGTTTTCCTGGGGGAAGTGAACGATATAACGATTTTCTTCATCGATATCTTTCTTTGCATGGAGACCTTTTACGAAGTCTGCATCGTCACCGAGAGCATCGATAACTTTTTTGCCTGCGCGGGTCATGATAAGCATGTTAAGAACAACGTAGATAGAGTCGGTAAGCTCGATACCGATCTTTGCGAACGGAGATTCTACCATGCACATGGAGTAGGGAATAACATACATGGTTCTGCCAACCATGGAGTCTTTGTAGAGAGCGTTGAGTTTTGCGTGCATTTCAGCGGGATCACACCAGTTGTTGATGTTGCCTGCTTCTTCTTTGGTTTCGGTGCAGATGAAGGTTCTGTTTTCTACACGTGCAACGTCGTTCTTTGCGGTTCTGTGAAGATAACAGCCGGGAAGTTTTTCCTGGTTGAGTTTGATGATTTCGCCGGTGGAGCAAGCTTCTTCGCGAAGCGCTTCTCTCTGCTCGTCGGAACCATCGATCCAAACTACTTTGTCGGGATTGCAGAGCTTGATCTGCTCGTCAATCCATGCGAGAACAGCTTTATTCTGTGTCATTTTGAACCCTTTCCGGTATTAGATACCATTATATTATGTAAAATTTAAAGCTAATCACAAGATGGAAAATTCCATTCCACCCTATTGTACATTATATCAGTCTAATGTGATTTATAAACGGCAAGATTATGACTTTTTGGTAAAATGATATTCGATAAAAAATATCGATTAATCGCTAAAAAACGGCCGCCGGACGCATACCCGACAGCCGTTGAGTTTAAAGATTTTTAAGAATTAAGAACTGCATTCCAGATGGAAGTATAAGTAGACATGTAGTCGGAAAGATCGTCGAATACTTCGCATTTAGCGATCATTTCCTCGGAAGGATAAATAACGGGATCGTTCTTGATCTCTTCGTCAAGCTGATCGAAAGCCGCCTTGTTGGGAGTGGAGCTTTCGAGATATTCGGCGTTCATAAGAGCGATATCGGGGCGGCAGAGGAAGTCGATAAACATTTCTGCTTCTTCTTTATGCTCGGAACCTTCGAGAATACAAGCGGCATCCCACCAGAGGTTTGTACCTGTTTCGGGAACGACGAACTTGATATCGGGGTTCATATCACGGATAAAAGTAACGTCGCAGGACCACATAACGGCAAGCCAGCCTTCTTCTTTAGCCATTTTCTCCTTGACATCGTCGGAAGTATAGGCAAGAACGAGGGGTTTCTGCTCGATAAGCAGATCTTTAGCGGCATTGAGTTCATCCATATTTTTGGTGTTGATGGAATAACCGAGACGCATAAGAGCAACTGCGATGGAGTCGCGTTCGCTGTCCATCATAAAGATGTTGCCGGCGTATTTTTCATTCCAAAGAACATCCCAGGAATTGACTTCGCTTTCGTCAACGTAAGCGGGGTTGTAAGCGATACAAACTGTACCGCCGATATACGGAACGGAAAAGAGATTTTTCTTATCATATGCCATGCCCTTATAAGAGTCATTAATGTTCTGATAGTTGGGGATGTTGTCGAAATTGATCTCGGCAAGCATACCTTCGTCAGCCATCTTTTTGACCATATAATCGGACGGGAAAACGACGTCGTACGAATAACCCTTCATGTTTTTGATCTTATTATACATATTTTCGTTCGTATCGTAGACGTTATAAAGGACTTCTATGCCCGTTTCCTCAGTAAACATTTCAATTACTTCAGGATCCATATAGTCCTGCCAATTGTACACCCTGAGCTGGACGGTATCGGAAGAACCGCAGGAACAAAGCAGTGCAACGAGCATTACTAACGTAATAACTCCCAAAACAATTTTTTTCAATTTCTTTCTGTTCTCCTTTTGTGATTCATATTAAAAATTAACCGCTATGCGTCGGTTTCAAAAATAAATTACAGATAACCGAGAAGGAGTTTCTGACCTCTCTTGGAGAGCTTGGAAACATCGTCGATCTCGTAACGGTTATCGTATGCATCGATAACGAGGATCTTACCGCTGTTGAGCTGCTTGATACTGGAGTAGATATCTCTGATATCGAATGCGAAAACACCTCTGTCAGTAAGTACCTTCCACTGGAGGATACCGTAGACATTTTTCTGATCGTATATATCGAGAATTTTAGGGATCATATAATAACGGTCGAGAGAAGTGAGGAGAGCCTTGCGTGAATCTTCATCGAGATTTGCGGTATCCTTGATGATGAAGTATTCGTGGAGCTTATCTCTGCCGCGATCGTCTTCTTCGAGACGAACGATGCTGATATTTCTTGATATATCCGAGATGGGGAAGTAGCGGCGGGGTTCGACATCTTCATAAACAGTGCCGTCGGGCAGAGTTATTTTGAGAAGAACACCCATTGAACCGGATTCGATCTTTATATTTTTACCGCTGAAAAATCTTACTGAATTTTCCATAAAAATCACCAAACCTCAATAATTCGAAGCAAATTAAAACATTAACCTTCAAAGACACCGTTATCGCCGAGTTCGCTGGCGAGAGACTGGATCTTAACGAGTTTGTAGTACTTGCCGCGTTTTTCCATGAGTTCGTTATGAGAGCCCATTTCCGCGATCTTACCTTCATCGACAACGATGATCTTATCCGCCTTTTTAAGGGTGGAAAGACGGTGCGCGATCATGATGGTGGTTCGACCGTTGATAATACGTTCGATAGCTTCCTGAATGATGCTTTCCGTTTCGGAGTCAACAGCAGAGGTAGCTTCGTCGAGAATAAGAATGGACGGGTCTTTAAGAACGGCACGTGCGATAGAAATACGCTGACGTTCACCGCCGGAAAGACCTACGCCGCGTTCGCCGAGCATGGTATCGTAGCTGTCGGGAAGTTTTGTGATAAACGTATGAGCGTTTGCAACCTGAGCAGCGTAAATAACGTCTTCAACAGGCATTGTGGGATCGGAATGCGCGATATTTCTGTAAACGGTATCTTTGAAAAGAAGCGGTTCCTGAAGAACGTAACCGATGGAAGAACGGTAATACTGAAGGTCGATATTTTTGATATTATCGCCGTCGATAAAGATGTCGCCTTCGTAGTTATCGTAATAACGCATAAGGAGGTTGACGACGGTGGATTTACCGGAACCGGTAGTACCTACGATACCGACGATCTCACCGGGTTCGATGACAAAGTTAACGTTGGAAAGGATCCTCTTGCCTTTTTCATAGCTGAAAGATACATTCTTGAACTCGATCTTACCCTGAATGCCGCCTTCGGGAATATTACCGCGGCCGAAGTCTTCTTCGGGTTCTGCGTCAAGCACTTCGAAGACACGTTCTGCGGAAGTGAATGCGCTGATAAAAGTTTCGTTAAGGCTTACGAAGAACTGAACGGGGTTATAGAACATCCACATATAGTTGATGAACGCTACAAGACCGCCGGCAGTGAGAGCTTCGGAGCCGAGGAACGAAGCTTTTGTAAGAACCATATAACCGCCGAGGCCCCAGATAACGATACTGCCCATCATCATGACGAGACCGGTAGCGCTGTTATAAATAGAGGAGATCTTTGCGGTTTTGAGGTTTTCGGAAATAAGGTCTTTATTCGTCTCGGTAAAGTTATTGATAGACTTTTCTTCGGACGTGAATGCTTTAACGACCTTGATACCGGGAAGAGTATCGGCAAGAATAGAGTTGATCTTTGCGCCGCGCTTCCAGATACGGTAATAGTAAGGATGGATAAACTTGGAGAATATCTTTGCGCTGACAACAACTATAGGAATGGGAAGGAGCGAGAGCAGCGAAAGAACGGGGTTCATGGAGACCATTACGACGACTATACCTACAAGCTGGATAGCCTGAGTAAGAACTTCCTGGGAAATACGCATGATAAAACCGTTGAGGTTTGCGGTATCGCCGTTGATACGGGAGATAACGGAACCTGTGGAAGTCTTATCGTAGTATTTGATGGGAAGATACTGCGCTTTGGTGTAAAGCTCGGTCTTCAGAGAGTTTGTTATACGTTCGGACGCAGTTCGAAGGATATAGCCGCGAAATGCGCCGACGATATTCTGGAAAGTATTGATTATGAAAAGGAAAAGAACGATCGAGAAAAGTTCGTTGACTCTCGATTCCATTTCGGGAGTGCCCTCAACGAGATCGGCAACATTGACAAGAGTCCCGTCAACGAGCCGTGCGGTCAGGAGCGGAGGCACGAGGTTCGTGATCGTCGTAATAACCGCCATGATGAGCGCAACGATCAGAAGGAGAATATGAGGTTTAACGTAGCCGAGAATTCTGCCGAGTATCTTTTTCTTGTCTGCACATTTGATACAGGGAGCATTCTTATACGGAAGTCTCGCACCGCATTTCGGACAGTAAAGCTGACGCTTTTCGTATGCTTCGCGGACAGCTTCGATAAGATCCTGTCGGTCCTTGCCTTCGTTGAGATCGTTTATATACTGAGCAATATTATCGAAGTTTTCCGTAACAGAATACGAGCATTTGTTAAGCTCGATGATCTTGCCGCCCGTTTTTATACGGAAAAGAGCATTACCGTACATTCTTTTTACTTCGGCTTTTTCGATATCGCTTATCTTGAAAGTCAGAAGTTTTTCTTCACGGATCTCGTCGTACGAAACAAGCTGTTCGCTCGTGACGGCAACGAAACTTTCACCGTAACGGCTTCCGAGCACAACGTCGGAAATAACATAAAAGTAGATCGTCTCGCCTTCGGACATTACCGATTTTACGAGATCGTTGAACTTCGCGGGAACTTCCTTGTTTTTGCAGGGAAGAGTGGCAAGAAGTTCTTCAAATGTCATCTTTTTTGTTTCTTCAGCCATAATGAACACCTCAAGGCTTCGGTTTTAGTTTTGATTAACGTGAATTATATCACGATTTTTCGAACATTTCAACAACTTACGTGAAAATTAAAACTTTTTTCCGAAGTTCTCAATTTACTGTATAAATACAAAATTTACTTTATACAAATTAACTAAAAACTACGCTTTGCGCGTATCTTCTTCAGTTTTTGATTTTTTAAGATTTGCTATAATAAGAACGGTAAGAACTATAAGGAAAATTATAGTTGAAAGTGCGTTTATCTCGGGAGTGATACCGCGTTTTGTCATCGAGTAGATCTCGAGAGAAAGCGTGGAAACAACAGCGCCGCTCGTAAAGAGGCTTATTACGAAATCGTCCATAGACATCGTCAACGCAAGCAGGAAGCCGGAAACGATACCGGGCATTATCTGCGGAATGACAACTTTTATAAGAGCATTCATCGGAGTCGAACCGAGGTCAAGGGCTGCTTCGTAAAGGTTATTATCCATCTGCTTGAGCTTGGGCATGATGGAAAGGATAACATACGGCAGATTAAACGAGATATGCGCAAGGATAAGAGAGACGTATCCGAGAGGAATACCTATTATATTGTAAAGGAGTAACAGGGATACGCCGGTGATGATATCGGCATTAAGTATCGGCAGATTGGTAACATTAAGAATTATATTTTTCGGTATCTTCTTCATATAAAAAATACCGATAGATGCGAAAGTGCCGAAAACAGTGGAAATTATCGCCGAGGAGAACGCTACGATGATAGTCGTTATGACGGAGCGCATTATACGTTCATCGGCAAAAAGTTCTTTATACCATTTGAAAGAAAATCCCTCCCAGACACCGGTCGAGCGTCCTTCATTGAAAGAAAAGATGATCAGAACGGCGATGGGCAGATACGTAAAAACAAAGATCGCAACAAGAAAGAAAATGCGTGATATCTTCGTTCTGTTTTTATCGGGGTTGCCGAAAACAAGGATAAGCGCAACAAGTACGGGAACGGCGATGACTGCAAGATAGATAAGATCTGTCATATCATGCCACCTCCGATATTGTCTCCGTCTTTATCCTTGCCGGATAAAAAGAACATGGAAACAAGCATAAGGACCATTATGATAACAGACATTGCGGAGCCGAACCACATATCGTTATTGAATACGCGCTCGATCTCCTCACCTATCGTTACGCTCTGCGTGCCGCCCATGATCTTCGAGATCGCAAAAGCGGTAATGGAGGGAACGAAAGTCATCGTAATACCGCTGGCAACGCCCGGCAAAGAGAGAGGCAGGACGACCGTAAAGAGGGTCTGATAATGGTTTGCGCCGAGGTCGTGGGAAGCTTCGAGAACACTGCGGTCGAGCTTAATGAGCGTATTATAGATCGGCATGATCATAAACGGCAAGAAGTCGTAGACCATAACGAGAATAACTGCGCCCTGCGTATACATCAGGCTCTGTGCGGGAAGGCCGACAGATTCGAGAATGGTATTGATAATACCTGTCTTTTCGATGAGTGTACGCCATGCATAGGTTCGGAGCAGGAAGTTCATCCACATCGGCAAAAGGAACATGACGGAGAGGAAATTTCTCCATCTTTCTTTCATTTTCGAAAGGACATATGCAGTCGGAAAACCGAGAAGCAGGCAGATGACCGTCGAAACAAAAGCTATGTATATCGAACGAAGGAAGACCTTCATCGAATCGGGGTTGCTGAAAAATCTTTCGAAGTTATCGAAAGTAAAATAGAAACCGGTTAGTCTGTTTAGAAACTTAACGTCGTCGAGCGTATCGTCAAAAAGTTCGCCGCCGAAGTATTCTTCGATAAAAGTGACTTTTCCGTCGCCGAAATAGATCTTATAGACTTCGGCGTTGCTTTTACGGTAGTTTACGACCGAAAGAGTTTCGCCGTCGTAATAATAAGTTCCCGTTTCGGAAAGAGTCGGATCTTCTTCATACCCGATAAAATCGAGGTTCCCGATTATTGCTTCGGGGGTGTTTTCATGATCGAGATAGATCGAATAGTTATCTATCTCTCTCGTCAGAGAATAGAAAACAACAAGAAGAAGCGGTGCCACGAGAAAAACGATAGCAAAAACGACATAAGGATAAGCGAAAACAGATCTTTTGAACCTTAATTTCGGCAAGCGGCTCATTCCTCCCCGACCTCCTCAGGGACGGCGCTGAACACGCTGTAATCTATATCTTCGCCTCTCATGACATGGATATCATTGGGGTAGAAGCACATACCGACGATATCATCGACATCTGCGGCATCGGTTGAATGTACAAGCCAGGTGTAAGGATAATTTACCTGTTCAATGGTCATTTCATAATGAACGCCCTTGAAAACACAGGATTTGACTTTGCCTTTGAGAAAGCCTTCTTTTTCGGGCTTGATCTCAATATCTTCGGGACGGACAACGATACCGACCTTCTGATCGTCTCCGAATCCCTTGTCAACACATTCGAAAAGTCTGCCGCAGATCTCTACGCGATAATCTTCGAGCATTGTACCGGGAAGGATATTGCTCTCACCGATAAAGTCGGCAACGAAAGCGTTTTCGGGCTCGTTATAGATATCCTGCGGAGTACCGATCTGCTGGATCTCGCCGCCTTTCATGACGACGACGGTATCAGACATCGTGAGCGCTTCTTCCTGGTCATGAGTTACGTAAATAAAGGTGATACCTGTTTTTATCTGTATATTTTTAAGCTCTATCTGCATTTCCTTACGGAGCTTCAAGTCGAGAGCGCCGAGAGGTTCGTCAAGAAGCAGGACATGGGGCTTATTTACGAGAGCTCTCGCAATAGCGACACGCTGCTGTTGACCGCCGGACAGAGACGTTACATCTCTATGTTCAAATCCGCGCAAGTTTACAAGCGCAAGCATTTCCTCGACACGGGGTTTTATCTCGTTTTTCGGAACCTTTTTGATATTGAGGCCGTATGCGATATTA
The DNA here is from genome assembly GCA_017621705.1 of Clostridia bacterium. Taxonomy (GTDB): domain Bacteria; phylum Bacillota; class Clostridia; order Oscillospirales; family UBA644; genus HGM12619. Next base: position 468 of record JAGASR010000021.1, on the reverse strand, counting down.
TCGTATACATCGAGATGAGGAAACAGTGCATATTTCTGGAATACGGTATTTACGTTGCGTTTATAAGGCGGCAGATCATTGATAAGTTCGTCAGCAAAAAAAACATTACCGCTGTCGTGGCGCTGGAAACCGCCAATGATACGCAAAGTAGTAGTCTTTCCGCATCCGCTCGGACCGAGTAATGTTACAAACTCCTTATCATTTATTGTAAGATTCAAGTCTTTTAAAATTTGTTCTCCACCAAGTGCGACCGAGATATTCTCAAGTCGAATGATGCTTTCAGACATCTATCTATCTCCCTTCAGAGCCCATACCGGACTCTGTATTTCACGTTCTTTTCCGATTATATACGGAAACACAAAATACTCACTACTATAATAACATAAATTCTGTTTTTGTCAATAGTTTCGGTAAAATTTAATACTTTTTTCGACAAAAGAAAATCAATAAACTAAATCAACCGTATTT
>JAGASR010000020.1 GCA_017621705.1 Clostridia bacterium | reverse complement strand
CTTACGCTTTATCTTACCCGAAATGGTCTTCGGAAGTTCGTCAACGTATTCGATTATTCTCGGATATTTATACGGAGCCGTTACGCGCTTAACGTGGTTCTGAAGCTCTTTTGTGAGCTCGGGCGACGGTGTGTAGCCTTTAGTTAAAACGACGGTCGCCTTGACGATCTGACCTCTTTCGGGGTCGGGAACTGCCGTGATCGCAGTTTCGAGAACCGCAGGGTGCTCCAGAAGCGCTGATTCGACTTCGAAGGGTCCGATTCTGTAGCCGCTCGATTTGATAACGTCGTCGCCTCTGCCGATGAACCAGATATATCCGTCTTCATCTTTCCACGCCATATCGCCGGTGTGGTACCAGCCGTCATGCATTACGTTTTCGGTCGCTTTTTCGTCGCCGCGGTAGCCGAGGAATATTCCCGGAGGAACGCCTTTTGAGATATCTATGCAGATCTCGCCTTCTTCACCGACGTTGCATTCGTTGCCTTCTTCGTCGATAAGATGCATACCGAGGACGGGTGACGGTCTGCCTGTTGACCCGGGTTTCGGTGTAAGCCACGGGAAAGTTGCGATAATAACGGGAGTTTCGGTCTGACCGAAGCCTTCGCGTAACTCAATGCCCGTATGATCGAGCCATTGTCTGTAAACTTCCGCATTGAGCGGCTCGCCCGCGATGTAGCATGCGCGGAGATTGGAAAGATCGTATTTGGAAAGATCTTCTTTTATAAGGAATCTGTAAACGGTCGGCGGTGCGCAGAAAGTCGTAATATGCTTCGTCGAAAGCATAGTCAGCATATCTGCGGGATCGAAACGGTCGTCATAGTCGTAAACAAATACGCATGCGCCGCAGATCCACTGTCCGAATAATTTACCCCATGCGCATTTTGCCCAGCCTGTGTCGGCAAGCGTGAAGTGCGTGTCGGTATCCTTGAGGTTCTGCCAGAATGCGGCAGTCAGGATATGGCCGAGAGGGTAGATCTGAACGTGCTGAACCATTTTCGGATGTGCGGTCGTGCCGGAAGTGAAGTAAACGAGCATCGGGTCGGTGTTTACGGTCACTCTTTCGTGAGGCGCATCGCTTGCAAGCTCGAGTTCTTTATCGAAATCGATATAGTCTTCGGCATTTTCGTTGCCGCCCGTTACAAAAACGGTCATTTCGGGGAATTTATCGGTTACTTTTCTGACGTGATCGAGAATTACTTTATCGTTCGCGCAGATGATGTGTTTGATGCCTGCGGCACCTATTCTGTAATCGATATCCTGCTCGGTGAGCATATGAGTGCTGGGGATCGCGATCGCGCCGATCTTTATAAGACCGGGAAGACAGTACCAGAAATGGTGTCTTCTCTTGAGAATGAGCATAATGGTGTCGGACTTTTCGACTCCGTATTTTTTGAATACGGCAGCAGCTTTGTTCGAAAGCTTTGAGATATCGGAAAAAGTGAATATTTTTTCTTCGCCCTTATCGTTGCACCAGTAGACCGCTTTCTGATCGGGGGAAAGACGTGCGTATTCATCGATGATATCGAGACCGTAGTTGAAATTTTCGGGAATATCTATTTTGAAGTTCTTATAGAAATCTTCGTATGATGAGAATTCTGTGTTACAGAATCTGTTGAGTAAATTCATGTGAATAAAAGTACCTTTCAAATGTGCAGTTTAAAATCAGATCGTTATTACGAGAATTTTCGCACATTCTCCGTTCAGCGCTTTCATACCGTGGGGATAGTGTGAATCGAAGTATACGCTGTCGCCTTCGTTTACGGTCATCGTATGATCTCCGATCTGTAAAAGGAAGCTTCCTTCAAGGCAGTAATGGAATTCCTGTCCCGAGTGCGAATTCGTATGAATATCGTGATCGTCATTCGGATCTACCGTTACAAGAAGGGGTTCGACTTTTCTGTTTACAAAGTTAAACGCAAGATTTTCGTATTTGTACGCCTTTGTACGTTCAACGCCCAGACCGCGGCCTTTTTTAACGAACGAATATGTGTGGAGTTTTGCTGTGTCTCCCGTAAGGAGCTCGGTCATGCTTATTTTTAGGTAATCGCACACGTCTAGCAGTACGCTTACGGGAATAGGCACGTTTCCGCTTTCCATTTCGAGATATTCTTCTTCGGTCATGTCGGTGACCTTTGCCATTTCACTCGTTTCCACGTCGGACAATAATCTGATTGCACGAAGTCGCTGAGCTATTTCGGAATTTTTTATTGCCATAATATCACCGCCTTTAAGGGATAGAAAAAATTTATTAATTAAAATCGAGCTGTGTAGGGAAGTGCTTTCGCTTCTGCGAAAGCTACCCTGTATGAAAATTTATTTTACTCTTTAGCAATTTATTCGGCTGTTATAAATCACCTTAACAGCGTGAAATATATCCACGCTGTCAAGGGTCTCTATTTATATATGTAGCTATTAATAGTTGTAGCCGAGGTCGAGCGCTTCGATATTTTTATCGAGAAGAGCTGCTTTGCTTGCGGGAACTGCTTTCTTGAGACCTTCTTTGATGTCTTCAAGGGAAAGGAAGCCCGTCTTCTTTGCCATGTAACCGAGAGCGATCATGTTTGCAAGACCTGTGTATCCGTTTTCTCTTGCAAGCTTGGTTGCGGGGATGGGGAAAACGTTGATGTCGGTTCTTTCGTCGCTTCTCTTGATAAGGCTGTCGTCGTAAATGATATATCCGCCTGCTTCAGCTTTTTCTGCGAATTTATCGTAGGAAGGCTGGTTGAGAGCCATGAGGATGTTCGGTTCGTTAACGATGGGGGATGCGATCATTTTGGAGTCGATTCTTACTGCGCAGTTGGAAGTACCGCCGCGCATTTCCGGACCGTAGCTCGGAAGAAGAGAAACTTCGTGGCCGCTCATCATGCCTGCGTAGGTTGTAACTTTAGCCGCAAACTGAACGCCCTGGCCGCCGAAACCTGCAAAAAGAATATTGTGTGCCATCTTATTCAGCCTCCTTTGTTTTGTCTTTGTAAACACCGAGGGGATAATAAGGCATCATGTTGTCTTCGAGCCATTTCATAGCTGCAACGGGAGTCATGCCCCAGTTGGTGGAACAGGTGGAAAGAACTTCGATTATGGAGAAGCCTTTTTTATTGATCTGCATTTCAAAGCCTTTTTTGATAGCGGCTTTTGCAGCGTTTACGTTTTTAACGTTGTTTACGGAAACACGTTCAGCGTATGCAACACCGTCGAGAGTGGAGAGCATTTCGCAGACTCTTACGGGGTAACCGGAGTAGTTTACGTCTCTGCCGTAGGGAGTGGTCTGGGTTACCTGACCGGGAAGGGTAGTGGGAGCCATCTGGCCGCCGGTCATACCGTAAATTGCATTGTTGATGAAGATGATGGTGATATTTTCGCCTCTGGTTGCAGCGTGAACGGTCTCTGCGGTACCGATAGCTGCGAGGTCGCCGTCGCCCTGATAAGTGAAAACAATGTTTTCGGGGATTGCTCTCTTGAGGCCTGTTGCAACAGCGGGCGCACGGCCGTGGGGAGCCTGTACCATGTCGCAGGAGAAATAGTTATATGCCATTACCGAGCAACCTACGGGAGCAACGCCTACAGCATTGCCGAGAACGCCGAGTTCTTCGAGAACTTCACCTACAAGACGGTGAACGATGCCGTGAGTGCAACCGGGGCAGTAATGCGTTACCGCATCGGTAAGACCTTTGGTTTTCTGAAATACGATACTCATTATTTGTTACCTCCGTTCAGTTCGCAGAGCTTTGCGAGGACTTCTTTCGGAGTCGGAACGATACCGCCGGAATGACGAAGAAGTTCAACGGGTTTCTTGCATTCGAGAGCGAGTTTGACGTCATCGGTCATCTGACCCATGTTGAGCTCTACTGTGAGGATATTTTTAACGTTGGGATTTTCTTTGATCTTGTCGAACGCTTTGGTGGGGAACGGATATACGGTTATCGGACGAACGAGGCCGACTTTGATGCCCATAGCTCTTGCTTCGTCGATTGCGGATTTCGAAACTCTTGCCGCGATACCGATAGCAACGATGATAATCTCAGCGTCTTCGGTCATGTATTCTTCGTATCTCTGTTCGTTTTCGCAGACTTTTGCGTAACGTTCGAAACGTTCGAAGTTTTTGACTTCAAGTTCTTCGGGTTTGAGGTAAAGAGAGTTAACGATATTGTGTTCTCTTTCGTTTTTGTGGCCGTTTGTAGCCCAGGGTTTTTCGTTCTTCTTGGGAGTGGGAATGTTGTCGAAACAAACGGGTTCCATCATCTGACCGAGGGTACCGTCAAGAAGAAGCATAGCGGGCATACGGTATTCTTCAGCTTTATCGAAAGCTGTAAATACGTATTCAACGATCTCCTGAACGCTTTCGGGAGCGTAAACGAGAAGATGGCTGTCGCCGTGGCCGGGAGCTTTGGTTGCCTGCCAGTAGTCGGACTGGGAGGGCTGAATACCGCCGAGACCGGGGCCGCCGCGCTGTACATTAATGATAAGGCAGGGAAGGTCGCTGCCGATTATGTAAGAGATGCCTTCGCTTTTAAGGGAAATACCCGGGGAAGAAGAGCTGGTCATGGTTCTTACGCCTGCGGATGCGGCGCCGAGTACCATGTTGATCGCTGCAACTTCACTTTCTGCCTGAAGGAAAGTTCCTCCGAGTTTGGGCAGTTTCTTGGAAAAATATGCGGCAACTTCGGTCTGCGGAGTGATAGGATAGCCGAAAAAGTGCATACAGCCGGCTCTTATTGCAGCCTCGGCAATAGCTTCGTTGCCTTTCATCAATACTTTATTCATGTCAAAGGTCTTCCTTTCTCAGTCTTTTTCTACTGTGATTACACAGTCGGGGCACATCTTCGCACAGAATGCGCATGCGATACATTTTGTAATATCGGTCATTGCTGCGGGAGAATATCCCTTATCGTTAAGGTTTTCTGTGTCGAGTTTGAGGATCTTTTTCGGACATGCTTCAACGCACAGTCCGCATCCTTTGCATCGATTGACGTTTATCGTTATTTTGGACATTATTATCCCTCACATTATACTTTAATATAATAAATAATTATATCACACGTTTTAACGGAATGGAAGAGAAACAGGCTATTTTTCAGAAAAAAGTCATAAAATCAAGGCTTTTATTTCCTCTTGTCGAATCTATCGGAGATTATTTTTCACACAACGAAAAATCGTCTTGACTTGATTTACTTTAAGTGATAATATTTAAACTGTAAAACACACGTATCGTGATAAAATTTCTCTGTCGCCAAAACGGATCATTAACATATCATGTAAAAGGAGGTCGAAAACGGTGTCGGACAAAAACAGATCGCATAAAATCGAATTCAAAAAGATCGGATTTCTTCTTCTGCTTGTTTTTACTGTAGTTTTTGTCGTGGTCGGGAGAATATCCGAGCTTATGGGTATCTGTATCGATACTTCGACCGATGTTTCGCTTGTTTATACGGTCTGCGGAGCGTTCGTTTCGTATTGTGCCGCATCTGCGAGCGATAAAATAAATATTGCGAAAAACGGATTCATTCCCGAGCTCGGAAAAGATTACGAAAAGAGCGACGGGAGTGAATAATCAAAGGAGATTATTATGGCTGAAAACCTTACAAACAACGGACTTTTATTAAACTGCGAAAAGCTTCTGAATGCCAAAACGGTCTATATGTGGGGCTGTTACGGGCAGGCTCTTACCCATGATCTTATCAATCGCAAAAAAGAGCAGTACCCAAACCGTTTCAGCGCCGCGCGTCGCGATTATCTCGCTATTCTTGCCGATGAAGGCGGATGGTATGCGTGCGACTGCGCAGGACTTATCAAAAATTATTTCTGGGGCGGCTTCGGAAATAAGATCAGGTATTCGTTCTCTTCAGATTACGGCACGGAGGGCATGAAAAAGGCATCGAAAGTATCTGGAAAAATTTTGAATTTGCCCGATATTCCCGGTGTCATTGTCTATAAAAAAGGTCATATCGGCGTTTATATCGGGGGCGGGGAAGTCATTGAATGTACGCTCGGCTCGAGGGGCGACGGTGTCGTAAAAACAAAGCTTTCCGATGCAGGCTGGACAGATTGGTTTTACGCTCCGGTTATCGTTTACGGTGAGCCTGCCGCCGTCAAAAAAACAGTGAAAAAAAAGAACAGAGTCATTGATCTGTTCAAAAAACTTATAACAAGAAAGGATAAATTATTATGAAAATAGATTGGTTAAAAAAACTTTCGTCGAGAAAATTCTGGGCAATGCTCTCGGCGCTCATTCTTTCCGTTCTTACGGCTTTCGGTGTGCCTTCTCTTACGGGTGAGCAGGTCGTCGTGATCGTTTCCGGTATCGGCGCACTTGCGGTTTATATGCTTGCGGAAGGCTCGGTCGATAAAGCGGCCGTAACGGACGAAAATGCAGATGAAGACTATGTTTTTTCAGAGGAGAGCGAAGATGAATGACAGAAATATTATCTGACCGTGCCCGAGAATTCGTTCTCGGTCTCGAAGAATTTTCAAGCCCGAATCTGTCTCCCGGACGTAAAGGCAGTATCCCAGATACCGTGATTTTCGGCTTTACGAATGACAGATCCTTCCACGAAAAATTTATGGACAAATCCTATGGCAAAGCTCCGCATTACGTAATTCTGCGCGACGGCAAAGTTCGCAATTATATTGAGGTGACGGACAGTTCACGTATTTTTACTACATCCGCGGTCTCGGACAGTGAAAAATATTACGGCAAGGCCGACGGTCTCGTTTCCTGCAGAGCCGTAAATGTAGCGCAATATTCTGTCTGCGTTCTTTTTGAAGGCGACAGACCGACCGTCGAACAAATGCTTGCCGCCGCGGCGCTTCTCAGGCTTATAAGCCTTAAATTTATAAGAATTTACAGAAAAAAACTGCCGCTCGATGAAAATCACATCATCTCTGCGACAGTTTTACCGTCTGAATATAATTTTGATATCGATATCCGAATAATAATCGAACTCTGCAGGAAAAAGCCGATCTGATCACGGCATATTTTCTTCGAGCTTTTCAATGCCGAGGTCGGAATAAAAATCGCCCCGTTCGATATGCTTCATTTCATGCTCCAACGCACGGTTCTGCGCGGAGGTAGATAAATTTGAGTTGATATAAACATTAAAATCGCCGTTTTCGTCCTTGACGGTAACACCGTATATCGTCGACGGAAGACGGACGAGCCTTACATATACTTCATCCATTTTAAGACTGTTTGAGCGCCTCTATTATTCTTATTGCTTTTTCTATATCCTCTTTGCTTGCGCTTTTCGAAACGGAAAAGAGCATCTGCATTTCGGGACGGGAATGGAGCATGTTGCGAAGCGAAATGATCTCTTCGTCGAAACGTGCGTTGCTTTTAAGTGTATAGTTCTCATAGCCGAGTTCTATATCGTCGTTGACAAGTTCTTCGATGGAAACGTTAAAATAATCGGCGATCTTTCTGATCGTCGCAAGGTCGGGCTCTCTGTTTGCGGTTTCCCACATGGCGATCGTGCTTAACGCAACGCCCAGCTCCTTTGCAAGCTCGCGCTGGGGCATTCCTTTTCTTTTTCTGAGAGCGCGTAACTTCAGGTTAAATGACATTATATTTTCAATCCTTTCGGCAATTATATGAGACCTGTTTACATTATTATATATCACTTTGAGTGATTTGTCAAGAGGTGAATTGTGTTTTTTTGAGAAAAATTTCACGTGAGACTGTAAAAAACGGAGGTATTTCGTCTTTTTTTATGTACGGTAAAAAATACTGCACGGATCTTGTGAAAGCGTATTATTCAAACGGAATTCTTTCCCGTGCAGAACGTGAAGCCGTCCGCCGCGCGCTCGAAAGTGCCGATGCGCCTCTTCGTTCGGAGTTCGATACGGTTTTTCGGTATATGTTCGAAAACGGAAGCCGAAACGTAAATGCCGTCGCTTTAACGTTTTTTCTCTCGCCCGCAACGGTATACAGACGTCTCGATAAGCTCTGCGACCTTGTTTTTGACGAACTTTCGGGGGAGAAAAAATACACAGCCGTAACGTTAAAATATACTTGACAAAAAAATCTCAATGAAGTATAATTTAAGCAGGATGACCGAAAAATTTTTCAAGAGGTGTTCTTATGCTTAATATTGCTATGCTCTCACGTTGGCACGTTCATGCGGACGGCTATGCGAACGATTTCAGAAGAACAGGTAAAGTAAATATCAGCGCTGTGTGGGACGAAGACCCCGTCGAAGGCGCAAAATGGGCTGAAAAGCTCGGCGTCGAATTCGTTGCGGATCTCGATGAACTTCTCGCAAGAAAAGATATCGATGCAGTCTGCTGCTGCACTCCCACGACAATGCACAAAGACGTTCTCATTAAAGCCGCAAATGCAGGCAAACATATCTTCTCCGAAAAAGCTATGGCAACGACCGTTGAGGATTGCCTCGCTATCGAAGAAGCCGTTAAGAAAAATAACGTCACTTTCATGCTCTCTCTTCCCCATAAGAGCAGACCCGATGTTCAGTTTATCAAAAAAGCTATCGATAACGGCGATTTCGGAGACGTTACGCTCGTCCGTGTCCGCAACGCTCATAACGGCATGAGCGCAGGTTGGCTCCCCGCATATTGGTACGATGAATCCACCGCAGGCGGCGGCGCAATGATGGACCTCGGCTGCCACGGTATGTATCTTCTTTCTATGTTCCTCGGCAAACCGAAGAATTATGCGGCTGTTTATTCCGCGCCTTTCGGCAAACCCGTTGATGAAAACGCTGCGGCTCTCATCGAATTCGAAAACGGCGCCACCGGCATTTCCGAAACTTCTTTCATCTCTTACGGCTCTCCGTATATCATCGAAGTTCACGGCACAAAGGGCGTTCTTATCTCCACCGACGGCGATGTGAAATTCAGAAATTTCAAGACCGAAGAATATCAGAACGGCTTCATTTCTCCCAAACTTCCCAAACCCGGTCCGTATCCTCTCGACCTTTTCGTTGACGTTTGCATTAACGGCGAACCTACCCCCGCAGAGTTCGGTACCGAAGTCGGCATCGAACTTACCAGACTTTTGGAAGAAACTTATAAGGTTAATGCTTCTAAATAATTTAAAAACGGTGTGATCGTAAGGTCACACCGTTAACTTTTATATTTGTATTTTTTTCTCCGCAATCTCCATCAATTCTCTTTCGGCTTGGATATCGTTGGGGTAGGGGTATGTTTTTGCGATATTTTCGAACTGCTTTCTGATCTTTTCGGCTTTTGCGGCGTCATTTTCGCAGAGCAGAGCGTAAACGTATTCCGTTCGAAGAACAGACGGGAAGTTTTTCATCTGTTTCATGAAAGTTTTCTGCTCTTTTGTAAGCATTCCGTCGATGATCTCTTTTCTGTTTCCGCCCGTCATTTCGATAAACATTCTGTCGCAGACGAGCAGATTTCTGTGAAGACCGACCATTCCGCTTTCGATAGAAAGGATATGTTTCATCAATTTATCGGCTTCTTCGAATTTCTGCGCATCCATGAGCCTGTTACAGCAAAAAACGCCGAGGGCTGCGACCATGCTGTTTTTCATTGCTTCATCGGACGGCAGGACAAACCATTCATCGGGCATATCTTTTAGCCGTACGCCGTTCGAGAGCTGTTCGTTGGCTTTCATCTGAACCCAGAAAGAGCGCATCGCTTCGGGGCTTTTAGTCAGCGAAAAAGCGTTGTAACCGTCATTGTCGATCGTTCCCATCCGCATCGGCACACCGTTCATAATTGCAATAATGTAACCGATCGCAGTAAAAAACAGCAGAACGGTTGAGATGAATGCAACCTCTTTGAGCAGGATAAAAAGGCTCAGAAAAACCGTCGATGCAATAACGTTCATGAGCGATCCGCCGAGATTGTAGAGCGTTACGGGGATCTTGCCGTCTTTCATTTCGGGAGGAGACATGAGGCATTGACCGCCCGTTCCGGCAATGGAAAGACGTTTTGTCTTTATCTTGCCGCCCTCTTTTACCCACATCAGGCTGAAAATACGGAACGAGCTGAATTTGTAGCCCGACATCAGCCCGAAAACGAGATGCCCCGCTTCATGTATGATAAGCTGAATGACGATTGCCGCATACATCGCAAGAAAAAGTCCTCCTGCGATCAGAAGCGTCTGCCCGATAGGTTTATCCGCATCAAAATTTTCTCCGATAATCATGCCTATAAAAAAGCCGCAGAACGCGCCGATCCCGAGAAAGAAAAGCGTTGCGATAAGATTGCTGAATTTAAATTTCTTTTTTTGTTTGCCCATTTTAAATTACGACCTTTGTTTTTTTATTATTTTAATCCTTCACTTACGGTTTGTCAAGAGCTAATGTTTTGTCTTCAACCTATATTTCTATGGGTTTCGGACAGAATGTCACACTTTATTCAATATTTTTATTCGATTACCCCTTGAAAAACAGTAAATTTTATGGTATAATAGATAAGCTAAATAAATAGATGTGTTTTTCACCATCATACGGAGAAGTACTCAAGTTGGTGAAGAGGCGCCCCTGCTAAGGGTGTAGGTCGGGAAACCGGCGCAGGAGTTCAAATCTCCTCTTCTCCGCCAAAAGAAACGACAATTTTTAAGATTGTCGTTTCTTTTTTTGTCTTCACATTTTTTATCTTTAAATTCTTGAACAGATATAACCCAATCCCCGATCTATCGGTAATAATTTTAACGGCAGCGCTTTGACGCTGTCTTTTTTTGCACATATATGAATAACCTTGCTTTTTTCTTTATGATATGATATAATATTTACGGCTGAATACCGGAACACATTGTAAAACGTATTATTATTTATTTTCAGTAAAGTCGGGGGTATATTATGAAACTCGAAAGCAGTAATAAATTTCTTCAGTCGTCTTTTGAATGGGCTGTTGAAAAAACAAAAAGATTTGTTGTTACAGGAACGAAAAACGGCGAAATAAACAAAGGTGAAGGCCCCAGATGGTACGGACCGAACCGTCATATTACCGATGCTCCGACTGAGGAGTGGGCTCAACCGAAAGATTATAAGCCTGCATTCTGGGCAGGTTATTTTGACCGTACAGCGTATTATATCCGAGATTACGCTCATCAGGCGGCGGGAGCATATCTTGTAGGCCTTGAAGAAGAGCTTTATAATATGCTTTATACTTATGCGAGCAACGCAAGCGAGGAGACGGGCTGGTTTGCTCCCTGGGCATTTAATTTTGACGGCAGTGTTTATTATATGGATATGCCGAGCTCCGATTGGTTTGTCCGTGAGATAACCGCGCAGTTCGAGCTTGTTGAACGCACATATACAAACTACCTCTGGAGTGGGGATAAACGTTATATCGAAAATGACGTTATCTTCAATTTTATCGAGAAAGTCATGACTGTTCTTATCGATAATCTCGACGGCGCTCTTCTCGGCGAAAAGAACGGAATTCCCGAGGGCTTCGGCGATATATGGCGTATTTCATCAACGTATAACGAAAGAGGTTTTCACGCCGTCGAGGCGGCTGACAGCATAGCGGCGATGTATCAGGCGCTCATTGCATATGCCAATATCCTTAAACTCAGAGGAAACGCGGCAGAGTCGGAAAAACAGTTCAGACGCGCCGAAGATCTCCGAGCGTATTTCAATAATGAATGGAGCGTTGTTGAGGGCACCGATATGTTTGCTTATGCTCTTGACAATAAAGGCGTAAAACGCTATGAATGGTACAAAAACGGCGGCGAGATACACGGCGGCGAAACAGTAAAATTCATTCTTTACAAAAAACTTTCCTATCCCGGCGAACGTAACAATAAACTTATCGATTATATTTTTGAATGCGAAAAAAATGAGAAGACAAGAGAAGACAATGTTGAAAGTTATACTTATCTTCCCGACATCTTTTTCACTCAGAGACGCCCCGAACTTGCATGGTTCTGGATGAATCACATTATCAATATCAAAGACGAGCCCCATGAACATAAATCTCAGGGTACGAACGGCGATTACCCCGAAATTTCCTTTACGTTCGTTGCTCATACCGTTCAGGGCATTATGGGTGTTTCGACCGATGCGGCATCGGATAAACTTTTCACTTTGCCTAATCTTCCCGAAGAGGTAAACGACGTTAAGCTTACGGATATGAAGTTCGGAGATCATCTCGTTGATATTTCCGTGGAGAAAGATTCCGTTACCGTTAAAAACAACGGAAATAAACCTGTGATCTGGGCTTGCGGTTTTGACGGAAATGTAAGCTCCGAGCTGACTGTTTTACCCGGCGAAATCAAAACAGTCCGTAAATAGACCTATAAAGGAGTTTTTATTATGATACAAAAAGCAATGGGCGCGCCCGAGTGGCTGACAAGAGGCGCTGTATATCAGATCAATCCACGAACATTTTCACCGGAAGGAACATTGAAGGCGATAACGAAAGAGCTCCCGTTTTTAGCTGAAATGGGCTTTACAACTATTTATTTATGCCCGATCTTTGAACATGACGCTTCCGAAAACAGAGATAACTGGAGCGACCGACAGAAGAAATACGAAACGCAGAATCCGAAAAATCAGTATCGTATGAACGATTATTTTTTTATAGACGAAGAATACGGTACTATGGAAGATCTACGCGAATGTGTTGATGAATGTCATCGTCTTGGTATGAGACTGCTTTTGGATCTTGTTTATTTTCATATCGGACCCTGCGCTCCTATTCTTAAAAAACATCCCGAATTTGCAATACAAGATTTAGACGGAAATATAAAGAATGGTATGTGGCATTTCCCTCAGCTTGATTTTCATCATCAGGGACTGCGTGAATATCTGTGGTGCAATATGGTTTATTATGTTTCCGTTCTTGATGTTGACGGTTTCCGCTGTGACGTTGCCGATCTGATCCCGCTTGATTTCTGGCACGAAGGCTATCGTAGAATAACAGCAGTAAAGCCCGATGCCGTTCTTCTCAATGAAGGCTCAAACGGTTCTTCTGTTCTTACTGCATTTAATGCATTGTATGGTTTTTCATGGCATAATCATCTTTATGATGTTCTTCTAAACGGTGAAAAAGCATCCGATTTCCGTGCCGATTGGGAAAGAGTTGAGAATGGATGCCCCGCAGGCGGTTTTATACTTAGAGACCTCGAAAATCACGACACCGTTACCGACTGGCCCGACAGAATGGATGTCCTTGCAGGTCATCGCGGCATGGATATGGTTTTTGCACTTAACTACTCCATTAATGGGATTCCTATGATATATGGCGGCAACGAACTTGCGGATACCGCAAGAGTCAATATGTTTGCAAACCGATTCTATCCGGGAAAATACGAGTTTACTTCCCGTGACGATGATGCTAAAAATACACCCGATTCACTCAGACGTCAGGCCCTCTTAAAAAAACTTAATGCTCTCCGCAAAGAAGATCCTCGCTTTGTTTACGGTAAAACAGAATGGATTGATACCGATTGCCCTGATGATATTATTGCGTTCAGCCGTACATATGAAGGCAAAAATGTCTGGTTTATCTGTAATCCCAAAAACGAGCCGTGTACCGTTAACATCAGCGGCGGAATCTCCAAGGATACAGAAAGAGTTGCCGTTTCGGGTGTTGAACAAAAGACCGAAAACTTGTTCGAACTCGAACCATACGGTTTTATTATCGTGAGAGATTAGTTGAAATTATATTGAAAAAAGGCGGTTCAATATGGAATTATCAAAAGAAACCTTACTTCTTCTTGAAGATATCGAACGCAGGATCGACCCCGAAACCGAGGAGGATCTCGAAAAACAGTGGCTTGATTTTACATATGGCAGATTTGAGGGCGAGATATTTTGCCCGAATCGCAAAAAGCTGTCAGTGCCGTCTGTCGAACCCCCATTTATCAATATAAACGATGCTATAAAAGATTATGATCTTATGCTTCGCGGTCAGCTTGCAGGTGTTTCAGGTGCTCTTAACGGCACTCATAATACCCTTTGCATCCGTGCAAATTACGGCACGGGCATTATGACATCTCTTTTCGGTGCTGAGATCTTTATCATGCCCTATGAGAACAACACCTTGCCCACGACACGTCCGTTTAACGATACGGAAAGGATCCGCAGAACCGTCGATCAAGGGCTTCCCGATGTTATGAACGGCTTCGGAAAAAACGTTTTCGAATTCGGCGAATTTTGCGCCGAGATATTTGAAAAATACCCGAAGATAAAAAAATACGTAAATGTTTATCATCCCGATACTCAGGGGCCGCTCGATATTTGCGAACTGCTCTGGGGCTGTGATATGTTCTATGCGCTTTACGATGAACCCGATCTTGCGCACGCCATGCTTTCGCTCATAACGGACGCTTATATCGCCGTGATGGATAAATGGTATGATATTTTTCCGAAAAACACGGTTCTCAATCATCATTGGGGAGGTCTTTGCCATCGCGGTGCACTTGTTTTACGCAGTGACAGCGCCATGAATATCTCTCCCGAAATTTATAAGGAATATTCCGCACCGTATGACCAAAAACTGCTCAATTATTACGGCGGCGGCGTTGTCCATTTCTGCGGCAGAGGCGATCATTATATCGAAATTCTTTCGGAACTTAACGGACTTTACGGTATAAATATGTCTCAGCCCGAATGTAACGATATGGAAAAGATATACAGAAACACCGTCGATAAAGGCATAAAGATCCTCTGCTTCAATCATTCGAGGGCGAATGAAGATAAGTGCCGTCAGGGCGGATTTAACGGCTGTTTAAGCGTATAAACAGGCAATGTAAAAGGATTTTGACAGGAAAATCGGATAATGTAAAGGCTTCTTTATAGACATTTATCCGTCGGTACGGTATACTTTGTTTGCTTTTAACGAAGCAAAAATTTTGCAGGTGAAAAGATCATGGAAATCGGTATCAAATTAAAAAACGCGCGAACGGAAAAAGGATTGACGCAGGAGCATGCCGCGGAAATGCTCGGTGTCAGCCGACAGACCGTCTCAAATTGGGAAAACAATAAATCGTATCCTGATATAATAAGTGTTATAAAAATGAGCGATATCTATTCCGTCAGTCTCGACCACCTGTTAAAGGAGGAAGTTTCCGTGGATAAAAATTATTGCGAATTTCTTGAAGAAAGCACAAGCACCGTAAAAGCAAAAAGAAAAGTCGAAAAAACCATTTTGTTTTCAACGTATTTCATCGTCTGGGCGATCGCCCTGCTTGTGACGTGGCTCGTCAAAGCTCCCGTTTCGAACGATCTTAATCTTATTTTCAAGTGGATCCTGTTGCCGCTTATGCTGCTTACCGCCACCGTTATCGTTGCCAAAAACGATTACTTCGGTAAGGGCAACTGGTTCTGCATCCTTGCGGCGGCGCTGACGTTTCTTACCGTCCCGTTTGCGAGCTATGTCGAAATGCCGCAGACTGCCGAGGGAATGGCATCGCTTGCATATGTTTTCATTTTCCCCGATTTTACGTATATGCTGATAGGCGCCGTAATTTCCGCTGTCGGAATAACTGTCGGCACGGTCTGGAACAAACGTAAAAAGACCGAAAAATAATTGGCAAAACCTGGTCCAATTCCCCGAAAGAAAGGATGCTTTCGTTTATGAAAGCCATGGTTTATTATTATGCCCGTTGAAAAATCGTGCGGTGCTGTCGTTTTCACATACGTTGACGGCGAACCGAAATTTGTTATAATCCGTTCTCCCGAAGGCTTTTACGGTTTTCCGAAAGGTCATGTCGAAGACGGCGAGACCGAAGAACAGACCGCTCTCCGCGAAATTTTTGAGGAGACAGGGCTTCGGGTTCATCTTATCGACGGTTTTCGGACGGAGGATTCGCACCCTCTTATTCGGGAGGGCAGACCGGACGTTATAAAAACGATTGTTTATTTTCTTGCCGAGTTTGACGGTCAGGCGCTTCGAGCGCAGGAAAGCGAAGTTTCGGAGATCTCTCTGATGAGCTATGAAAAAGCGATGAGTTCTTTTCAGTTCGAAAGTTCAAAACGTATCCTTTCCGAGGCTTTTGATTTTTTGAATAGAAGATAATTAATACCCCCAAAGTCAAAAAACTTTGGGGGTATAGCCTTTTTCAGAAGTTAAACCATGGTATGTTTTTATATTTTGAAGGGATTCCGTCGTCAAAAAAGCCGACTGTTTCTATCTTTTTCGATCTCATTTGAGGGAAAAGCTCTTCGTTAAGGTAATCGATAAAATCTTTGTCGTCGAACATTGCAACGTATTGATTTCCGCAAAGCCGTAAAAATTTTGCGTTCGGACCGTGCCAGACGTATTCTGTCGCAAATTTTATGCAATGCTCTTCGAGATTGTCCGCGACGTCGGCAGGAACGGAATATAACGTCCATTCTCCGTCTGCGCTGAGGATTATCTCTTTCATCGGGCGATCGTCTTCATTGGCATCCTCGCAATAAACTATTTCTCCGCAGTTTATTTCAACCGTACATTCACCGAAAAATCCTTTTTTCGAAAGATAGCCCGTAATGCAAAGCGTGTTGAAACCGAAATTTTCATCCATCACCGAAAAGCCTGCATTGCCGTCCTTGAAGTAATTCTCGATAAAATCTTTCAAAAACATTTTCTTTCCGCTGAAAGCGCCGATATTTCCCGTAAATCCGTCAAAAATATATGCATAGCAAAAATCCCAGTCGATGCCGTTGAGCTCAATATACCCGTCGACTTGCGAATACGGCGACTTTGTCTTTACCATTCCCGATTGTGTTTTTATGGTGAGACGGTCACCGTCAATCTCAAAATCGGTTATATTCATATCGTGAAGGGAATATGGGGGATCGTTTCTGTTATATGAGGTTCTTTTCATTATCGGTCTCCTTTTTTGTTATGGTATTTCACAGTCGATTTATCCACATTTTCGGTCGATTTGTACCTTGAAATTTATTTTCGATAAGGTATAATATTATTGGATATTTTCTTTTGCCGTCATTTTTTTGTATTCGGACGGTGAGATGTTCATATGCTTCGAAAAAAGTCTGCTGAAATAGTGAGGATCGCTGTATCCGACCGACTGGCTGATATCCCTGATCGGGCGTGAAGTCGTCCGTATAAGTTCGCAGGCGTGGCTTATTTTTGCGAGAATAATATAATTTTGCGGAGACAGTCCCATCGTCTCCCTAAAAATCGTGCTGTATCTGCTGACACTCAAAAACTCCATTTCCGCCAGCTGTTTTACGGAGATATTCTGCGATATGTTCGAGTGGATATATGCAAGAGAGGCTTTCAGCTTTTTCGTGTTCTGATTGTTCTGCGCGGTCTTGCGGTCGATATTCCTTCCGATATTTATGAGCAGAAGGCTCAGGGTGTTTGCGGAATCGGTATCGAAAAGATCGTCTCTCGTCAAAAAAGTATCGTGAAGAAGCTTGAAATATTTCTTTATCGGCTCCGAGTTTTTAACGGTCAGTATTCGGTTCGTTTCTATTCCGCATTTTTTCAGCAGTTCAAGGCACTCGCTTCCCGTAAAATGCACCCAATAATAAGCCATTTCATTGTTTTGAGGCTTTGAATAGATAAATGTCGTGTTCGGGCTGAAAATTATCATATCCCCCGGCTTCATATTTCGCTCCGTTGTCGGGCAAACGACCTGATAATCTCCTTTATCGAGAAACATCAGATAAAAATCTTTTCGCGATGTGTTTACCCGTACGTTGTCTCCTTTCCCGAAAGCGGAATATCCCGTGCAGTTTACCGTTATCGGCTGAGACAAAGACTCGAAATTATTCGTACTGTGCGTAACAATTCTGTAAAACGATACAGATTTCATAAATAAAAATCCTTTCAACAGTGAGGTAACAGAAATGAAAAAAAGACAGATAGTAAACTTTATCAATTTTATCAGAGGCTGCGAACCGAGGGTTGAGATAGATCTTCTGGAGACTGTAAGACAGCATATTTCTCTTTTGAAAAAATACAACTTTAAAGGCACATTTCTTTTGCAGTATGATGCGCTTTTCCTTCCCGGATGCGTTGAACTGATAAAGGAACTGCCGTCCGACCAGTTTGAAATAGGTGTATGGTTTGAGGTAGTTCAGCCCCTCACCGAAAAATGCGGTATAGAGTGGCGCGGACGTTTCCCCTGGGACTGGTATGCAAATGTCGGCTTTTCAATGGGCTACAACAATGATCAGAAAAAGGCAATGGTCGATGAGCTTTTTGAAAAGTTTAAGGAGATTTTCGGTTATTATCCCAGAATATTCGGTTCATGGGCTTTCGATATCGTTACATTGAGACATGCCCATGAAAAATACGGCCTCGATGCTGCCTGCAACTGCAAGGAACAGGTCGGAACCGACGGCTATACCATGTGGGGCGGTTATTACGGACAGGGCTACTATCCGAGTAAGTTCAACTCCTTTACACCTGCGCAGAGTAAAGAAAATCAGGTGGATGTTCCCATTTTCCGTATGCTTGGCTCTGACTTTATTTATCAGTACGACTTCGGTTATGACGTTAACGGCACCGGCAATGCGGGTGTTATGGGCGTTGTTTCTCTTGAACCGTATACAGAATCCGTTATACGCGGTGGCGGCGGCGTTAAGGAATGGGTCGATTGGTATTTTGATAAAAACTTCAGCGGCAACTGCCTTTCTTTCGGTTACGCTCAGACAGGTCAGGAAAACAGCTTCCAGTGGTGGTTTATTAAAGAGGGCATGACCTATCAGTGCGCAAAAATCAAGGAACTTGTCGATGCAGGCAAAGTAGAAGTAGAAACTCTGCGTGATACAGGTCTTTGGTATAAGCAAACATATTCCGAGACCCCTGCGTCAACTCTTGTTGCCGATAATGACTGGCGAGAAAGCGGCAGAAAATCCTGGTGGTATTGCTGTAAAAATTATCGTGTTAATTTCTACGCTGAAAACGGCAAACTCTGGATCCGTGACCTTTATATTTTTGATGAAAATTATGAGGAAAGATACCTTAACGGCA
Source organism: Clostridia bacterium (assembly GCA_017621705.1). Classification (GTDB taxonomy): domain Bacteria; phylum Bacillota; class Clostridia; order Oscillospirales; family UBA644; genus HGM12619. The sequence continues at coordinate 7,760 of JAGASR010000020.1, read as the reverse complement.
TCTGCGAAAACGTATATCTCGAATACGACAATCTTCCCGTAATGGACGGTATGCGCTTCTGCGGCAACGGCAAACGTGCAGGTCTTTACATAAAACCGCAGGCTGACGGTACAGATAAAGGTCTTGATATTTATGATATCAAATATTCCGAGGAAGGAACTTCCGTTGTTCTCGATATCAAGTATTCTTCCATCGGCGGCGTTAAGATCGTTGCAAGCGAAAACGGAATAAAGATAACTGCGGAGGAAAAAGACTTCGTTATCGAACCCGTTTATGCCGATTTTACAAGTAAATACGTTACCGCCAAAAAGGCAAACGATCGCAGGGTAGACTTTACCGCCAGAGGCTTTGATTACGGTATCGATATCCTTTGCGGAACACTCGATGATAATCTTACCGTTAACTCCGAAAACAAAATGATTAAAGTTAAGATCAAATAACTAGGGGGAAATTATAATGAAAAGACAGATAGTAAACTTTATCAATTTTATCAGAGGCTGCGAACCGAGATTTGAGATCGACCTTTTCGAAACAGTAAAAGGTCATATCGAACTTCTCACAAAATACGGCTTCAAAGGCACCTTCCTTTTGCAGTATGACGCTTTGATCGACCCCGCGTATACAGATATGCTCAAAGCTCTTCCTGCCGATCAGTTCGAGATCGGCGTATGGTTCGAGACGGTTCAGCCGCTCGTTGAAAGATGCGGCATGACATGGCGCGGCCGTTTCCCTTGGGACTGGAGCGCAAAATGCGGCTTCTCTGTCGGCTATGAAAACGATCAGAAGAAAGCAATGGTTGATGAGCTTTTCGAAAAATTCAAAGAGATCTTCGGGTACTATCCCAAGTCTTTCGGTTCATGGGCTTTCGATATCGTAACTCTTAACCATGCAAACGAAAAATACGGTCTCGATGCTGCCTGCAACTGTAAAGATCAGGTCGGTACGGACGGTTACACAATGTGGGGCGGCTACTACGGACAGGGCTATTATCCGTCAAAAGTAAACTCTTACTGCCCTGCGCAGAATAAAGAAAATCAGGTCAAAGTCCCCATCTTCCGTATGCTCGGCTCCGACTACCTTTATCAGTACGACTTCGGCTATAACGTAAATAATAAGGGCGATTCAGGCTGTATGGGCGTTATTTCTCTCGAACCTGCTTATACTTCGAATATCAACGGCGGCGGTGGCGTCAAAGAATGGATCGACTGGTATATCGATAATAACTTCAGCGGCAAGTGCCTTTCTTTCGGTTACGCTCAGGCAGGTCAGGAAAACGATTTCCATTGGAAGCAGATTAAGCCCGGCATGGTTCATCAGTGCGAAAAGATCAAAGAAATGGTCGATGCAGGCAAGCTCGAAGTCGAAACCCTCGGCGAAACCGGCAGATGGTATAAAGAAACTTACGAAACAACTCCTGCGTCCACTCTCGTTGCCGATACCGACTGGAGAAACAGCGGCAAACGCACCTGGTGGTACTGCTGTAAAAACTACCGTGTCAATTTCTATGCCGAAAACGGAAAATTCTGGATCCGCGACTTCTATATCTTTGACGAAAATTACCGCGAAAGATATATCGACGATGTCTGCGTAAAAGATTATCTTGAGTATGACACTCTTCCCGTCATGGACGGCATCCGTTTCTGCGGCAACGGCAAACGTGCGGGTATCTATCTGAAAGCAAAGGCAGACGGCACAGATAAAGGCCTTGATTTTTACGATATCAAATATTCCGAAGAAGGAACTTCTGCCGTTCTCGACCTTAAATATTCTCCCGTCGGCGATATGAAAATTATTGCGAGCGAAGACGGAATCAAGATCACCGCAGAAGATAAAGATTTTGTTATCGAGCCTATTTATGCTGATTTTACGGGCAAATACGTAACAGCCAAAAAGGCAAACGATCGAAGAGCAGAGCTCACAGCCCAGGGTTTTGAATACGGTATTGATATCGTTTGCGGAACTCTTACCGACGATCTTTGCGTCAATTCCGAAAACAAAACAATCGAAGTTAAACTCAACTGATAATACGGGGCTGATTTTTCAGCCCCTTTTATTTTAACAAATTACAGGTTCCCATGCGAACGGTAAAAGATCGCGAGCCTTGACTTTTATAAGTTCTCCTTTTTCGTCGTTTACGATAACTTTTATATCGGGGCAGTATTCAAACATCATCTGTCTGCAGTTTCCGCAAGGGGGAATGACACAGTTGAGATGCTTTTCGTGAACCGCGACTATTGTGTCAAAATCACGTTCACCTGCCGAGATCGCTATCCCCACGGTTATGTATTCCGCGCAGGAACCGTGTATCCCGTCACAATTTACACCCTTGTATATCTTTCCGTTTTTACAGCGAAGAGCGCAGCCGACAGTATGATTATAAACACCGTCGTCAAAATTTTTCAGGAGAACGTCAAGTCCTTCTTTTATGAGTTCTCTGTCTTCATCAGTTATCTGAAATCTTTCCATGAAATACTCCGATCTGAAAATAATTGGGGGGGCTTGCATTTTTTAAAATCTGGTATATAATTGAAATATAAATAATGATATGTGGTGGTTTTATGTTTATCGTTCATCCGTTCGAGGCTTTTTGCGGAAGCGATCCTAAAATTCTGATCCTGGGGTCGTTTCCGTCCGTCAAATCGAGGGAAAATAATTTTTTCTACGGTCATCCGCAGAACCGTTTCTGGAAAGTTATATCCGCGGTCGGAAAGATTTCCGAACCGAAAACCGTTGACGAGAAAAAAGCAATGCTCAATAAAATGGGTATCGCACTTTGGGATTCGATACATTCATGCGAAATTACGGGTTCATCCGATAGCTCCATAAAGAACGTAACGCCGAACGATATCCGTCCGATCGTCGAAAAATACGGGATCCGCGCCGTTTTTGCAAACGGTAAGACTTCCGGAATGTATTATGAAAAATATATTGAACCCGTCTGCGGAATAAAGGCCGAAGTTTTACCGTCGACAAGTCCTGCGAATGCCGCATGGTCTTTGCCGAAGCTTATCGACGCTTATTCCGTCATCTTAAAATATCTCTAAAAAATGCCGATCAGCGCTGCCGCATAATAGCATAAAAACAGAAAAGGCGAGAGAGGATAGCTTATCTGACTGAAAGAAACAGATTCTTTTCTGTGTTTTGCGATTATGAATTTCGGAAGAATATATAATAAAATCGCAAGTATCTCCGCCGCCGCAAGAATTACCGTTCCCGGCACTATCCCTGCCGATGCCCAGAGAACCGAAACGATCGCAATATGCCCTTTATCTGCCGACGGTGAACCTGTCTTTTTCGAAATGAAATTGATGAGAAGCATTATAGCAAGCCCGAAAATGCCGCCTGCCGCAAAGGTCAGAACGGGCCACAGCGCACCTTCCGCAACGCAGAGAGCGACCATACGTAAAACCGCGCAGATAGCCGTCAGAACTGTGCCTATAACTGGGACGAAACTGTTTTGCCCGTCGCAGATGCAGACCGTTACCGCCGCAGGGATCATCATTATCAGAAAAAAGTCGTCGGCTTTAAGATCAAGTATCGCAAAAACGATGCCGACCGCAAGCCCGAAGAATGCCGCCGCTGTATAAATGAAAGGGGAGGTGGCTTTTCTTGTCGGACGGGTGTCGGAAAGCAGCTCTTTTTTATATAATGTATTGTAAAACGGAACGGAGACGATCGCCGTAAAAAAACAGAAAAACACGATCGCCGCCGAAATTATGTTTGAGTAAATTTCTGGAAAGGGCATAAAACGCTCCTTTTTATTGATAATTTTTTATATAGTATACCATGTTTCGTTTTTTTAGTCAATAAAAATCTTAAAAACCCCTTGAAAAAATAGAAACAATGTAGTATAATTATAAGATCGAAGAAACTTTTATGCGTTACAATGAAAAAGTTCCGCATATTCCTCTTCTCCGCAGATTTTCCCAGAAAGGAAGCTTTCGCGCATGCGGAAGCGACGTTAAAATATATGAACAACAATATTCTTTCCGCTATCGGCAATACCCCGATGGTCAGAATAAACCATCTTTCCCCGAACCCCGATGTCGAGATCTTTGCAAAGCTCGAGGGCTTTAACCCCACGGGCAGTATCAAAGACAGAATTGCGCTCAAAATGATCGATCAGGCAGAGACCGAGGGTAAACTCAAGCCCGGTGCTACGATCATCGAAGCAACTTCGGGTAATACCGGTATCGCGCTCGCCATGATCGGCAGAGTCCGCGGTTATAATGTCGAGATCGTTATGTCAAGCGCAGTTTCGGTCGAACGTCAGAAGATCATCAAGGCGTTCGGAGGCACCGTAGTTCTGACCGATCCGACAAAAGGTACAGACGGCGCGATCTGCGAATGCCGCCGCAGAGTTGAAGCCGATCCCGATAAATATTTCCACCCCGACCAGTTTACCAATATCTATAATAAACTTGCCCACTATAAAACGACCGCCGAAGAGATCTGGCACCAGATGGAAGGCAAGATAACCCATTTTGTCTCTGCGCTAGGAACTTCGGGCACCATTATGGGTGTCGGCATGGGACTTAAAGAAAACGATCCGAAGATCAAAGTCATAGAAGCCCAGCCCGTCCGCGGACACTATATCCAGGGTCTTAAAAATATGCAGGAGGCGATCGTTCCGTCGATTTACCGTCCCGAAATGATCGATGAGCATATCATGATCGACACGGAAGAAGCTTTCGCTGTTGCGCGTCGCATCGTTGCGGAAGAAGGTATTTTTGTCGGCATGTCTTCGGGCGCCGCAATGCTCGCAGCGATCGATGTCGCAAAAAGAATCGATAAGGGCCGTATTGTCGTAATTTTCCCCGACAGAGGCGAAAAATATCTTAGTACAACGCTTTTCGGAGATTGATGTCTGAAAATTATATTTGAAACACGTTTGCGGTTTTTCTTATGCATGACGGCAGACGAATTCCGAAATAAAGGTATTGATAAAAATGTCTGATAAGAGAACTGCTGTAATCGTAAATCTGATTATGGGTACGTTTTTTCTCGTACTCTCGGCGGTTCTCTTTGCTTTTTCGGGAGTTTACGCAAAAACTCCGAGATATATGTCATTTGCCGAGGATCGTATCGTGTATTCCGTCGTCCTCGAGGATAAATATGAGTCCGTCGATAAAGACAGTCTTTACACCGCCGAAGATTATATCGGTCTTACGCTTTACCGAACCCCGAGCGGCAAAAAATGGCATCTTACCAAAGAATGCAAATATCTTCGAAGCAGTAAAAAGATAATCGCAACGGATTATCAGGCCGCTGTCTCGGCAGGGCTTTCGGCATGCACTAACTGCGGCTATCCGGACAAGCATTATGACTGAACCCGAAATTTTTCCAGAAAAATATTCATATAGAGGTAGAAAAATATGAACAGTAACGTTAAAATCACAAAAGGTGCCAGCGATTGGCGCATATATCAGCAGATCGACGGTTATGCAGTTCTCAATCTTGAGGGCGTAAGCATAAAATACGACGATGCTCCGACATGGGTGCGTGTCGTTAACGAAGACGATCTTTCTCTCGTCATCAACTGGACTCAGGTTGAAATCACGGGCGAAAAGACCGATGAAGACGGAATGACTGTCCGTACTTTCAAAATCTCTTTACGTCTTCCCGCAGGCGGTCTTTACAGAATCGATACCACCGTTTCGGGCGGTCTTACGGGTATCGACTGGAGCGCTCAGGGACAGAAGATCTACCACATCGGTGTCGGCGATCTTTTTGTTATAACAGGTCAGTCGAACTCCGCAGGCTACGGTCGTACCCCTGTTGCCGATGCACCCGAACTCGGCGTTCATCTCTTCAAAAACTGCGAAAAATGGGATCTTGCAATGCATCCGATGAACGACCCCGAAGGCACCGTTCACCCCGTCAATAAAGAGCCTGCATCAGGCCACAGCCCGTATCTTTCTTTCGCAAAAATGATGAAAAATAAGCTCGGCTACCCGATCGGTCTTATTCAGGAATCTCTCGGCGGCAGTCCGATCTCTCGTTGGAACAAAAAAGTAAACGGCGATCTTTACAACAGTATGGTCGAATCCGTCGGTCGCTGTACAGACGGCGATATGCGCGTTGCGGGTATTCTCTGGTATCAGGGATGTTCCGATGCAAACGAAAACGATTCCGCTGTTTATTACACCCGTTTCAAACAGATGGTCGAGGATATGAGAACCGATTTCAGATCTCCCGATCTTCCCGTATATACCGTTCAGCTCAATAAGGTTCACGATCAGGAAAATATCATCTGGGCAGATATCCGTGAGATACAGCGCCGCGCTGCGATCGAAATGAAGAATGTTTTCGTCGTTCCCTCCCTTGATCTTGCGCTTAATGACGGTATACATAATTCTTCCGCTTCCAATATCGTTATCGGCGAACGTCTCGCGCGTGTCGCTCTTGAGGATTACTATAAAAAGCCCTGCTGCTTCGGCTTGGCTCCCGATATCGTTTCTGCGGTCTGCGATAAAAACTCTCTCACTCTCACTTTCTCCAATATTTATCATTATATGCATACTCTTGGCGTTACTGCGGCGAACTGCGGCTTTGTCGTTGAAGACGATAACGGAAAGATCGATATCGTCGGCTATAACGGCAGCGGCGATAAGATCTATCTCAAGCTCGAAAGAACGCTTCTCGGCAAGGCTTACGTTTCCTTCGCGCAGACTTCAAACCTCAAATCTGCGCCGCCCTACGATGCAGGCAGCGGTCTTCCCATAATTGCGTTCAATAAAAAGGAGATCGAAAATGTTTGATAATTCAACTATCGGCGATTATCGCGGCTATAAATGCGAAAATTTTGATCTGAACGGCAACGGATGCACCGTCGTTATCCCGAACGAGCCGTGCGCCGATAAAAAATGGATATGGCGAGCAGAATTCCTCGGCGCTTTCGACAGCGTTGACCTCGATATGCTCTCAAAAGGCTATTATCTTGCATATTGCGCGGTCTGCGACAGATACGGCGATCCCGTTTCAGTGGAGATATTCAAGGGCTTTTACGATCACATGGTCGGCCACGGCTTCAACAAAAAGACAGTCCTTTTCGGCTTCAGCAGAGGCGGACTTTACGCTTGCAACTATGCGCTTAAATATCCCGAAACCGTTGCGGCGCTTTATCTTGACGCTCCCGTGCTCGATATAAAGAGCTGGCCCGGCGGCATGATGAGCGGTGTCGGTGCGGAACGCGAATTTAACGAATGTCTCGGTCTTTACGGTCTCGATAAGACCACCGTTCCAGACTTTAAACAGAACCCCGTTGACAGACTGGACGAGCTTCTCGCATTGAAAATGCCCGTAGCCCTCGTTGCAGGCGGAAGCGACGAAGTCGTACCTTACGTCGAAAACGGAAAATATCTCGAAGAACTCTATAAAAATAACGGCGGCGATCTTCTCTGCATCGTTAAACCCGATTGCGGACATCACCCCCACAGCATCCCCGACCCGACCCCCGTTACGGAGTTTTTGATGAAGAAATATTGAGAATAACAATAAACCGACCGAATAAAGGGCGGTACGCATAAAACAGTTAACAATCACAACTGCCTCACCTGTTGTGATTGTTAACTGTTTATCCGGACAAATCATGATAGAATATAATCAGTTAAACAAACTTGAATTTGACGAAGGAGATGTGCAATGAGCAACAAAGACATTATAAAATATTTTTACGAAGTGGTTGTCTCCGAAAACCTGCTTGATGAGCTTCATAAATACATCTCAGAGGACTGTGTGCAAAGAGTTGGAGAAAAAGT
>JAGASR010000019.1 GCA_017621705.1 Clostridia bacterium | reverse complement strand
GCAGAACTATATTACTGAGAATTACTATCTTTGTACAAACGAAATTTTGGCAGGTCTCGGTCAGATGTATGTAGCGGACGAACGCTTTATGAACAATATTGATAAGCACGCTGATGGTACAGCAGCGTTTATCTGTGAAGCAATAGAAGTCTATTGCCGCAAGTAAATTCCAATTTATCAAACCGTTATAAGCCTGCTGAAAATTGAAAACAAAGATAAAAGCCAAGCTGTAATAGCTTGGCTTTGCTGTTATAAATATCTGTCTTTTACTCGTTAATAAGTCTGTACCCCTCTTTAAGGAACAGCTGAAGATTACTTATATAGCGTTCTTCGGGGCGGATATATTCCATAAAGCCTGCGGAGGGGCAAAGGATAAATCTGCCGCTCTTTTTACCTGCGGCGACGCACTGCTCTGTAAGAGAAAGAAGAACTTCGGGCTCTGCCTGGATTATATCCTGAATTTCGACGTTGCCTTCAAGACCGATACGGTTGCCGTATTTTTCAACAACTTTTTCGAGATCTACGTCACCGTTTTTCGGCGGTTCGAGGGGGTTAAGGACATCGACGCCCATATAGATAAAATCATCAAGAAGATCTGCGACCTTGCCGTGGCAATGCACCCAGAAATGGCTTCCCGCATTTTTTATAACATCAATTACCTTTTTATCGTATTTCACGCAGAAATCGCGGAAATCCTGCTTATTGAGAAGCGGCGGCGTAAGAAGCTCGGGACCGCACCAACCAAAAACACCCTTTACACCGTTCTCCACAGCGCGTTTAGCATGCTCTACAACTCTGTTCGCATACGTTGAAACGGCATAATCGACAGCTTCTCTGTCATCCACGGAAAAATACGCGAGATTTTCAGAGCCTGTAAGGACTTGAACCGCATAGCCGGGATGAGGCAGGTCGAACATTGTTATACCTCTGTCCCCTATCCATTTTTCGGCATTGAAAAATCCTTCCGAGCTGAAATTATACGGTTCATACGGCATATCGATTATAGCAAGAAGATCATCGATATCTTTGGCGGCATGTTCCATTATATATCCGGGTTCACCGAAGTTTGAAACCATATCACGCTGAACAAGATCACCGCGTTTTGTATGAAAAACAGTGTATATAATATCCCATCTCGGGTCATCTGTTTTTTCTCTTGACCTCGAAACGTTTTTATCGGAGTGAATACCGCCGTAAAAATTAAACGCAGAGCCTGAACCGCATACAGTATCGGTAACTTCTTCCGCAAGCTTGCAGACGGGTTCATACGAGGGATGTATGACCCCCATTCCGGGAGTAAAGCCCCACAAACGGAATGCCGGTCTGTCAACCTCTCTGTTTTCATATATAGCCATATAACGTTCTCTTGACGTCATTTCTTTTTTCTGAATAAACATACAGATTCTCTTCCTTTCTGTTTTATAAATAATACCATATTTTCCCGAAGATGTCAACGGTTAATCTGCTTTCTTCATCAAGATAAAATATTAAATAAAAATTCACATTTAACCTATTGACAAATGGGTTGTATGTTTGTATAATTGTATACAATCTTGAAATCCAAACAGAAAGAGATTTGACTGACATGCTCGAACTCAACAAAAAATCAAACGTTCTCGAAGAAGAAACTTACCGATATAAAGTCCAGGATCTCAAAGATCCCGAATTATACAGAGATATATACCCCTACGATCAGATCCCGAAGATCTCGTTCAACCACCGTCACGTTCCGATGCAGACCCCCGAAAATATCTGGATCACAGACACGACATTCAGAGACGGTCAGCAGTCAAGATCGCCGTATACCGTAAAGCAGATCACCGATATATTTGAAATGATGCACAGACTGAGCGGTCCGAAAGGCGTTATCCGTCAGACCGAATTTTTCGTATACAGCGAAAAAGACCGTGATGCGCTTTACAAATGCATGGAAAAGGGCTATGAATTCCCTGAGATCACGACATGGATCAGAGCATCTAAAAACGACTTCCAGCTTGTAAAAGACATCGGTATCAAAGAGACGGGTATTCTCGTTTCCTGCTCCGACTATCATATTTACAACAAACTCAAGCTCACAAGACAGCAGGCGATGGATAAATATCTTTCCGTCGTTGCTGATGCGTTCGAAGCAGGCCTCCGTCCGAGATGTCATTTTGAAGATATCACCCGTGCGGACTTCTACGGTTTTGTCGTTCCGTTCGCAAACGAGCTTATGGAAATGTCCCGTCAGGCAGGTATTCCCGTTAAGATCAGAGCTTGCGACACGATGGGTTACGGCGTTCCGTATATCGGTACAGCGCTCCCGAGAAGCGTTTCGGGCATTATGTACGGTTTAAGAACATACTCCGACGTTCCTTCCGAAAGCCTTGAATGGCACGGTCATAACGACTTCTACAAAGCAGTTGCAAACGCATCTATGGCATGGCTCTACGGTGCATCTGCAGTCAACTGTTCACTCTTCGGCATAGGCGAAAGAACAGGTAATATCCCCCTCGAAGCAATGGTAATGGAATACGCATCTCTCCGCGGCACGACCGATGGCATGGATACGACCGTTATCACCGAGCTTGCGGAATACTACGAAAAAGAGATCGGATATCAGATTCCCCCGATGACTCCGTTTATCGGCAGAGATTTCAACGTAACGAGAGCAGGTATTCACGCAGACGGTCTTCTCAAAGACGAAGAGATCTACAATATTTTCAACACGGATAAGATCCTCAACAGACCTGCCGCAGTTTCTATCTCCAACGTTTCCGGCCTTGCGGCTATCGCATTCTGGATCAACAGACGTTTCAAACTCACGAGCGAAAATCAGGTCGACAAAAAAGCTCCGTATATAGCAAAGATGAAAGAATGGATCGACGCACAGTATGCGGCAGACCGTCAGACTATCATCAGTGACGGCGAAATGCTCGCGCTTGTTACGGAATACGCTCCGTTCCTTTTCGATAAGGAAGGCAAATAATGAATCGGATAAACGCAGACGAAACAGGCTCGCTTCACATGAAAGTTTTCCGTGAGATCGAGCAGGCGATACTCGGCGGCGATTTTCCTCCGGGCTATAATCTTACGGAACAGAAGCTTTCAACAGAGCTCGGCGTAAGCAGAACACCTATCAGAGAAGCGCTCCGTCAGCTCGAACTTGAAGGACTTGTTACAAGCGTTCCGAACAAGGGCGTGGTGGTTGTCGGCATATCCGAAAAGGACATAGACGACATATACACCATCAGAATGGCGATCGAAGGCATTGCGGCACGCTGGGCGGCTGTTAACATAACAGACGAAGAACTGTCAAAGCTTCAGGACATTGTGGAGCTTCAGGAATTTTACATCGGCAAGAACGATACGCTTCAGATCCGCCATCTCGACTCGCAATTTCATCAGACGATCTATTCGGCATCACGAAGCCGACCTTTGCGTCAGATACTCTCGCAGTTTCACAATTATATCCAGAAGCCGAGAGAGATCTCCGTGAAATATTCGGGCAGAGCCGCGGCATCTGTTGATGAACACAGAAAGATCTACGAGGCGATCGCCGCACACGACTCCGCAAAAGCCGAAGCCGAAGCCGCAGAACATATCCGCCTCGCAAAAGATAACCTTTTAAAAGCGATTAAAGAATAATTTATACAGAAAACCGACCGAACAGGCGGGTTCTCGTAAAACAGTTAATGGAGCGTATCAATACCGATACGCCCCATTTTTTTATCCATACATTCGATTGCCGCAGTACGCCGAACGGAGTATAGAAGTGTGTACTTACTGTTCGACAACTTGTAATTTATCTCTCTGGTTCAAATGAACAGTGTACATGTAACACTTTCCATTCATCTTCTATCTTTTCAATATACATTGTAGTCCTTACATAAGGTCTTGGACAACTTTTATATTTTGCAATAAAACACAAACAAGCTACATCTTTTTTTTGAAAACACATTAAAATCTTCTATAAGCAATTCCTCAACTTGCCCCGATTCAGTTTCTTTTCCATTTAATAAAAAATTAGAAACTAATGCTAAATGTTTATCAAGCGTATAAGTATCATTGTTTTTATGATTATCATAGTATATAAGTCTATTGTTATCCATATCATAGTATTGCTTCAATTTTTCTAGATTCTTATCAACCCAAGTTTGATTATATCCATTTAAATAATTCAAAAAATATTCCTTTATATTATCCATTATTTCCTCCTACAAATTGGAATTTGGTTAACTCACAATTCCTTTTTTACTAAAACATACTCGGTGGTTCGCAGAACTTCAACAAACCCACATTTAAGGAATAGTGCAACAGAAGAATTGTCGATGGCAATATCGTCATAGAGTTCCCTAATGCCATTTGTCTTTGAGGTTTCACATAAAAGCAATAATCCTTTGCGTCCATATCCCTTTCCACGATACGGAGCATAAATAATAACATCAGCAATGTAAATCTGTCTTTCTCCGTCGAAATGATATGCTACCTCGCCGACAAACGTATCCCTATCCTTGATATATCTGTAAAAGCGCTTGCCATTGTGGTTTGTTATCCATCTGTCATGCCAATCTGCCCAGTATTCTTTGGGAAAAGGGATTATACCTCCGTAGGCATGATTGTAAGACATGGTTTGCTCGTCACCCATCATTTTTTCCTTAAACCACAAGTCCTCAACCTGAGGTTCATACAATTCAATCATTTCCTCACCTCGTCAAATTGGAATTTATGAGACTGACAAACTGTACTTGACATTTACCGTAATTTTTTTGATAAATACAGAACTAAATCATCATCATTACAACAATCGGTATATTGCGGGCATACACTTCCTCTGTACCAAACACCTGTTCCATCTGGAATGTATCCACGCTTTACATACATTCTTTGTGCACTTCCATATCCATTATGAACTCCAACTCCAAGATAAACAGTATCAGAATATCGAGAAGCAATATCTTCTGCTATATCCATCAACTTATTACCTATCCCATTTCGTCGGTACTTCACCAATACCCCAAAGTCAACAATTTCAGGATAGCCTTGATTTGCAAATGCTCCCCCTTCTGAATTAGGATAAATATTAATATATCCTGCAACATTTCCTTTGTATTCAGCAATTAGAGCAAACGATTTCCCTTGTGCCTGATGTTGAAGCCTCATTTCATATTTTTCTATTGTTTGATGCCACCCTTGTGCAATCTCTTCATTAGTGATTATTGGGGCATCGCTTTGTATCATATCACGGATTAATACTTCGTTATCTTCAAAATACACCATACGGTATTCCCTCCGTCAAATTCAAGTTTTTCTAACTGTTCGTCATATTGGAATTGGTATTATACTGGTTTAATCAAACCGTTTGTCCAGAATGTCTCAAAGGTTTCAGTTGAACCGCCGTGCTCGACAATTTTACCGTCAACAACTCTGTCAATGTCAACTCCCGTAATTTCTAAAACCTTATTGG
>JAGASR010000018.1 GCA_017621705.1 Clostridia bacterium | reverse complement strand
TTGTCTTCTTAATGCGGTGCTAACCCTTTATATTATACAAGGAGGTCTTTTATTTTTCAACTCTTTTTCGGCTTGCTTTTAGCTCGCCGGTTTTATTTCTACTAAAGCGCCTTCTCTTTCCCCCGGTAGAACCGGGGGTATATTTTGAATACAAATAAAACCTCTTACAATCTTTTTTGTAAGAGGTCTTCTTTTAGTTTTTAATTGAAAGAGTCACTCCGTCACTTATAGGAAGGAGAACGGTTTTAAAATCAGTATCGGTCTCTAGCATCTTTAAGTATTCATCTAGACGAACAACGATCGTTTTGTTTCTGTGTCTGTCCGGAGCTCCTTTGGCAACATAACCGTTAAACAAAACATTATCGCTTATAAAGATACCACCACTTGAAAGAAGTCTCTTGATTTCGGGGAAATACGTCGGATACTGTCCTTTGGCGGCGTCGAGAAAAATCAGATCATACGGGCCCGAAAGCTCAGGAAGAATTTTTGCAGCATCGCCTTCAAGAAGAGTAATCTTTTTGTTTTTATCAAAATACTCAAGATTTTCTTTTGCATCCTTTATCATGACAGGATTGCGTTCAATAGTTGTTATCTCTGCATCGGGAACAGTCTGACTCATTAAAATCGCAGAGAAACAAACACAGGCACCAATCTCAAGAATTTTAGACGGCTGTTTCAACCTGCACATGATCTCTATAAGATCCCCGACTTCAGGTTCTGCGATCGGTAATCCTGCAGATCGCCATAGTTTTTCTTTTTCAGCAAGCTCGCCTTGTCTTTCACGCCTTAAAGCATGAAGATATTCTGTTATATGGTCGTATGTTATTCCGAATTTTTCCATTATCTTAAATACTCATTGACGTTTTTCTCGTGTTCTTCAAGTGTTTCGGCAAAAACATGAACACCTGTACCGTCATTCTTAGAACAGAAATAATAATATGTTGTTTCTTCCGGATTAATAGCAGCAATAATCGAGCTAATAGTCGGATTTGAAACAGGAGTCGGAGGCAAGCCGTAATACTTATAAGTGTTATACGGACTGTCTATCGCAAGACTTTCGGCAGTTGAAGAACCTCGCCTGTCTTCGACATCAAGAAGATAGTTTACGGTAGCATCGCTCTGGAGCTTCATATTAATCTCAAGTCGGTTATAGAAAACAGAGGCAATTCTTGCTTTTTCTGCATCTACCTGGCTTTCCTCCTCGATTATAGAGGCAAGGATCATAACTTTATAAAAATCTCTGCCGCTGTTCTCAAGGAGTGTAAAGATCTCGGAAGCCTTTGCTTTTTTATCAAAGTTATCAAGAAAACGCTTGATTACACTTTCCTCAGATTCATCAAGAAAGAACTCGTAAGTATCGGGATATAAAAAGCCTTCGAGACGATTCTCCGTACCTGCTTCGGGAAGATAGTCATAACCGAAATCCCAACCTTTGATTACCTGTTCATAACGGTCTTTTGAGCCTACACCGTTTTCGACAAGAAGATCAATGATCTCCCCTACACCTTTACCTTCGATAAAGGTTATTTTTACGGTTTTACGGTAATTTTGAGTGGTCTTAAAAACATTGAAAATCTCATCATAAGACATACCGCTTGAAACGGTAAAAGTACCAACCTGAAGTCTTGTCTCGAGAGATTCAAGACGTGCCATCAATTTGAACACAGTAGTATATTTTATAACTCCCGCATCTTTTAATGATTGCACAAGCTTAGTTGCTGTGTCGCCTTTTTCGATTGTGATAAGAATTTCTTCATCGGTCGAAATTTCATCACCGCGAATATCATTCATTATATCTATAAGATAAAAAGCTCCGGTAGCAATAGCACCGATCAAGATAAGGCAAAACACAAGTTTAACGATCTTTTTGATCATCTTTTTTCTTTTCTTTTTTCCCATAAGAGTTCTCCCTCATTTACTAACGGACGATCGAGTTTAAGCTCATCTTTATATTTTTTTGCAGTAGCACCAACCGTATTATAAAGAGCAACAAGAAATACAAAGATAAGAACCCAAACAACTACAGCATCAAAGCCAACTGTAGTAAGCCTATTGCTGTATACAAATAAAACATAAGACAAAATATTATTAAGAAAATGCGCAGTCATCGAAACGAAGATTGACCCGGTAATATATACCATCAATGAAAATACGATTCCTGCAAAGAAATTACTTACAAGATAATATATCGAGCCATGAACTGCAGCAAAAAACACAGATGAAATAAGGATAGCCATTATTGTTTTTTCGGAAGAAAGCGAAGACAACACGGCGCCGCGAAAGAACAATTCCTCAAAAATCGCAGGAACAATCGCAACGGTAAGAACTGAAAGCCACATATTATCCGAATCAAACATTGCAAAAGAACTTACCGGAACAGTTGTTCCGAAAAGGTCAAGAACAGTAATTGTCAGAAGATTTATAAGAAATCCTCCAGTTATTACAAGAACCGTCATATGCAATAGCAATTTAAAATCCTGATTTTTAAAGAACTGGAGCTTTAAAAAACGTTTTCTGGACATTTTCGGGCCCGTAATTTTTAAAAAAATACTTCCGAGAACAAAAAGCCCGATGCTCAATGCCGTGTAAACAAGTTCTCTGCTTTCGAAATCAAAAAACGAGAAAACTTTTAAAACAACAACAATAAAAGCACATATACTTGCTGTTAATATAAATCTCTTCATAAAGAAATGACCTTTTTTTCTGTTACAATAATATCAACAGAAATATCATAGCGACCTTTAGGCAGCGTATCCGTCATAAAATCGGAATAGCAAAGACCTATCTTTGTTCCCATAAAATCAGGAAGGAAGCGGTCATAAAAGCCTTTACCGTAGCCTAAACGGAAGCCCTTTACGTCATAAGCCATTGCTGGAACAATAATTATATCCGATGGTTGCGGAGTATAAATATCCGATTCATTTACAGGCGCTTTAATATTAAAAGCATCAGTAACGAGCTCATCGGGACTGTTTACACGATAAAATGACATCTGAGAATTCTCGTAACATTTTGGGAAATAGCAAGCTTTTCCTGCTTTGAGAGCCTGTTCGAAAATCGAAACAGTAGATATTTCCGCATCAGTCGAAGCGTAAAACAGAATCTGATTTGCATAACGGTAAGAAAGCATATTTAGAAAACGATTAGCTATCTTATCGTCAAGCTTTGTTTTTTCATCTACAGGCAAGGAATTCCTTTTTTCGGAATACATTGCTCGAAGTTCATTTTTATATGTTCTGATATCCATAATTAATAAATTTTCTCTTTAACTGTTTGAGCGATTTCAGAATTTTTGAGAGCAGATGCCAACGCGTAACCGAATTCATAAGCAGCACCCGCACCTTTTGCGGTAATGATCTTATCGTTAACGGCGACACGTTCACCTGTCACGTCAGCATCAATAAGATATTCTTCGAAACCGGGATAGCAAGTCGCCTTCAATCCTTTTAAATATCCTCTTTTACCGAGTACAGACGGAGCTGCGCATATTGCACCTAAAAGAAGATCTTTTTCGACAGCAGATTTAAGTATTCCGTCCGTATATTCAGAATTATCAAGATTTTCAGTTCCGAGACCGCCTCCGGGGAAAACTATACATTCGGCATCTGAAAGATCGAGATCTTTTACGAGTAAATTACAAATTACTTTAATTCCGTGAGCGCCTTCGACTACTTCTGTTTGTTCGAAAGAAACAAGAGTACAGTCAAGACCGCATCTGTTAAGAATATCAAACGGAACAAGTGCTTCGGCTTCTTCAAAGCCGTTCGCCATCATAAAATATACCATAACACGTTTTCCTTTCAAGATTAATATCGATCCTTTTTGCAGACCTTAGTCAATAAGGTCTGCAAGGTATTTTTCGGAAATCTGGAATACAACAATATCGGGTCCTTCATTAATGATCTCTCTTGTTGAGAACTCTTTATTGTTAAGAATATAGCTTACATTGGTAAAGGACTGAGAGATAAACGGCATCATTGTGACAAGGGCTTCGTCGTGAACTACGACAACATGCTTATCGTTAAGACCGGATTTATTTGTTGTGTTAATATAATTTTCGGTACGATACATTTCATCCTTGTCTTCAAGTTCAGCAAGAACACCTGCGCCAAAAAGTTTGTTAAGATCTGGAAGAACAGGAGTTTCCGTTTCTGCAGAAGTTTTAAAGGGATTTACCTGTGCAGTGGTGATATTTACATTCTGTTTTCTGCTTGTTTTAAACGAGTAGTCATATTCTGTATAACTGTCCGCATAACCCATGATCATAGCAAGATTTTTGATCTTAGTCTCTGCAACTTCGATATCATAGGATTCAATATCGAGTGTTTCGATTGTTTCATCGTTACCTGCTATCTTCGCAAGAAGAAGATTTGTCGTTGTAAAAGCACCGTAACTGTTAAGATAATTATCTGTCTTATAGAAAACATCTCTGTCGTATGCCGCAGATATAAGCTGATCTCGGATCTCAACGATATTCATATCGGAATATTTCCAAAGATAATCATACACCTGAGTAAGACGGTCTTCTCTTGCCATCCTGCGAACAGAAGAAGGCATCATATTTTCATATACAGCACTCTTATCGGGAACAATAAGAACGTAAAAACTTATACCCTGCGCATTAAGGATCTTTTCATAGTTAAGAAGAGTATCTCTGATGCTGATAAGGTTTTCCTTTGTAAACGAATTCATGCGTTTATAGGTTACAAGTTCGTCCGCGCTGAAAAGCCAGTTATTTTTACCGATTACAACCTCATCATACTGAGAATCGGCAAAAAGGAAAGTTTTAAGACTTGAATAGTTTGTAGAAAGAAGAGTATTTACGGGATACTGATTTTCAAACTGATCCTCAGCCTCGCCCGAATACTGCATAAAACGGGCAATAGTAAAGTCGGGAGCCTGATATTCTTCAGGAAGTTCGGAAGCAAAGAAAACACCGGAAAGTATAGGTGCACAAAATACGATGCCGATACAAACCACAGTTATTACTTCCGCAAAATTTGTTTTCTGCTTTGATTTTATAAATTTAATAATACCTATTATTGCACAAACCGCAAAAATTATCAATACAGCAACTGTTTTGATAATATAATCAGAAACACCCGAAGGAGAAATTCCCAAGCCGAAAACAAGTATTGCGATAACAGCTGCGGCAAATCCTACAAAAAGAATAAATTCCGGACTCTGATACCATTTTTTATCGCCGCTCTTTATCATTTTCATAATCAAAAGAATTGCAAACATAAGTGCAAGTGTGATTGAAGAAGAAATGATAACAAGAGTAGGACGTCCGTTGGTAACGGTAATAGGCTGAGAGTTAGTGAAATAAGAACCGATCTTAGATGCCTTGATCGAAGCATATCCGTCTTTATCGGAGAAGTTGGACATTTTTGAAACTATATCAAAAACAGAGCCGATCTTATCATAAGTGATCTTTCTCTCTCTGGAAAAAGACTCGATATTTATGCTTCTGATCGCAAAATTAACGTTATTCTGGGTTGCAAGAGAAAAACGTAAAAACGAAATACGATCAGCCGGAACCTCGAAAGAGACAGTCTGGAAAGCATTCTGTCCTTTTACGGAAACAGTCTGTTTGTTTGCATCGTCAAAACGAGAACCGTCAAGATTATCGTAATAAAGAGTAAAAGTATCACTTACGGTTGTTTTGATATCGAGAGAAACGGTATAAGTAAGACCTTCTGCGTTATCACCGAGAAGAGGATTTACAGCAAGAAAATAAACAAGTACTGTAGCTACGACAAATACGCCGAAGAAAATACCGAATTCAATAAGTTTTTTCTTGTTAAAAACTAAATCTAAATTTTCTAACATGATCTATCCCCTCCTTAATATCTGAAATATTCGAATACACTGTTTTCTCCGGATGAGAGAGAAAGAACAGTAAACGCAAGAATCGCCGTAACCGCAATAACATACACGGGACGGTAAATATTTTCAAACCATGCAAATTTTTCTTTAAGCTTAGTGTAAAGTTTTGTAAGTAAAGTTTTGGTAAACGGAAGTGCGAATATGAGAGCAAAGATAAAGATAATGAAAGATTCGTTATCAAATAATTCTCTGATACCCATTCTCGTATTGATATATCCGAAACCGGCCATTGCGCGAATGAAAGACCAAAGCTGAGAAACAGAGTCAACCCTGAGCATCATCCAACCAAGAACAACAACTGCAACAGCATAGATATTTCCGAGAACTCTTCCGACTTTTGCAGGTACTTTTGCTTTAATACGCTCAACTCGTCTTGTCTTTTCAATCATGAGGAAGAAACCGAAATAAATGCCGACAAGAATTGCGATCCAGGAAGCTTTATGCCAAAGGGCACAGAGGAAGATCGTAATGCCCATATTTATGTACATCCACTTACGACTGTGTTCGTTGCCACCGACCTTCAAATTTCCGCCGAGAGGGATATAAATATATTCTTTAAACCATGCAGAAAGGCTTACTCTCCATCTGTTGGTCCAGAAATCGGTTACGGATTTTGCGCCGTAAGGATTGTTGAATTCTTCGGGAAGAACAAAACCGAAGATACGTGCAAGACCAATAGCCATATCGACATAACCGGTGAATTCATAAAGAACCTGAAGAGCAAGGCAAATAACACCTGTCCATGAAATTGCGATGGAAAGACTTGTTTTTGTAAGAGAAAAAATACCGTCAACAACTATCTTGAGGTTATTTGCGACAAGTACGATCTTGATCAGACCGCTTGCAAATCTCAAAAGACCTTCAGAGATATTTTTGAGATTATACTCTCTGTTTTCAATCTGAGGGATCATTGAGTTATATTTGAGAGCGGGGCCCACGATAAGGTTCGGGAAAAATGCAAGATAAAGCCCCGTATCAACAAAGTTTTCTCTTCTGGGAGCACCTTTGTAGATGTCTACGCTATAAGAGATCGCCTGGATAGTAAAAATCGCAACGCCGAACGGCATACCGTATTCAACAACGGGAACGAACGAGCCGAGCCCCATCCAGAAAAGCGAAATGAACTCACGAAGAGAGATACAAAGGAATGCCGCATATCTGAATACAGCAGCGACACCGAGGTTAAAAACTATCGAAAGAATTAAAAACAGCTTTCTGTTATTATCTTTACTTTCAGCGATATATTTACCTAAAACATGGTTAACTATCAAGCTGATTATAAGCATGAAGCAGTAAATGGGTTCACCCCAGGCATAAAAGGCTATGCTGGAAGCAAGAAGTATAAGGTTTTTATATTTGTTAGGTACCGCATAGTAAATTACAAGAAGAAGTGGTAAAAACAGCATAACAAATAAAGAGGAATTAAATTGCATAAATAACCTCCAAAAAAATATAGCTTTTGGCTTAATTCCAATTAGCATGATTTTACCATAAAAATCGCCTATTTGCAATATCCTTTAATTCGTTATTTGCAGTTTTACCGAAATTGTTTATTTTAGGACATAACTTTAACATATTTCAAACTGATTTTTATATTATAAAAAATCAAAAATCGAGCACAATTTCCTCTTCTTCGGAACTCTTTTCCAAACTTCGGAATAATATGTAGTAAATCACAAATCGGAGGTAAAACAAATGCCAACAAATGAAACCGGCCGCGAGAAAATTCAGCGCGAGACCGTTTGTATAAATGTAGACAGAGTCTACGATTCGTGTAAAGATAAGGATTGCGCGACAGATCTTCGAGTGTATGTAACACCACAGACTCAAGCGCTATTGAATAATGCGGTTAATGTTAAACCCGTTTCCGCAGATATTTTATGGACGTATATAGACATCGAGCCCCTTCCGTTCAACAAAGGATTTTATACACTCGATATTAAATATTTTTTCAAAACATATTTCGATCTTTTTACGGGTCTTATTCGTCCAACACGCATTGAAGGTCTTGCGACTTATGACAAACGTGTAATCTTATTCGGCAGCGAGGGTGGCGCAAGCATCTATTCTTCGCTTTATGTTCCCACGAAACACGATACGGATTTCATGATGAGATCAAATCTTCCGAAAGCAAGTGTCGAAGTAGTTCCCCCCATCATGCTTTCAGCAAAAGTTGTAGATGCCTCTATCCCCTGCGGTTGCTGTCAATGCGACACAGCATCAATTCCCGAACCCGTATGCGCTTGTTTTGACGGTCCTCTGCAGGATTGCAGAGAAGGCAATAATCTTTATACAACGCTCGGCATATTCTCGATAGTACGTCTGATGAGAGAAGTTCAGCTCGTCGTCCCGTCATACGATTTCTGTATTCCCGAAAAAGAATGCTGCAGTCCGACAGATGACGACCCCTGCACCCTTTTCAACAATATGGACTTCCCGAACGACGAATTTTTCCCTCCCGCGCAAAGAGATAATTGCTCTTGCTGAAACATAAACAAAATACAGCAAAAGGACGAAGTTTGAGCTTCGTCCTTTATGTTCAATACTAAGAATGATTTGACTCTTAATTCAACAAGTTAACTTTCTCATAATTTAAAGAATATTCACATACTAAACAACCTAACTCTGTAAAAGTATGAGTTTCAGACATTTCATTCAGATTAGAGGTACCGCCTCCCAAAACAGCAGCATACATTAAGTTATTTAAAGTCAATGCTTGAACAGTTATGTCATTTTTAAAGAATCTTCCTTTTCTAAAATTTTCTTTTAGGAAAATTAAATCTTCATAATATACATTTTTTATCACATGACAAATTCTAAAGTATCCTGTATGATCAATTTTATTCCAACATAACGCACGTGTTGCATTTATAATGAAATCAACTTTCTCAATTTCATCAATTTTATCTAGTATAGCAACTATTCTTTTCGCAAATTGATCTCGATTTTCAGAATTAGTTATTTTATCAGCAAACTTCGTTTCAAATACCGGATCGCTTTTTATTCCTCTTGCTAATCTTTCGAATTTTTCCCAACGATATCGTTCAATTACCAGACTTGGAAATTTACAAATTTCAAAACCTAATTTAATAAAAAAACTTTGATCTTCCCAAATTAAACGGATAATTTCATCAAAAGCAAGTTTGGCAATATTTAAAGCAGTTTCTTCAATTTGAGTATCAACATCTCTTATATCATTATTCATTTGATATCTACCCTTCTATATTTTTTTTAAATTTCTTTATTAATTCATTTTATTCAATAGTATTAGGCAATAATGTTTTTAATTGATATATTTTCATAAGCTCCGCTACGCAGCTACTTTCCGTCATAGTTTTAACATCAAAGCCATACGCCTGCATTACGGCGCGGTCATTAGCCTGATGTGCCTTTCTTAATTCGACAGGCATTGTCAATTCATTATAAAGATCAGCTAATGAACATTCCGGATAAAGTGCACGAGCATCAAGAATAGCCTGCGCTGTTTGTTTTATTTTTATTTTTTGTTCTTCTTTGGGCGTTGGCCAAGGGAATGTATTGTATACAACACTTACCGAATATGTATAATCTTCTCTTAATCTACCTGCAACAGCGCGCATCCAAGAATTATGCACATTTGATGATAAAACACCAAATTCATACAATCCTCCATCACGCATAACCTGTAATTTATTATTAACAATAACTTCAGGAGAAAGAAAACCTATCGGAATATACTTTCTTCGACCAGACGAAGTCTGAGGAATAACCAAATACTCATTAGTAGGTATATTTTCAAAATGAAATTTTGAAGGAGTATCCGCTAATTTTTGAGTTGGAATACTCGAAGAACTTAATCTGTATTCTTTAATTTCCTGTAATTTTTTTAAAACATAGGGCATTTTTGATAGTAATTGTAGAGGAATTCTATTGATAAGTAAAAACCAACGCTCTATATTATTTATAAATTCCTTACTACCCATATATTTATAAAAATATGGTTCTGAAGATGGTTCTTTTTTTATAAATTCATTTTTTTCTTCAGGTGTAAATGCACATATAGCATTATCTAACGGTTTACTTCCATTACTAATTATAGGAACATCACAAATCGGTTTGTTTTGTCCAACAATCCAAACATTTTCTGATTCCATTAAATAACCATTAATAAAGTTTACTTTTTTTATTCTCTTATTATCAACTATATACTTATCAATGTAAATATTTCCTATAACAAACTCAATTATTACGCAATGAACTCCCGCTTTTATTTTTGCTTCACTTTGCCAATTAAAAGATCTTATAGCATAAAAAATATTAAGCTTATATTTTTCAAACAATGTTTTCCAGAGTAGCACTACTTGTTCGCCTTGGGTAATTGAGCTGGTAGAAACAAAACCTGCTTTAATAGCTGTATTTTGCATAAATCGAGCCGCACAAATATACCAAAGACAGACGTAATCTAAATTACCATTATTATCAAAATCATAGGCAATATCTACCATGTCTTTTCTTTGACTTTCCCCCATTCTTCTTCCTGCTGAAAACGGCGGATTACCCATAATATAATTGAGCTTTTCTTTCGGGACAACGGTTTCCCAATCTATACGAAGAGCGTTGCCCTCGACTATATTTGCATAAGATTTAAGCGGAAGAAAGTCAAGATTTGCATCTATTATCTGCTCGGTTTCTTTCATCATCTGAGATTCGGCGATCCAAAGTGCTGTTTTAGCAACCGTTACAGCAAAGTCATTAATTTCGATACCGTAAAACTGACCTATAGAGACCTTAATAATATCATCGAAGCCGAGAACGATCTGATCTTCATTGATCAGTTTAAGTGCTTCGTTTTCAAGACGGCGAAGCGAGATATAAGTTTCCGTAAGGAAATTACCGGAGCCACATGCAGGGTCTAAAAAAGTAAGGCTTGCAAGTTTATTTCTGAAAGCTTCGGCTTTTTCTTTACGTGTTTTCTGAATCTTTATCTGTTTGATTTCAGCAAACTCTTCAAGAAGATCATCAAGAAAAAGCGGATTGATAAGTTTATGGATATTTTCGATAGAGGTATAATGCATACCGCCGCTGCGACGGGTTTCGGGGTTTAACGTAGATTCAAAAACCGCACCAAATATTGTAGGGCTTATTGAAGACCAGTCAAAGCCTGCGCTTGCTTTACGGAGAAGAATATCAACGATCTCCTGCGTAAAATTAGGAATTTCAATATTTTCATCGGCGAACAGTCCACCGTTAACGTAAGGGAAAGAAGCAAGTTCAGCTTTAAGATAATCGCTTCTTTTATCATACGGGGTATCAAGAATGCGAAAAAGTTTTATCAAAGCTTCACGAACATCGTCAATGTCATTATCAGCAACTTTTCTGATATAATGATTAAACTTGTTATGTTCCCCGAAAATACCGGAATCTTCGGCATAAAGACAGAAAACAAGACGAACGCAGAGGATGTTAAGGCTATGAAGAGAAGATTGATCATCAGGATGGATATACTGTTTAAGGATAGCATCATAAAGCTTACCTACAAGTTCACCTGCCTGAATAGAAGCCTGCTCTTCTTTTTGAAGGATCTCATTTTTTTGTTCAACAAGGAACTGAAAGCGATAATATTCTTTTTCAAGGTCTTTCAAAAGAATGCATTCAGGTTCGCCGGTTGGTTTTTCCATATCGTAAATAAGAAACTCATCAAAATTACAGGTAATAATCCAACGAGGACGTTGAGAATAAGGCAAGGCAGCAGAATACCTCTGAGCTTGCTGAAAAGGAGTTAATAGAGAACCGTCGGACTGTTTAATCGGGCTACGAAGATTGAGCCCTTTTTTCTTTTGTTCAATCAAAACATGGGTTGAAGGAATATGTCCATCAATAAAACTTGTATGGTCAAGCTTTACACGTTCTTCAAAAATAATATATTTTTCAGGCTCATCCACACCGAGAACATCACGAATAAAAGATAACCAAAATGACTGGCTATCACTTTTTTCATCTCCACGATTCAACCAATATTCACTGAAAGCTTTAGCCGCCTTTTTTCTTTCTGTTTCTGTCATAATATCGTGTCCTTTATTACTCTTTTTTATTATTTATATGGGATAATCTTTCGCCAAAACATCAACAATAGTATTCGTTCCGACAATAAGGAAATGAATCGTATTTTCCGGCACCAACGGACTTTTTATTTTAATCATTTCCAAATATTCCGAGTCTTTCACGATAAAAAATCGCCCGTCCGTATTAAAATCAAATTTCCAACAGTCTGCACGATATGTTTCATCACATACAGAATACGAGATAACATCAGAATATTGCCACTTGATATGGAAATCAGAATTTCTGTCTGACGAATTAAGAAAAATATTTAAATAACCGTTTGAAACCGATACATTTTCTACATCAAACCTAAAGTCATGATCCCAATGCGGGAAATGAGGCGGTTTCCATTTTTCAAATCTTACATTCTCAGCATGTTTCATTTTCGGAAACACCCTCTTGTTTCTTTATCAGCAATTTATTCTCCCAGCCGCTCTTTGTATAATAAATAAAGATAAGCAAACTGCAAAGGATCCAACCTGCAGGGTAGCCGAGAGCGACGAGGACATAATGGTTATAAACAGCTGAAACGATCGCGAGATAGATCTGTCTGAAAGCAACAAAGCTTGTAAGCATTATAACCATCGGAGCCGTGGATCTGCCTGCACCGCGAAGAGCGCCGGAGTAGATCTGATTTACGCAGCAAAGGACATAGAACGGAGAAAGAATACGTAATAAGATAGCGCCATAAGCAACGACTTCTTCAGATTCTTTATTGAAAAATCTGACAAGATCGGGCGCAAAAATCATAACGGGAATCATCAGAATAACAGTAAAACATACCGTAAGCAAAAGTGCTGTGTTTGCACCTTTTTTCGCGCGCTCAGTATTGCCTTTACCGAGATTCTGACCGACAAAAGTAGTCGATGCCATCGAAATACTCATCATCGGCAGAAGGACAAACTGGTCGATCTTTGCGTATGCCGTCCAACCGGACATAAAGTTCGGACCGAAATAGTTTATATAAGACTGAATAAATACATTTGAAAAAGCAGTAACCGCCATTTGCAAAGAAGCCGGTAAACCGACTTTTACGATTTTAAGAAGAATACTTCCTGAGAATTTAAAATCTTTAACGGAAAGTCTGTAGCAGTCTTTTGAGGTTAAAAGAACGATCATTACAAGTATTGCGGAAACTCCCTGCGAAATGATCGTTGCATAAGCGACACCCTCAACCCCCATCTTAAAACCGATAACAAAAAGAAGATCAAGAAATACGTTCATAAGAGCAGAAACAACAAGGAAGATAAACGGTCTGCGGGAATCCCCTACCGCCCTCAAAATACCCGAACCGACGTTATAGAGCATTAGTCCGATTATGCCCGAAAAATATATCGAAAGATAAGCTTTTGCTTCTTCGAAAACTTCATCGGGAGTTTTCATAAGTTTAAGCATGAACGGGACAATAGCAATTCCAATAAACGTAAAAACAATTCCGAGGAGAATCGTGACAAGAACTGTTGTATTGACAGCCTTTCTTACATTTTCATATTGTTTTGCTCCGAAATACTGAGAAATGACAACACCTGCACCGGTTGAAAAACCTGCAAACAAACCGATAAGAGTATTGATTATAGGACCGGTATTGCCGACAGCAGCAAAAGCATCGTTACTGACATAGTTTCCGACAACATATGTATCAACAGTATTATACAGTTGCTGAAAGAGCTGACCGAGGAAAAGCGGAATAGCAAAAGTGATCAATATTTTAAGAATATTGCCTTCCGTCATATCCATCGTATTTTTCTTTTTACCAAACAATCCCATAATTCGCCTTTCGATATCTGAAATATTATGTCATTTTATGGCACGCTGATATCACTAAACGTATTGATTATATCATAAAAATTATAATATGTCAACATAAAAAAGCAGAGCAAAATGCTCTGCTTTTTTTGCTATAACGAGAAAATAAATAATAATATTGAAACTATCGCAACGACGGTTTCGAGCACAACAACCAAAATAAATGCTTTTTTTGAAAAAGTACCCTTTTTATAATCGCCGTATATAAAATATATAGTCAATAAGGCAAAAACTGCGAGAAGCAGATATAATACTGTCATATTATTTACCTCGAAAACTATTATTTCTTGCGTTTTCTGAGAAGATATTCGTCAAGTTTTTCTTTAATATTATCGGGAATTGTACGAGAAACGGGACAAAGCTGAGAGTTTGCCATACGTGATGCAAAAGCGGTAATAAATTCGATATCTTTCTGCATCTGAGAAGTTTTCATGACTTTGACGGTATCGTAGCTGTTATGTATCGGAGCAAGATTTCCGCCGGCTAAACGTGCAAACGAAACGGCGGGGACACCTTTATCCGCAAACGGTGTGGAGTCGCTGGAATAAACATCCTGATAAGATTTTACCTGGAAACCGAGTTCGCAGCCCATATATGAAATATAATTAACGAGAGACATTTCGCAAGTTGAGCAAGCGACGAATTTACCCATAATGCAACCGATCATATCAAGATTGATTACGAGTGCAATATCTTTAAGTTCTTCTTCATGAGCGGCACAGTATGCTTTCGAGCCAAGCAGTCCCCTCTCCTCACTTCCGCAGAAAATAAAGCGCATGCTGTAACGGGGCTTATTTGCGGCAAAGTATTCTGCCATACCGATAAGTCCGACACAACCGGACATATTATCGTAAGCGCCCTGAGAAAGAGAAGTACTGTCATAATGAGCGGTAAAGACGATCTTTTCGTCTATTTCACCCTTTATATCAACAATTACGTTATGTGAATTACCTTTATATTCATCCTGTTTAAGGACTATTTTTGCTGTCTTTGCATCACCGTTGATTATGGATACTGCATCTTTTGCATTGATATTGACACCGGGAATCTTCTGACCTTTGGAGATATAAGTACGAAGTTCACGGTGGTCTATATCGTTATCTGCAAAATTAACATTGCCGTCATAAGTTATAAAACCGACTGCGCCGTTATCAAGAAGATCATGATATTTCCAATAACCGAGGTAACCGTCGATCATAACGATCTTTCCTTTACAAAGAGAAAGAGAATAACGGTCATCTTCAGTCAGATAATACAGAGGAGCTTCGATTTCTCCCGAACCTGCGCATTTATAACCTTTACAGGTTATTTCTTTTCCGTCGATAGTCAAAACTGCTTCGTTTACGGTTGCCATATCAACTTCAAACGCTTCAAGATGCGCATCGAGACCAAGATCTACGCATATATTTTTTATATATTCTGCAGTTTTTAGTTCTTCCGCACTTCCGCCGAGACGGACATACGCAGTATCGGCAAATATCTTATCTATTAATTCTGCTCTCATAAATTATACCTTCATTCTGTTTGATATTTATGATTTTATTATATCACGATTTACAAAGTCTGTCAAGAAATTACTTTTAGAACATTGATAAACAGTAACTTCAGAATCAGTTCAGCACAAACTCTTCTCCGTCGGAAATACCGGGGACGATCGCACCCTGTAAAGAAAGCTTTGATTTTAATTCGTTAACACTTATATCCTTGATTTTTATTTTATTTTTCACAGCAACCGCAGATGCTGTGCCGATAGCCTGCCCCATTGCCATACAGCTCGCTTTTACTCTTATAGCTGAGTTTGTTTGTCTGTCCGTACTGATACAACGGCCTGCCATTGCAAGATTATCAAATTCAGACGATATCATTGACGACAATCTGACTGAAGGAGTATTTTCATGTTTGATATAATGAATTTCAGATGCCATACCTTTTCTATGAATATCAACAAACCAGAAAGTATAACAAACAGAATCATCATACTGTTTCCCCGAAAAATAGTCTTCAACTTTCATTGTTGAAATGCCTTTTATTCTTCGCCCTTCTCTCGGAGCAACAGCCGGCGCAGATCCCATTATCAATTTGCCGCCGAGCATATCGTTATAAAGTAACCGTCTCGATTCGATCTCTGATAAAGTTACCATATCGCTGTTCGTACTGTTCATACTAACATGATTGCGGTTATCACCGTAATTCAACACCTTATCTGATGCATCCGGAGATATCGCTGGATAGTATCTTATCGTTCCGGGCTGAAAATGCCCGTCTCCGTCACCGTCAAAAGTCGTCGCTTTTGCGAAATGGGCAATATCCGCATCACCTGTACAATCAATAAATAAAGCTGCTTCAATTCTCTTGACACCGTCTTTCGTGGAGATCAAAACGCTTTTTATCATACGATCTTCGGTTTCAACATCAACGATCGGTTGACCGTAATAGAGATCAACTCCTGCATCAATAAGCATATCATCCATGACTTTTGCCGCCGCGACGGGGTTTACTTTAACCCCGTACTGTGAATGATCCACATAATCCGCATTCATATCGGGAATTCTCGCAAAACCGTCTCGATATAATTTAAGAACAAACTCCCAGCCGATTCCGCCTATGACCATTTTGTTTGTTTTTCTGAACGGATTGTTAAACTGATCGATTGAATTATTTCCGAGAACGGTTAATATACCTCCGGGAGTAGAATATTTTTCAATTACGGCTGTCCTTGCACCATTACGAGCAGCTGCAACCGCAGCACAAAAGCCCGCACTTCCACAACCGCAGACAACAACGTCATATTTCTTATTACTCTCTAAAATATGAATCATAAAACTCACCCGGTCTGATAAACGAAAATCGTTCCAAATATATATTAATTATATCACGGTCATTTATTTCTGTCAATATGATTTTATTCCTTGTTGCTGATACTGTCTTTCCATGATTTCTTTTCCTCTTTTCGTTCTGCAACAACTCTTTCATTCAGTTCATCAAAAGCAGGTGTTTCACTGATCCTCATATATCTTCCGACAAATAATCCAAGCAAACGGATACCTATAAAAAGCGGAGCTTCAGCAAAAACAAGAGTGTATGCGGATTTTGCACTAACAGTAACAGGTCCGAACAAATGATCAAAAACATAAAGCTGTATCACACCGATACCATAGAAGTTTAAAGGAAGTCTCTGTATACCTTTGGGGCAAAAAATGAGGACAAAAGCAATCAGAGAATAAATCAAGACACCGATTATTGTGCCTAAAATCTGCTCTTTTTTATCAAAACGTAACTTACTCGTCAAAATATATCCGTTTGATTGTCCGTACAGGTAAAATGCTATCAAATACAGTAAACAGGAAATTGCATAGCTCAGACAAACTCTGTCGGGATACTCCATGAAGACAAGAAAATTGGTAAAAAAAGCGATAAAAGACCCTGCATACATAAAAATAAAAGAAAAGATACACAGCAAACCGAGATTTTTAAGAATTGTTTTGATCATATGTTTGTCACCTCTTTAAATTATAAATCATTTATTACATATATTCAAATGGTTTAATTGTTTATGTTTTAACAATAGCATTGAGTTTAACCGTATTTCTCCGTAGAGAATTAGTCCTTGTATTGTTTTATACTGTCTTTCCATGCTCCTTGTCTACGTGGAGTAGTTGTGCTTGAGTTAATGAGAAGTTCTGACGATCCGGACTCGTTTTCAGTATTTTCACGTACATAGATCGCATATCTGCTACCACTGCAAGCGGCAAAATATTTTACCGCTATAATTATGAGTGAATCAATTATATACGAAATGCGAATTGATATTTCGTACGGCAAATGAAAATATACCAGCAGAATATTATTTGGGAAAATAAAATAATAGTTAATCATATGAAACATTTGCAGAAACGATTGCGGAGGTGAAAAAGATATCAGAATAGCCAATGCAAGATTTATTGAGATCGCAATTGAAATCCCGAGTAAATATTTTCTTTTATCAAATTTTCCTGCCCATTCAAGATCATTACCTTCAGCTTCTGATAATTTCCAGATCAAAATCATAGCTGCTATAAAGAAACCGCCGAAAGTCATAAAAATAAAAAGGAACGACATCAAAAAGCTTATAAATCCGGTAAAAAGCATAATCACATAATAGGCTGCAAAAGAAGCAAAACCTATCAACTAGACCTGAAATAATGTTTTTCTGATCAATTTAAAATAATTCATGAAAGATCATCCACCTTCATATTTATCTCATGAATTAATTATACTGGATAAAAATATGCTTGTCAAGAACTTTGAAAGTGACAAATACTCATCCGAAACAGACAATTCGGGAAATAGCATTCTGTTCTTCGAATTCATAGATACATAAATCTGATTATTAGATGTATGTATTAAAAAGCATAAAAAAAAATCCAAGTCTTAGACTTGGATCTTTGGCGCGCTTTGAGGGACTCGAACCCCCGACCTACGGCTTAGAAGAGTGTTTAAAAATCTGTATTTTCAATTATTTTATAGCTGTTGACAACATTTAAGACAACAGATTGAAGTTTTGACAACAGAAATGTAGTTTTCGGGGAAAGAGTGCGTCCAAAAATCCGAGTATTACCGACTTTAATCGTAATTTCGAGAATATTATTATGACCGAAGTCGTGTGAGATCTACTGTTCCGATCTGCCGACAAAAGCATTCAGCTTATTTGCCGCCGCCTTTTGCTTCGCTGCTCTTATATCGGTATAAATGTTTACCGTTGTTTTGATATCGGAATGCCCGAGAAACTTCTGTGCATCTTCCGGGGAAAGTTCAGCCTCGAAACACATCGTCGCGAAGGAGTGGCGAAGTTGATGCGGTGTCAGGGTCGTTTTTCTTATTTTTTTATGCGGAATTCGTTGAAGCTCGGAGAGCGTTTCAAGCTTGTTTCCGTTTACATCAACAAAATACTCCTCAAGAAAACCGACCGTCAAAGCGTACTGTCTCCACCGTCTGACATATTCTTGCTGAGAATACGGTCTTTCCGAACCGAATAAATATAGATCCTCGTTATACGGATCCGGTCGAGCTTTCATCAGCTCTCTTTTAAGCGGAGCAAGTAACGGTATCATGCGAACGCTGCTCTCTGTTTTCGTTTCTTTTATGACTGCTTGGTTGTGCGGATAAGTAACTGCTTTGTTTACGGAAACCGTATCCGCCTCAAAATCAATATCCGCCCACTGCAAAGCAAGAGCTTCCTGAGATCGACAGCCGGTATAAAGAAGTAAGAACGCATACAGTCCGAACGGCGCAGATACCGATTTTTTTATTACTGTTTCCTGCTCCGGTGTTGCCGCGTGGATCTTCTTCGGCTGTGTGTTCTTCGGGATCTTCGCAGAGATTGCAGGATTAACCTTGATCGATGCGCCCTTTTTCATTATTTCACGATCGAATACTTTTATAAATACAGTTTTATGGTTCTTGATATATTTCTGCGAATAACCCATTGATTTGAGTTTGCTTATAAAATTCTGAATATCAACCGGCTCAATCTTTGTTATTTCAACGTCTGAAAAGTCCTCGAGGATTCTTTCGAGAGCCGGAGAATATACCGACATCGTTTTATGAGAAACAGTCGGTTCAAACTCTCGCGCCCAATCCGCGGCAACTTCTCCGAACGTCGGGGCAAGATCTTTGACTTCATCGTATTCGCGGATCTTTCTTCGGACTTCCGCTTGTGTTTTTCCGTAAAAGTATTTTCGCTTACCGTTTTTTAATGTAACGGTTTCAACATATCTGCCGTCTTCACGTCGGGTCATGTGTGGACTCCTTTCTGAATTCAGTTTATACTGATCGTCCATCCGCCGTGCCATTTATAGGCTCGACGGAAACCTGCCGCCTCTGCTTGTTCCACGGTGTATGCCATGAATTCGCCCGGACGGTCGATCTTTGTAACGTCATAATTCGCGTCCATGGGGAGGTGGTATATCTTTGCTTGATGTTCGCCAATATTACATTTGATTCGAGGAAAATCACCTATCTCGAATTCTTCGGTATACATTATCCCAAGAATCTCCGCAAACTTCCGAGCCTTTTCGGAGAGCGTCGTATTAGTAACGAGGATCCCTTTTGCAGAAGCATTATGTTCAGAATTGTACTCAACGACAGAGCCGAAGAGCTGCATGACATGTTTTTCGTGAATCTGCTTGTTTTTAGACCAATATTTACACTGAACGATACGCACGTCTTGTCCGTTTCGTACGATCAGATCGCGGCCCATATCTTCAAGCCCCATAAACTCTCCGAAATATTCGACGGTATATCCTTTCTTTTCATAACAATGACCACAGAATAATTCATAGTCTCTGCCAACTTGCCACTTCGATTTTTGATGAGACTGTATGTATCTGTCGAGCGCAAGTTGGCTTCTGTCCGTTTCGGAAAGCTCTTTCCATTCGTCAAGAGATAACCAGTCTCTTACGGGATCATGTTCGGATATAATTTCAAAACTCTGCGGAATAGATTCAAAATCCGAGTCAATGACATCTTGAAGAGACGGGTATAACTCGAGAAGATATGCCAACTGATACTCAGCCCATTTTAGGCTCTCGATCTTCTCCTGCGCTTCTGCCTTGATCTCGTTTATATGGGCGACTTTCTTTCTGCGCTCCTGGTTATTTCCCCAAGATAACGCTTTTGCAGTTCTCTTCAAGTCGATCGTTTCGATCTCGGCAATTATCTTTGCCATGTACGGAATAGCTGTCTTGTTCGACGAAAACTCTTGTTTATATTCATCTATGGTTCTATGTAATGCGGTATAAGAGACGTCCCAAAAATCGTCGTATTCGCCGATCTTCGATTCTTCAAGTTTAGTTAATTGGCTTTGAAGCTCGTCTTTTTCCTTTTGAGTAATTTCTAAATCTGATCTTACAGACTGTAGTTCTTTTTCTATCTCGTTAATATAATTAGAAGTTTCTTCAAAGATTTCATCTTTCTCGTTTTCCCGGTTTGAATTACTTTGTATTATGTTAGCTAACTCCAAGGTTTCAATTTTAGCTTCAAGGCTCTTTATTGTGGCTTGAAGGTTTTCATTTACGTTTTTCAGCCATTTATTTGTAGCTGAATATTTATTACTTGTATTTGCGAGTGAAATTTCCGACTGTCTGACTTTTTTTAGTTCATCCCGAGTAAGCCTTAATGTTTCCTTAAGCTCAGCAATCTTTTCGTCCTTCGTTTTAATATCCGAAGAAATATCTCCCGTATTCGCTTTTTCTAAAAGAATTACTTTATTTCTTAGTCTGTCGATCTCATCTTCAAGTTTTTTGTTTACGCCCAATAAATACTTGTTATGTGCAGAGTAATACGTCTCTTTGTCCTTTGCTATTTTAACTTGATCTTCCACGTTTTCAAGCTTGAATATTTTCTCTTGAAGATTCTTGTTTTTTTGTTCAAACTCGGATTCTTTCTTTATGTGCCATGCTATTTGCTTGTCTTTTTCTTCAATAAGCTTCTCTGATTCTTTTCTAATCCTCTTTTTATATTTTCTGTTCGCTCTAAAATCAGATAATTTATCGCTGATTTTAGAAAACAAAATAATAAAAAAAGGAAGCAAGAAAAGAAAAATAAAACATACTGATATAATAATTATATCCTTCATTTGTTCTCATAACCTACTCTGAAACGCAACTGCTTTTCCGAGGATCCTTATGGTGTTAAGCTGTTCTCCGGAGTATCGAAGAGTTTTATACTGGGGATTTTCAGCAAAGAGAGAAAGGATCCCTGCTTCTTTATCAAAATATACTCTCTTGAGGGTCGCTTCGTCTTCAATCAGTACGGCTGCAATCTCCCCGTCTTCGACGGTGTCCTGCTGCCGTATAAAAACAATATCGCCGTCATATATTCTTGCGCCGATCATACTGTCCCCTTTCGCACGAAGGCAAAAGTCTGCTTTCAGATCTTCACCTGCTTCAATATAAACCTCCGTTTCCTCGTTTGCGAATATCGGTTCACCGCACGCAACATTTCCGAGGAGACGGTATTTTTTTGTTTCCAGAGGAGAAATGCCCTTGATAGCATCGATAATTGATATATCTTCTGATTCATTGAGATTCTTGAGCCAAGAAAGTTTATTTCTATGATCGGTTTTTCCGAGAAGATAATCCATATCGACATCGAAATAATCAGCGATAAATGTCAACGTCTCAAGATTAGGCTCACGCTCCCCTCGTTCATACATTATCACGGCGCTCCTGGACATTTTAAGAAGATTTGCAAATTCTTGCTGTGTCATTCCTGCTTCATTACGAAGTTGTTTTATTCTCTCATTTAACCTAATCATAAATAGCACCTCTACCAATAGCTTTGCCTATATTATACACGATTTGTGTACCTTAAGTCAAGAGCGAATTACACAAAACGGCGACTTCGTAGTGATACTTTTTGTATATTTTATCATATTGACAATTTGTATAACATATGTTATACTTTTTGTGTAACACAAATTGTATAACCTAAAGCTATCACGCAAAGGAGACATCATGAGCAGAAAGAAAAATATCGGTATTCTCCTCAAATCATTAAGAGGAGAAAGATCACAGGGAGAAGTTGCCGCCAATATCGGAATAAGCGTTTCTGCCTTATCTATGTACGAACAAGGCGAAAGAACCCCCAAAGACGAAATTAAAATGAAAATCGCGGAATATTTCGGAAAAACCGTTCAGGAAATATTTTTCAGCTAGAAAGCCGAAAGGAGGAAGCCACCAATGACTGAGCAATACAGAGAAACTGCGGCGCGGTTGAGAGATTCACACTCCGGGCGTGAGCTTATAACCGTAATTGAAGCGGCGGCGGTGCTCGGGGTTCAGAAAAGAACCCTGATCGAGGCACAGCTTTTGCCGATCAGGAAAGTTGCATCGAGATATTACGTTTCGATTGCCGATCTTGCGGATTTTCTTACACGTCCGCCGAAGAGCTTCAAAATCAGATGAAGCGCGTGCGATATGAGACATGCTGTAAAGAATGTTGGTTAAAAGAAAACGGGCTTCACCGTAACGGCGGAATATCGCACGGAACGGTTCCCGGGAAGAACGAAGACAACGAACAGTATATCTGCCGAAACTGTACGTTACGGCAAGCAGAGCGGATCCTGGTTATAGCGTTATGCGAACCGATCCGAAAGAGAAACGAATATTTAATAAACGAAATGATAAAGATCCAACGAAAACAGATATCCGAAAGGAGACACAAAGGATGAAAAACTATATGATCGCAAAGCAGGAAAACGAGAAGCGTCGACTAAAAAGAATACTCAGAGTTGCAACTGCAATCGTATGCGCTTGCGGAATCGGTATACTTACACCTTCGGTTATGGTATACGCTTATCTTTCAAGGATAAATGCACTTATTGCAGGAGAAGAAGTTTTCTTTTTCGCAATGATAGCCGTCGGGCTCGGTCTGCTTGGAATCGGATTTGTTTTCGGAGGAGACGATCTGTAACGGAGGATTAATATGTCGGTTTCTATATGTAAAGTCTGCGGTAAGTCCTTTGAAAGCAAATGCGGCGCAAGCTACTGCTCAAGGAAATGTTATCGCAAAGAATATGACAAGAAAAACCATGCGTCGGTCAGAAGAGAGAATAAATTGATCGCCGCAGCCAGGGCAAAAGAAAAGCTACATGATCCGAGGGCCTGGATTGATGTATTTAATGAAAACATCAGACAAAACGACGGAAAATACAAATCCGTCTGACAAAAGAGGTTCTATTATGAAAGTTAAATATTACACAGAAACAGAAGTTCGTAAGATCAAGAAAGATTCGGAACGTCAGGGCCGCGAAGATGGTATCAGCGGAATGATGTTGCTCGGTATATGGGCAATTCACGATGTTCTTTCCCCGAAGCCGGAGGAGATGCAGGAATGCCTTGATTTTATGGAAGGGAAAGGAGCATTTCTTTCCAACGGTGAAATCAGTTTCTCCGATATTCAGAAAATGCTTTTCGAAGAGACGGGAATCACCGTGCATTTTAATAAAGAAAGGTTCAGATGATGACGGCAACAAAACGAAGATACCGAGCGCGAACGTATCCTAATATTTGTAAGTGCGGTGCGCATCTTGTTTATATTGACACTCCCTGGGGCAGAACCGCATTCGAAGAAGAGCCGAGAATGGTCATACTCTCCCCGATCGGAAGGCATTGGGTATGTGTTCCGCCGCATGGACGTCTTGTCCGTGCGATCATAGAAACAGGAATGCTTGTGGGCGATACTCTTGCATACATACCTCATTTTTATTTTTGTAAAGAAAGGTCGAAAAGAAGAAAATGAAGAAGAAAAAATCGGAGCTTATAGATGTTATCATAAAAGAACCCGGGAAGTTTCCGAGGTTCACCAAGCTTGAAAACACGCTCGAAGCTTTTCAAAAAACCGTTGGCGGATATATAGAAACAGTGACAGTCCTCGAAGATCTTGTTCTCGTGTGCAATGAAGAAGGTCGGATATTGGGCCTGCCTCCTTGTTTACATCTTTTCGGTCTCGACTTTTACGGTACAGTCGTACTCGTAGGAAAAGATAAAGACGAATTCTGCGACTGTCCGCTCGGATACGATATTGCAAAGAAACATTTTCATTCACTCTGGGAGGTGTGAACGGTGGACTACGCAAAAGAGCTTTCACAGAAATTCCGAGCTGCCGCCATTCGCGGAACACCGATCGACAGTCAGACTTTACTCGATGCCGCAGATCTGATAGAAAGGCTTTCGTCCAAACACAAAAAAGAAACCGATCCAAACGGGAATGATAAACTTTTTGATAAATTCTGGGAAGAATGGCCGCTGAAAGTCAAAAAGAAAGAAGCAAAATCCGCATGGAGAAAGCTCGATCTTTCAGACGGACTGTTCGGTAAGATCATGAAGTCTGTCGAAGATCATAAAAACACAGAGCGTTGGAAAAAGGGATATATACCGAACCCGGCGACATTCATCAACGGCGAACAGTGGGAGGACGATCTTTCTACTCTCGGCCCTATCCGCTCAATTACGAAAAATCAATCGGACAAGACTGTCGATAAATCTTTTGAAATAATGCGCAGAGCATTAGAAGGAGATATAATATGAATTCCTACGAAGCACAAGACTTATACAGCGCAGCTGTCGTAGAACTGCATAAATACTGCGAAAAAGAAACCGAGTTTTCCGTTGTTGTCAGAGATGAAGAATACCCTTTCCGGCTTCAATTCATTCCGGATCCACAGCAAACAATATTTAAAGATCAGAACATAGACGAAAACGGAGAAGTCGGAGATCTTACGATCTCTGTCGGACTGACTACTTCGGTTGTTTCCACATTGAAATTTAAGATGTGGTCGAATCAGCTCAAAAAACTAATAAAACTCTCCGAATCCATAGGCAGATTATATTATCAGGCTTTCAGAGAAAGAGCAGATCTTAAAAAAACCGAACGAGAAAACGAACATTCCGAAAGTGAGGAAATAAAATGATTCATAAAATAATAGAAGAATATGCAGATCAGCAAAAAGAAGGATCAAGATTTTTGCGCTGTCCAAGATGCGGACTTGCCTCCATGGATCACAATCTTCACAGAAACACTAAAAGCCGCAGGGCAGATATCTACATTTGCCGCGGTTGCGGATATGACGAGAGTTTTGAAGATCTTCTGCTAAGACGACCACCGAACGAAAAAGATAATGAGAGCTATCTACTCTCCTGGTGGATTGCGGAACAGAAGCTTGAGCCCGTAAAATGCTCGGAGTGCGTATTTCTCATGGTTTCCGACTGTTACGCCCAATGTTCCAAAGGATACAAAGGGACATTTGCTGCTAACGCTTCAGATAAAGTCGGATGTGTGAGGGGTAAGATAAAAGGAGAGCGCCGATGAACAATATTGAATCCTATATTGACAAAATAGTCAGTATCAGAGAAAAATTACGCTCTGAGGAAGTTCTTTGTCAATTTGCCGAAGAATGTTCCGAAGCAGCTCATGCCGCACTGAAATTACGCCGAGCACTCACAGGAGAGAATCCGACACCCGTTTCAGTTCAGGACGCAGAGGAAAATCTGCTCGAAGAGCTTACGGACATAGTAATTTGTGTTGACGTTCTTGCCCTCGATTTTTACCGCTCCGAAGAAAAGGCGGTTCGTTGGATCAACAGGCTCGACAGCAGAACTGAAAAAAGAGACGAGACGTGAAATGAAAAACAGATACGACGATGTAATGAAAGCCTTGCGCAGTTGCGCTGATCGGGTCTGTCGAAATTGTCCCCTGCAAGGTAAACCCTCTTGCAGAGAAACTCTTGCCGGTCTTACCTGGGATATGATGTATAATCTGAATGCAGAAAATGAAAAGTTAAAAAAGGACAACGATCGTTTTGCCGACATCGGCAAGCTGTACAGCGAGATACGAGCTGAAGCCGCAATACAAGCGATAGAATCGGTAGAAAAAATTTTACTTGATAACACGTATCCGTCATCAGACAACTCTTTAAAACCGGTAACCGTATTTCGTCCGCGCGAATGCTATCGGGCAATAGACGGTCTCAAGAAGAGATACAAAGCAAATATCGGAACAATCGATAAAAAAAGATAAGGAGTGATCCACGATTAACAATGCAATTCTGACAGGACGCCTGACGGCGGATCCGGAACTTAAAAAGACAACAAGCGGAACATCTGTCGTTCGATTCAGGATAGCTGTCCGCCGACGCGGATCCAAAGATAAAACAGATTTTCTGCCCTGCACCGCATGGGGAAATACTGCGGAATTTATTTTCAAATATCTCTCAAAGGGTTCTCCGATCTCGGTATCGGGCAGTCTGCAGGTTGAGGAATGGAAAGACAAGGACGGGAACAACAGGACATCGATCTTTGTCAACGTCGAAGAAGCAGAAAGCTTCAGACAGACGGATCACAGTTCGCCCGTTCCGGATCAGCCCACAGACAACAGTTCAACAGAAAAGCCGTCTGAAACTCCAGTTCAGGCGGCTTCGGGATCGGTAGACGTTCTACAAAACGAATACTTCGGACATGAAGAAGAACTGCCGTTCTGACATCTTATCTTCATATTATAATATAGCGATTCAAAAAAGAAAAAGCGGCGCAGGTTTTCTTTTCTTTACGCCCATTTAGGTGGGTTTTAAAGCTTGTAAGTAAATAATAACTTAATGACTAAAAAAGGTTCAAAGGAGGTGATCCGCATCAATCTTATTCGAGAAAACAGATACGTCGGAGGAGATATGCTTGATATTGATATCTTCACCGTAAAAAAAACGGGCAAAACAAGAAAAAGTAAAGCGAAGCCGACATCAGAGATTCAGGAGCGGTTAAACAGAAAAGCGTCCGAGAAGAAACTTCGTCGAACGCTTCATCTCAATTTCAGAGCAGGCCACGACTGGGAACTGCACTTGACATTCAGTTCAGAGTTTTTACCAAAGAGTGACGACGATCACAAAAGAGAAATTCAGAATTTCATGCGCAGGGTCAAGAGACTTTACAAAAAACACGGTGAAGAAAAAACTTTAAAATATATCATTGTGCTCGGTGGCAGAGACGGCATGAGCCGCCGCCATGCGCATATAACGATCACAGGCACGGATAAATTCGGGCGAAGCGATCTGGAAGCTCTCTGGAAGCTCGGCACAGCAAACGCCGATCGTCTTCAGGACAGAGACGACAGAATGTTTTCTCCCCTCTCCCACTATGTCGGCGGCACAAAGCAGTTTATAAGATCAGACGATGTGCGCGGTAAAAAAAGTTGGTGGGGATCACGTAACCTTGAAAAGCCGAAAGCAGATCAGCGGACGGGGCACCTTTCACAAAGAGCGGTTCGTGAACTTATTTTCACGGACGAGCTCGACTGTGAAGCCGTTGAGAAGATATATCCGGGGTATCGTGTTGTCGAATACGAAGTAACCGAGCCGGACATCTTCGGGCAAATTTACATAAATGTATTGATGAAGCGGAGGCGAAACGACAGAAGGTGAAGAAAAACAAAAGCGGATACGCTTATTTTGAATCAAAAAGCGCCGTCTGTCCGTACTACTACAGAGAGACAGCGCGATCGAGATCCGTGTGCCTCGAATGTGAGTGCGCCCGGATCCCTTTTCCGAATATAAAAAGCCGAGGTGATTTCACTCGGCGATAT
Source organism: Clostridia bacterium (assembly GCA_017621705.1). Lineage (GTDB taxonomy): Bacteria > Bacillota > Clostridia > Oscillospirales > UBA644 > HGM12619. Next base: position 36,352 of record JAGASR010000018.1, on the reverse strand, counting down.
TGTTATACTCAAAACTGGAAAAAATGTACACTTGCTAACGAAAAAAACAAATTTTACGAAGGAGAATGACTTCTGAAATGAAAATCAGAAAAAAAACCAAAATCGAACAGCTTGAGATCACTCTTGCAAAATATATCCGAAAGGTACACGATCAGAACGAAGAGATCAGACGTTTAAATAAAACAATAACCGGACACAAACAGACAAAACAGATGCTTGATGCCTATCTGACATACTCGTTTTCGAAATTGGCGGTGCCTGTCCCCGAGGGTGTTGATTTTGCGCCCGACGGATCCGATCGCCGAGACAGCGACAAATACCTTGACATTCGACTTGACGATATAAATAAACTGCTCGGATGCGAAATGTGTGTTCTTCATTCGGAAGACAAAGACAAACGAATGGTTCGAATATATATCCGAGAGCCCGAAGAGAAAAAAGAAGTATAAAAAAACTGCGACACAAGGTCGCAGATCAGATTATTTAAATAATTCGGAATGAGTTCCGAGACGGTAGAGCATAAGGACGAGGACATCACCGATTATCTCGTAAATCAGAAGCCAGTCGGGCTCGATATGACATTCGCGGCAGCCTCTGTAATTTCCGGTAAGATCATGATCGCGGTATTTCGGATCAAGAGATTCGCCATTTGCGAGCTGCTCTATAACTTCAAAGAGTTTATCTGTGTTTTTACCCTGCTTCTTTGCAAGCTTCAGGTCTTTCTTAAACTGAGTTGTGAATTTAATTTCGTACTTCATACGTCAAGAGCCGCCTTAAGATCTTCGATTGCGGAATATCCTGCGGCGGTTTTATCATACGCGAGAGCTCTTCCTTCTTTGATTGCCGCTTCGGTGGTTTCATTCGGTGTGTCAAGCCTGAGATCGAACGGAATTCCATTCTGTCTGATAGTCTGTCTCAAAAAAATATTAACAGCGGTCGACATATTCAACCCGAGATCCTCGAAAATCTTCTCCGCAGCGATCTTTACTTCTTTATCTGTTCGAATATTTATATTTGCACTTTCCATAAAGCACCTCCCATATCATTATACACATTATATCACAATATACACACATTGTCAATACATTTCATGGTTTACAAAAGCTTATTCCTCATAAGGGTAAATCCCTATACATGATAGAAACCTTTCTTTAATTTGTTTTGATTTTGAGCCCTGTTTTGGGGCTCGTTTTTTTTACAAAAAAATCGAGGTCGGTTTTCGCGGCGAAAATAGGCTTTAAAAATCATAATTTCATATGTTAAAATCAGGACATAAAAGAAGATGAAAGGAGCAAAAATGGATTACGACTGGACAGAAGTCAAGCTACTTTATATAACTTCTAATAAGTCGATACGTGAAGTTGCCGAACACTTCGGTATACCTGAAGCGACCGTCCGAAGCAGAGCTCAAAAAGAGAAATGGTCGGAAGGAAGATCGGAGCATCGTCAAAACGTCATTGAAAAAGCATCAAAAAAAATAGCAAATTCCGCAGCCAAAAGACTGGCGAAAGAATACCGTGTAGCGACGAAGCTCACGGGCATTTTACAGAAAGCATTAAAAGATGATAATCAGTTCTGCAGATACATAGTCACAGAAGGTTACGACGGTGAACTGCAAACCAAGGAGAAGATATTCGAAAAGATCGATATGCAAGCACTTTCAGCAGCGGCAAAAGTGTTGAAACAAACAGTCGATATAAAGAGAACGATAGGCGGTTATCTGAACGATGCAGAGCAGCAGTCTGCAGATATAGCATTGAGGAAACTCGAACTTGAAGAAAAACGAGGCGGTTTCAATACAGATGACGAAGGCGGCGGAGTGATAGAACTCCCGACAAGGATCACCGACGAGCAAACAGAACCGGAGGGACGGAAAGAAGAGGGTCATGATGAGTGATCGTGCGATATGGAGACCGCAGGAACGGCAGGCCGCATTTCTCGAAAGATCCGAATACGAGGCATTTTATGGAGGAGCAGCAGGCGGCGGAAAGAGTATGGCGCTTATAATGGAGGCTTTGCGTCAAGTTAAAATTCCGCATTACAGAGGTCTGATTCTGAGAAAGACATATCCTCAGCTTTCGGATATAATCGACGTATCGAGATTCTATTACAAGAAAGCGTATCCCCGAGCAAAATATAACGAAACAGCGCACTGCTGGACTTTTCCGAGCGGCTCAAAGATCTATTTCGGTTCAATGCACCGTACCGCCGACAGAACAAACTATCAGGGCAAGCAGTACGATTTTATCGGATTTGACGAACTTACGCAGTTTACATGGGACGAATACAGTTATCTTTTCTCAAGAAACAGACCTTCGGGCCCCGGAACGCTTTGTTATGTAAGAGCCACCGGAAACCCCGGAGGTATAGGGCATGGATGGGTCAAAGAACGGTTTATTACCCCTGCCCCTGCAGGTACGCCGATCACTCAGTCATTTACGATCAGACTGCCGAACGGAAAAGCAGTTGAGCGAACACGAAAAAGGATCTTTATCCCGTCAAGCGTTTTCGATAACCCTGCCCTGCTCTCAAATGCTCCCGAATACCTCGAAAGCCTTGCCATGCTCCCTGCGGCGGAGCGTGAAGCTTTACTGTACGGATCGTGGGACAGCTTTTCGGGACAGGTCTTCTCTGAATGGAGAGATAATCCGGACGGATATATGACACGGATAAATTCGCACGTTGTTTTACCTTTTCGAATTCCGAAAACATGGAGAGTTTTCAGATCTTTCGACTTCGGTTATTCAAAACCGTTTTCTGTCGGTTGGTACGCAGTGGATCACGACGGAAGATTATGGCGCATAAGGGAGCTTTACGGCTCGGACGGGAATCCGAACGTTGGTATAAAATGGGACGTTTCGAAGATCGCGCAGGAGATCCGGCGGATCGAAAGCGAAGATGAAAACCTGAAAGGCCGTCGCATTGACGGAGTGGCGGATCCTGCGATCTGGGCGGAAGAAAATTCCGGAAGTTCAACGGCCGCTCTTTTTGAGAAATTTGGAGTATATTTTGAAAAAGGCGACAATTCGAGGATATCAGGTAAAATGCAGTGCCACTATCGTCTCCGTTTTGATGAAAACGGGATACCGATGTTCTACGTTTTTTCATCATGCAAGAATTTTATACGCACAGTCCCCTCTCTTGTATATTCTCCGAGGGATACGGAAGACGTTGATACAACGGGCGAAGATCATATATACGACGAATGGCGATATGTCTGTATGCTTAATCCGATAGCGCCGCCTGCTGAACCCGAAAAAGTTCACGTTCCCTGGGATCCGCTTTCTTCAAAGAAGAGCAGCGTATACGACTGGTGGCTCGTCAGTTAAATAAAAGAAAGGTCAATTATGGACATCGTAAAAGAAAACAAACCTATAACAGAAAATGAGATAAGAAAGGCCTCGGCCTTCTTGCAGAAATATAAAGACGGTAAAGCTCTTTTTGATAATAAATGCATTGAAAACGAGAAATGGTGGAGGGGTCGACATTGGGAAGTTGCGGAAAACGGCGCAAATCTTGACGAAGAAGCGCGTCGAAGACAGGCCTTCAGAGCTCGTCCTACATCAGCATGGCTTTTCAACTCTCTGGCGAATAAGCACGCAGATATTGTCGATAACGAACCGGAAGCAAACGTTCTTGCAAGAGAAGAGGGTGACGAAGAAGATGCTTCCTCGCTCGAAACAATTCTTCCGGTCGTACTGAAAAACAATAATTTCTCAAAAACATACAGCAGGATCGCATGGTCTGTTGTCAAGACAGGGCTTTCGGCGGCATATGTAGACTGGGACAAATCTCTCTGCGGAGGTCTCGGAGATATAGCTGTAAGTCGGATTGATACGCTTAATCTATTCTGGGATCCCACCGTGGACGATATCCAGAAGAGCCGTTATTTCTTCGCAACCGAGATTCGCGACAAGGACGCGATTATCGAAGAGTTTCCGCAGGCTGAAGGTAAAATCACCGGCGGCGTTCATTCCGGCTATGAATACGACAATAATCCGAGGTCATCCGTCGACACAGATAAAGCGGAGATCATAGACTGGTATTACCGCAAAAACGGAAAACTCCATATGTGCAGATACTGTGAAGATACCGTTCTTTGGTCAAGCGAAAATAACGGGGACGAATGCTATGCGAAACACGGTCTTTATCCCTTCGTTCTCATTCCGCTCTTCCCTGAAGAAGGATCCTGCTTTGCTTTCTCTTATCTCGATATAATGAAATCACCGCAAATGTATATCGATAAGCTCAAACAGCTTTATCTTGAATCCGCAGCACACGGAAAGCCGAGAATGCTCACTAAGAAATCCGCAAACGTCAACAAGGAGGATCTCGCGGATCTTTCAAAAGAGGTTATCGAGATCGACTGCACCGGGAATATTGAAGACGTTGTTAAATTTCTCGATAAACCGTCTTTCGGTGCGGAAAACATCAGACTGCTTGAAATGGAGATCCAGGAACTGAAAGAAACGAGCGCAAACCGAGACGTCAATCAGGGCGAAAGCTCCGGCGGAATCACAGCAGCGGCGGCGATCTCTGCACTGCAGGAAGCAGGCAATAAACAGTCAAGAGACGTGCTTTCCGGGCTTTATAACGGATTTACACAGATCTGTTACCTCATTATTGAGAACATTCGGGAGCATTACGATATTTCAAGAACATTCAGAATAACGGGCTCAACCGGAAGTGCTGAATATATTTCTTTCAATAACAGCAGAATAAAAAGCGGTGACGGGCGGATCCAGGGCGCACCGATATTCGATATAGAAATCAAGCCTCAGCGTAAAAATCCGTATTCGAAAGCTGTTCAGAATGAGCTTTCGAAACTATTGCTTTCAATGGGGATATTCAATCCGCAGTTAGCGGATCAGTCGCTTGCAATCCTCGACCTTATGGAATTTGAAGGCAAAGAAAAAGTGATTGAAAAGGTAAAACAAGGGCAGACCGCAGCGAAGACGATCACCATGTTACAGACGGAACTGCAGAAAGCTATGAAGATAATCGAAAAAATATCCGGACAGCACGTTTCTGCAGACGGAAACTATTCAATCCCGACAGCATCAGAACCGTCAACCGATTCAGATCCCGAATCGATCGATACAGATACTGATACCAAAACCGCATATATGAAAAAAACCGCAGATGCGGCTATGCCGAAGGTGATGTGATGATTCGGTTATATATTGCAGAATCAGAGGCAGGAAGTATCTTCAGAGCAATCGGACATGCTCCGGTTCCTGAACATTTAAGACACTATACAAAAGAAGAACCGCCTATATTCGGAAGTATCCCCTGCTGTTCGATATCGTTGCTCTTTGAGATCGGAATAAAGCTCTCTGCTGAACTTTTCGGAAAACACGAGGATAACTTTGCGGAAAAAGGTAGTGCATATCTTTTCGTTTCCGCAGGGACTTCCGAAGGGCGACATCTGATAGAATTTCTTAAAGCAGGATTTATCGGTCTTGCAAACACTTATCCGAAACAGATCACGCTTGTATACAAATAACAAGATTCCCCTCAAGGAATGATAATATGAAAAAACAAACTATGAGCTTGCAGGAACGCCTTGAACGATTGTTTTCGGAGAAAGAAATAACCCTTACAAAGCTCTCTGCAATGCTCGGTGTTACTCCGAGGACAGTTCAAAATTATAAATGGGGACGAACGGTGCCCAAAACATACGAAAAAGAATGGACAATGTGTGAGATAATCGATGCTCTCTACGAAACCCTGCCGTCGAAGAAGCCAGCAAACTACAGTAAATACAAAATTTTTTACCGTGGAATTTACAAAAAATAAGCGATAGACAGACCGCAGGGTCTGTCTTTTGCCTTAAAGTCTTTTTCCGACAGATTACAGGGTGATTTTCTCAGTTTTATCCACAGATAAGAGCCGTTCTTTATTTGTTTTGAAAAATCGCGGCAAAAATGCTATTTAACAGAGCCGAAAAATGCTGTAAAATATAAGCATAAACGGGCATCGTCGGCCCAATCTTTTGAGGTGAAACATGACAGGTAATTTTAAACTACAGCTTTTTGCGGAAGAAGGCGCGGTCTCTGCACCTGCAGGAGAGACGACAAACGCAACGGAAGAAAGTTCTTCACCCGTCAGCAGATCAGCGAGATCTTCTGCGGCGGAAAGAAGAAGAGCCGTTCTCGAGGCAAAAGGCAATACCCCACAAATCAAACCAGTAACAACGACCGGAGCGGAACCGGCAGAGGGGAAAACAACCGAACAGACAGCCGTCACAAATTCCGAACCGAATCAGACAGAGGATAAAGCGGCAAAGTTCGAGGAACTTATTTCCGGAGAGTATAAAGATCAATTCGGTGAAAGAATCAAAAAAATACTAGCCGACCGTTTCAAGAATAATAATACAGCCATGGAAAAAGCGAACGCAGAACTTGATAAATACAAGGCAATCGCAGACAGAGTGGCAGGAAGATATTCTCTTGACGGCGCAGATACCGAAGCTCTTTTAAAGGCTCTTGACGATGATGATGCTCTTATTGAAGAGGCTGCAGATGCCGCAGGTATGAGTGTCGAACAGTTCAAAGCTTTTCAGCAGATGAAGGCCAAATCAAAAAGAGATGATGACCTTATCGCAGAGCTCGTTCGTGAAAAGAACGAAAGAGTAAATTTCATTCGTATGAAAAACGAGGAAACCGAGATCCGAAAAACTATTCCGAAGTACGACTTTTTAAAAGAATCACAAAATCCCATATTCAAGAAGCTTATATCTGCAGGAGTTCCGCAGATCGCTGCTTATCAGACTGTTCATGCGGATGAAATCCGCTCTGCAGAGATCAAAAAAGCAGTTGATGAAGCTGAAGCCAGGTTTAAGGCAGCCGTCGGTCATAGCCAAAGCCGCCCCTCAGTTCTCGGATCCGCATCGAACGCTACCGCGGCGAATAAATATTCCCAGATGACACCCGAAGAACGTAAAGAAGCTGTCAAAAAAGCACGTTTCAGCGGTTTATAAAGATATACGGGCTTCTTGAGCATTAATCGAAAGGAAGTCTATGAACAATAATATTTTTTCTCTTCAGCTTTTTGCAGGCGAAGACGTAACCTACAACATTCAGACTACAGAATCTGCAGATCTTTCTGCGGAAATGAAAGTCTTTTACAGCGATTATATCGTTGATATTGCGCGTCCGAAACTCGTCCATGCGCAGTTCGGTCAGAAAAGACCGGTACCTAAAAACAAAGGTAAATCGATCGAGTTCCGCAAATATTCCAAGCTTCCCAAAGCACTCATTCCCCTCACCGAAGGCGTTACCAAAGCCGGAAACAAACTCTCTGTTTCCACTGTTACCGCAGATCTCTATCAGTTCGGTGATTATATCGGCGTATCCGATGTTCTCACCCTCACCGCAATCGATAACAACCTTGCAGAGGCTGTCGAGCTTCTCGGCGATCAGGCAGGCAGAACACTCGACACCGTAATCCGTGAAGTTATCAACTCCGGAACAAACGTTATCTATTCCGGCGGTAAAGAAGAAAGATCTCTCCTTGTGGGCGGTACCGGCACAGACGACGACTATATTACAGTTCGTGACGTACGAAAAGCGGTGCGCAAACTCAAAGCCTTCGATGCGGCAAGAATTGACAAACACTACGTAGGCATCATTCACCCCGATACAGAATTTGATCTTATGGATGATCCGAAGTGGGAATATCCGAAACAGTACGTCGACACAGAAGATCTCTATGAAGGCGAGATCGGCAGAATCGCCGGTGCCCGTTTCGTTGAAACTTCCGAAGCAAAGATCTTCCATGCTGAAGACCTTACAGCAGATGCAAGAGAACTTACCGTCAAAGGATATACGAGCGGCGTTGCAACCGTTAATGAAGCAATCACAGCCGAAGATGCAGCTGCTCTGGAAGGCAGATCTGTACTTATCGGATCCGAAATTCTCAAAATTGCATCAGCGAAAGCCGCTGCGGCAGGATCTGCAACCATTACTTTCGAAAACGTTTCAGATATTGCAGATGTGCCTGCGGCAGGCGATAAAGTATATCCCGGCGAAGCAGGCGCAGAAGGCAGAGACGTTTACTCCACCCTCATTATAGGCGCCAATGCATACGGTGTTACTTCCGTTGAAGGCGGCGGCCTTGAGCACATCTATAAACCCCTCGGTTCCGGTGAAGACCCTCTCAACCAGAGAGCGACCGCAGGCTGGAAAGCAATGCAGGGTGCGGCTATTCTCGTACAGGAAAACCTTGTAAGAATTGAATCCTGCTCCACTTTCGAGAGCGGCGCAAACTAATAACGAGATAATACGCAGTATTTTCCCCCGGAGGCAGTTAACTCCGGGGGCAGTGCATAAATAAGGAGACTTAATATGTCAAAAGAAAATGAAAACAAAGTTAATGAAAAAGAACCGAAATTCACGATTGAAGAAGTCAGAAAGCTTATAGCAGAAGCCGTTGACGAGGCTGTATCGGAGGCTATGGCTTCCGTGAAAACCGATAGCCCGGTAGGTATAAACGAGAATCGTTCTTCAAGAAGAATGACGAAAAGAAGAGACGCGGACGATCTTGTTACGATCGAGATCATGCCGACGCGCGAAGCAAAGGACGACGTTGTTTTATCCATAAACGACGAAACCTGTATTATCAAACGCGGTAAAAGGGTTAAAATCAAAAGAAAGTTTGCTCGAATGTATGAAAATTCGCGCATGCAGGAAATTTCTGCGCTTCAGTATATGGAACAGAAGCAGGCTGAAAGCCTTGCAAAGCTTGAAAGCGCCAAACTTTAAAACAAAGAGGTGACAAGATGCGCAGCGTAAAAATCGAGGTGGTCGACGAGGTCGTAAGAATAAACGGAGGCATTGCCGGTATAGCCGGCGAAGCGAATGTCACCGAGATGACCCTGCGCTTTTCCGAGAGTTGGAACGGATTTACAAAGAAAGTAATTTTTACCGACGCTCGGGGGCAGAACGGTGTAAGCATAGTTCTTACTGCCGCTGACCTGCTCGACCTCTCATCATCAATTAATGAATATTCAATCCTTATTCCTCCTGAAGCACTTATCTATTCCGGGAAATGTCTTGCAATAGTTTACGGTATCCGTGAAGGTGAAAAAGTATCCGTTATGGAAACCGAGCATATATTACTTGACGTTTTGCCAGGTATAGGCGGTGCACTCTCTCCCGATGCAGGAGCATCTGCAGATCCTACCCCGTCACAACTTGAACAGATTCAAGCGCAGATCGACAGCGTGCTTTCAGATATGTCAAGATACGCATCAGAAGCATCTGACGCTGCCGATCGTGCCGAAAATGCAGCGGCTTCGATAGATGTTTCTACGGATGCGGCAGAAAGAGCGTCGGCATCGGCTTCCGAATCAGCCAGAACGGCGACTTCGGCTGAGCAGAAAGCATATGAATCCGAAAAGGCTGCTGAAAATGCGGCTAAACGAGCGGAAGATGCCCGAAATGCAATCTCAGAGCTTACTGTATCGGCAGAAGAGAGTGACGAAATAAACGTCGAAAGGCAAGATAAGGACGGGAATATAAATCTTCATTTCAGTCTGCCCCGTGGCCCACAGGGTTTACCGGGAAGCAGGGGCGTTCATGTTGGCCCGGAGGCTCCTACAGATCCCGACACAGTGATCTGGCTCGATACAGACGAAGAAGCGCCTTCAGAATCTCCCGACAGCGGATCTTCCGCTCCCGGGTACACTATCGGCGGAGGACTTACTGTAGACGAAAGCACAAATAAGCTCTCAGTCGACATGGTTGATTACGCAGAGGAAAATCTACAAAAACCGATTACATCTGCAGGTGTCTTTAAAGAGATCGGCAACATAAACGCACTGCTTGAGACTATATGACAGAAAGGAATGCAAATGATAAATACAGAGCTTTTAAGACTTAAATCCGCGCGAGATTCTATCAGATCAAAACTCGTCGCGCTCGGAATTGCAGAAGATGACGATAAACTCGACACACTTGCAGCACTACTCAATGAGATCCAGGATAACGGTGCTGTAGATGTTTCACTTAAAGAAGGTGAAACCTATTTAATCCCTCGAGGTTATCACAGCGGCGCAGGAAAGGTTTCGGGCATTGCTGGCGGCGGAAACTACTCGCTGCAGGAAAAGGAAATTACTCCGTCTGAAGAAATTCAAACAGTATCTTCCGATAACGGATATTATGGTCTTTCAGAAGTAACTGTCAGGGCTATTCCTGCCCAATATCAGGATATTTCTGAGGTGACTGCTATAGAAAGTGACGTTCTTGAAAAAAAGAGCTTCGTCAAATCAAATGGGACAATGGCAGAAGGAACGATGAAGAACAACGGATATCTTGAAAAAACGATTGACGGTCTTTCAATTACAAGTTGTATTCTCCCGACAGGTTTTATATCCGGCGGTGAGGTATCGCTTACGGAGGACATTGAAAGAGCGCTGTCTGTCGTATAAAACACACGTTCCAAAACATATTTTGATTTTCAGATCACACTCTGCGGAAGTATCTTTAAATGCGTAATGACATAATGCGGTCGGTCAAAAATAATCAGGGTAAACTACGCATTTGATGATAACAGTGTGCTCGATATCTGATATGTTTTCACTTCTCAAAAGCTCTCGATTATATCTAAAATGCTGTTCGCTCGGATCTATGGCAAAAATCAATACGGTTGTATTCAATATCGTCTCTGCTTCCGTATCGTTTGATGCTGAGTTCCGAATATCGAAAACGAGAGGTCTTGTCGTCGCCGCAAAGCCTCTCGTTTAAAAATCAGATAAATATATAAACCACATAAGGAGCAATCAGCCGACATGAATACAGAAATTATAGTCGCCATTATCTCCTTTATCGGAATGCTCTGCGGCTCGGCAGGCGGTATTTTAGTTGCAAACAAGCTTGTCAACTACCGCATCGAACAACTTGAAAAGAAGGTCGAAAAGCATAATAATGTCGTGGATAGAGTGTATGCTCTTGAAACGCACCGGGCGGTCGTTGACGAAGAGATAAAGGTTGCAAACAACAGAATCAAAGATCTCGAGGAATATCACAAATGAAGAGAAAGATCGAATATAAAAAAGTCGCTTTCGCGCTTGTATGCATTTTTGCACTTGCGTATATATCAGTAGGCAGGATATTTTCAATTTGCGGAATATCCGTGGATCCTTCGACCGATACCGCGTTAATCTACGTTGTTTTAGGGGCATATGCGGCATACTGTACCGCATCGGCAGTAGATAAACATAACATCAGTAAATACGGATATCTTCACAATAATCACGAAAACAATATTGAGGAAGGAGACGGGACCGAATGAATAACAAGGTATTTTCTTCTTTTTGTTTAAATGCGCTGTCTGTACGTTCTCTGTATATGTGGGGAACATACGGAAAGAAGATCACAGAAAACCTTATTTCCTCAAAGAAAAAACAATATCCGAACAGATATTCGGAATCACGTCTTTCTCTTTTGCGTAAAAATATTGACGGAGAAACGGTCGGGTGCGACTGTACCGGGCTGATTAAATGGGCGCTCTGGACAAACGGAGATCTTGACGCTCCTATCAGATACAATGCCGCAACAGACAGAGGAACCGGAGGTCTTTACAGAGAGGCAAAAGAAAAAGGGATAATCTCAACCTTGCCGGAACTTCCCGGAACAGTCGTTTACAAGGAAGGACACGTCGGTGTATATATCGGTGACGGAAACGTCATTGAATGTACGCTCGGATCGAGGGGCGACGGAATTGTAAAAACAAAATTACATGACACAAACTGGACGCACTGGCTGAAAGTTCCCGAAATAGACTATATTGAGACGACAAGGGAGCCTGATATTCTTCCTGCGGACAAACCGTTACATGAAACGCTAACAGATAATCAGAAAAAAATCTCTTTTCTGAAAAAGCTCAAAAAAATCATACTTAAAAATTAAAGGAGACAGCGATATGAAAATAGACTGGAAAAAGAAACTTTCTTCCCGTAAATTCTGGGCAATGCTCGCGGCTCTCGTTCTTTCTATACTGACGGCTTTCGGTGTTCCGTCTTTGACCGCCGAGCAGGTCGTTGTTATAATAACCGGTATCGGTGCTATCGCCGTATATATGCTTACGGAAGGTGCAATCGATAAGGCCGCAGTTTCCGAGGAAGAAAAAGAAACTGTTATTGTTGAAGAAGAAACGGACGAAGAGTAGTTATGCCTGTTGTTAAAATCAAGGATCCCGAAACCGGTGAATGGATCATTGCAAAAAACATGACGGGGAATGTTAATGACAGTACATTTGTCTCGGACGAATACGATGCAACGCAGGATCAGGTTGACGAGGGAAGAAAGTTTTACGTCGCAGGAGAAAGACTTACAGGAACTCGTCCGATTATCAGCGCACAACAGACCGTTCTGACCGCCAAAACACCCTCAAAAACGATTCCGCGCGGCGCTCACGACGGAAGCGGAAAAGTCTATATCGTTCCAGAACAGAAAACCGTCGTTCCCGGCATTACAGAACAGTCTGTTATTCCTTCCGAGGGTAAAGTTCTTTCAGAAGTTGTTGTCGAAGCTATTCAGACAGAGGAAAAGTCTGTCTCCCCTTCCGAAGTCGATCAAACCGTAACACCCTCTGACGGTAAATATCTTTCGGAAGTAACGGTCGAAGCTATTCAGACAGAAGAAATGACGGTTGCTCCCTCCGAGGAAGATCAGACCGTTATTCCCTCTGACGGTAAATACTTTTCAAAAGTAACAGTCAAGGCAGCACCGAAAACAGACCTTTCCGGAGTAAGCGCAACGGCTGATAAGGTTCTGCTCGGTTCAATGTTTATGTCTGCAGACGGTGTTCTTACCGAAGGTACGATGAATGACTGGTCGGGAGATCTGCTGTCTTCATTATCCGTTTCATCAGACGGATCGGGGCTGACAGCAAAGAGCCCTGTCAACGGTTATATGACAACAGAAAGCGGATTATACCTTTCGAACGAAAGCATCGTTTCCGCAGCAGGCCTGACAGCTGATAAGATCGCATCGGGCAATACAGTTTTCGGTCTGACCGGCACGGGTGGCGGTATGAAAATGAAAGAGGAAACGCTCACGCCTCAATTCAAATATCCACAGAATGGCTACTGCTATATAACGATCAGCGCAGGAATAACCGCCGAATTTGTAGTGATTAGTTTTTATCCTCTATTTACAGACCTTGAAGCACCGAGCAATGTGAGAAATATAATATACGATCTTCGGAATATTGTCGTTCCGGACTATACTCCGGTTTCCCTATCTTCACAATACCAAGGATTCTCCTGGATCGTGCACCAGGGGGACGGGGTGGCTCATCCGGAAGGACAGATGATAAATAACGGGCAGAACATCACACTTGCATTTGCACAGTCGGGATACTCTAATTTTTATGCAATGGTCACCGGTTGGAAAGTATTCGGCAAATAAGGAGATATCATGAAAATAAACGAAGTAATCCGCGCGGCGGATTCTATAGCAAAAAACGCTTTTTCTTTAAGTGAAAAAGCTTTCCCGATCCAACGGCTCGAAGAACGTTTACGTAAAGAATTCAATGACGAGGAAATCGTTCTGTCATATCCTGAAGACGAAGAAAAAGAACTCTTCCTGCCGAGCAGATACACGGAGATCTATATATACTGCCTTGTCGCAATGATATTTTTCTGGCAGAAAGATTATGCAGAGTATAACAACAATATTGCACTTTACACGTCAATGCTCGAAGACTTCCGAAGGGAAACAGCTCAAAAGAACGCCAAAACCCCGTCCCATTTCAAAAATTTATTCGGGTAGAGGTACAGTATGGTAAGATATCCTATGGCAACATCTGTTTCAAAACAGAAACAGTATACTGTAAACTTCGGCGGTCTTAATATGACAGAAAACTGCAGAGAGGGCGAATTCAGGGAAACATTCAATTTATCAGGTGAAAACTTCCCGATTATAAATCAACGTGCAACAAGAACCCCGTGTCACACCGTAATGGGTTCAGGCGAATCTCTGATACCTTCGTATGCAGGTGCACAGACGATCAATATTTGCGCTCGTAATGGTCTTATAAGCACGATATATTTCCCAAACGAAATTGAAGACAGTAGATATATGACGATATGGGAATATATCGAAGACGGTCAGATCAAGGGAGGCGGTCTTTGCTTTTCGCCACAAAAGCCGAAAGCAGTTGTCGCAATCACAGACAGCGTGATTGTCTTCCCCTTGGGACAAATGCTTTCCGTAGGCGAAGAAGGTACCGTATCAAAAAATCTCAAGGAAACTTTCTCCGCGACATCGGTCGGCGGAACATGGGTATTCGGTGAGTTCACAAAAGAACAAAACGGAACGGAAAAGATCTACGGTATCGGCGCACAGGAATATTTTTCAAGTGACTTTCCTTTTTCTCAGGGTGATACAGTCAAGATCGAAGGCTGCTCGGAAACCGTAAACAACAAATACGCAACAATCCGAGGTGAGATCACAACCGGATGGACTGAAAATGTCGAATTTCATGTAATTCCGTTCGACTATAATATATTCGAACACGCATACGAGACATCTTTCACCCTTTCAAAGACTATACCCGATTTTGATTTTGCGGTCGAATGGAATAACCGAATCTGGGGACTTGCAGGTGATACGATATATGCTTCGGCTCTCGGTGATCCTTCGAACTATTTCAGATATGACGGAACAGCTACAGATTCATGGGCGGTTGCGATCGGATCTGCCGGAGACTTCACGGGCATGGCCGCTTTCGGAGATCAGCTTCTACTCTTTAAAGAAAACTGTATTCACAGAATTTACGGATCAACCCCCTCCTCTTTTTCTCTTACAACCATAACGGCCCCCGGGGTTCAGCTCGGAAGCGAGAAAAGCATCTGCAACGTACGGTCTGTACTTTACTATAAAGCACCTGACGGTGTTTATGCATACGACGGTTCATTCCCGGTAAAAGTCTCGGACAACATAACGGGCCTTTATGCTGAAGCTGTCGCAGGATCTGACGGAGAGAGATATTATATCTCGATGAAAGATTCATCCGATAAATGGGGACTTTACGTATATAACACGCTTTACGGCACATGGCTCAAAGAAGACAATACGAAAGCTCTTGCTTTTGCATATTACGATAATACCCTTTTTTACGTAGATGCTGCAGATAACACCATATCCATTCCCGAGGGGGATACAAACTACCGTTTCAGGCTTTCCGCAATATACAGAGGATATAAAAGCGTTTATCTCCCCTCTTCAATATCCGATCAGCCGTTTGAATGGTCGGCGGAGCTTTGCCCGATAACGGAAACAACGAAAGATAAGAAAACATATTCCCGTCTTTGGCTACGCGCAGAGCTCACAGAACGAAGCTGGATCAAAACAGAATATTCTTGCGACGGCGGCCCGTGGATCGTTGCTGCGACGGAAAAATATTCGGACAGATCTCCTGTTGCGGATATACCGATCAGACCCGACAGATGCGACAGCTTCAGGATCAGAATATCAGGGTACGGGAGAGTAAATCTTCGCGCTATCGTTCGCGAAGTCGGTATATAAAAGAAAGGAAACTTTATGGCAGTATTTGATCGTCCGATTGTTCCGCACCGAACGGGAAATCTGACAAAAGATCTCGATAAATTATACGATTACATATCAAAGCTTGATATTCAGCTTACAGTTCTTTTTACATCACTTGATGAAAACAATATCCCGGATCTGAAACTGATCCGGGAAGAAGTGAAAACATTAAAGGAGAGTTTGACGTGATATATACTCAAACGGAAAAAGGTGTTAAAAATATCAGATACGGTCTTTTCCCGAGCAGTTATAACGGCTGTTCCTGGATAGCCATTTGCAATGCGCTCGAACTCATGGGTGAAAAACCGAACAGAACAAACATTAAACGGCAAGCCGAGAGCTTTCTGCCAATGGGCGGACTGTTCGGTATGCCGTTTTATTGTTTTGAAAGCGCACTGTCCTCTTTTCGCATTGACTTTGATATTTCCGAGGCAGACTTCGAAAGAATGAAGAAAGACCGCATCAGCATTTTATGGTACCGAAAAAAAGATCTCCGAGCACATTATCTTCTTTGCGAATATCTCCCGAAAGAGAATGTGTTCAGATACTTCAATCCAACATTCAGAGCGCAACCGCCGAACGATCTTATAGAATTTCTCGGCGCAGTTGATTTCCGTATAATTCATATTAAAAGGAGAATGAAATGACAGAAGCTCAAAAAAGAAAATACCTGCTCGACCAACCGGTGATCGAACCTCTTCGAGAAGAATATAACAAGGTTACCGGACTTGATTATAAATCTACCGGAAACGGTTCTTCTTCGACAAAGGTACAACAGACTACGTCGACAAAACCGAAAGCTGTTTCCGCTTCATCGGAACAGCTCGTTCCCTATTCCTCGCCGGTTCAGATGCCAGTAAAACAAACATCACAAACATGGAACGGGAATATTTCCTTACCGCAGGTGAACACCGAAAAACCGCAGTACGCTTCTCCCTACGGGGCACAGATAGACGCTATGCTTTCACAGCTCGAGGCAGGCGGATCGTTCGAGTATGACTATAAAAAGGATCCCGACTATGAAGCATACCGCCAGATATACACCGATGCAGGCCGCAGAGCGATGGAAGACACGGTCGGAACGATGGCAGCATCGACGGGCGGTATTGCATCTTCATATGCAGGATCCGCAGGTCAGCAGGCATATAACGGTTATATGGCACAGCTTGCAGGCGTTATTCCGGAACTTTCGGCTAATGCATATTCTCGTTGGGCAAACGAAAGGCAGGACAAATACTCAAGACTTTCGACACTCATGAATCTTGAGAATACAGAGTATAACAAATATCTCACAGAACTTTCGCAGTACAATGCAGACCGCGAATATGAATATAATCAATATCTCAATGAGAGAAACTATCTTTATCAACTCGAGCGTGATGCAATCGAAGATCAGCGCTACGACGAAGCTCTTGAGTATGAACGCATGATAAACGAACGTGATTTCGAATATCAGAAAATGCTTAACGACAGAAATTATCAGTATCAGATCGGACGCGACGAGATCGAGGATCAGAGATACGCAAATGCACTCGAATATGACCGTGACGCGGCAGAACGGGAATTTGAATATCAGAAATATCTCAATGATCGCAACTACCAGTATCAGCTCGACAGAGACAATATCGAAGATCAGCGCTACAACGAAGCCCTCGATTATGAAAGACAGCAGAATGATATTGCGTTCAACCAATGGCGCACCGAGTTTGAAGCGGCGCAAACTCAAGAAGAACGTAACAGACTTTTTGAAGAGGCAGTTCTTGCCGCAGAGTACGGAGATTTCAGCCGTTTAAAAGCTCTCGGCATCGATACCTCCGCATACGAAACCACCGCCGAAACAGACGACTACGATCCGCTTTCAACCGATGTTATAGATACAATTCTCGCGCAGGCGCAGAAGTATGCGGATCTTGCCGGAACAGCAAGGAGTCATGCGGTAAAGATAACTGATCTGGGAAACGAGATTGAGATTCCCTCTGAAAATCTCTTCAACCAAGGTGGATCTGTTCCGTATTTCTTAAAGCAAATGTTTAATCAGGGGCAGATCACATATTCTCAATACCTTGCGGCTCTTGAAATGGCATCGAGCGTAAAAAGTGCGCAATCCGCTATTACAGAATCAGATTATTAAGGTGAAAAAATGAGTTATATCGATACCGTTAAGAAAAACCAAAAGAAAAAACTTACATATGCTGAATTCGTAAAAAATAATTCCGATATTCTCGGTACCCAAAACAAACAGAAAGACCCGTTTACGGCTTTTGAAGAAGCAAGCAAAAAGAGAAAAGAAAGTCTGACGACCGCTGAAGCCGTCAGTCGCATAAAAACCGAGGGCTTTACTGCCCCCGGTTCTCTGCCTGATCTCGGTATGCCGAAACTTGAAACGACACTCGGGAAAAACGCAGTTGTATCGACTGATCCGAATAAAGCAGCGAAGATCTACAAAGAACAGAGAAAAGCGGAGAGTATAAAGAACCTTCCGACAGCGCTCGATAATATTAAAGAATACGGTTTTACTGCCCCCGGCTCTCTGCCTGATCTCGGTATGCAAAAAACTGAGCATCAAAAGGAATACGGAAAGCTTACGACCACAAAAAGATCCCTCGAAGAACTACGGCGTAAAAATATGGAAGCAAGACCGGAGATTATGAAAAGCGGTGTCCTTAACGATGCTCTTCAGGTTGCGGCGAGCCCTGTCGTCGGTATAGCGCAGGCTGCGGCAGATACAGCAATATCTGTTTCGGATCTTACCCGAAATCTCGGTCTGACAGACGATAACAGATTTTCCGAAGGTCTTAAAGCCCTGCAGGAAAGCGCAGTCTTCAGATCACCCGAAGATCTTCAGAAATACAGTCCGATCGAAAGCAAGGCAGGATCCGCGCTTTATGATTTCGGATATAACGCAGGACGAATGGCGCCGACCGCTCTTGTTACTATGGCGACGGGCGGAACCGGCGCCGCATCAAAGCTTCTGCAGAGCGCCGCCACTCTTTTATCCGCAAAAGGCGGTTCTATGCGTTCGGCTCTCTCCGAAGGTGCAACGCTCGACGATGCCTCCGCTTATTCAACGGTCATGGGTACTGCAGAAGCATTAAGCGAAGTTATGTTCTCACCGTTTGAGAAAGTTCTCGGCGGTTTTATTAATCAAAAAACTCTTACAAAAGTCGCCCGAAAGATCCTCCCGAACTTCGTTGACAGCAAAGCCGGAAAGATCATTCTCGGAACTGCTTTTAATGTTATTCCACAACTCGGTGAAGGTCTCGAAGAAGCCGTGGTGAGCTTTATCGAGCCTTACGCAAAACAGCAGACATACGATCCCGATGCAGAGACCGCAACCGGTAAGGAGCTTCTTTCTTCTGCCCTCACAGGATTCCTTTATTCGCTCGGTTATTCCGCACTGCTCGGCAGTGGCTCTTTCGCTGTGAATCAATTTTCAAAAGGAACAAATTCGAATAGGCCGTCCCCCGTTCTTACGGAAAAAGGTCAGCAGACGATGTTTACCGACGATTTTCTTGAGCGAATCCAAAAGAACGTTGATCCTTCGGAGATTTACACTGCGCAAATGCCGAGAACGGAAAATCAGTCCGTTTCAGTCTCTCCCTCTCATGGTTGGACTGTGACGGTACCGAACAATGTTGATTCCTCGAAATTCTCCGATGATGCAAAGAAGCTCCTTTCAGATCTTTATGAAGATAACGTCGACGTGCCTCAGAGTAGTATTGCCGCAGAATTTGAACGTTTCTATACTATGGGTAAGGTCGGGCTCCCGATCTCGAGAGCGACCGAGCTGCAGGTCTTCAAAGATATAACAGGCATAAAAGATGCTTTTTCCCTCGGTCAGAAAGAATACGCTATTGCTCAGGCGGCGGCAAGAGAAAAACTGCGCACGGGTTCCGTTACTTATTTAGGAAAGAAGTCGGGACTTGTTATGAACGAATTTTCAGATACACTCACAAAGCAACAGCGTAAGACGCTGTCTGATACTGCAAAGATACTCGGTACAAAAATAATTCTCACGGACAATATCGCAGACGGGAAAGCTGACGGCTACTACAAAGACGGTGTTATCCACATCAACATTTCAGATCCGAGTAAAGTTTATTCTATCGCGCGGCATGAATTGATCCACCGTTTCGCGGAAACTGCTCCGGATCTTTACGGAAGCTATCAAAAAGAAGCTCTCTCTTTCCTTTCCGAGGAAAAACAGATCCCGGAAACAGATCTTATAGCACGGAAGAAAGCAGAATACGCAAACAAAGGAAAGATACTCTCCGATATCGAAGCTGCGGAGGAAGTTGCAGCAGAGTTTTCAAAGAGACTTTTTGACGGTGATGATACTGCCTTCGAATCCCTCGTTAAAAATAACAGAACCGCCGCGCAGAAGTTCCTTGACTTTCTCCGCAATATTATTGAAAATATCAAATCCGTTTTCACAAAAAAATCCGCCTCCGCAAATAATACGGAAACGGAAATATCAAACCTCGAAGCCCTCGAAAAACGTTATTCCGATCTTTTCGCCGCTTCTGCAAAGACAGCAAAGGGAAAAGAGAATATAATTTCAACGGACAGCGACGGAATGTTTGTTTTTAAGGGCGTAGATAAAAACGGTATTGAGATTTATGAGACGAGCGAAGATGTCAAAAAGTTACGATATAACGATAGGAAAAAGATCCTTGTAAACAAAATAAAAAATGAATACAAAGGCAAGACAGCAAAGTTTTTTATCGACAATACAGCATATTATGCGAGCATTGATCCTAAAGATGCATATAAATTTGTGCACGGCGACAGAAATTCGGATAGATCCGGGGGTAATGCGAGAACAAACATAGGCGCGGGCGGCGATATATTCACTTTGTTTGAAAATTCAAGATATGAGGGTTCTGCTCCTCCAAGAGAGGGAACGGAAACCAAGAAAGGACACGAGGGCGTCTTTAATTATGATTATTTCGTTAAAACCATACAGTCGGACGGTGATTATTTTGATGTTGTAATAAACGTAAAGGAAAACGAGACAGGGAAGTACGTTTACACCGTTTCCTTAAAAGAAAACAAAAAAATGAGGAAACAGCCCTTAGCCAACTGGCCAACCCGAAGGTCCCCTGTTTTAACATCGCAAGAAGCTGTTTCCTCTTTTGAAGACAGTATACCACAAACCGATACTTCTGTCAATACCCATAATACGCAAAACGACGGGAAATATTCATTCAAGGACGACGACAGCACTTCTGAACTCAGTTCGGAGGGGGGTGAGGAAGCATCTTCTGAGGTTCTTGAATCTCTTATACGTAAAAGAATAGACAACAGAACCGTTTTTATCGCTGAAGATGTTCGGCCTGCGGTCAGAAAATTTTTGAAAGATTTTGATGTTCCCAACGGTGAGATCTCTGCTTCGGATATTTCCGAGATCGTCGCTGAAAGTTTAAACAACATGAGCATCGAAGATCTCGAGAAAGGATTTTCTTCAAATGAAAAATACAACAAAGCATTGAATATTGTTGCGAGTGAGATCGCAGAAGCTGCAAGATCGGAAGTGTCGTCTCCTTCTTCGGAAGAAACAAAGCTGAAACAAGAGTTGAAAGATACTCAATTCAGGGTGTCTCTTATGAGCTCATACAATTTCGGAGAAAGAAAACGTGACTTCACCAAGTTCAGGCAAAGCCTTCTCGGCGTTATGCCAAAAATAAGTATTGTTTCAAAGAATGACATGACGTTCGATCCCGAAAATCCAAACAAGGAGCTCAAAGAGTCTCCCAATATCGGAGATATCTACAGCGACCTTGTAGAAAGATATCCCGATAAGTTCCCGAACGGAATTGAGGACGAGATCGAGCAACTCAAACAGATCGCAGAGGTGGCAAAGTCTTTAAAGAAGACCTATGCACCGAGGTTTGAAGAAGCAACACCCGAAATTATCGAGTCCATAAAGAAAGATCTTCTCTCTGCGGTGCTTGACGAATGGTCAGGAGCAAGAGATTCCGACGTTATTCGTGAAGAATACAGACAGAAACTCATTGAAGAGAAAGCCGAAGCCCGTCGTGAACTCGAATATGTCAAAGAGAAACATGCTGACGAAAAAGCGAATAAAAAAACAAGAGAGCTTCAGGAGCAGCTTTTGCGTGTTTCACGTCGCTTACAGCGTATGAAAACCACACCGGAAAACATCAAGCTGATAGAAGAAACTATCGGTAAACTGTATACCGGAGATGTTTCGATGTCAAGCAAAACAAAAACATCTATCAGTCAACTGGCAAAGAAGATAGAGGAATACCAAAAAGAAAGCGGAACAACACTTGCATTAAGTGAGAAAATGAAACGTGATATATCCGATCTCAGATCTATAGAGTTTGATAAAAGGGACATATCAAGTCTTGGGGAAATAAAAGACGGCAAAAAGATAGAAATATCAAATATATCTACAGATAAACTTCAAAGCCTGATTAATGCAGGTCTTGCCCTTGAAAACCAGGTCAGAAACGGAGAATATCTACTGGGGGCAAGAAAAAAACATAAAATATATGATTACGCAGAAAAACTTGCAGAAGAAGTAAGCTATGGTGCCAAAATACAAAAAGTCAACCCCGTATCTAAGTTTTCTAAATTCAAACTTTCGATGCTGTCCCCTATGCATGTTGCCCGAATGATGAGCGGATATAAAGAGGGAAGTGTTTTTGTCGAACTGTTTGAAAATATTTCCGAAGGGTATAAAAAAACCCTAAGCATTACGAAAGATGTCACTATGAAATTTGAAGAAGTCTTCAAAGAGACAGAAAAAATGAAAGAGATAACCGGACCGAAGGCAAGAGAAATTTTTGCCAAAAACATTGTCGATAAAAAAGACGGAAAAACCAAGGCATTAAAAATAACTCCTGCCCAATTAATAGCTCTTCATTGTCTCAGCAAAGACGACCATGCTATGTACCATATTCAGGACACCCCATTTCTCAAAGGCGGAGGTATTCTGATTCCGGACATCAAGCTTCTGAAAGAAGGAAAAACAAAAGCAGCCGAAGACCAAGGGGAAGTGGTAAACCTCTCAAGACGAGAAATCGACGTTTTGTGGGAAAGCGCAACACCGTTTGAGAAAAGGATTGCGGAACTGGTTGAAGACTATATGAATGTTATTGCGCCGAACCTCATAAACGAAGTAGCTCTTGTGCTCTACGGATTTATGAAAGCCGGGGAAGGATATTATTTCCCCATATCAACAGTAAAAAGCTTAGCAAGCAAAGATCCGACTACAAGTTTTATGACCGATGCAATTCAGACAGTTGAAAGTTGGTCACATCTGAAAGATAGGGTTTCAGGGGCAAACGGTGCGATACTTTTGCAGGATGTTTTCTCTGTCGTAGATAATCACCTTAAAGGAGTATCATTCTTTGCTGGTCTTGCGATTCCCTTACGAGATTTTAAAAGCGTATATGGGACTGTCTTTGAAGGTAGACGAGAGTCTGTAGAAAAAACCATAGGCGCAGAATGGGGAGAAAGCGCGAAAAGATACATTATGGATTTTATTGCAGACATCGAGGGGAATCGAAAATCCCCGGACGGTCTCTTTCAAGAAATAGGAAGAAAATTGAAAGGAAATGCTGCAACGGCTGTTTTGAGTGCGAACCTTTCTTCTGCCGCAAAACAGATCAGCGCATTTCCTGCGGCGGCAGCTGTCGTTGGTTGGAAGCCGGTCCTTAAAACAGCAACCCATAATCTTGTCGGGAAATCGGTTGCAGATATTAAAACAATAAACGAGTTCTCCCCTCTTCTCTGGTCAAGAAATAAGCCGTATGAGTTCAGTAATTTCTACCGAAAACAGGGTTGGGAAAAAAGATTTCCGTGGTTGATGGATTGGCTACAATATATCGATGCAGGAGTTGCTCGACGTCAATGGAGTGTCGCTGAACACTATGTAGACGATAACCTAAATCAAGATGGAAAGTGGGAAAAAGGTTCTAACGAGTATAACAGAGTAGTTGCAAAAATCTTTGAAGAAATCATGGAAAGGACACAAGCCTCTCGAGAACCAATACAGCTGCCCGGAATATTGAGAAGCAACAATCCTCTCGATCAGCTGTTCACAAGTTTTAAAACAGATGCGTTCAAAACCTATGGTGAAGTATGCGAAGCTATTTCCGAGCATTCAGTAAGAACAAAGGAATTTCGAAATGCAGAAAAGAATCCGTTAAACCAAGAGGTTCTCAAAGAAGCAAGAACGAAACTTGATGAATCAAACGAGAAAATAGCGTTAACAATATCTGCAACAGTCGTAAAAAATATGACAACCGCCGTTATGGGCTTTATTGCAAAAATCCTTCTTGATAAACTTGAAAATTACGAAGAAGGCGGTGAAATGACTGTAGGTTCGGTATTAAAAGGACTTGGCATAGACATTTTGTCAGACACTTTCGGATCCGTAGTACTCGGCCAAGAACTTTTTGATGCGATGTATTCATTGACGACACACGATCTCTATTACGGGACGTCAAATGTTTTTTTTGGAAGCGTGGAAAAACTTCTTAATTCAATACAAAAAGTTAGTTCACATGCAGATAAACTTGTTGACGGCGAAGGATCTGCAGAATCTCTTTTCAGATCTGTCGAGAATATGGGAATCTGTGTCGCCGAACTCTGCAAGATACCTGCAGGAAACATAAAAAATATTTTTTATGGGATGGTCTCGAATACCGCAAAAGCAGTCGGCTACGATGCGCAGTATGCTGTCTTAAAGGCACGATACGGTCTCGGCAGTAAATCAAGATTTTACGATCTACTTTATGATGCTTTCAAAAACGATCAGTCAGAATATAAATCACTCAAGAGAATAATGCTCCGAGACGGTTTCGAACTGACGAAGATCAATTCTGAAATGAAGAAACGTAAAAATAAAGCTAAATCAAAAGAATAAAATATCATCATATGAAAAACAGCCTTTGCGGAGCAGTATCCTTCGTCCTTCCGTTCAGGCTGTTTTTTATTATTTTATATCTTATTAAAGGTAAATGAATTTATATTTGACACCATTTTTGACAACACGTACACGCTTTTAAATATTCTTTTACGCACACTTACGCACGGATTAATATTTATTTATAAAAAAAGAAAAACCTTGCAACCAAGCGAAAAACGCATGATTTCAAGGTTTTATCTTTGGCGCGCTTTGAGGGACTCGAACCCCCGACCTACGGCTTAGAAGGCAGTTGCTCTATCCAGCTGAGCTAAAAGCGCACACGCATATATTCAAGCTGATTTTAAGAGGTCATGACGTCTCTCAAATCAGCTTGGATATTATAACACAAATAAATCGGTTTTGCAAGCCCCTATCTGTAAAATATTAGTGACTTTTTGTCGAACTAAATATTTAATCTTGGAGTTGCGGCCATAGACCGAGTTTATCCTGAAGATAACCGTAATAATCTCTATCAAGTATTCTTGCCGAATACTTGAATTTATTGGCAACGACGGTGTTCATAGTCGAAACATACGATTTATCGACTTCCAGACCATCTGCGGGAGTAAAAGTTCTTGTCTTCGCATTGTAAAAGCCTGCATCGGAAAGCCAACTGTAGTTATCAAAAATAACAAGAGAAGGCGCAGTGGAAAGCATATCGTAGCCCATAAGCAAACGGGAATCGAATTCGAGGCCGAAAAGGTTACACAGAGTCGGGATAATATCAAGACTGCAGGTTATCTTATCGACAACTATCGGTTC
The DNA here is from genome assembly GCA_017621705.1 of Clostridia bacterium. GTDB lineage: Bacteria > Bacillota > Clostridia > Oscillospirales > UBA644 > HGM12619. The sequence goes on along the minus strand of JAGASR010000018.1, from coordinate 11,092 downwards.
CATGCCCTGGCAGTAAATTATGCAGACACTTTCAAAATAATCGGGACCGAGATCAGGGCTGAGCTCTTCGCCTGCAAGTTCGCTGTATTCCTCATAAGTCAGACCGTAAGGAATATGGTCGGGGCTCATAACAATAACAGTATCTTCGGCAATACCGAGCTCATTGAGCTTTTCGAGAAGAAATTCACAAGCCTTATCGAGCTCCATATTGCAAGCAAGATATGCCTGAACAGGCATTGAGTACGGAAGATCGATTACTTCTTGCTTATGTTTTGAAGACATCGAGTTATCGATCCATGTATATTCCATATGCCCGCTTACCGTCATATAATAAGCATGAAACGGCGTGTTATGCATAAACTCATTATACGTAAGTTGCATCATTTCAAGGTCGCTCTGGGGCCAACGTTTGGTAATATTCAAACCATTGCCCTCACCTTTATATATATATCCCATATTGGGATGAGAAAGATCTCGATTATAATAGGTATAATCGTTATTATGATAAGCAAGGGTTCTGTATCCGAGAGGATTTAATGCGTTACCCATACAGAACGGCATAAGGTTATTATTTAAACCGGAACGGTAAAAACTCCATACGCCTGATTTCGGTATAAGACCTGTACATGCGACATATTCACCATCCGAAGTCGAAACAGGCCAACTGGGATTATAGAAGTTCGTAAAATAGAAGCCTTCCGTCATCATTTTATATAAAGTCGGCGTTGTATCAGGGCGAACAGCATACTTCGACAGAGCTTCACACGTCATAAAAATAAGATTTTTGCCTTCAAAAATACCAGTATACTCATTTGTAAGAGTTGGCGTAAGGCTTGAAAAATACTTATTCATGGCGAGAAGTTCGCTGTCTGTCTCAGTATTGATAAGAGTCTCAAAATCGATTATCATCGCATTGTCTACGGGAGTAAATACTTCTTCGACAACCTCTTCGACAACAGGATCTTCCGTAATAGGCTCATCAATAGGATCTTCAACAACGGGAGGAAGAACCGGAATATCGGGGATATCTACAATATCGTCGTCTCCGAGATTTTCAGTATAAGGAATAAACATATGCTGAAAATCCAAACGTACAGACGTAAGAATACCGAAATTACGTACAGACGGCTCTATCGATAAAGAATGATAATACAGATCTTTTGCGCTGGGAGTTCCGACAGATGAAAAGTTAACAAGAACAAGCGTTAAAACAAATATAGCAACTGACGAAGAGAGCAGTGCGATAGTCATCTTCGGCTTTGTTCTTCTCGGTTTTAACTGTTTTTTTCTGAATATAAGATATATTGCAAGAGGAGCAATAAAAAGGAGGATAAACGGGATAGATACGCCTATGCCTTTCCACATTGAAGTGGTAAAACCCTTGATTGCCTCCCCTGCTCCCTGCAGAGAAAACAGTGTATAAAACTTTTTAAAGATCTCATTATATACAAGGTGAGACCCATATAAAACAAGGAAGAACGAAAGAGAGACTATTGTTATTATATTTGCGATCTTGGTTTTGAAAAATGTGCAGACAGCGGTCATAAAAAGACCTGCCGAAAGCGAAAATAAAAGTGTAAAGAAAAAGCCTTCATCAAAAGAAAATCCGAAGACTTTCACTTTAAGGATAAATTCATAAAAAAGAATAGCAAGAGGAAAAACAAACCAGAAATAGCGTTTCGAAAACTTGCTCTTCTTTTTCTTGTTGGTTGTCATTTGTATTTTAAACCTTTATGTTTCTTTAAAAATTATTTAACATATGACGAAAGAACAGTCATATTTCCTTCGAGGAGTGCGGAACCGGCATTTGCGGGAATGAAAACAGTAGTACCTTTGGAAACTTCGAGTCCGCCGATTTTACCACAGCCGTCAACAACGGTAACGGAGATAAAGCTTCCGTCAGGAACTATGGAATATGTTCCGTCAAGAACGATCTTATCTACGACGAAGTATTCACAGGTAGCAAGGTTTTCGACTGTGACGGTATCGTTTTTAAGAACAAGTTCTCCGGATGTTTTGAGCGGTTCCGTGCCGAGTTTGGAAACAGCAATCGCTTTTTCTACATGGAGAGGACGTTTGTTGCCCTGAGCATCGGTTCTGTCGTAGTCATAAACACGGTAAGTAAGGTTACTGTTCTGCTGGATCTCACAGATAAGAAGGCCTTTACCGATTGCATGGATAACGCCGGACTGAATGAAGAAAACATCGCCTTTTTTTACGGGTACGAAGTTAAGAACATTCATAAGTTCGGGACCTTTTGCAAGTTCCGCAAACTCTTCTCTTGAAACTTCTTTATTGAGACCGTAAACAAGTTTTGCATCTTCTTCGGCTTCAACAACGTACCACATTTCGGTCTTACCGTATTGTCCCTCATTTTTGAGAGCATATTCGTCGGACGGATGTACCTGAACAGAAAGATCACTGAGAGCGTCTATGAATTTTATAAGAATCGGAAAGAATTCAAAACGTGCAGCTTTTTCACCGAGAGCAGCAGGATCATCGGTTATAGCATCGAGAAGAGTTCTGCCTGCATAGTCGCCATCGATAATACGGCACATACCGTCTTTATGACAGGAAAGCTCCCAGCTTTCAGCTGTTACGGAAAGACCGCTGTTTTTACCGTAAAATTCATTGAGTTTGTTGCCGCCCCAAATATAATCCTTATAAACGGGTTCGAGTCTTGTTATATTCATATTAATTTACCTCCGTTTGTGTGTTTTTCTTTTATTATAATACTTTTTTCTACATTTTTCAAGGCTTCTGGCCGAAACACAAAAATTTCACATTCGAAGGTATTTTATTTTATTTGATCGCATATGAATTACTAAACCGAATTCAGGAGGACAAAACAATGGACATTTATAAGGATATTGCAGAAAGGACACAAGGAGACATTTATATAGGTGTCGTGGGTCCTGTTCGCACGGGAAAATCTACTTTTATCAAGAAATTCATGGAAAACATGGTTATTCCAAATATTTCCAATGAATTTGCAAAAGAACGAGCTAACGACGAGCTTCCGCAAAGCGCCGCAGGAAGAACGATCATGACGACAGAACCCAAATTCGTTCCTGCCGAAGCAGTAAATATCAGACTTGACGAGAATATTTCCTGCAGTGTAAAGCTTATTGACTGCGTCGGCTATATCGTTCCCAGCGCGCTCGGACATATAGAAAACGATGAGCCGAGAATGGTCATGACACCGTGGTTTGAAAATACGATCCCATTCAATGCAGCAGCAGAGATAGGAACACAGAAAGTAATCAAAGATCATTCAACAATCGGTCTCGTTGTAACGACAGACGGAAGCATTGGCGAGATCCCGAGAACAGACTATATCGAAGCAGAAAAACGAGTAATCTCCGAACTTAAAGAACTCGAAAAACCGTTTGTTGTTCTGATGAACACCATCGAACCCAAAAGCAACAGAGCAAATCTCCTCTGCACAGAACTTTCAAAAGAATACAATGTTCCTGTAATCCCTGTAGACTGCCTTTCTCTCGATGAAGAAACCATAAACGGGATCATGAAAACAATCCTGTATGAATTCCCCGTAAAAGAGGTAAACATCAATATTCCGCAATGGATAACGCTTTTAAACAAAGACCATTGGCTGAAAAAATCGATCATCGAAGATATATCAACCTCATGCGTAAATATACAGAAAATACGTCAGGTTCAGGAACTCGCGACGGTTCTTTGCAATAACGAATATATTCTTGACGCCTCTGTTTCTTCCGTCGAACTGGGCAAAGGTTCGGTCGAGATTTCCGCAGATATACCTCAGGTTCTTTTTTATAAGATCCTCGGAGAGACAACGGGTGTTGAAGTCTCGAACGATAAAGATCTTTTCAATATTATATCCGATCTTTCTCAATCAAAGAAAAATTACGATAAGATCGCTTCCGCAATGAATGAAGCGGAATGTAAAGGATACGGTATCGTTACGCCCACTATAGACGAATTATCTCTTGATGAACCCGAAATAATGAGGCAAGGAAGCAGATACGGAGTAAAGCTCAAAGCATCGGCGCCGAGCTATCATATAATAAAAGCAGATATCGAAACAGAAGTCGCCCCTATCGTCGGAAGCGAGAAACAATCGGAAGATCTGATTAAATTTTTGCTTACGGGTTTTGAAGATGAGCCTAAAAAGATCTGGGAAAGTAATATTTTCGGTAAATCACTTCATGAGCTCGTCAACGAAGGCTTAAACAACAAACTGAACAGAATGCCCGACGATGCAAGAGATAAAATGCAGGAAACCCTTCAAAAGATCATCAACGAAGGAAGCGGCGGTCTTATCTGTATTATTTTGTAAAACAGACTATAAAACTTAAGGAAACCCGTAAACATTCGGGTTTCCTTTTTACCTATCTTAGTCTTCAACAAATAATTTACAATATAAATACTGTATACAAATCGACATTTCGATAAAATAAAACTACGTTAATTTTTATCACACCTCATACCACTTGGCTTGAGCATTATACATCTCAAAGTATTTCCCTTTTTGTTCCATGAGATTATCATGTGAACCATCTTCAATAATTCGGCCATGATCCATAACAATAATTCGATCGACATGTCTTATGGCACCTAATCGGTGAGTGATAAGAATCAATGTTTGATCTTCTTTAACAGCGTCGAATACTTGTTTATACACAGTAGCTTCAGAGATAGGATCAAGTGCTGAATTCGGTTCATCCATAATCAATACCTTCGTATCTTTAGGAATAAGACCGCGAGTAATAGCAAGTTTCTGCCATTCGCCTCCTGAAAGATTGATCCCTCCCGGAACAAATCGTCCTATTGGCGTATCAAGACCGGACTCAAATTCATGTATTTTGTTTTCCAATCCGGTTTTTCTTACACACATCATAACTTCCTCATCAGAATAATGCTGTGACTTATCACTCATTATTATATTTTCGCGGAAACTGGTTTCGTATTTCCCAAAATCTTGAAAAACAGTGGAAACACAACGACGAAGACCGAATAAATTGTCCGCTTGGCTTTTCCCTGATATAAAGATCTCACCTTTATTAGGTACATAAAGACGGTTCAACAAAGCAACAAGTGTTGTTTTTCCACATCCGTTTTCGCCCACAATTGCGATTTTTTCCCCTTGTTTTATATTCAGGCACAAATCATCAATTATTTTGTTTTCACTTCCTTCATACGAAAAATCAACATGATCAAAAAGAATGTCAAAAGAGACATCTGATTTTTTCTCACAATTCGCTTCAGACTTATTGGGTTCAACATTAGGCATAGACATGAGATCACGATATAAAGAGTGATAGTATGACGATGAACTAAGTTCACGGAATGCACCAAACAAACTTCCGGAAGTATCTATCAAAGCTCCTGACGATGAATATACTAAGATAAAAGAACCTATGCTTGTCTCTCCGTTCAATATCATTTTAGCTGTTAAAATAAGAGATATTACAGTAAACGCATTTGCTATTAAATATGTCGTTAAATCCAAAAGAAGGAAAAGAACGTTATAATTCATAGTTTTACGGTTAACACGAACAGTATATTCATACCATTTTTTTTCAATATAATCTGTCAACCCTAAAAGCTTGATTTCCTTAATCATATTTCGATCAAACAAAGCAGATTTATATGTATCTGCGTAGCGACGTTCTTTCATTTTTTCCACAGTTGAATAGTAGTTAAGTTTTGCTTCTAACCATGTTTTGAATATTCCAAAGAAATTACCGCATACAACAACAAAAGCAATCAAAGGATCAACATTAATAAGAACGATCGTTGTAAAAACAAACGAAATGAATGTTCCTATTAGGCTGCTTAATGTACGTCCAGCCAGAAATCCTGAACAATATTTCGAATACTTTTCCGATACAAGTTCAATTTTTTCATATATTTGTGGAGAATTAAATACACTGTAAGGTACTTTACAGAGTTTATCAAATATTTTTGACTGAATTCCAATATGTATTTCATTACTTGCTTTTTCAAAAAGAATACCCCATTTAGAACTGTACAACGCGAGGATTCCCTCTGAAATAAATAATCCAATAAAACCAATTATCAAAAGAAGATTACTATTAGTATTATTTAAAACACCGACAGCACCGTCAAGAAGAGCAGACTGCAACAGTGGAGTCATCATGCGAACAACGTAATATGATAAAGTTAATAACCATAATAAACATACTGTTCCGAGTATTTTCTTACGATTCTTAACTGCGTTCATTGCATCTTTCATGATGCAAATAATATGACTCATTTCACATCCTCCTTTGTTGCATACATTTCTCTTTGAGAATCAAACATTCTTTTATACTCTCCATTTGCTTTCATCAACTGAGAATGGTTGCCTGATTCTATTATTCTACCTTCTTTAAGAAGAACAATTTTGTCTGCCATTCGAGCAAATCCAACACGATGTGAAACAAGGATTAGTGTTTTTCCGTGTGTCTTAGCATATTGAATTATATTTGCAAATTGTTTTTCCTCAGCCAAAGGATCAAGTTTTGCTGCAGGTTCGTCAAATATCATTATATCCTTCGCACCCAAATACGCTCTGGCCAATGCAAGTCTTTGCCATTCACCACCGGAGAGTTCAATGCCTTCATTGTCAATGCTTCTTCCCAACATACGGTCAATATTTTTCGCCCTGTTGAGAATTTCATCAGCTTGTGCGAACTTCAAACAATCTATTATATTATTATCTTTTGAAATTTCTGAAATATTCCCAAATCCAACATTTTCACGAAGGCTGAATGGATAACAACAAAAATCTTGAAAAGCTACACTTATATGATTTCGTATATATTCTTCATTAGCTCCGGCATCATTTCCAAAGACTAGAACAACACCGCTATTCGGAGTATAAATTCCTAACAGAAGTTTTATAAGCGTTGATTTGCCACTACCATTTTCACCAAGCAAGGCTATAATTTCCCCTTTTCTCACATCCAAAGATATTGAATGTAATACTTTCTTTTCAGGTAAATATGAAAAATCAACATCCTTCACAAACAATGCAGGAGCGGTATTATCTGCTAAAGGAATGATGGTATTGTTAATTGAAGAGTTTTTCTTAATATCTATGTAAAAATCATATGTTTCTTTCGCATGTTTACATTGCACAATACAATCTGCAATACGATTTGTCGTATCTGCTGAATTACTCAAGGTTGTCCGAGAAAGCTGCCATATTGTATAAATGCTACCGATCGGAACAACCCCTCGCATTATCAAAAACAATGCCATTCCGATAATAACAAGAGGACATAATCCATTTTGTAAAAAATAAAGTCTCCCTTTAGTGTTAGATATTTTAGTATTTCCGGAAACGCTCTTCTCAGAAACGGTACGTTTGTTATAGGCCCATTGATCGATATATTGATCTTTCAAACCATACAAACGGGTATCTCTGTTGTAGACTCCGAAAAACATCGTTTGCAGATAATCCGCAAGTCTATTAAACGGTGTAATCTCTTTTCTTACGTTGTTTTGAATTTCCGAATGGGATTTAACAGAAAGCATTTCAATAATGAAAAATAAGACGAGAAGAATAACAAAACTAAAGTGCAATTCAGCAAGAGCAATACAGGAAAGAATTAAAGAGTATATCGTAGTTCCTATAGATATCCATGTTAATAGAAAACGCGGTTGAGATCGAATACCGTCCTGAAACCGATCATACTGATCGCAAAACACAGCATCATCGTACTTCCGCAACGGTATATATTTCGATACTTTAATCAGCATTTTAGATGTCCCGACAGATGTCCGTATAGGAAGATAATCATCCTTAAATCTCCATTGTATTTCAACTGCCAACCAAACAACAACATTCAAAGCACCGTAGAGGATCAGGGTGGGAATAATCTGCGACAGCTCCCCCTTATCAGCAAGTATGCTTTGAACCTCACTAATAATATCACCCAACAAAACAGTGGTATAGACGACTAATGTAGAACGAATAATTTGGGTAAGAATGAAGAATATAAAAGAAATAGGAGCATGGTGAAATCCTATTTTTAAACTCCACAAAATAGACTTTACATTTTTCATAATTTGAACTCTCCAGACAGTACTTTATGAACAAGTCCGTTTCTCAACAGACTTGTTCATAGTTTATCAAATATTTATATAAGAACCTATTGTAATTTCGGATTTATCATCATATTTGAGCCAACCGTCATTTAACGCTTGCTCAAAAATCAGACCACGGTCAAGAAAATCCATATAAGGACTTAAAGTCTGTTTGAAAAGGTCAACCAATTCATCTCTTAATTCAATGATTTTCTCGGACGGTTCTTTGTCTGCAACTTTTTTATAGAAAATAACAGTATTCGGCTTCAATGTATCGTTTATCTTTTTAACGTATCCGTATTCGATCAGTTTATCAACGTAAAAATTATTACATTCTTTCTGATCACCCTGACAAATAAGCAAAAGATTTTTCGCTTCATTGAATGATAAGAATTGAGGTAGTTTTTCCTGATTATATTTGAGGCGGTACTGACCGAACTCTATCTCATTGCCTAAATCGTCCGTCCTTGCGGTGTGCAATCCTCCGTAATCGGGATAATACAGATCGACCGATTCGTATCCAGTCAGGATCCATGCGCCGTTATCGGGACGTTTTGGCAAAGTCTTTTTCACCCAATACGGATTGTTTTGCCAGATCGGGCTGTAAATATAATCAAACGCAGCACCCAAAAGCGCCCACTTGGCATCATCGTAACGCATAGACGATATATCGACCTTTCTACCGTCTTCGTTCATATAAAGATCGATAAGTTCGCAAAGTCTATCCGTAATAGGTTTTTGCAATTTTCTATGGGTTTCATATGCCGCAAGCTGATCTTCCTTGCTGATGATCTCAAAATCAGTCTGATACTTGTTTCCTTCTTTGCGAAGAAGCTGTTCTCTCACAAGAAATTCAAGGTCATCTTCCATATACGGAAGAGCGATGCCGAGTTCAAGAGATAATTCTTCTGCGGTCTGAGGATTTTCGTATGTCTCAAGAAAAATGTTTTTATAAAGTAAACGCGAAACAATAGACCAGGGCTGGCCCAAATCACCGTTCTTACCGTCTTTTACGAATGTTATATTCTCCGGGTTGTAACTGCGTTTTCCAAATTCTCTTGCCATGTCAATACCTTCTTTCAAAATTATTCTTGCACGATGCAGTCTTTGTTGAACTGCGCTGACTGAAAGAGAAGTCGAGGATGAAATCTCGCGTATGCTTTTGTTTTCGAAATAATACGCCACAACGATATTACGGTAATCGCTCTTGATAAAGGCAAGCTCACGACGAAGGAGTGAAAGTTGTTCTTCGTAAACCATGTCACCAAGTATATCACCGTTTTCATCGGCAATAACACAGTCTTCAATATAGGAATCGACCACAGACTCCTTATATCTGTGTTTTGCATCAGCCCATGAAGAATAACGGTTTCTCGCTATCCGCCAGACCCATGCAGGAAAATTATCGGGAATATTGCCTCTGTTCAGACTGTTTATGACATTAAATGCTATATCCTGAGTCAGATCTTCGGCCGCTTGATTATCACCCGTTTTCTTCAAACAGAAATAAAAAAGCTTTTCCATATAATTTTCTGCAAAGTCTTTTATCATCGAATTCCTAAGCATATTTAAATTTTTCATCCTTTTCTCCCCCTTTCACCTATATAGTGTGGTATTTTCCGATTTGCTGACAAGATTTTTAGGAAAAAATTTATTCAACAATTATTTAAAGTCAAGTAATGAGAGGATCGGTATTATGTTCATATACATTCCATCAAACCGAAATATGCTTTCCGTCCCTTCCTTTTCAATAATAAATTGCGACAGATCGCCCTCAAGACAATCTTGGACTTTTTCCGGAGATACCCCAGACCTATCGCTGATCTGAGCAATGGTTGTATAAGCATCCTCGGAATGAACGGTCAACTGGTACAGAGCTGTGGCAATCTTCAAATTCTTCGTATCACTAAACGGTTTAATCATTGTTACGATTCGACGAACATCCGTATTCATCAGGGTTAAGTTCTTATTGTTTGAAAAGAACACAGCTCCGTGTCTCATCGTCGTTGTTATCTCCGGAATATTGCAGCAAGAATAACCCCATTCAGCATTTCCAGCATGCTCAATAGCATCTTCTGTATCCCATCCGGGATTCATGTTATCTTCTGTCATTCCTTTGGACAAAATAATAGTGTGAAGGGCTGCAGCCACTCTGAACGTAAAGTCAAAATCCTCCCCCTTGGGCAAAGACTCTATGCGCTTGCGAATCGCAAGTACAATGTCTTCAGTTGTGGAAACAGGCGTGTATCCGAGAAGCTCGTCCACCGAAACATCAAAGAGTTTCGCGAGATCGGGGAGAAGCTGAATATCCGGACAGCATTGTGCCGATTCCCATTTTGAAACCGCCTGATTTGTAACACCGAGGGCGTTGGCAAGATCTTCCTGTGTAAGCCCTTTCTGTTTTCTTAAAAAGGCTATCTGTTCATTTATTTTGATCGTGTTCATATTTATAACCTCATAATGTGTATTTGTAGCTACACCTATATTATAGCAAGTGTGGTATTTTCCGATTTGCTGACAAGATTTAAAAAAAAATATTCAACAGTTATTTAAAATCAAGTAATGAGAGGATAGGTAGTAAATTGATTACATTTCATAAAAAAACGAAAGGAGCGAAGGAATATAAGAGAATGATCCTTCTATACGATACTTATATATCCCCTCTTCTTCTTTGACGGTCAAAGGAAGTTCTCTCAATGCCGTTTCGACTTCTTCCTCTTTGAGAAAAGCTGTTGCGGCAATCTGATCTGCGGTAACAAAAAGATCAAAATCGGAAACAGTCAATCCGTGTAAAGCAAACAATGTTTTCAGCACGTTTAGATTTGAAAATTGTTCCATTGTTATCTTTAGATCACGCATTTGTGAACCATTCGGAGCGACATATCCCTCGCCCAAAGAAAAGAAAATGTTGTTGTTCTTTCTGCCTGTGCAACCTTCCGGTTCAGAACAGATAGATAATCCCCAAGATGAAACATGATCGGCAGCGTAATCCTTTTCTTTCCACGGAACGGTT
>JAGASR010000017.1 GCA_017621705.1 Clostridia bacterium | reverse complement strand
TATAATGTTAAAAACAAGACATATACGACAGGAGAGAATGATTATGGCTATTGGCGAAAGAATCAACTTTTTCCGCAATATGCGTGGTATGACTCAGAAATATCTTGGTATGCAGGTAGGCTTTCCGGAGAAGTCTGCCGATGTTCGTCTTGCTCAGTATGAAACAGGAACAAGAACTCCTAAAACTGACTTGACTGCAGCATTGGCTGATACTCTTGACGTATCTCCGCAGGCTCTTGCCGTACCGGACATTGATTCCTATATCGGTCTGATGCACACCCTGTTCACCTTGGAGGACAGATACGGACTCCATATCGACGAAGCCGATGGGGAAATCTGTTTGAAGGTCGATGTGCGTAAAAACAAGGATGCCGCACAGCTTCACGAAATGCTGTGTGCTTGGAGACAGGCTGCTGCCATGCTCAAAGCAGGTGAGATCACGCAGGAAGAATATGACCGTTGGCGTTATCGCTATCCCGAATTTGACAACACCCAGCGTTGGGCGAAAATGCCTTCGCAGGAACTCAGTGATATGCTCGTTGGGGCTTTGAAGGACGAAAACGAATAACGGAGGTATCCCACTATGAAATTTGATTGGAAGAAAGCATTAACAACAACTGCCGTTCTTGCCTTTGGCACTTTGGTTGCGGTTCTTGCCAGCAAAAACAAGGACGAATTTGGCGAATGGCTTGAAACTGCATCGGACGATGAGCTGTCTGACGGATACGAAGAAAGACGCCAAGAGTGGGCAAGAACTGGATTTGGTGGTAACGGAGAGAAAACTCCCGAAATGAAGCGAATCGACAGAGAGATGAGCAGACGTTCTGCGGAAAAGTGGGAAAACGACCCTCGCCGCAATACTGATCCTAATTATCGTTGGACAGATGCCAATCGTTGGGACAAAGATTAACCTCTCTACTTAACACCATTTTTAAGCCGTTTTACCCCCCTGCTTTTTGTACTGTTAGGGAAACAGCGTATTTCCTTGGACAGATTTTCATCAGAAAGCGTATGAGCTTTGATAAAGGCTTTATATAACCCTTCATGGAAAACATTTTTGCAAGGTAGACAAAGAAAATACAGAAAACAAAAAGAGCTAACTGACTTAATCTAAATCAGTTAGCTCTTTACTTATGAATAATGAAATTTTGTTGCCAAATCGTTGCCACAACTTCGCAAAATCGGGACTTTTACGGCTCTACAGCCGGGAAAGCGCCTCTGTGAAATTATTCCCACTCAATTGTGCCGGTGGGCTTGGGAGTGAGGTCATAGAGGACGCGGTTTACGCCTTTGACTTCGGTGATGATGCGTTTTGTGATCTTCTTGAGAAGTTCATAGGGAATCTCTTCGATCTCAGCGGTCATAGCATCGATAGTATTGACGGCGCGGATAACAACGGGCCATTCGAAAGAACGAGCGTTGTCGCGAACACCTACGGATTTGGTATCGGGAATGAGGGTGAAATACTGCCAAACCTTGCCCTGAAGGCCTGCTGCGGCAAATTCTTCACGAAGGATAGCGTCGGATTCTCTTACAGCTTCGAGTCTGTCACGTGTAATTTCGCCGAGGCAACGAACGCCGAGGCCGGGACCCGGGAACGGCTGACGGTAAACCATGCCCTTGGGAAGACCGAGAGCATCGCCGCAAGCACGTACTTCATCTTTGAAGAGCATCTTGAGGGGTTCTACAAGTTCGAACTGAAGGTCATCGGGAAGACCGCCTACGTTGTGGTGAGCTTTAACGGCTTTTGCAGTCTTTGTGCCGCTTTCGATGATATCGGGGTAGATAGTACCCTGAGCAAGGAAGTCGATACCGTCAACTTTTCTTGCTTCTTCTTCGAATACACGGATAAATTCTGCGCCGATTATCTTACGTTTCTGTTCGGGTTCATCAACGCCCTTGAGTTTGTCGAGGAAGCGGTCAACTGCGTCAACGTAAACGAGGTTAGCATCCATTTCATCTCTGAATACTCTTACAACTTCTTCGGGTTCGCCTTTTCTGAGAAGGCCGTGGTTAACGTGAACGCAAGTGAGGTTTTTGCCGATAGCTTTAACGAGAAGAGCTGCAACAACAGAGCTGTCAACGCCGCCGGAAAGAGCGAGAAGAACTTTCTTATCGCCTACCTGATTTCTGATAAGCTCGATCTGGTCAGCGATAAAGTTTTCCATATTCCAGTTTTTATCGCATCCGCATTTGTCAAAAACGAATTCGGAAAGGGATTTTGCTCTGCATTTTTCGCATGCACCGAAAGATTCGATCTCGGGGCATTTGCCGTTTGTTTTGTGATCAGCTGCAATCATAGGAAGACCGCACGCATATATTTCGTCGCGAACGTCTATTTCAACGCCGTCAACGACTCTGTTTTTACCGCCGTTAAGGATAACACCTTTAACAGAAGGGAGTTTGCGAAGTTCTTCGAGGGTAATGTCGTGAGGATGTATCTCCGTATAAACGCCGAGCGCACGGATCTCACGTGCGAGCATTGCGTTTTCCTCACTGCCGAGGTCAAGAATAAGAATCATGTCCTGCTTCATGTTTTTCTCCTTTATATATTAAGTATATATTTGTCGGAGTGGCGTTCGAGCGCCGCAGCCGATAAAAGCTTAAATCAGATAACGTCGTCAAATTTGACGGGTTGTTTTTTCTCAACGGATTCAAAACCCGCTTCGATGACCTTCAGAACACGGCGCATCTGCTGATGCGTTACGATCTGGGTCTGTTTGCCTTCGATACAAGCGCAGAAATTACGGTAGTAATTATGTACATCAGATATCGGGCGTTCCATATCATAGGTCTTTGTTGTTATTTCATCACGGGGTGCCATGGTCTTTGTGAGACCTGCCGCTGTTTTAACGGGAAGCACGTCATTTTCATGCCATGCGAAACATTCGACAACCTTGCAAGGTTCGCGCCAATCTGAAATAACGGCACTGCCTTTTCTGCCGCGCGCATAGAAACGGGGCATTGCAATGAAGTTATAAGTTCCGACTTCGGAATACGCTCTTGCGCCGTTCTCGAAATTGATGGTCAGTCTGTAACCGTCGTCAACTTCATCATTCGTAAGATGTTCGAATTCACAGAAAACGGATTCGATCTTCTTATCACGGTAAAGCATGAGGAGCTGGTCGATAAGATGAACACCCCAGTCGTAAAGCATGCCGCCGCCGTATTTTTTGATGCCGCGCCAGTCGCTCGGAATGCCTCTTGAACCGTGAATTCTGGATTCTACGCTGAACACGTCGCCGATAGCATCGGTATCAAATATTTTTTGGATAGCAAGATAGTCAACGTCCCATCTTCTGTTTTGATGAACAGAGAAGAGAACATTGTTTTTCTCGGAAGCCGCGATCATTCTTTCGAGAGAATCGCACGAAAGAGTTACGGGTTTTTCGCTGATTACGTGCTTTCCTGCGTTCATGCAAGCAATTGCGACTTCTTCGTGAACATCATTCGGAATAGCAATGGTAACAAATTCGATATCCTTGTTTTCAAGGACCTCTTCGAGAGAATAAAAAGCTTTTATTCCCCGGCTTTCAGCAAGCTTATTTCTTTCTTCTTTAATATCGTGTATGCCTATAAGTTCCACGACGTCGCTTTTGAGTGCGTGTTCGGTATGCCAACCGCCCATTCCGCCGTAACCAATAATACAAAGACCGTGTTTCATAATTAAACCCTCTTTTTATTATTTTAATAGGATTTTATTTACAGTCCGCAGATCTCCTTGCCGTTAAGATACGAAAGGATGCCGCTGTCGGACGTAAAATCAAAAACAATTTTTTTTGCTGTCAGATCCTGATAATGCATTTTCACAGGCTTGTCTCTGAAATACTCTTTATTTCTGCTGACGCTTCCGTACTTCGTGTCTCCCAAAAGAGGATGTCCGAGATACGCAAGATGAGCGCGGATCTGATGAGTTCTGCCCGTGAAAAGCTCAACGAGAAGTTTTGTCACTTCGCCGTCTGTTTCAACGGTTTTATAGCCTGTTTTGATAAATTTATAGCCGTTCTTTTCTGCGAAATCTTTATCTTCGGTGACTTTTACGAAATTATCCTCACCGCTTCCGTCGCCCGTCTTTTTAAGATAAGCGAATTTGATCGCTTCGGGCGGCTGCGGAACGCCGAAAACCGTACACTCATAATACTTATGAAGCTCTCTGTTTTTGATCTTTTCATTCATTATACGGAGAGATTCCGCATTTTTTGCGGCAATAACAAGACCTGCCGTATTTTTATCAAGACGGTGACAGAGTGCCGGCACGAATGCACCGCTGTCGGGGGTATACTCCCCTTTTTCGATGAGATATGCGATGATATGGTTTACGAGCGTGTTTCTGCTCTCTTTATCGTCGCTCTGACAGATAAGTCCCGCAGGCTTATCCGCAACGATGATATTTTCGTCTTCATATGCGACCTTGAAAGAAACATTTATCTTCGAATAATCGACCGCAGTTTTTTCGGACGGTGAGAAGAATTCGTCGCTTATATAAAAAGTCAGAACATCGCCCGCCGAAAGCATTTCTTTACCGGTAGCGTGTTTTCCGTTGACTTTAACGCATTTTTTACGAAGATATTTACGCATGAGCGCTTCGGGCATAGTCTTGAAACGCTTCAGAATATAGCGATCAAGCTTCTGTCCCGCATCGCTTTTGGGAATTACAAGTTCGCGCATATTTTACTTTTTAAGGCAAAAGCAGAGCCAGCCGCGTTTTTCGTTTTCTTCGACAACGGTAAAACCGTTTGCTTCAAACGCCGCTATAACATCATCACGTCTCTCTGTAATAATGCCTGATGTTATAAATGTACCACCGTCGGCAAGATGTTCGCCGATAAACGAGCAAAGACGGATTATGATATCCGCAACGATATTTGCAACGATGACATTATATTTTTTTCCTTCGATGGGCGTTCTGTCGTTGAGAATATTCGCGGTCTCTGCATCGAGAGTTCCGGAATAAGTATTGAGCTTTGCATTTTCTTTCGATACTTTGACTGCGTTGGGGTCGATATCGAAAGCTTTTACGTTATCTGCGCCGAGAATAAGGGATGCGATCGAAAGAATACCGCTTCCGCAGCCTACGTCGAGAACATTATCGCCGGGTTTTACGATCTTCTGAAGCACTTCAACGCAAAGAGAAGTCGTTTCGTGAGAACCCGTACCGAATGCCATGCCGGGGTCGAGAGTGAGGATCAGCTCGCCGTCCTGCTTTTCGTATTCTTCCCATTCGGGAACAACTACGATCTTTTCGCCGATATGGAGCGGCTTGTAATACTGTTTCCAAGCCTCCGCATAGTCGCTTTCGTCAACGGAACCGATCTCGCATTTATATTCGATACCGCTGAGAGTAAAACGCTCGCGGAGATATTCTGCGGCTTCGGCAGGGTTGATATGATCGGGAAGATAAATATGCAGAGTTGCAACGGATGTATCTTTTTCGAGAAGTTCTTCATCGATTATGCCGACATTTTTGACGATCTCGCAGTCAAGCATATCGGAGTAGTCTTCGAGATATATGCCGCCGATATCGAGCATTGCCGCAATCGCGCAGGCAGTTTCGCCGTCGGCAGAGGGAATGATAAGTTTAAGTTCGCTGTACGTCATTATTTACAGTTCCTTTTGATTTTGATAGTTTTGATCTCAAAGGGTTTGAACGAAAGTTCGATACAGTTGTTGTTAACTTTAACGGGTTTCTGTTCTTCTTCGAGTAAATTACATTCATAAACTTCGCCGAGCTCGAAAACGGGCTTGATCGAAAGTTTTGTACGTGCGCCGATCGGTTCGTATGCACGGATGATGATATCGTCGGAGTCTTCCGCTTTCTTAACGGTTTCGACGACTGCGCCGCCGTTAACAGAAGCGTAAGCCATATCGGTAACGAGCTGGAGAGTTGCGATTCCGCTTTCGTTTACGATCTCGGTTTCGGTAAGAGGTACGTTAAGTCTGTATGCTTCACGGACGACAGACATATCGTCGGTATGAGGCATTACGGAGTAAGTGAAGAACTGTTCGCCCTTATCCGCATCCTTGCCGGGGTAAGAAGTAGAGCGGAGAAGGTTGAGTTCTGCAGTTGCGCCCTCTGCGTGTACACCGTATTTGCAGTCGTTAAGGAGAGCCGCACCGTAGCCGTTTTCTCTGAAATCGATATATTTCTGGGCGCAGATCTCAAATCTTGCGTTATCCCAGGAAGTATTTTTGGTTGTGGAGCGTTTGAGTTCGCCGAACTGGATATTGCAGACGGCTTCGCTTGTTTCGATATCGAACGGGAAGAAGACACGGAGCATCTTATAATCTTCATGCCAGTCTACATAAGTTCTGAAATCGACGCGTTCTGCACCGTCGGAAAGAACGGCATTGCAGACAACGGTGGAATTGCGGAATTTATAGGTAAATTTCGCGCAGGCTTCGGCGCCGTCGGCATAAAATTCGCTGTCACTAGCGGCAAGTTCCATGCAGAGATCGTCGCGATAAGTAAACTTCATATCCCATGCGTCGCTCTCGTCATTGTAAAGGCGAAGAACATTACCGGGAGCAGAGAGAAGCTCTCTGGAATTGCGTTTATCGTAGATCGAAACGACCTGACCGTTATCGTTGAACTTAACGCGGAGATTTGCGTTTTCGAGTTTGTTTTTCTCGGCTTTTACATTGAATTTAGCTTCTTCGGAGCTTGCAAAACCAAAGGGAGATACAGTAACTTTTCTCCACTCGCCGTTTTCAAGTACGTTTTCGGTACGTTCGAAGCTTGTCGGGTTTGCGTAAACAGTTCCTGTAAAGCCAAGAGCCTTTGCAGCCTGTGCATAAGCGGCTTTTGTCATTTCCTGAGCTTTTGAAAGAATAGCACGGTAGCGCTCTACGCTTTCATCGTAAACTCTTGCGATAGAAGAGCCGGGGAGAATATCGTGGAACTGATAAAGGAGAACTTCCTGCCACATTTCGTCGATCTCGGCCTTCGGATAATTACCGGAAAGAAGAGAAGCAAATTCGAGTTCTGCAAGTGCAAATTCGCATTTGCGGTTATAATATTTATTGCGCGCCTGGGTCGTATAAGTACCCTGATGTTTTTCGAGATAGAGTTCACCGCGCCATACGGGGTATCTGTCCTGTTTCTTTTCGATACGTTTGAAGAAATCCTCGGAAAGGCCCTGTTTGACGGGAGGAAGACCTGCAAGATTCTTTTCTCTTTCAAGTCTTTCAAGATGTTCTTCGCCGGGACCGCCGCCACCGTCACCGATACCGAAGAGAAGAAGCGCTTCGGGGCAAACGCCTTTTTCGCTGTAGTTACGTTCTGCGTCTTTAATGCTGTGGGGAGATGCGGCGCTGTTGTAAGTACCCTCGGGAGGCATATGCGCAAGAACGGAAGAACCGTCAATACCCTGCCATGTGAAGGTATGATGAGGGAATTTATTATGTTCGCTCCATGAGAGCTTGATAGTCATAAAGTAGTCAACGCCTGCTTTTTTGAGGATCTGCGGAAGAGCGGCGCTGTAACCGAATACGTCGGGCAGCCAGAGAGATTTGACGTCTTTTCCGAATTCTTCACGGTAGAAACGTTTACCGTAAAGAACCTGACGTACGAGTGCTTCACCCGAGGAAACGTTTGTATCGGCTTCAACCCACATTGCGCCCTGAGCTTCCCATCTGCCCTCTGCGATGCGCTGTTTGATTTTCTCATAAAGTTCGGGATAAAGCTGTTTTACCCAAAGATAAAGCTGGGGCTGGGATGCGCCGAAAATATAATCGGGATATTTTTCCATATTTGCGATCGCGGTGGAGAAAGTTCTTGCGCCCTTTCTCTTTGTTTCGCGGATGGGCCAGAGCCATGCAAGGTCAATATGCGCATGACCGATAGCCGTGATTGAAAGAGACGGATCGCCGCCTCGCTTTTTAAGTTCGGGAGCGAGAAGTTTGATCGCTTTTTTGATAGATGCTTCGTCAAAACCGTTGCCGAGAGCGGATGCGGCTTCGTACATTGCGTAAACTATAGAGATCTTTCTGGGATCTGCTTTATCAAGTTCTTTTTCAAGAAGAGAAAGAACGGAAAAATCGTAAAGAAGTTTTCTTGCATCGTCGTTGACGGAGGCAATGCGGAGCTTTTTGATCTTGCCGTCGCCGCAGTAATTGCCGAAAAGGTCGTTCATTGCGCAGTCTACCCAGAAGCAGATCTTGCCGTCTTTAATATTAACTTTATCGAGTTCTACGACCATTTTTCCGGGTCTGCCGAGTGAATAGTCAAATCCGGAATCGACGTTTGTTATACCTCTGACAGGGCAACCGTTATCGTCAAAAACACAGCCCTCGCCCGAAACGTCGAGAAGAAGGACGGTATGCTTGCCTTCGGATTCCGCAGGAATCTCACCCTCAATGCAAAACCAGGCGCAATCCCAGAGTTCGCCCCATTTTACGCCTTCGCGGACTTCGATCTTTTCGCCCGTTGTTTTTTCGTTAAACGGAACAGGTTCTTTTGTTACATATCCGACACCCGAAAGTGTTGCAAGGTCGGTATATATCTTTTTTCCAAGTCGGTCTGTTGCACGGCGAATTATATCGCTCATCTTATCATAATTGAAAAACATAAGTGTCGCTCCTTTTTCAGATCAGACTATAAATATTTTTTACAAAGCCCGCTCAGGGGGCAATTTTCACAATCGGGATTTCTTGCGGAACAGACTTGTCTGCCATGAAAAACTATAGCGTGGCAAAAATCAAGGCTTTCATTCGCAGGTATGACTTTGCGAAGCTCCGTTTCGATTTTTTTCGGATCTTTTTCGGAAACAAAGCCCATTCTGTTCGCAAGACGGATGCAATGGGTATCGACGATTACAACGCCGGGCTGTTCGAATATCTCACCGAGAAGAAGATTTGCGATCTTTCTTCCGATACCCGGAATTGATAGCATTCCGTCCATAGTATCCGGAATTCCGCCGAGTTCAATAACTTTTTTTGAGGCGGCGATGATATCTCTCGCTTTCGTATTTCCGAGACCGCAAGAACGGATCATCGGTTCGAGCTCTTCAACGGTAAGAGATGCGAAATCCTGCGGAGTTCTGTATTTTTTGAACAGCTCTTCCGTCACGATATTTACCCTTACGTCCGTACATTGCGCGGAAAGACGCGAGGCTACGAGAAGTTCGAACGGAGTCGAATATTCAAGCGCGCAACGTCTGTGCGGATAAAGTTCAAGAAGAAGTTTATGTATTTCAAGCTTTTCTTTTTTTGTTAGTAATTTCATTGTTCACCGATTATATCAATAAAAACAAGCTCGGGAGGATTAAAAGTTCTGGGAAGCCAGTCTTTTTTCAGTCCTCTGCTGACAATAACGGTCGTTTTATCAAAATCGTAACGTCCGCCTGCGTATTTCGGGAAAAGTCCCTGATGCGGAGCATAGATACCGTTAAAAATACCGGGAATACGTATCTGACCGCCATGCGCATGACCGCAAAGAACAAGATCGAATCCGTTTTCCGCATAAAATTCCGCTTTTTCGGGGCGATGAGAAAGAAAAACAGTGAAGTTTTCATTATATTCGGCGCATTTTTTTACGTCCGAGATCCATTTTTCATCATACGCTTCTTCCGTAGAATAAAACCGAGGATCAAAAACACCGCAAACCGTAATACTGCAGTCGTCAACGGTTATCTGATCTTTATCGGCTTCAAGAACGGTGATATCGAGAGAACGGATCGTCGCAATAAAATCATCTGTATTTTCAAGTTTTCTTTCGTGGTTGCCTGCAACGTAAAAACACATGCAGCGCTTCTGCATTTCTTTTAACATTAAAACGGCAGGGGCTGTATCGGAATACTCGTCCGCAATATCACCCGTAAAAAAAGCGATATCGGGAGAATATTCATCGATTTTTTCAAGCAGTTCACTCTGACCGTCCCCCCACATAACATTATGAAGATCCGATATGTGAACGGTTTTTATATGCCCTGAGAATTTATCGGTTTTTATTATATATTTTCTAACTGTAAAATTCCTCGGAACGGAAAGAATATAGACAACAACGGCAATCAGCAAAAATGCGGCTATAACGACAAAAGGAAGCATTTTTGTCAACCTCCGTTTCCGAAAAAATAAACACGTACTCATTCTTATATTATATACAAATATGTCAATTTTGTCAATATCCGTAAATAAAAAAAATCTCCGTATCTATCTTTTTTTATGACAGATACGGAGTTTTTTCAGTCGCAGATGCGACCTTTGCTTTTTATTTCTTCAAGTTCATCGATAAGAGACGAAAGGAAATCTTCATCGGATGCGGAAACATCAAAATGTTCCGTTCCGCTTGCGGAATTAAATGCGGAGGCATAGCTTTTGAGTTCGGTCGCACGTTCAAAAATAATTCCTTTTTTCTCGTAAATTACAGCCATTGAGAGCTGACGGAAGCATTTCCAGCAATCGGCGCGCGCCGTTCCCTTTAAACGGGAATAGATATCGGTCATTGTTTCCATAATAGCTCCTTTACGCTTTCGGAAGATTTGCGAAAACTTTTTCGGCGACTTCTTCGGGCGTTCCGTCGGACGGAATGATGACTATATTATCGTCCTTGAGTTTTTCAAAGACTTCGAGATATTTTTGGCGTATACGAGCAAGCGTGCTCTCTTCGCGTTCGAATATCTCAAGGAATGCGCCGCGTTTATCGACTCTGCCTTTTGCGATTTCGGAAGGGACATCTATAAAAAAGCAGACATCGGGCTTCGTTATCGTCGGGCAGTTTACGTTCATCGCCATTACCCAGTCAAGATCGCTGTCCATGCCCTGGTAAGCAAAAGACGAATAGTAATAGCGGTCGCAAACGACATCGATACCGTCGTTAAGAAGCTTTATGATACCGTTCTGAGGATTGACGTTATGCGCAATTCTGTCCGAAAGAAAGAGTGCGGAAAGCTCCTCGGGAGTACGGGTATAGTTGCCTGCAAGAGCGTCTCTGATAAGTCCGCCGGTAGTAAGTTCGGTCGGCTCGGCAGTACGGTAAACAGTTCTGCCCATACGCTGAAGACGGTCGCAAAGAAGGTTCATCTGAGTGGATTTCCCCGACCCGTCAAGCCCTTCAAAAACGATAAAACGGCCTTTTTTTATATTATTTTCGCTCATCATATCATCTTAAAGCAATCTTTAAGAGAGGTGTAGAGCTGTTTGTAAAGAACATGGTTTTTAGCGTAAACAGCAGCGTTTTCGGCGATAGGATCGTAAGTTTTCTTAACCTTGATCGTAGCATCGCAAGCTTCGGGTACGGAAGACCATACACCTGTGCCGACGCCAGCAAGGAGAGCAACGCCGAGCGCACCGCCCTCGGAAGAAGAGAGAACCTGAACGCCGCAGTCAAACATATCTGCCTGCATCTGTCTCCAGAGAGGAGATTTACCGCCGCCGCCGGAAACACGTACAGCAGAAGCATCAACACCCATTTCACGGATGATATCCATGCAGTCGGTAAGAGAGTAGCAAACGCCTTCGAGGATAGCTCTGATCATATCTGCTTTAGTGTGAATAGCGGAAAGACCGAAGAATACGCCGCGGCAGTCTGCATCGAGGTGAGGCGTTCTTTCGCCCATAAGATAGGGAAGATAAATGAGGTTATGAGCGGAAATGCCTGTATCTTCTGCCATTTTATCCATGATGATATACGGATCGATACCCTGTTTTGCGGCTTCTGCCATTTCTTCTGCGCAGAAATTATCTCTGAACCATTTAAGAGAAAGACCTGCAGCCTGGGTAACACCCATCATATGCCAAGCGCCGGGAACAGCGTGACAGAAAGTGTGAACTCTGCCTTTGGGGTCGATCGCAGGTTTTTCGGCATGAGCAAAAACAACGCCGGAAGTACCGATAGTGGAAGAAACAACGCCGCTCTTAACGATACCGTTACCTACAGCGCACGCTGCCTGGTCGCCTGCACCGCCTGCAACGGGAGTGCCTACGCAAAGACCGGTCATTTCGGAAGCGTATTTATTAACTTTACCGCTGATCTCATAGCTTTCATACATCTTCGGAAGAAGAGCGATATCTATTCCGAGAATATCGAGAAGCTCTTTGGACCAGCAACGGTTTTTGATATCCATAAACTGCATACCGGAAGCATCGGAAACTTCGGTAGCGAATTCACCCGTAAGCATATAACGGATATAGTCTTTGGGGAGCATTACCTTTGCGCATTTAGCGAAAATATCGGGCTCATTATTCATGACCCAACGAAGTTTGGAAGCGGTAAAACCGGTAAGCGCAGGGTTAGCGGTGATTTCGATAAGTTTTTCTTTGCCGACGATAGAGGTGATCTCGTCGCATTCTTTCTGAGTTCTCTGGTCGCACCAGATAATGGAACGGCGAAGAACTTTATCGTCTTTATCGAGCATTACAAGACCGTGCATCTGACCCGAAAGACCGATACCTTTGATCTCGGAAGCGCTGACGCCGCTTTTTGCGATTACGTTTTTGATGGAGACGGCAACGGCATTCCACCAATCCTGAGGATCCTGTTCAGCCCAACCGTTCTGAGGCTGGTAAAGAGGATATTCCTGAGTGTCGGAAGCAACTGCGTTTCCGTTGAGGTCAAAAAGGACTGTTTTGGTACCCGAAGTACCGATGTCTGTACCTATAAGCATAACGTTCTCCTTAGTTTATATGAAATAATTAATATTTTCCGAGTTTATGAGCAAGATCGGAGATCTTTTTGAAATTGTCGAAACTTACGGAATTGGGAATAGAATGGTCGGATGAGAATATGTATCCGCTTCCCTCTTTCATTACGGGAATAACACGTTCCATCTCTTCGGTGATAGCATCCGTATCAGACCAGAGAACAGCATTGATGCCGCCGCGGAAAGTAAGTTTATCACCGTAAAGTTTCTTGAGTTTGATGGGATCCATGCCTGCTTTGACTTCGATGGGGTTGAGACAGTCGACACCGATCTCGATAAGGTCGGGAATAAACGGTTCAACGTAACCGCAGGAATGAAGTTCGACGAACATTCCGCGCTCATGAGCCCAGTCACAAGCCTTTTTCTGGAAGGGTTTAACGATCTCTCTGTACATATCGAGAGAGAAGAAGGTCGAGTTTTTGTAACCCATATCATCGGGCCAGTGAATACCGTCAAACTTATAGCCTTTTGCGAGAAGTTTATCATAAAGAGCGATATTCATATCAAGATAATGGCCGATCATATCTTTGATCCATTCGGGATCTTCATACATACCGACGAGAACGTTTTCTGTGCCCGTAGCCCAGGAGTGGGTTACGTCAAAACCGAACCAGAAGCCGAGCGAACGGAATTCTCCGCTCTTTTCCCATTTTTCATAGTTATCTTCATACCATTTCCAGTCGATTCGGTCATCGGTAGGTTTCATTCGCTCTTTTGCGATCTCCCAATGCTCGCGATCTGAAATGAAAAAGTCGAGAAATTCGGGGGTTGAGTCGAGGTGTTTAAAAGACTTTAAAGTTGCACCCCAGTTGGTTGTATGAATAACGTATCTGTCAGTTTCTTCGATGACTTTGCTTTCGAATCTCGGAGAGTTGTCGATACCGAAACCGAGACGTCTGTCAAAGCCGAAATAATCTTCCCATGCAACGTCTTTCGGAAGGCCTTCATTGTGCCAACGCTCGAGAGTTCCGCCCCAGGGGCTGTCTATCATTATAATTCTGTCTATTTCCTGATGTTTGAAAGTACGGATAAATCTTTCTCGGGAAGTAAGTTCCATAATAGTTTCTCCTCTTTGAGTATATATCTGTATTTTAACACACAAACAAACCTTTGTCAATAAAAATAAATAAATATTTTTCCATGCTTGACAAATCAAATTAAATATGTTAAATTAGTGTAAACTGAATAATTGAACTTTATTAATTTTTTCGATATAAACAAGGGGAATCAATATGGAAAAAGTAAGAATAGGTGTCGTCGGTCTCGGCGGCAGAGGTAACCACCATGCGACACTTACCGCAGCTCTCGACAAGGCTGAAGTAGTTGCGGTCTGCGACCTTTATCAGGACAGAGTAGACAGTGTATCTCAGAATGTTGAAAATGTATGCGGAAAACGTCCGACGGGATATCTTGACTATAAAGAAATGTTTGAAAAAGAAGATCTCGACGGTGTTATTATCGCAACTTCATGGACTACCCACACCCGTATCGCGGTTGCGGCAATGCGTGCAGGCATCCGTCCCGCATCCGAAGTTTACGGTGCATCTTCGATCGAAGAATGCTGGTCTATCGTAAGAGCATATGAAGAGACCGGTGTTGAAGCGATGTTCCTTGAAAACTGCAACTTCGGCAGAGAAGAACTCGCACTTCTCAACATGGCAAGAATGGGACTTTTCGGTGAAATCGTTCACTGCCAGTGCGGTTATGAACACTGCCTTCGCGGCGAAGTAACGATGGGCAACGAAAACCGTCATTACCGCTTTAACAACTATGCACACCGCAACGGCGACGTTTACCCGACCCACGGCCTCGGCCCGATGTCCAAAATACTCAATATCAACAGAGGCAACAGATTTGTTTCCATAACTTCCATGGCGACAAAGCAGGTCGGTCTCAACGCTTTCGCAAAAAAGAATTTTGCGGAAGATCATCCTGCAAACAACGTTAACTTCACCATGGGCGATATCGTAACGTCCATAATCAAATGCGCGGGCGGCGAGACCATTCTCCTCACCCACGACACTTCGAACTTCCGCCCCTACTCCCGCGCAGGCAGAGTTCAGGGAACGAACGGTATCTGGCTCGAAGACAAAGGATCCATCTGCCTTGAAAGCGAAAACGGCGCAGAGGGCGAAGTCTGGAAGCCTTTCTCCGAATTCATGGATAAATACGATCATCCGATCTGGAAGAAATTCAACGGTATCTGTCTTGAAAAATACGGTCACGGCGGTATGGACTATATCGTTAACAGCGCATTTATCGACAGTATCATAAACAACAACCACCCTGCAATCGACGCTTACGACTGGGCAGCATGGATGGCTGTAACAGTACTTTCCGAACAGTCCGTAGCTCTCGGCGGTATGCCTCAGCTCTTCCCCGATTTTACAAACGGCAGCTGGCTTGACGGCACGACCCCCAAAGGCGAAGGCGACTACTGTCTCGACTAAATAATTATTTACAGGTGAACCGTATGAAAAAATTCACATTCGGCAATCCGGAAAAACTTGTCCCGTCAAAATATTGCGACGGATTCAACTATATTGAAACAGAAGTGAAGTATCCCGAAACGAATTTTAAATTCAAGAAAACCAAAAGCGGATGCGTCCTCGAATTTCCGATCGAGGATGACTGCAGAATTTTCGGTTTCGGTCTTCAGTTAAAACGATTTGAACATAAATATCAGAAATTAAAGCTTGCGGTCAATGCCGACCCCGTAATGCCTATCGGCGAATCGCACGCTCCCGTTCCGTTCTTTGTGACGAACAAAGGTTACGGTATGTTTTTCGATACAGCCCGTTATGCGGAATTTTACTGCGGCAAAATGAAGAATAACGGCATAAACAAAGAGTCGAAAAGCGGCGGCGGAACAAGCACCGATGAACTTTACGCAAAAAGAGAAGAAAGCGACGTCATAATGACCGTCAGCATTCCCGTTGCGGAAGGCATTGATGTTTACGTTATCGAAGGCGAAACGATAACCGATATAGTTTCGCAATATAATATGCTTTCGGGCGGCGGCTGCGATGTTCCCGAATGGGGTCTCGGAGTGATGTACAGATGCTTTACAGGCTGGGGCGAAGACGGAATAAAGAAAACTGCGGATTATTTCAGAGAAAATAATATTCCCTGCGATATAATCGGTCTTGAACCGGGTTGGCAGACAGGCGCTTACCCCTGCACATATAAACCTTCCGATAAGTTCCCGAATTTTGCAGATATGGTCAAATACTTGACAGACCGTAACTTCCATGTAAATCTTTGGGAACACGCATTCACAAGCACAAAGAGCGAGATTCATGACGACCTTATTCCCTACTCTGGCGATTATCTCGTATGGGGCGGTCTTGTTCCCGATTTTGCGACCGAAGAAGCAAAGAAAATTTTTGCGGACTATCACCGCGAAAAAATAACTTCGCTCGGAATAGACGGTTTCAAGCTCGACGAATGCGATTCGAGCGACAATACGGGTTCCTGGAGTTTTCCGCTCTGTGCGGAATTTCCGTCGGGACTTGACGGCGAGCAGTACCACTCCCTTTTCGGAATGCTTTACGCAAAAACGATAATGCAGGCACTTGATAACGGACCTACACTTTCGCAGGTACGTCAGATGGGTGCGCTTGCGGCTTCTTATCCTTTCGGTCTTTACAGCGATCTTTACGATCATAAAGATTTTATCAGAGGCGTCACAACAGCGCCTTTCAGCGGACTTTTATGGTCTCCCGAATTCAGAGATGCAAAAACGAAAGATGAATGTTTAAGAAGACTTCAGGCTGTCGTATTCTCCGTTCAGTGTCTTGTCAACGCATGGTATTACGACGGTATTCCGTGGGTCGGCTTCGACTGCGAAGACGAAGTGCGAGAGCTTTTCAACACACGTAAAAAACTCGTTCCGATGCTCAAAAAAGCATTTGAAGAATATAAATCGACCGGCAAACCTCCCGTTCGTGCTCTTGTTATGGACTACACGGACGATGCGGAAACTTATAATATCGACGATGAGTGGCTTTTCTGCAACGATCTTCTCGTTGCGCCCATTCCCGCAAATACGGGAGACGAAAGAAAAGTTTATCTTCCAACCAATTCAAAATGGGTCGACTATTTTACGGGCGAACCCGTTGAATCGGGCTGGTTTGAAGTCAGCACCAAAGGTATCCCCGTTTACAAACGCATATAAAAAACAACTGACCGAGCGTATTCCCATGCGTTCGGTCTTTTTTAAAATACGGAGGCTTGGATCTTATGTTTTACAAAAACGACTATCTGACAGGCTGCAAAGATTATGTTGCGACCGTTTGCAAAAAAGACGGAGAGATAATTCTCGGTAACGGTCTTGCGCAAAGACGGTTTATTATTGATCCCGATTTTGCTTGTGTAAGCATGATAAACCTCTATTCGGGCGAACAGTTTTTAAGATCGATAAAACCCGAAATTACGGTTACTGTGGACGGAGTGAAATATCCCGTCGGCGGTGTTTCGGGTCAGTTTGAGCACGGATTCATGAAAGCTTCGTGGTATAATAAATTCGGACCGAGCGAAGGTTTTAATTTTGAGCGCTACGAAGTCACAAAAATAACGAGAGATATCGTTTGGAAAAAGAAAAGACAGTCAGCTGTCGAAAAATATCCGCCGGACGGTATCTGTCTGAAAGTCTATTTCAAATCAAAACTGCCCGAACTTGAAGGCATTGAAATTTGCGTCAACCACGAGCTTTTTGATAATATGCCGACTTTCGGCAAATCCTTTGAGATCGTAAACAAAAGCGGAAGAGATATAAGGCTCAACGAATTTGAAGCCGAAATTCTCGCACTCACCGAGCACGACCCCTGCAATCTCGAAGTAAGCAACGTTACCTCTCAGGCTCGAAATATCTTCCCACTTTCAAGCATCGAAAACACCCTCACTCCGACCTTCCGCTACGAAGAAGACCCCGAATATACTTCGCAGATCGACTTCATGTCTCACTACCCCATAATGCTCGTTTCAAAGCCGCCGATCGGACCGTATAAAAAAATAAAAGACGGTGAAACTTTCAGCTCATATTACGCATATCTCATGCTCTTTGACGAACATGACAGAAACAGACGTATGCTTCAGATCTCGGAGTTCTATAAAAAGCTCGCGCCCTGGACTACGGAAAGCCCGATATACGTCCATATAATTTCCACGGATTTTGAAACGATTGCGCGCGGCATCGATCAATGCGTTGAAACGGGCTTTGAAATGGTAATTCTTTCTTTCGGAAGCGGCATCAATATGGAAGACGTCTCGGATGAAAACATCGCAAAATTCAAAAAGATCGCAGACTACGCTCATTCGAAAGGCATTGAGATTGGCGGATATTCGCTGCTTGCATCGAGATATATAAATGAAGAAAGCAATGTTATTGCGGAAAAGATCATATTCGGCAGTTCTCCGTGCCTCGGAAGCGAATGGGGCATAAAATATATGCAGGATATAAGAACTTTCCTTGATAAGACAGGTTTTGACGTTCTTGAGCATGACGGTTCATATCCCGGTGACTACTGCCGTTCGACCGATCATCCTGGGCATGAATGTTACGAAGATTCACAGTACACTCAGCTCATGGCGATAACCGATCTTTATGCATGGTGCAAAGAAAAAGGCATTTATCTGAACGTTCCCGATCATTATTATCTTTCGGGCAACAATAAATGCGCAATGGGTTATAAAGAAGTAAACTGGTCTCTTCCGCGCGAACAGCAGGTCATTCTTGCAAGGCAGAATATTCATGACGGAACTTACGAAAAGCTCCCAACTATGGGCTGGATGTTCGTTCCTCTTACTGAATACCACGGCGGCGGTGAAGCGGCAACGATCGAACCGCTTTGCGAACATATAGATCATTACAGACTTATGCTCAACAACAATCTCATGGCAGGCGTTCAGGCATCATACAGAGGGCTCCGTCTTTACGACACCGAAGAGACGAAAGAAATGGTCAGATCGAGCGTCGAAACATATAAAAAACACCGTGCGATCCTCGAAAGCCCTGCGGTGCATATCAGACGAGCTGACGGCAGAGATTACGACGGATACGTTCACGTCAACCCCGATCTTGAAGAAAAAGGGCTTGCGGTATTCTTCAATCCGCTCGATACGGAGATCAGAAGAACCGTTAAAATCCCTCTTTATTTTACGGGTCTTGATAATACTGCAAAACTTGCGCTCTTTGATAAAGATCCGCAAACCTTCACCCTCACAAGAGATTACTGCATAGAAACGGAAATCGTCATCCCCGCAAACGATTTTATATGGTTTACAGTTAAATAGACAAAAAGATCAGATTTCTAGAACATCACTCTAAAAAAATACGGCATATCTCAAAAAAGATATGCCGTATTTTTGCATTTATGGACACAAACACAGTGATTGACAAGCATATAATATTAAATCAATGGGGTAAATATTGTTTTTATCTATCAAAAAACTTCACTTGCCCATTCTATTTCCAACAATTCATTAAAGTCGTAAATATAAAAATCGCAAACAGATTTCATTTGATCTACGTAATCGGCAGAAGATTCATCAAAAACGCCGCAAACTTTCATACCTGCAGTTTTCGCCGTCATGTCAGCATTTATGTTATCGTCTAAAAACAACACGTCTTTTACATTTACGTTAAGTTTCTTCGCGACCATTTTATAGATTTCAGGATTTGCTTTTGTTGTTGAAAAGTCTTCACAAGACCAAACGTTATCAAACAAGTCAAATAGTTCCAATCTTTTCAAGCATGCATCAAGAGTAACATGTGGGCTTGCAGTCAATACGTTTAAACTCGCACCGTTTTCTTTCAATTCCCTTAAAACCTTTATAACATTACTTTTTGCAGGTATACTGTAAAAATAGTCATTAGCCATATTGTTTTTAAAAGTTTCAACAAGCTCTTCAATGCCTATATTTAAGCCAAAAGTTTTAATAAAATATTCAGCTGTACCGAACAATCCCAAGGGAGTTATTATTTTTATTATATCCTCGCTATATTTGCAATTGTTTTTATCTAACTCGCTCAAAACTCCACCAATATAAAATGGCATAGAATCGACAAGTGTACCATCAAAGTCAAACAGATAAGTTTTCATTGCAACTTCTCCAAAAATAAAGTGTAGATATTATAGTATTTTTAACATTGCATTATCAAACAGTTGCATTATATTATAGAATCACCAAATTTTAATATGGCGATTGAACGGTTTATCAACTCGCCCTATTGTTATTATAACAATATTTGACTCTCCGTAGACCTACTCGCACTTTCGGGTGACGGCAGGTTCCGCTGAAAAGATCGGCTATGTTCTTTTTTGTCGGTATGTGACATAATCAAAAAATCGTCCGTCAGAGTACGTCTCCTCGAATCTGATCTTTTTTATTTGAAAGTGGCAAAATATTTTATCGCCTGAATTGTGACTATAACCATTGAAAACGGCTGCATTGCGGCGGCAACGGATGCTGTAATAAGCCCGAGATTGCGCATTAACATGGAATTGGGGCTTGCTTCCTTGCTTTTACGCCAGAGATTTATCGCAACGATCGCAAAAATTATGATAATGACGGCATAAAGATAGCCGGAAACAATACGGTAGACGTTAAGACCGTAAAAGAAACCTTCAAAGCCCGGCATAAAATCACCTCGGACGATAGGTTTCGCAAAATTCCACACCATGCCGATAACAGCTGCAAGCAACGTCAGACAGCCGTAGACAAAAGACATTCTTGCAGGACCGTCATAAATATTGACAGTTATCTGATTTTTACGTTTTTCGTATTCTTCAATTTCGAGAATAGTCGCATCGGGACCGGGTTTTTCGAGCTCATTTTTTCTTCTTGCCATCTATGTTCTCCGTAATTTAAAATATTGACGTAATAGAATACCACATATTCCGCCGAATGTCAAGTGAACTTATTTCCAATATTCTCTGTATTTTTCCACTGCGGTACAAAGAGCATCGAGGTTTTCCATGGGCGTCGGGGGATAAACACCTGCGATCATCATAAGACCGCCTGCTTTAGAGCCGAGTTTCATGACTTCTTCTTTGATAAGATCGTCGATATCCTTCGGCGTGCCGTAAGGAATGACAAACTGACGGTCAATATCAATCTGAATGCAGGCTTTACCTTTGATTCTTCTCGCGATATTATCGATACCGTTACAAAGATCCTGCGGATTTACGATATCGACGCCTGCCTCGATCTGATCTTCAAGGATATCGAGCGTTTTGCCGTCGCTGTGAAGATAGACGAGAATACCTGCATCTTTACATGGTTTCATCAGCTTTGCATAGACGGGTTTTACCCATTTATTGAAGTCTGCGGGGCTCAGAATGGTTGCTTCCTGCGTGCCGAGATCTTCCGCAAACGAAAACTGGTCAACGCCGCGCTTTACGTTATACTCAACGACGGGCATCCAGTAATTGAGGATCATATCATAGATCTCGTGAAGACGGGGCTCGTCCGTGCCATAGTCTATCATTGCGTTTTCAAAGCCGCGCAGATATGTATGACGTAAAAACAGAAAGCCGTGTTCCGTTCCTGCGCAGACGAGTTCACCCCTGTTTTTTGCCGCCTCTACCCTTTTGATCTCCTCTTTCCATTCTTCCTCGGAAAGGGTCGGAATTTCGGGCACAGGGGGCTTGAAATTATCAAGATCATCAATATCTTCGAGCGGATGACCGATAACCGCGCCGTCAAGACCGCAGATGGGATACGACCATGTGCAGCCCCATTTATCCACAACAATCATATCCTGAAGATTTTTCAGATCGATCTCGGGAAGAGAATCGAAATCAACGGAACCTTCAACATAGTTAGGGAAAAGAATTGGATGTTTGAGAACCACTTTTTCAAGATCTCTTTTATAGATATTCCACATCGGCGCAGACAAAGCTATATTTGCGGGAATATATTCGGGACCCTGAAAACGTGCGGCTCTCAGGTAATTTTCTCTGCTGTTCATAAAAAAATCCTTTCGTAATTTTTTTACTAACCGCACGATCTGATATCATGCGTTCCGCCGGTTTTTACGCTGATCCACTATTTTCGAACAGATCAGTCGATATCGGGAATGTTGATCTCAACTTCGCGGCCGAGTTCTGCGGATCTGACGATACCGTCGAGAATAGCCTGGTTGTTGATGATCTGACTGGAGGGAACGGGAGATTCGCCGCCGAATTTAACCGCATCGAGGAAAGAACGAACTTTCTTGTCGAAGAGGTTTCCGCCGCCGCCAAGAATGGGAACTTTGAATTCGGTGCAAACGCCTGCAACGTCGCGGTAGATCGTCATCGGACCGCCGACAGAGCCGTTCCAGCAGTCTGTAGAAGGAATTCTGAGACCAGCCTTCTTACCGAGTATGATGGTGTCACCCGGGGTGTCCATATGCATAGCCCAAGAAATTCTGAAGTCGAGGATTACTCCACCTTCGAGACGGATGAATGCAGCTGCAAAGTCATCAACGTCAAAACGTTCGCAGTCGATAGGATATATTTCGGGATTTTTACCGAAGAAGTCGGATTTGTAAGCAGATACGGTAAGGGGCTTCGGATAGCCGATAGCGTTAAGAACCATATCAAGGGAGTAACAACCGATATCACCGAGAGCGCCGATACCTGCGGTGGATTTTTCAATGAATGTCGAACCGGGTATATAACGTCTGCGGCCGCCACCGGTCTGGATGTAGTAGATCTCGCCGAGTTCGCCGGATTCAACGATCTTTTTGATCATCTGCATATTCGGGTCAAAACGGGGCTGGAAGCCGATAGAAAGAACTTTGCCGCTTTCTTTTTCAGCTTTTCTGATAGCAACAGCTTCTTCGAGGGTTACGCACATCGGTTTTTCGAGAAGTACGGGAATACCTTTGTTGAGGCAAGCAATCGTACATTCAGCGTGAGTTGCGTTGTAAGTACAAACAGAAACAGCATCAAGTTCTTCAGCTGCGAGCATTTCGGTATGACTGCTATAGCAACGTGCATCGGGAAGGTCGTACTTTTCAGCGAAAGCCTTTGCTTTACCGGGAATAATATCTGCAAGAGCAATAACTTCAACGTCAGGCATGCGTTTATAGCTTTGCATATGAGCATTTGCGATACCACCGGTACCGATAATACCTACTCGAAGTTTTTTTGTAGCATCAACAGCTTTTTCTTCTTCAGCTTTTTTGAATTGAGAGAGAACAGCATCAGACATAAGAATAACTCCTTTTTTTGCAAAGATTTTTTAATTTGAACCGTTTTTATTTTAAACAAGGAACGCACAACCAAAGTCATGCGTTCCTTTCATTATTTATGCTGATTTATTAATTCCGAACGAATTAGTCGATATCGGGAATGTTGATCTCAACTTCGCGACCGAGTTCAGCGGATTTAACGATACCGTCGAGGATAGCCTGATTGTTGATGATCTGGCTGGAGGGAACGGGAGATACGCCGCCGAATTTGATAGCATCGAGGAAAGAACGAACTTTCTTATCGAAGAGGTTGCCGCCACCGCCGAGGATGGGAACTTCGAACTGAGTGCAAACGCCTGCAACGTCGCGGTAGATCTTCATCGGGCCGCCGACAGAGCCGTTCCAACAGTCGGTAGAAGGAATTCTGAGACCTGCTTTCTTACCGAGGATGATGGTGTCACCCGGGGTGTCCATATGCATAGCCCAAGAAATTCTGAAGTCGAGGATTATGCCGCCTTCGAGACGGATGAATGCAGCTGCGAAGTCGTCAACGTTGAAACGTTTGGAATCTTCGGGATACATTTCGGGGTTGGTACCGAAGAAGTCGGATTTGTAAGCGGATACGGTAAGGGGCTTCGGATAGCCGATAGCGTTAAGAACCATATCGAGAGAGTAACAACCGATATCACCGAGAGCACCGATACCTGCGGTGGATTTTTCGATGAAGGTAGAGCCGGGAATACCGCGTCTGCGGCCGCCGCCGGTCTGGATGTAGTAGATTTCGCCGAGTTCGCCGGATTCAACGATCTTTTTGATCATCTGCATGTTCGGGTCGAAACGGGGCTGGAAACCGATAGAAAGAACTTTGCCGCTAGCTTTTTCAGCTTTTCTGATAGCAACAGCTTCTTCGAGGGTTACGCACATCGGTTTTTCGAGAAGTACGGGAATACCTTTGTTGAGGCAGTCGATAGTACATTCAGCGTGAGTTGCGTTGTAAGTACAAACAGAAACAGCGTCGAGCTCTTCAGCTGCGAGCATTTCGGTGTGGTGACCGTAAAGACGGGCATTGGGAACACCGTATTTTTTGCCGAAAGCTTCTGCCTTGCCGGGGATGATATCAGCAAGAGCAACAACTTCAACGTCGGGCATACGCTTATAGCTATCGATATGAGCTTCAGCGATCCAACCGGTACCGATAATACCTACGCGAAGTTTTTTGGTAGCGTCAACAGCTTTTTCTTCTTCAGCTTTTTTGAATTGGGAAAGAACAGCATCAGACATAAGAATAACTCCTTTTTCTTTAATATTTTTAGTTTTTGTTTTTAATTTATCTGATTATCTCAGCGCCGTGTTTATCAACGCCGAGAGGAATCACGAGCCAGAAATGGTCGAACGTGGAAACAAGTTCTTCGAGCTTTTCTTTTACGTTCGAACCTTTGGGTGCAACGACCATAATGGTGGGACCTGCACCGCTGAGATAAGCGCCGTAAGCACCGTATTCAACCGATTTATGGATTATTGTCTCCATACCGGGAATGAGGATCTTTCTGTACGGCTGATGAATCTCGTCCTGCATTGCAACGGAAAGAGCGCCGAAATTGCCGCTCATCATTGCGGAAACGAGAAGAGCAACACGCGAGCAGTTGAAAACAGCCTGCTCTTTTGTGTAGGCTCTGGGGAGAACTGCACGGGCATCCGCAGTCGAAAGCGGAAAGTCGGGAATTACGGCAAAGAATTCGAGCTCATCGCTGACATCAATACGTACGTGTTCAAAACGTTTGCCGTCTGTAGCACCGACGACCATACCGCCGAGGAATGCCGGGGCAACGTTATCGGGGTGACCCTCGATCTCAACTGACATATTGATAAGATCGTCTTTTGAAATGCCGCTTTTTGTAAGTTCATTTGCAATCATAAGACCTGCAACGACACACGCCGCAGAGCTACCGAGACCTCTGGTGAGAGGAATGGTATCGGTCTGACGGATCGCAAAAAACGGAACGGGAACACCCATTTTTTCGCAGAAGAGGTTTATTGTTTCCCAGATGAGGTTTCTTTCGTCATCGGGAATTTCCTGACCTGCACGGATACGTTCATCGATCTGACAGTTAAGATCAATAAGCGGACGGGGATTATTTTCAAGATCTTTTTTTGTAAAGACTTCTATCTGATTATAGAGCGTGAGCGCAAGGCCTGCGGTATCGAAACACGGGCCGATATTGGCGCTCGTTGCCGGAACTCTGACGGTAAACATAAATGTGATCCTTAAAAATTAATTACTGTCTGATAATAGACGCGAGGGTATCGAAATCGGGTTTTGCATGGATTATCTTGTCTTCAGCAAAACCGTCACCGATAACAACGGAGGTATCTTTAAGACCGTTACCGGTAAGGATGCAGACGATCTCGATGCGTTTATCTTTTTCAAAACGGTTTTCTTTAGCGAAACGGACAACACCTGCGATAGATGCGCATGATGCGGGTTCTGCAAAAATACCTTCTTCGGAAGCGAGGAGCTTCTGAGCTTCGAGGATCTCTTCATCGGTAACTGCATTGATGGAACCGTTACTTTCATCTCTTGCGCGAACTGCTTTATCCCAGCTTGCGGGGTTGCCGATACGGATAGCGGTTGCAACGGTTTCGGGATTTTCGATAATACGGTTTTCAACGATCGGAGCGGAACCTGCAGCCTGGAAACCTGTCATTTTCGGAAGATTGGTGATGATCTTATTATCGTAATATTCCTTGAAACCCATCCAGTATGCGGAGATATTGCCTGCGTTGCCTACGGGAAGAACGAGGTAATCGGGAGCATGGCCGAGATCGTCGCAGATCTCAAATGCAGCGGTCTTCTGACCCTGAAGTCTGTTGGGGTTTACGGAGTTTACAAGAGTTACGGGCTCGGTCTTGGAAAGCTGGATTACCATATTGAGAGCATCGTCGAAGTTGCCGTCAATAGCGATAACGTTTGCACCGTAAATAATAGCCTGTGCAAGTTTACCAAGAGCGATCTTACGGTCAGGAATAAGAACGAAAGCCTTCATGCCTGCGACAGCAGCATATGCAGCTGCAGAAGCGGAGGTGTTACCGGTGGAAGCGCAGATGACAGCGCCGGAGCCCTGTTCGTTTGCCTTGGTAACAGCCATTGTCATACCGCGGTCTTTGAAAGAACCGGTCGGATTGAGACCTTCGAATTTGATATAAATATCTGCATTCGTAAGACCGAGAGCCTTGGGTAGATTTCTGAGCTTATGGAAAAGAGTTCTGCCTTCGTTCATAGTGACGATCTTGGATTCGTCTTCTATATTTAAATACTGTTTATACTGATTGATTATACCGTTATACATTTAAAACAACCTTCTGTCTATACCGAAATATTCTTTTATTTTGGAATCGAGGTCTTCTTTCGTTTCCGGACAGAAGACCCGAACTTCATGATTTATTGAATGAACTTTAAACATATCCTCTTCGAGGACAATAAGACCGTCCTTGGTTCTGATGGCGGCGAAAACGTTCTTGTTCAAGGGCGAAGCTGCAGACTTTTCAAGATAAAAAGTCGGCGGGACAAAATCCATTGAAAGTTGGATCTCTTCGGTAAAAGCACAAAGCTTTTTCCACTCGGACATCTTCTTTCTCTGCCATATTACCCAGCCGAGAAACGGCTCGTTTTCAAGTTTGTATTCGCAAAAGCCATCCGTCTGAACGAGGCCTTCTTCTTTTTTAAGAGCAATTCTCGGGCCTTCGCATCCGAGACCGACATCACAGATATAGAATCCGTCTCTTGCCTGAACTTCAAGGACTCTGTGCATCTTAAGATGAGGGGGGTCCATATCTAAAATATAACGTGCGAGGTATTCGTTAACACCAAAGCCCATTGCGCGAAGAAGGTCTCCGAAAAGACCGTTGAGCTCGGTAGATATACCGCCACGACCGTTTATGACGATCTTGGAATAGAGGGCTTCAGTCGTAAGATCGAGAGAAACGCCTCGAATAATATCGAAATTTTCGTACGGCACGGAATACAGATGAGCTTTCTGAAGAAGATTCAGCGTCTGCTCCGTCATCGGAAGCTCGGAAGCCTCGGTATCGATACCTATACGTTCAAAATACTTTTCAACATCAAAGCTGAACATTTTTAACTATATACACTCCTGTTGAACATCAGCAAAGATATTATTCATTATAGCACCGAAAAAAAGTATTGTCAAGCGGTTAACAAAAATATTATTAAATTAATCAATAACAATTTCAGCTGCAAAGATCATATTACGGTCACAGCGTTCGCTGAGGGTCTTCTGCATATATTCAACAGACGGAGTAACATTATATTCTTTTGCTTCGCCGTTAACGATAACGGTGACGGGTTTGAAGAGGTCTACCATCTCGTCGTTGAGCATTATTGCGATCGGACCGTTTGCAGTGTTCTGCTCGATAGTTACGGTGTTTGTTTCTTTATCGTAAGATGCAACAACTATGCCTTCGGTTACGGTCTTTGCGGCGCGGAGCCAATAGAAAGTTTCGGTATCGCAGAGTTTTGCTCTGTATCCGACATTCCATACGACCTTTTCGGGAACGGGATCTCTCTGATACTGACTTACAAATCCGATAGCATTCGTATCTGCGGAAGTGGGAACGACTCTTTCACCGTAGAACCACTGAATGGGGTTTGCAAGAACAGCCTGAATTTCGTGAGTCGGAGAGTTATCGACGATGCCGTGCTCTTTGAGGATATGCATATAGACATTATGGATATATCCGCCGCCGTAAGTTTCCTGGAGATCGTCAAGAACTTCGCAGTAACGTGCGCATTCGGTATTACGGGTCTTTACTGCGTCGTCATTCTGACCGCACTGGATCTGGAAAGGAGTATTGTAAACATTCGTAAGGTCAACGCCGTTGGGGTGACCTGCGGACATATTGACTGCGGAAAATCTGTCGGCAAGTCGCGGAGTGATCTGCCATACACCGTCGCCGCCTGCGGAATAACCGACGAGATATACTTTGTTTGTATCGATACCGTAGTAAATGGAAAGGTCTTCGATAAGACGTTCGTAAAGGGGATAGCTTTCGTCGTTAAAATGAGTATGCCATGTATCGCGGACACCGCGGGGAGCAACGTAAATACCGTTTTCAACGCTGTCGAGATAATATATCTTCATATGATCCCACTGCTGGTCGTTGACTTCCTTGGGAGCGCCGCCGCCACCGTGAAGAGCAATATAAAGAGGATAGCCGTCGGGGCCTGCCTTGCCTTTGATGGTGATCTCGAATTTCATTGTAACTTCGCCGAAATCAATGGCTTTCTGGGTTATTTCGGAAACTCTGGCTTCGTCTCTGCGTTCAACTTCGCGGAATTCTTCCCAAAGAACGTTGCGCATTGCCTTGACTGCGGTATTGGAATCAAGCGTGATCTCGGAAGAAGGTTTCAGTATAAGCTCTTCATAAAGAGCCTTGAGTTTTTCCTCCTCGGACTCACCGGAACAAGAAGAAAGAACAAAAACAAATGCGAGCAATAAAGAAAGAATGAGATTTATCTTTTTCATGATTTACTCTCCTGTAAAATTTAACGGATAACT
Source organism: Clostridia bacterium (assembly GCA_017621705.1). GTDB lineage: Bacteria > Bacillota > Clostridia > Oscillospirales > UBA644 > HGM12619. The sequence goes on along the minus strand of JAGASR010000017.1, from coordinate 49,299 downwards.
ATTTCTGCGGCGAAGATCATATTCGGGTCGCAGCGTTCTTCGATGGTTTTGTTGATATATTCAAGCGAAGGAGTGACGTTATACTCGGTCGCAACACCGTCAACGATAACGGTTACGGGCTTTGTGAAGTCTACCATATCTGCATTGAGCATTACGGAAATAGAGCCTTCCTCCTGAAGAATGATCATTTTTTCGATAGTGATCGTATTTTTGCTCTTATCGTACGATGCGACGATTGTTCCCGCAACGATATCCTTGCTTGCCCTGAGCCAGTAGAAGGTCTCGGTATCGCACATGGAGGGTCTGTTTGCAATGCTCCAGACAACTCTTTCGGGGATAGGATCTCTTCTGTATTTTTCAAGGAAGGTAACTGCATTGGTATCTTCTTCGGTAGTAGACGCAGGCTCACCTTTTGCCCAACCGGCGGGGTTAGTTAAAATAACCTGCTCGGATCTCAGAGGATCGTTATCCTCGATACCGTGCTGTTTGCCCAAGTGGATATTGACTTTATGGGGATAACCGCCTCCGTAAGTATACTGGAGATTATCGAGGACTTCGCAGTAACGTCCGCATTCGGTATTACGTCCGGCAACGGCATCGTCGTTCTGACCGCACTGGATCTGGAACGGAGTATTGTAGAGGTTTGTGAGGTCAGCGCCGTTCGGATGACCTGCGGACATATTCGCAGCCGCAAATCTGTCTGCCATTTTAGGTGTTATCTGCCAAACGCCGTCGCCGCCTGCGGAATAACCGACGAGGTAAACACGGTTAGTATCGATGCTGTAGTAAACGGAAAGATCTTCGATAAGACGTTCATACATCGGGTAACTTTCGGCATTGAAGTGTGTATCCCACGTATCACTGATGCCTCTGGGCGCAACATAAATACCGCTCGTTACGCTGTCGTAATAATAGATCTTCATGTGGTTCCACTGGCTGTCGTTAACCTCGGGAGTGGTATGTCCGCCACCGTGAAGAGCAATAAAGAGAGGATAGCCGTTCGGACCGGGGTTACCTGTACTCTTTATATCGAATTTCATGGTCTTGCCGCCGAAATCGATAGCTTTCTGAGTCATTTCGGTGATGAGCTGTTCATCTCTGCGGGCAACAGCCTGATATTCCTGCCAAGCAAGGTCGCAAGCGGCTTTGATAGCAGTGTTTGAATCCATGACGATCTCTGAGGATGTCTTTTTCATAAGTTCTTCGTAAAGTTCGTGATCGATAAAATCAATTTCTTTTTCGGAACATGAGCTCATTGAAAGAACGAAAACGAGAACGATCGAAAGAACCGTTATTATCTTTTTCATAGTTACTTCCTTTCAAGGGGAGAATTTTAAAGCCTATATTTATGTATTTTTTAGTTACGTGGAGGTCTGTGACCGTTAAAACCGTGAGGGGGCATCGGGGGTCTGCCGTTGATATCGGGTGCGGGACCGTCATTCTGATCGACGTTTTCGATATAACGTTTAGCCTGCGTATTGAAGAGTTCTGCATATTTACCGTCGAGACGGATAAGGTCTCTGTGGTGACCTTCTTCGACGATCTGACCGTTTTCGAGAACTACGATCTTATCTGCGATCGTTGCGGAAGAAAGACGGTGAGAAACGAAAATTGTAGTCTTCGGAACTCCGCCTGCCTTGGGATGAGAAAGTTCGTCAAACTGGTTGAAGATCTCCTGCTCTGCCATCGGGTCGAGAGAAGCTGTGGGTTCGTCGAGGATCATGATTGAACTGTCTCTGAAAAATGCTCTCGCAACAGCGATCTTCTGCCACTGACCGATGGAAAGTTCGCGGCCGGACTCTTCAAAAACACGGGTAAGAGCGGTATCGTAACCGTCATTGAGACTGCTGATAAACTCGGTAGCGGCACTCTTTTCGGACGCTTTTTCGATACGTTCGCGGTCGTTCATATTTTCAAGCTGACCGAAGCCGATATTTTCGGAAACAGTAAAAGCGTATTTGCCAAAGTCCTGGAAAATGATACCGAATACGGAGTAAAGTTCGTTTACATCATATTCGCGGATATCGTGTCCGTCAAAAAGAATGACACCTTCGGTCGGGTCGTAAAGTCTGGTGAGAAGTTTGAGAAGAGTCGTTTTTCCTGCGCCGTTAAGACCGACGAGAACGATAGTCTGACCCTGCTCGATCTTGAGGTTGATATTTTTAAGAACATGTTTATTGGTTCCGGGATAAGCAAAAGAACAGTTTTTAAATTCGATAACGTGAGGAGCTTTTTTATCGACTTTTCTCGGCTCCGAAAGGATCGATACGACTTTCGTGGGTTCGTCCATGAAAGTTATCATATTGTCGATATAAAGCGTGCCTTCATAGATGGTTGCGGCGGTATGGACGATGGACGAAACGCTGTGCGAAATTGAAAAGAGTGCGTTCGTATAAAGTGACCAGTCACCGACGGTAAGGATCCTGTCGAATACCTTCTTTGCGATCTTAAGGAAGATAAATGCGGAGAGCGCGGAGTTTAAAACGGAAAGACCGATACCGATAAAACTTTCGGTCATTATCAGGTTTCGGACACCCTTATAGTAATTCAGGAAAACTTCCTTATATTTGCCGATAAAGAAATCCGCAAGGTTGAAGAGTTTAACTTCTTTTACGAGATCTTTGTTAACGAGCAGATTGCTGTAATATTCCATCTGACGTCTGTCTTTCGAACGGTGACGGATATAACGGAACATCTTGCCGCGATATTTGAAGCTTACGATCGCAGACGGCAAAGAAACGAGGATTATGAGAAGCGGAGCGTACCACATAAGCGAACCGAGGATCGCAATAAAGCCGACCATACTGATAACCGTACTGATAACGGAGAACGATGCGGACATGATCGAAAGAGGTCTGTTGCCTGCTTCTCTGTTTGCATTTTCAAGCTTGGAATAAAACTCGGGAAGGTCGAAATTTGCAAGGTCGATCGTCTTCGCTTTATTCATTATCTTAAGTTTGATACTGTAAACTATGATCTCGTTTGAAAGACGGTTGACCATATTGTTGAGTGAGTTTACAAAAGAAACAAAGAACTGATATGCTATCTGGAAGATAAGCAGACCGCCGAGTGCCCAGAAATCATCGCCGAGTTCACCGCCTGCGGCTTTTGCAAGAGCGTCAAGCAGAAGTTTGGAGATATAAGCACCGATGACGGGAGAAAGACCGTTAAAAACAGTCATAAAGATCATTGTAAGGAAGATCCAGGGACGGGCATCCCAGACAAGACCGTAGATGTAAAAAAGTCTTCTGATAGTTTTTTTGGTATTGCGAACGATATATGCGGGCCAGTCACGAAGTCTTGTCGGCTTCGGTTCTTTAAGCTTATCTCTTTCGCTTCCCATACCGGGAGGGCCCATCATGGGTCCGAACATAAAAACACATCCTTTTTTTACTTAAAATAATAAGATATATTATATATGTATATTTTACATCTTTTTACGTACTCCGTCAACAATTTATTTCATATTGTCATTTAAATTTCGCATTTATATACACATATAAATATAATATGCATATCAATAACCATAATTCGGTGTTTACATATCTGCGTGCACCTTAAAATAACAAAAAATAATCTTGACAATCATTTTCCTATATGATAAAATTATAAAAAGAAAACAGAGTTATACTGATGCCACCTAAAAAAAAGCGCCATTTAACATACAGCAAGCCCGGCTGCGGATATATTTTCTGCACATCGAATGTACCTTTCAACGGACTGCCTGCCGACCGTTATCGGTTAGTCCTCGATGTCTGGAAAAAACACAGAAAATACTGATATTCAAGTTCTTGACAAACAAAAGAAAATATGATAAAATCAAAAAAATAATATAGGTCATAAGGAGATTTCAGATATGATGACCCCCAAAGAAAGAGCGATCGCGGCTCTCACCTTAAAACAGCCCGACGAGGTTCCCACTTTTGAACTTGAATTCCAGCTTGAAGAAGAGATGTTCGGCAAATCCCCTATTAATTATAACGATTACAAACGTGCCGAACTCGATAAACTTTCAGAGCTCGATGCGGAAAAGAAAATAAGAGTCTGGGCAAAGCACCATGCGGATATGTATAAAAAACTCGAATATGCTATCTGGCCGATGATCTATATGCCCGATATGTGGAACGAAGACGGCTCTCTGAGCAAATACCAGAAAATGGTACTCAAAGCTCTCCACGAAGAAGCCGAAGGCAAATATATGTTCCACTGCCACGGCGACGGAACTTTTGCACTCCCCGACGGCAACGGTATGTATGAATTTGCATACCGACTTGCGGACGATTTTGAAGGTGTTCTTGCAGATGCGGAAAGATATTGCGTAACAGCTATCGAAAGAAACAAAAGAATAATAGATGCAGGCGTTGAAACCCTTATTCTCTGCGCTGACTATTGCTATAACATGGGCCCGTTCGTTTCTCCCGAAACTTTCTCTAAGATCGTAACTCCCTATCTTGCAAGAATTATCGAAGACGGTAAAAAGCAGGGCGCATACATGATCAAGCACACCGACGGCGATATAATGCCGATCATCGATCAGCTCGTTGAATGTAAACCCCATGCACTCCATTCCCTCGACCCGATGGCAAGAGTGGATATCAAAGAAGTCAAAGAAAAATGGGGCGACAAAGTCGCACTCTGCGGCAACGTAAACTGCGCACTCATGCAGACCGGTACCGATGAAGAAGTTATTGCAAGCGCCGAATACTGCCTTACTCACGGCAAACCCGGCGGCGGATACATTTACTGTACGTCCAACGTTCCCTTCAAAGGACTTCCCGCAGACCGTTATCAGCTCGTTCTCGACGTTTGGAAAAAACACAGAAAATACTAAAAAATCGGAACGCCGCGTTTTATCGGCGTTCCGTATTATTTATTAATTGTCAGATCTCTATATTATCGCTTTTGAATTTAGGCATATGACCGGTGAGGGTGTAGACCGTTCGTTCGATAGCGTCTTTGCTGTTTTTCCAGTCTTCTTTCGCAAATCGGTAATCGAATTTTCTTGTAAACCAATCAATATCTCCGTGAAGAGTTTCAAGATAGTTCATTTCGATGCTGTTTGCAACCTCGAAAAACGCGGCGAATTCCTTTTTGGTAAGATTTTTAGCGCCGTATTCCAAAAGTTCGCGGTAATGGGGAAGGCAGAAAAATTTCTGTTTAGCAAAAAGGTCACGGAAGTTTTCTTCATGTCTGTAAAGATAGAAAAGGTTTGAAAAAACGCTGTCCATATTGTCACTTATACGGCGGCATACATAACAATCCTCTTCGAGGTTTTTGAGTTTTTTCGCCTGAACGTCACCTTTTTTCTTATGAAGATCTTTATGAATCTCATTGAGGTGACTTTCGAGAATAAGCGCTACGGGAAGTTTCTTTCCGACAAGAAGCATCTGACCGAAATGGCGTTCGCAAAAGCCGTATTCATTCGTTTTAACGCGAACCGAAGGCTCCATCATTGAAGCGCCCGTGATAGCCTCGATCTCGTTTCTTTCCATCATATCGAAAAGACCGCAGAGAGGACAACCCTCAAGCTTCGAAAAATGTTCGTTTAACGGTATTGTATAGATATGTTCTTTCATGTTCGTTCCCCTTTTTAAACATCAATAAATTCTCTGTAGCGAGGCATAATGCCGATACCGTCGGGATAAAATGCAGAAAACTGCGGAACTGCGTGAGACGGGAATGAATTACCCTCGATAAAGACGGGGCCGTCGGGAGTTATTGCGACGTCCCATGCGATATATCTCATCTGCGGAACTTTTTTTGCAGACTCGATACACATATTTTTCGCATCTTCAAAATACGGTATTGTAAAGCCCTTGAGCTTTACTCCGCTTTCGGGATGATTTTCGTAAACATTGCCCTGCTTATCTGCGCCGTCAGTCGAGATCATTCCGCTTTCGAGATCGATGCGGCACGCCATGCCGCCGCAGTCTACGTTATCCATATCGGTGCCGTTCTGCCCGATTCTGATGCAGGCATAAACGATGCCGTTTTTCTTCGGTCCGTTGAGAGTTACAATTCTTATTGTATTGACAGACGACGGATTGATCTCATTTATCGCATCGTGCTGAATGACACATTCTTCGATAATGCCAGTGCCGTCGGCTTTGAGTTTTTCGTAAAAATCGGGATCGTTGCGGTAATTTTCGGGACGGATCTTCTTTACTCCCCTGCCGCTCGAACCGTCAAGAGGTTTTGCGACGAGAACTTCTTTTCCGTTCAACCATTCGACGAACGCTTCTTTTGTCCCCGTTGAAAGATCAAACCATTCGCGTTTTACGTGCTCCGCAAAAAGAGCGTTGAACTCGGTTTTATTATCGAAATGATGCCAGTATTCTTTCGGATTCATTTCGGCAACGATCTTATTTGAAATGCCTCTGGTTATGACGGTTTTGCGCTGTGAAGCGGAAAGCTTGTACATCTCGGCAATTCTGTAGTCAACGTATCCTGCGCCGTATTTAACCGCACAGTTTGCCATATCGCAGAGCAAAAAGAGGGTCGGTTTGCCCGTTTTTTCGTGAAGCTGCTTTGCGGTGGCGAAAAATTTATCGTAATGCATATATCTCAAACGACGGAGAAGAAATGAAAGTTTTCCCATAATAAAAATCCTTAATAAATTATTATTTATAATTATATACCATTTTTAAGTAAAAAGAAAGGGGGTTTTTGAAATTTTTCCCGACATTATTAAAATTTCGGATAAATATTTTCAAATAACACCTACCGAAATATCATTAAAAGACACTTTTGAGTGCGGTCAATGTTTCCGCTGGAACGATGACGGAAACGGTTACGTCGGCGTCGCATACGGAAAAGCGGCAAGATTCATTCAGGGCGACGGCTGCATATACATAAAAGGAGCTGATATTGAAGATATCGAAAATATCTGGCTTCGCTATCTTTCGCTCGATGCAGACTACTCGGAAGTCGTAAAACGTTTTGACGGAGACGAATACATAAAAAAGGCATCGCAGTTCGGCAAAGGCATACGAATTCTGCGCCAGGAGCCGTGCGAAGCGACACTTTCTTTTATAATATCTTCAAATAATAATATAAAGCGCATCAAAAAAATAATCGAGCATTTCTGCCTGCTTTTCGGAGATCCCATCGAATTTGAAGGCAATACGCTTTACACTTTCCCGACAAAAGATAATCTCAAAAAAATCACCGTCGAAGCCCTCGGCCCGATAAAAGCAGGGTTCAGAGATAAATACATTGCCGATGCCGCAGAGAAGATCGTTTCGGGACAGATCGATTTCGAAAAGATCGTTTTACTGGAAACGGACGATGCGAGAAAAGCGCTGATGCAGATAAAAGGAGTCGGACCGAAAGTTGCGGACTGCGCATTGCTTTTCGGTTTTGAGCGAGGAGAAGCGTTCCCGAAAGATGTCTGGATAAAGCGAGTCATGGCAGAGATATACGGCGACGATTTCGACGAAAAACGCTTCGGCAAAGATGCGGGAATAATCCAGCAATGGATGTTCCATTATGCAAGGATCAACTCTGCCGAAAAAGGAGAAGCATGAAAATATTTTTTATAATTTTAGCGGCGGTCGCGGCGCTGTTTTTACTGTACGTCATTATCGGAACACTGATCGGAACGAAAATGACGATCGTTCGCCACTCGGACGAAGCGACGGCAAAACGCGATAAAAAGAAACCGCTGACAAAGAAAACCGAATATCAGCAAAAATACAAACAGATGAAAGCCGAAGGTCAGGAATGGCTCGACAAACAGACTTTTGAACCGTTAACCCTCAAGACCTTTGACGGGCTCACTCTCAGAGGCAAATTCTATCGCACGGAAAACGCAAAAGCGACCGTTATTTTCTGCCACGGTTACCGTTCGTGGCCCGAAAGAGAATTTATGTCCGTCGTTAAATTTTACGGAGAACACGGCTTCAATTTTCTTTTCTACGACAGACGTGCCCACGGCAAAAGCGACGGCAAATATATAACTTTCGGCGTTCTTGACCGTTACGATCTTCGGGACTGGATAAAATATATCGACGAGCTTTGCGGCCGTAAATTTCCGATAGTTCTTGACGGTGTTTCGATGGGCGCCTCGACCGTCTGTATGGCATCAAGCCTCGATCTGCCGGAAAACGTAAAAGTCATGATCGCAGACTGCCCGTACACCTCCCCGAAAGAGGAGATCGCGCACACGATGAAAACGTTTGACAATCTGCCCGTTTTCCCGCTTATCCATACAATAAGCTTCGCATCGAAGATCTTGGCAAAAAGCGGATTTTCGGACTGCGATGCGAGAGAAGAGATCGCAAAGACAAAGATCCCTCTCTTCCTTGCGCACGGTGCGGAAGACAGATTTGTCCCGACCTATATGGGTAAACAGATTTATGATGCCTGCAACAGCCCGAAAGAGCTTTTCATCGTTGAAGACGCATCTCACGGCTTTGCATATGTTGTTGCAACCGAGGAATACCGGCAAAAACTCATGAAATTTTTCAAGGAACACGGGGTATTATAATATCCCATGTTCCTTTTACATATTGGCATACTTTTATATTCTGTATTTCTTTTTCGGATATAAATACATTAGTTATAATATAAAAGCATAAAAGGCATGAAAGTATGTGTCAGAATTTTGAACTAAAATTTTTATTTATAAAAAAGAGCAATTTCGACTTGACAAATCCTTCAAAAAGTGATACATTATGCGTGTTGGTTAGCACTCGACCGTTCAGAGTGCTAAAAACATAAAAATCATTGCTGCGATTTACGCAACGGAAGCGAGGTATTGTTCGTGGCACTTGATGACAGAAAAAAACAGATACTCGATATCGTCATATCCGAATATATCTCCACGGGCGAACCTGTAGGCTCAAAAGCATTGATCGAAAGATCAGGGCTTAACGTATCGTCGGCAACGATCCGAAGCGAAATGCTAGAGCTTGAAAAAATGGGACTTCTGTGTAAGCCGCACACATCTGCGGGACGTATTCCTTCGGAAGAAGGACTTCGGCTGTTTGCGAAAAACTCGATAAACAGATATTCGCTGACTGAAGCCGACTTAAAGCTGCTTGTCCCTGCGGTAAGAGCGAGCGTCGGACTTATCGAAGCGATGAAGGATGCGGCGACGAGGCTTGCGGAATTTTCGGGATGTACCGTATTTACGGCATCACCTCTTTACGAAGACGGTTGCTTTACTTTCGAAGTCATGCCTGCAGGCAGAAAAACGATTGCGATAATGGCGATCAGCGCCTCCGGATCCGTTAAATCCGTATTTACGAGAGTGGATAAGGATATAACGAATGATGATGCGCAGCGACTGAGCAACATTCTCAATTCCGTATTCGCAGGATTTCCCGTAAACGAAATAAACGGTGTCCGCGTAATGCTTTTTAAGGATGAGATGTCAAGATTCTGTCCAGAATACAACTGCGTTATACTGCCGGTAGTCGATCTCGTCAACAGCATAAAATCTTACGAACTATGCATCTCGGGAGGCTCGAATCTGCTTTCATATCCCGAATTTGCAAACATTGAAACGGCTCGCGAATATATGCAGCTTTTAGACAGACGGGAAGATATCCTCGACGAACTGCTCCAGACAGACGGAGACGGCATCGATATCAAGATCGGTGAAGATGCTCACCTTATAAAAACGACCCCAACCGGTATAATCTCTGCGAGAACGAAGCACCGTATTCCGATAATCGTCGGTGTCCTCGGACCTGCAAGAATGAATTACTCAAAGATCATCGCAGGCTGCAAGCACGTTATTCTTCAGCTCCGCGAGCATACCGATATTGAGGAATAAGACATAAAAAATACATCTATGGAGAGAATATAATGGCAAAAGACAAGAACAAGAAGATCGAAACCGAAGAAGAAGAAGTAAACACTTCTGCGGAAGAATCGACCGTTGCCGAAGAAGCGGCCGCGGAGCAGTCCGAAGTCAAAGCGACTGTCGAAACGGACGAATACAAAGATAAATTTATCAGACTTGCGGCAGACTTTGAGAACTTCAAAAAACGTTCCAAAGCTGAAAAAGAAGGCATTTACCAGATCGCTGTCGCAGATACTCTTGAGAAGTTCCTTCCGATAATCGACGATATGGAAAGAGCATGTGCGGCTACCGCAGATGACTCCCCCCTCAAAAAAGGCGTCGAAGCGGTAATGAATAAATTCACCGTCACTCTTGAACAGCTCGGCGTTACCCCGATCGGAGAAAAGGGCGAGAAATTCGACGTTAACATTCACGAAGCAGTAATGCAGTGCGAATGTGACGAATACGAAGAAGGCTCCGTTGTTGACGTATTCCAGAAAGGATACAAGCTCGGAGAAAAAGTTATCAGATACGCAAAAGTCAAGGTCAACTAATGACCGCTTTAAATAAAAAATATTTCTTATAAATATATTGGAGGAAACACAACATGTCCAAAATCATAGGTATCGACTTAGGTACTACCAACTCCTGCGTCGCCATCATGGAAGGCGGCGAACCCGTAGTAATTGCCAACGCAGAAGGCGCGAGAACCACTCCGTCCGTCGTTGCTTTTTCCAAGACCGGCGAAAGAATGGTAGGCCAGGTCGCTAAACGTCAGGCTATCACCAACCCCGACAAAACCATCATTTCCATAAAGAGAGAAATGGGTACCAACACCAAAGTTACTATCGACGGTACCGACTACACTCCCGAAATGATCTCCTCTATGATCCTTCAGAAGCTCAAAGCTGATGCTGAAGCATATCTCGGAGAAAAAGTTACCGAAGCAGTTATCACCGTTCCCGCATACTTCAGCGACGCACAGCGTCAGGCTACCAAGAATGCAGGTATAATCGCAGGTCTCGACGTTAAGAGAATCATTAACGAACCGACCGCTGCAGCTCTCGCATACGGTATTGACAAAGAAAACGAACAGAACATCATGGTATTCGACCTTGGCGGCGGTACTTTCGACGTATCTATCCTTAACATCTGCGACGGTGTATTCGAAGTTCTTGCAACCAGCGGTAACAACCGTCTCGGCGGCGATGACTTCGACGAAAGAATTATCAAGCACCTCATTTCCGAATTCAAAAAGGACAGCGGTATCGACCTCAGTTCCGATAAAATGGCAATGCAGAGACTTAAAGAAGCAGCTGAAAAAGCAAAGATCGAACTTTCCGGCATGACTTCTTCAAACATCAACCTCCCCTTCATCACTGCAGACGCTACCGGTCCCAAACATCTCGACGTAACCCTTACCAGAGCTAAATTCAACGAACTTACCGCAGACCTCGTTGAATCAACAATGACTCCCGTCCGCAAAGCTCTCGCAGACGCAGGTCTCACCCCCGACAAGATCGACAAAGTTCTTCTCGTAGGCGGTTCTTCCAGAATTCCCGCAGTTCAGGAAGCGCTTAAGAAATTCATCAATAAAGAACCCCACAAGGGCATCAACCCCGACGAATGCGTTGCTATCGGCGCAGCTATTCAGGCAGGTATCCTCGGCGGCGACGTTACAGGTCTCGTTCTTCTCGACGTTACTCCCCTTTCTCTCGGTGTTGAAACTTACGGCGGCGTATTCACCAGAATCATTGACAGAAACACCACCATCCCCGTAAACAAGAGCCAGATCTTCACCACCGCTGCTGACGGTCAGACTTCCGTTGAAGTCCATGTTCTTCAGGGCGAACGTGAAATGGCTGCTGACAACAAGACCCTCGGTCGCTTCTCTCTTGACGGTATTCCCCCGGCACCGAAGCAGGTACCCCAGATCGAAGTTACCTTCGACATCGACGCTAACGGTATCGTAAACGTTTACGCTAAAGATAAAGGCACAAATAAAGAACAGCACATCACCATCACCGCTTCCTCCAACATGTCCAAGGAAGAAGTTGAAAAGGCTGTTGCGGAAGCTGAAAAATATGCGGCTGAAGATAAGAAGCGCAGAGAAGAAGTTGAAGTTCGCAACAATGCCGAACAGATGATCTATCAGTGCGAAAAGAGCCTCGGCGAACTCGGAGATAAAGTTTCCGAAGAAGAAAAAGCTGAAATGGAAGCAGGCATGAACAAGCTCAGAGAAACCCTCAAGGGTTCCGATATTGATGCTATCAAGGCTGATACAGAAGCTCTCCAGCAGGCATTCTACAAAGTTGCCGAAAAACTTTACGCTCAGCAGCAGGCTGCAGGTCAGGCTCCCCAGGGCGGCGAAGTTCCTCCTCAGGGCGGCAACGGTGACGAACCCGAATACACCGTAATCGACGACGACAATAACAACTAAAAATCCTTAGACTCAATGCATAACCGGAAATTCCGGTTATGCATTGGGAATATATAATGAGAGGGCTTTATGGCAACCAATCGTGACTACTACGAGGTTCTCGGTGTAGACAGAAATGCGAGCGACGACGAAATAAAAAAAGCGTACCGTAAGCTTGCAAAGCAGTATCACCCCGACCTTAACCCAAACAATAAAGAAGAAGCGGAACAGAAATTCAAAGAAGTCGGCGAAGCTTATTCCGTTCTTTCCGATGCAGATAAAAAAGCGCGTTATGACCAGTTCGGCCATGCAGGCGTAGACCCGAGCTACGGCGGCGGTCCGGGAGGCGGAGTTTCTTATTCAAATATCGACTTCGGTGACCTCGGAGATATTTTCGGCAGTTTCTTCGGCGGCGGTCAGACTACGCAGAGAAGACGTTCGAACGTAGTTCCCGGCGAAGACGTCACTGTTTCCGTAACTATAGATTTTCTTGAAGCGGTTTTCGGATGCACAAAGTCCGTTAACGTAAGAAGACTCGTAACTTGTTCCGACTGTAACGGTACGGGCGCTGCGGCAGGCTCTTCGCCCGAAACCTGTCAGACCTGTAAAGGTACGGGACGTATCCGTCAGGTAACGCAGACTATGTTCGGCAGTATGCAGACGGAAAGAGTATGTTCTGCGTGCGGCGGAAGCGGCAAGATCATTAAAAACCCGTGTAAGACCTGTAACGGCAACGGTCAGACGAGAAAATCCTTTACCGAAGATATCAAGATCCCCGCAGGTATCAACAACGGTCAGACCGTTCAGATCCGCGGCAAAGGCGGTGCAGGCAAAAACGGCGGTTCGGACGGCAATCTTAACGTCAGAGTCAGCGTAAATCCGCACCCGATCTTTGAAAGACGTGAATTTGATATTTATGTCGATATTCCCATAACGCTTGTTCAGGCTTGTCTCGGCTGCTCAATCGATATTCCGACGATTGACGGACAGACTATCAAGCACAAGATTCCCGAAGGCATTCAGTCGGGAACCGTTTACAACTTCAAGGGCAGAGGTGTTCCGTACATAAACTCCAAAGGCAGAGGCGATATGTACGTCAAGATCATCGTCGAGATCCCGAAGGGCCTTTCTTCCAAACAGAAAGATCTTCTCGAGGAATTCGATAAGCTCAACAAGAAAAATTACGAGCGCTCCGAAGGCTTCTGGGAAAAAGTCAAAGGAATGTTCACTCAGAAATAACAATATGCTCTTCGTTTCCGAAAGGTTGCGAAGAGCTTTGTTTTTACGTCATATCGGGGACTTGACAATGACATAAAAAAATGGTATTATGATAGAATAAACACACACTAAACACCGACACCAACGAACAAAATGAACATCAAACTTTATCTCGCCCCCCTTGCGGGCATTACAGACGCACCTTTCCGCAGACTTTGCAGAAAATACGGTGCTGACGTCGTATGCACGGAAATGGTAAGCTCAAGGGGAATCTATTATAAAGATAAAAAAACCGCGGAGCTGCTCGCCTTTACGGAAGAAGAGCAGCCTATTGGTATACAACTTTTCGGGAATGAGCCCGATATCATGGCTTATGCGGCGAAAGTAGTTGAAGAAAGAAAGCCTGCGTTTATTGATATAAATATGGGCTGCCCGATGCCGAAAATAGTCAATAACGGCGACGGATGCGCGCTTATGAAAAACCCTGTGCTTGCGGGAAAAGTCATTGAGGCGACAGTAAAAGCCGTAAGATGCCCTGTAACCGTCAAATTCAGATCGGGATATACGGCAGAGACGATAAACGCCGTTGAATTCGCAAAAATCGCGCAGGAAAGCGGAGCATCGATAATAACCGTTCATCCGAGAACGAGAGATCAGCTTTATTCCGGAACCGCCGACAGAGAAATAATCGCAAAAGTCAAGCAGGCGGTGACGATCCCCGTCATCGGAAACGGAGACATATTCACCCCCGAATCGGCGATGGATATGATAAAACAGACGAATTGCGACGGGCTGATGATCGCTCGCGGATCGCAGGGAAATCCGTTTATTTTCAAATATATCAAAGAATATTTCGAAACGGGAACATATACCCTTGTTCCCGACGAAGAAAGACTGAGCGAAGCTCTCTGGCAAGTACGCGAAATGTGCAAGGACAAGCCCGAGAAAGTCGCGATCGCAGAAGCGAGAAAACATCTTGCATGGTATATAAAAGGTCTTCGCGGCTCTGCAAAAGTCCGAAACGAAATAATGAAAACACAGACATACGAACAAACAGAACGCATCATCTCAGAATACTTGACAGAAAGCAGGTGTTATCTTGACGGATAATCTGGAAAAGCTGAGAAATGGCGACGAACAGGCATTTGAAGCTTTTATAAGAGAAAACCAGACGAGAGTCTACCGCATTGCGCTGTCGCTCGTACATAATCCGCAGGATGCGGAAGATATAGCGCAGGAGACTTTCGTCAAAGTATATATGTCGATCTCATCGTTCAACGGTCAGTCCGCGATAACGACGTGGATGTACAGAATCGTATACAATCTGGCCGTGGATTTTCTGAAAAAGCACGGAAAACGCGCAAAAGTGACAAAAACACTGGACGATCCGGAAGACCCCGAGCTTCTGATCCTCTCCGATGAATCCTTTCTGCCCGAAGAAGCTTTTGAGAAAAAGCAGATGAAGCGCGACCTTTACGAAGCATTGAAGACTTTACCCGACGAACAGCGTGAACTGATCGAACTAAAAGACATTCACGGCTTTTCGTATGAGGAGATAGTTGCGATGACTTCGCTCAAAGAAGGTACGCTCAAATCACGTCTAAACAGAGGGCGGCTTGCTCTGAAAAATTATTTATCGAAAAAGTGGAACATTGAGTAAAAAAAAAACGTCTAACTTTTCAGAAGCAGTAATGAAAGGAATTTATAGTGGAAAATAGTAAAGATATTTTCTTCGACATAAATTTAATAAACGATATAATAGACGGTCTTGCTGATAAAAAGACCGAGGGGGAATTTTTTGAGCACATCAAAGAATGCTCAAAATGTCGAAGAATTTATGAAGAAACGCTCAGAATACGAGCGGTAATGAAAAAAGACGGGTTTATCCCCGGCACGGAAGATCTTCCCGGCGAAGATTTTGCGGCAAAAACAATGGCGAAGATCAAAGCTGCAAAGAGACCCGTTATAATCAGATTTATCAATCATCCCGCAGTTAAAACCGTCTCAGCGGCTGTCGCATGCTTATTGATCGCGGTATTTGTCTTCAGATCCGACCTTTTCGGCAGAATCGAAGGCGCAAACGAAATGGCTGACGGTATCATGGTCCAGCAGGACAGCACAGCAAAAAGCGCAGACATCGGTTTTGACAGCACAGAAGAAAACGGTACTTTGGATCTCTACGCCGCAGATTACGATTATTCGGACGAAGAATGCGAAGATGCCGTAGAAGAATCGGTCACCTACAGTTGCCCGACTAACGGCGCAGCAGCAGGCGGCGGAAGCACAGGTACGACGACTACGTCAGGCTTAAAAGAAAAATCTTATGACGATTCTGAAGTAATTGAAGAAGTTGCGATCGAAGAAGAAACCGTAGAGTGTGAGATCGAGGAATCCGTCGAATGCGAAGTCGAAGCGGAGGAAGAGATAATCGAAATCGAGGAAGAAATCGCTTACGAAGAAGCTCTTCCAGAGTCCGAAGAAGAAATACTCATCGAAGAGCCGACAGTCGAAGAACCGCTTCCCGAAGATGAAGAGGAAATAATCGCCGAAGAGCCGACAGTCGAAGAAGCGCCAGAATATGCGGCACCGACTACAGACGAAGGTGTGGATGCGGCAAACAGCTATATGTATTTCGATATTCCCGACAGCGATACGGAAGAAGCGGTCAGACAGATCGCCGCATCGTCAGTTGTAAGCTCAAAGCTTTCTTCGGGAGCGTACGAAAAAATAGTCTATATCCCCTACTCGCCCAATGAAGATATAAACTGGGACGGCATAAACGAAAACTATCCCGACAGATTTCTTCAGGCAGACAGTGTTATTTACGACGGATACAGATATAACGTTTACGAATGCACGGTCGCCTATGAAGACGATATCGTTCTCAAGCTTTTTGCGGGTTATGCCTGCGAAATTCTCCCCGAGATCGTCAGCGGAGATTTCTCGAACAGAATGACATATCTCGTCATCGAGCAGACCAAATAACAAAAAATCAAAATACTCCATATAATGGACTGAATTCGACATTGTATGGAGTGTTTTTATGAAAACAGACAGATCAATCCGCACATTCCTTGCGGCAAACTCGGCAAACGGTTTTGTTTCGTTTTTTGACGAAATACGGGATTTTGAAAGCACCTATATCATCAAAGGCGGTCCTGGAACGGGTAAAAGCAGTCTGATGAAAAAAGTGGCATCCGCGGCTCAATCGCAGGATATGGCTGTGGAATACATTTTCTGCTCATCGGATCCGAACTCTCTCGATGCGGTTTGCATAAAAGATATCCCGATAGCGATCGCAGACGGAACGGCACCGCATACCATGGAGCCTAAATATCCGGGAGCAATGGGCGGCATAATAGACGTCGGAAGATTCTGGGACGAAGAAAAGATCGTTTCTTTCAAAGAAGACGTTATCGAGCTTTCGCAAAACGTTTCTTCGGAGTTTTCGGGAGCATACAGATGGCTGAAAGCCGCAGGCGCAATATACGAGGATATCGAAAAGACAGCAGAAAAAGCGTTCAACAATGTAAAGGCAAACAGTTTTACAGACGGACTTATAAAGAAAACAGTCGTAAAAAAAGGCGAACAATGCGGAAAGATAAAAAAACGCTTTATTTCGGGCATAACACCGCTCGGAATCGTGACTTTTTACGATACGATATATAATTTATGCGAAAAAGTCATAACTGTAAAGGATAAATACTTGCTTAGCGACAGAATTATTTCAAGGTTTGCACATGGCGCAAAAGATGAAGGATATACCGTTTACGCTTTTTATAACCCCCTCATGCCCGACAGAATGATGCATGCGGCTGTCCCCGAACTTGGTTTTGCGATCGCATCGGACACTTTTATGGCTCGGTTCGAACCGAAAAATGCGAAATCCGTAAGCATGGAAAGATTTATCGGAGACATCGATAAAAAACGTCTAACAGCAGATTACAAGGCGCTGAACGCATGCATAAAAGAGGCTGTTTTGCGCATCAAGAAAGCAAAAGCGTATCACGACGACCTTGAAGATATATATATTTCGGCGATGAATTTTTCATTGCTAGAACTCGAAACAAAAGCATTTATTCAAAAACACATAATCAAAAAAGATACCTAAAAAGCAGGGATAAGAAATGAATGACAGCGCAAAAATTCAGATAGAACCGATAGCATACATCCACACGGGCTTTTCCGAGAAATTCGGGATTCCCCGTCAGAGCGGTCTTGTAAAAGAGCTTGAGGGAAAGATCGTATTCGAAAAAAAATACAGAAATGCGGAGGCAGTGCGCGGACTTGAAGAATTCTCGCACCTCTGGATCATCTGGCAATTTTCGCAAGCCGTTTCGGATGAGTTCCGCCCGACCGTCCGCCCTCCCCGTCTCGGTGGGAATGAAAGAGTCGGTGTTTTTGCGACACGCTCGCCGTTCCGTCCGAACAGTCTAGGTCTTTCATGCGTAAAACTCGAAAAAGTCGATCTTTCCTGCCCTGATGCTCCGGTTCTGACGGTCTCGGGCATCGATATGCTTGACGGTACCCCCATTTTTGATATAAAGCCGTATATACCCGTTGCCGACCTGCATCCAGAAGCATCCGAAGGCTATACAAAACGCACAAGAGAGCATAAACTTGCCGTCGTTTTTGAAAACGGAGCTGATAAAGCCTTGCCCGAAAATATTATTTCCGCGGTCACGGGAATACTCGAAAACGACCCTCGCCCCGGATACGATAACGACCCCGAAAAAATCTACGGGCTTGATTATTCGGGCTACGATATAGGTTTTCGCGCCGACGGTCAAACCGTATTCGTATTCAGAGCAATAAAAAAATGAAAAAGATCTCAGCCCGATACTTTTTCGGGTTGAGATTTTATTTTTACGTAAAATACGCGTGCTTGACACGCCACAAGGAATATGGTATACTGAAATATATACCGACTTCCTGATCAAAAGGAGATAAATGATGTTAAAAAAATATTTGATAATACTTCTTTGCACAGCGGCTCTTTTGACCTCCTGCGCCGAAAATCAGACCGATAACGACGATCCGAATGCTCCTCATAAACATACATCCGACTCATGGGAAAGAAATATTTCAGAGCACTGGAAAGTCTGTGATTGCGGCGAATCGTTCAATAGAGAAGAACACACTATCGAGGACAACGCCTGCACCGTCTGTGAAAGTGAGATCTGGACTTACGATGGCGGCGCGGATATCTACAATTACAATGAAAACGGAGATATCATTCGTATAACGTGCTACGATGAAAACGGCGAAGTTATCAGCGAAAACGCAACCTATGCCGAATACGATGAAAACGGAAATAAAATCAAAGAATCCACCTACGAAAACGGACAACTGATTATCGTTTCCGAATATGCTGTCACCGAAAGCGGAAAAACGTATCAGAAAAGCTTCACTTCATATATTCCGGACGGTGGCAGCGATGTTTACGAATACGACGAGTACGGAAATGAACTGAAAAACACTTCATACGATGTCGACGGAAACGTTAAATTCGAAGTCATTTACGAATATGCAGAAAATAAAGACGGAAATCTTTACCAGGCAAAAATAATTCATAACGACTACGAGGGCGAGACCGTATTTATTCACGAATTTGAAGAAAACGGCGATACTGTTTTAATTCAGCAGTCTTATATGAACGGTGAAGTATTTTTCAAAGAGCATTACGAAAGAGAATACGACGAAAACGGCAATACGGTTTCGGAAAAGCATTATATCGACGGCGTGCTTGTCGATGAAGTTACCGAATATGCGAATATTTCAACGCCCGACGGCACTCTGAACTTCCCGAAGAAAAATATTGAATACCTGCCCGACGGAGGTACGAAGATCTCCGAATATAACGATCACGGCGAACTTATCTCCGAAAAGAATTACGATGCATCGGGAGTTCTCGGCGAATATTATATCTGCGAATGTGAATACGATGAAAGCGACAATCTTACAAGCAAAAAGACATATATCAACGGCGCTCTGACTACCGAAGAGGAATACGCTCTCGATAAAGACGGCTGGTCGTATCTTGCGAACGAAACGTATCACTACCCCGATATGGAAGTTTCTTATCTGAGCACATATAACGAATACGGCGATCAGACCTCAAGAATCGTTTTTGACGGCGACGGCAACAAGACCGAAGAAGATATTTTTGAACTTGAATATGACGAAAACGGTAACAAATCTTCCGAAAAACACTATAAAGACGGTGTTCTGACATACGAAGCGACCGATTTCATGACTTCGACAGATAATTTCGGCTGGTTCCGCTTCCCTGCAACGACCGTTGAATATTACGAAGACGGAGCAAAGAGCGTCTGCAAAAAAGACGGAAGCGGAGAAATAGTAAGCGAAATTTACTATGCGGCTGACGGAACCGTTTTAAGCGAACTCAGACACGAAAGCGAATATTTCGAAACAGGCGAACTGAAGAGTAAAAAGGTTTACGAAAACGGAAAAGTAACTTCCGAAAAGCATTATGCGATCGACACGAACGGTATCGTTTACTTTGAAAAAGAAGTCGTTCATTCCGAAACCGGTGCGAGATTTGAATCCGTATACAACGAATTTTTCGAGATCCTTTCGGAAACGGAATATGATGCCGACGGAACTGTCGTTGACGAAACAAAATACGAATATACGACCGATATGGAAGCTCTCAGAAAAACCATCAAAGTTTATAAAAACGGTACGCTCGAAACCGAAGAAATTCAGAGCACAGATGAATTCGGGTTCCCCGTACGTCGAGAAAAAAAGACTGTTTATTTCGAAGACGGCTCGAAGATCGTCACGGAATACGATGAAAATTCGGAGATAGTTTCCGAAAAAGCATACGATATTAACGGAAACGAAATTGCCGAATAAAAATCAAAGACCAAACATTTTCTGTTTGGTCTTTGGGATAATTCAGTTTTCTTCGTGAATTTCGGATAAAAAATCGAAAAAAGCATCCTGCGAAAGTATTCCGCGCTTGAGACCGCAGGGAATCAGCCCTTTTTCGTCTGCTTCATAATCGGCAAGCCACTGTCCGCCCTCATAATAATTAAGGAGAGCAGAAAACATTTCGCCAATCGGTCCGTCATTGATAAGCGATCGGTCGATCAAAAAGGCTTCCTTGACGGTATCGAAATAAAGCTCCATAATTTTTATTCTTTTTATCGCAAGAACGGTGTCGTAGTTTTCCATGGCAATCTCCTTGATCGTTATGGAGATATTATAGCGCATAATTGTGAAGTTTTCAATACAGTTATTCTGTTGCCGAGTGGATGTGTTTATCATTAATAATAATACGGGGCAAGCTTTTCTATCAGAGCATCAAATCGCTTCTCGCCTTTTAAACTACTGAAAATGCTATCATTAGTAAGATCATGATATACCCACCAGCACAAATATTTTCCTTTATCTTCCTTATCATCTTCGGGTTTACTGATTTTATTTTCTGTTAATACATTCAGCGTCGGACAATTATACGAAAGAATCGTGTCAAGAGGAAGTTCTGCATATTTCAAATACAGATCAATCGACTTTTCCAAATCAATATACCCAATATCGGATTCTTTTAATCTAAAATATGCTCGAGCAAGTCTCATATAAAAATTCGCACGCATTTCTATCCATGCATCAATATTAGTATTCGGATTTCTCATCATATCAATCATTGCAAGAATCATTTTATAAGTAGCAATAATATCATAAGGATTATCCTCTTTATGGCTACAGTTGTAAAAAACGTATCCAATAAATGATATAAAATTCTCCTGACGTTGTAGTCTGAATTTTTCTAAATCATCGTGATAACCATATCGGGTCTCAAGCAATATTTCTTTACATGATTTCCAACTCGGCATCAGTTTAAGCCACTTATCAAGATGATCATCATCTTCTGCAATAGCGATTATTTCCATAGCCTCAATCCGAAAATCTTCGTTTGTACAGTTATCTATTATATTCTGACAAATATTTCTGATTTCATCACGATGTTCCCCGTGCGGTCTGATGCTATTAAAGACATAGCATCGACAAAGCCAGAGTCCAAAAGTAAATTCTTTTGGAAACTCATCGTAAGCAACTTTACACGCTTGATAAAATTCTTCCGGGTTAGCCTGCACTTCTTTGATTTTTTGATAGTGCATTTCAAGTCTCTTATCGATAGTTTCTGTATCTGTTCCGAAAAGAACATCTGTAGAAATATCGAAATACTGTGCAATCTTCGGAATCAGCTCAATATCAGGATAAGCTTGTCCGTTCTCCCAACGGCTTACAGACTGATAAGTTACACCGACAGCTACAGCAAGCTCTTCCTGCGTGATATCCCGATCACGACGAAGTTTTCGTATCACATTAGAAATCGGCAACATATTTATTTCTCCTTTTATAGTCCTAAGTTGCGCAACTTGTAAATTTATTATATCAGCCTCATCAAAATATGTCAATAAGCTGTTCCGTGCAGGAAATTCACTTGATACGAGAATAATTCACTCAGCATAAATAAAAGCCAAGACTTTTAACCTGCGACGTTCAGCATATTTTCAATAAAAATACTGTAGCCGCGGGTTGGTTCGTTAATCATGACATGGTTGTAATAGTGATGCCAATAGAATTTTAACTTGAGAATAATATTATTTCTTCCAAAAGTAAAGCGATGCTTCGGTCGATATATGAATCTGCTGTGTGGAAAATACGCGTAAATGTGTTATAATATAATCACAAAAGCGCTTTTGAATATACATTATGGAGGTAGATATTATGTCTATCGGATCAACGATCAAAAAGCTCCGCCGTGAACGTGATATGACACAGGAACAGCTCGCTGAATATCTGGGTATTACTGCAAATGCCGTTTCTCAGTGGGAATGCGACAGAACTGCTCCGGATATTTCGCAACTCCCGATTCTTGCAAATTTCTTTGAAGTCACCACTGATTATCTGCTTGGTGTTGATGTAACGAATAAACAAGCAAGCATTGATCACATTTGTAATGAAGCATGGAATCTTTGTAATTCTGGCGACAAAGAAGGAGCAGTACAAATCATCCGTAACGCTCTTGTAAGCTATCCCAACAGTTTCAAAATGATGTCTGATCTGACGATTTTTCTCTATCAACGTGCATTCCAGCAAAAATGTTCTCCGGAAGAGCACCATTCATTCTGTATGAAAGCTGCTGAATACATTGATAAGATAATTGCCGGATGCAATGACATGAAAATTCAAGGTAAAGCTATAGAGCTCGCCTGCACGATCTTTCCTGTAGTAGGAAGATATGATGATGCTCTACATCTCATTGCTAATCTACCCGATATAAACAAGGATGAAATGTTGACAGCGTTGTATAGCGGTAATAAACTTATTGAACATATTAAAGATATCATTTGTAAGTCCGTCAGTGCAGCTGCAGACCAGACTATTTGGATTGCATCACTGAACAAAGATGATAGCACACCGCTGTTTGATGAAGATGCAAAAATCAAACTATACGGAAAAGCAATTTCATTTTATAAGACTTTATATGAAGAAGGCGACTATTTCTTTGATGCAGAAAGTCTTGCTGAAGCAGAAAAGCAAATTGCCAACATTTATGCTTCACGAAAGGATACGGGAAATGTACTCTATCATTTGGGTGAATGTGTCAAGTATGTTATAATGTTTGACACATATGATGAAACGAGAGATACCTATACTTCTCTGATTCCTTCCGGTAGAGTTCCTGTAGGTATTAACTGGAATAAAAAATGGAACAAGAGCCACGAGACGCTGATGAGATTGAATGATGATACAGATTACGATTTTATTCGAGACAAGAATGAGTTCAAGAGTCTGATAGAACAACTCAAGCTGACAGATAATATGAAATAAATGAAAGCCAAGGCTTTCACCTTGGCTTTACAGTCACTCCGCAGCGGCAAGCATATTTTCGATAAAAATACCGTAGCCACGGGTTGGTTCGTTAATCATGACATGGGTGAACTGATTATACTAACAGTAATTTATCTCTATTACTTTAGATTTTCGTCTTATCTTCTACGGCATACGGGCGGTACTTGTTAAGAATCGCGTAAAAACGCACATCCTCACGATAGCAGTCAAACGTAAACCGCGGTTCAGAAAGTCTTTCAAGGACCCAGTAAACACCGTTGCATTTGCCACCGTCCCAAACTGTACGCATATCAAAGGAATGACCGCGCAGTAAAACAGAGGTATGCTCCACAACGGAATCCTCCGTTTCATCCAACGCTTTTTCGTGCTTAAAGCAAAGATCCAGTGCATCAAGCGCAGCAGATACCTGTCCCTCCTCCGAGTGATACCGGTACAGCGACAAATATATATCTGCCATGACACTGTGACATCCACAATGGTCAAAGTCGGGATAGATCGCTTCCGCCGCTGTGCACATCCGCTCCAAAATTTCGATGCGCTCGGAATTGGTAAGCTCAGTTCTCTGTCCTGCGATCTGACAGGAAAACCACAGAAGATTTTCCATCGCACGGTCAATAAATTCAGCCATTGCATGAAAATCGCGTTCGTCACCTTCCGGATAGATATCACACATCAAAAATTCTTTTGAATAATTCATATCCGGCAAGCGATCTGTATACAGCTTTGCGGTTTCGTAATCTCCGAGACGGCTGTAAAGATCAATGAGTACCGAAATTGCTTCATACCGATGTTTATCCTCCGTACACTCGTCCAGAATATATTCACACAGATGCTCTATTTCTCGTTGATTTTCTGTAATGTTTTCCACATCCGACAAAACAACAGTGTACCAGCTTACAATACGAAAATCATAGGGGAATTCCTTGAATGCCTCTTTTATGAGTTTATTTTTGGTCTCTTGATCCCCTATGTGACGACAATGCTCGATTTGTGAAAGGATATTCTGTATTTTAAGTTCCTTTTTCGACTCATCTCTTCCCATTAAAGTGTCAAGTGTTACATCGAAAAATTCCGCAAGAGGAATGAGAAATGTAATATCTGGATAGCCTTCGTTGCGTTCCCATTTTGATACGGATTGTGGTGCAACACCTAAATGTTCTGCAAGCTTCTCTTGTGATAAGCCACGTTTTATACGAAGTTCCTTGATAGTATGTCCAAACGCCAAGGTCATATATTCCCTCCACTATAGTTATTAATATTTGATCCCGGAATCTATTGACATTATAACACATTACTCTTTGTATTACAATAACCGCTTGCTTGAATCATATCAACGCAAAAGCGAAATTTCTATTCATGATAGAAAATAGCGGGAGACAAGCCCCCGCCTTACGATTATGATGCAGCATCCAGCATATTTTCGATAAAAATACCGTAGCCGCACGTGGATTCATTTATAATAACGTAAAGACACAATGCTTTCGACACGATTTGACAACAATCTGCTCAAATTATCTCAAATGATCTTGACATATTCAGCTCCGTCCCAATCCTGTCCAAAAGATCTTGCCAAAAAGTTTAGTGTTCGCTCAAGTTGTTTGACCTCATCCTCAGCACCATTGAACCAAATTGAAAGTATCGTATAAAAACGATTATTTACATCCTTATTGAGAATTTTCATTGCAGCATCATCCAATAAAGTACAAGAGGCATGGAGATCTTCGACCGCACCGTTGCGAAAAATGAGAAGTGTTAACGCTTTGGACAGCGCCTGCAATGTTCTTTCATCCATATATTACTCTGCTGCATCCAGCATATTTTCGATAAAAATACCGTAGCCGCGGGTTGGTTCGTTAATCATGACGTGAGTTACGGCGCCGATAAGTTTGCCGTTCTGGATTATCGGGGAGCCGCTCATGCCCTGAACGATGCCGCCGGTTATGGAGACAAGTTCACCGTCCGTTATTGAAATAACCATATTTTTGACGGTGCCGGAGCCGGTTTTCAGAACTTTTTCGATATTGATATCAAATTCACGAACACCGCTTTCATCGACCGTGCAAAGAATAGTCGCGGGGCCCTCCTCTACTTCATACGAAAGTCCGATCGGATAGATCTCGCCCGAGACATCGCAGTCCGACGAAACGGGGCCGAAAACGCCCTCATCCCTGTTTTTCTGAAGAGAGCCGAGACGATCGTTTTCATTAAAAATACCTTTCAGCTCGCCCGGTGCGCCTGCGGAACCTCTGACAACAGAATAAATCTCCGCAGAGACCGCCTCGCCGTCACGAATAGGCATCAAAGCACCCGTATCGGAATCGTAAATACCGTGGCCGAGACCGCCGAAAATCCCTTTTACAGGGTCGATAAAAGTTACCGTGCCGATACCTGCCGTACTGTCTCGAACAAAACAGCCAAGCTGCAGGTCGCCGTTTGTGTTAAGCTCAGGGCAGACTTCGACCGTAAATTCAACGTTTTTTCTTTTGATTTTGAGTTCGACCGCGTTGCCGCCGCTTTCTCGGACGATTCGGGAAAAGATCTCGTTTGTAAGATCTGTTCGACCGTTGGCACTGACTATAAGGTCACCGACACGAATCCCGCTCGAAAACGCAGGAGTTTTTTCTCCATCGGAAGTTTCAACGGGAGAAAAACCGACGACTATAAGCCCATCATACATCATTTTAATACCGAATGCCTGACCGCCTGCCATGAGCGAACGTTCAGACAAGACCTCGACCGAAACGCTCCGCACGGGGATAATTCCCATGAGCTTGAAATCGACGGAATAATTACCGTCGTCATTACGCACCTGCGTGGTGAGGGGATAAGTCGAGTTGACGGTAAAACTGTCTTTTGAAGAATCAAAAGTATAGTATTTATCGGGTATTTTCGAGGCATAATAAACGGAAAGACCCGATAAAAGCATAAAAAGCAGAATAAAATACACCGTCAGCCGCAAAAGCAGAGGTGTACGGTTTAAAATTTTTCCTTTCAATGATCTTACTCCGACAAAATAAAAGTTTATAGCACTATTTTGTCCGAAAAAAATACATTATTCAGAGAGAAAAGAAGACAAAAATGAAACACACTGTCATTACCGGTCATTACGGCTCCGGAAAAACAAATATTGCCGTAAATCTTGCGCTTCTCGCTGCCAGAAATTCTCAAAAAAAGGTTTTTTTGATCGATGCGGATATCGTTAACCCCTATTTCAGATCCGCCGATAATGAGGAAATTTTAAAGCAGGCAGGCGTTGAGCTGATAGCGCCTATGAGCGCGAATACGAATCTTGACATTCCCGCGATGCCTGCGACTATTTCGCGCGTTTTCAACACCGACTGCGAAGTTATATGGGATATCGGCGGTGACGATGCCGGCGCGATAGTCCTCGGCCGCTATGCGGAAGATATTCAGAAACAGGGTTACGAGATGATATATGTCGTCAACTTCTACCGTCCGATGACCGAAAGCGAAGAGGATATGACGGATCTTCTTTGCGAGATCGAAAAAGCGGCAAAACTGAAAGCCACCGCGATTGCAGACAACTCAAATCTCGGTCCCGACACCGAAAAAGAAACAGTCACCGCAGTAGATGAAAAACTCGACAGCCTTGCGAAAAAGACAGGATTACCCGTCAAATACAGATGCGTAGACGAAAAATTCGCAGAAGATTTCCCCTCATACCTGCATCTTAAAATGGTTACAAAAAAACTTTGGTAAGAAAAAGATCCGAGAGACGAAAAGTCTTTCGGATCTTTGTGTTTATACGTTTTCGGGGACAACAGCGGCAGGCTCACCGAATATTCCATAGAATTCTTCGGCAGACATTTTTTCTTTTTCCATAAGAATAGATGCGACCTGCTCGAGGTAATTTCTGTTATCTTCAAGGATCTGTTTTGCGTTTTCATACGCTCTGTCGACAATCGATTTAACTTCTCTGTCGATCTCTGCTGCGGTCTCTTCGGAGTAGCTGCGCTGAGAGGTGAAGTCTCTTCCGAGGAAAACTTCCTCATGGCCGCCGAAGTCTATGGGACCGAGACGATCGGACATACCGTATTTTGTGACCATTTTCTTTGCGATGGCAGTTGCACGCTGGATATCGTTCGAAGCGCCGGTGGAGATATCGTCAAGGCAAAGAGCTTCTGCGACACGGCCGCCGAGAAGGGAAACGATCTCTTCGAACATCTCGTTTTTGGACATATAGTTCTTATCTTCCTGAGGGAGAGAGAGCGTAAATCCGCCTGCCATGCCTCTGGGAATAATGGAGATCTGATGAACGGGGCCCTGAGAAACGAGGACTTTATTGATGATCGCATGGCCGCCTTCGTGGTAAGAAGTGAGACGTTTTTCCTTTTCGGTAACAATTCTCGATTTCTTTTCGACACCGACAACAACTTTAAGAATAGCGTCTTCGATATCGACCATTTTGATCTTGTCGCGTTTTCTTCTTGCGGCAAGAAGCGCGCCTTCGTTAAGAATATTCTGAAGATCAGCGGGAGAGAAGCCTGCTGTAGTTTTTGCTATCACGGAAAGATCAACGTCTGCATCGATCGGTTTGTTCTTTGCATGGATCTTGAGGACTGCTTCGCGCGCTTTAACGTCGGGAAGATTGATAACGATCTGTCTGTCAAAACGACCGGGACGGAGAAGTGCGTTATCAAGAATATCGGGACGGTTTGTCGCCGCCATAACGATAACACCTTCGTTTTCCTCAAAACCGTCCATTTCAACGAGGAGCTGGTTAAGAGTCTGCTCACGTTCGTCATGACCGCCGCCAAGGCCTGCGCCTCTCTGACGGCCTACCGCATCGATCTCGTCGATAAATACGATACAAGGAGCATTTTTCTTTGCCTGATCGAACGTATCGCGGACACGGGAAGCACCGACACCTACGTAAAGTTCAACAAAGTCGGAACCCGAAATTGAGAAGAACGGAACGCCTGCTTCGCCGGAAGCGGCTTTTGCAAGGTACGTTTTACCTGTACCCGGAGGGCCTACAAGGAGAATACCTCTGGGGATATGAGCGCCCATATCGGTATATTTTTTCGGATTTTTAAGGAATTCAACGACTTCCGTAAGTTCTTCTTTTTCTTCGTCTGCACCTGCGACGTCGTCAAAAGTAACTTTTTTCTTCTGACCGTCGTTCGTTTTAAGACGTGCTTTGCCGAAAGACATAGCCTTTCCGCCGCCGTTCATCTGATTCATCATAAAGAACCAGAAGAGAAGGATTACAACGCCGAAAAGCAGATACGGAAGGAAAGAAAGCCAGAACGGAGTCGGTTCGGGCGGTGTGAGGTCGTAGCCCGTAAGCTTTCCGTCTTCTTTTGCCTGATCGATATCTTCGGAAACATCAGCAAGGAAAAGATACGGATCGTAAAGGGTAAACGAATATTTTTCGCCCGAAAGAAGCTGGACATCGAGAATATTGTCGTTTATTTCGAAATAGTAGACTTCTCTGTTTTCAAAATGCTCAAGAACCTGAGAATATTTGATTCTCTTTTCGCCTGTTCCGCTGAAAAGAAGGGAGACGACAAGAAGCAAGAGAAGGATAAGTGCGGCATAGAAGCCGAGACTTTTGAAGTTTTTCAATCTGTTAACACTCCTGTTTTACGGAATTTACGGCTCAAGAATGCCGATATAGGGAAGGTTTCTGTATTTTTCGTCGAAGTCAAGACCGTAACCGACGATAAATTCATCGGGGATGACAAAACCGCAGTAGTCAAGATCAACATTGCATACACGACGGTCGGGTTTATCGAGAAGAGTACATACTTTAAGAGATTTGGGGTCTCTCATCTTCAGGATATCTATGAGTTTGGAGAGGGTACGTCCGCTGTCAAGAATATCTTCGACGATAAGAAGGTCATAGTCTCTGATATTGATATCAAGGTCTTTTATGATCTTGATATTACCCGAAGATTCGGTAGAAGCACCGTAGCTTGAAACGACCATAAAGTCGATATTAAGGTCGATATCGATATTACGCATAAGGTCGCTGAGGAAAACGACAGAACCTTTAAGTATTGCGATGAGAATAAGGTTTTTATCGGATTCGCGGTAATCGTCGGATATTTTTTTACCGAGTTCTGCAACTTTGGCTTTGATTTCTTCTTCCGAAAGGAAAACTTTTATATCTTTCATTTAAAATCTCCCTTGATGTCATTAAACTTTAAAATAAAATTTTGCCCCTATTGATTATCTTTATCTGTTATTATTATTTCCCATGCGGGAGAACCGAGTTCGGGATAAAAACCGTCGTTCGCACCGAAATTGCGAAGCCAGACGAGATTATCCGAGCTATCCAAAACGATAAGCATGCTTCCTCGTTTTTCGGACGGTATTTTTTCGTCAATAAAAAGTTCTCTGACAGATTTTTCATGGCGTCCGTAAAGACGTATTCTGTCCGATGCTTTTCTTGAACGCACAAAAAGCGGAAGATCCGCCTTGAAGCACAATCTGACGTTCTTTTTTTCCGCAACCGTTTTTTTGACGGTAACGGTAAACGGTCCGCAATCGTTTATCCCCTCACCTATCGGCAAAGGTTCATCGATCCGTATTACAGACTCGCTTTCTTTTGAAAAACGGAGAGTCTCATAGCCGAGGATCGCATACCAGCCGTCGGACAAAAGGATGCGGTCGGATGTATGACCGTTTTTTATAAGATGAATTATATCATTTGTTTGCGCGAATGTCAAGCCCGAAGATGAAGACAGCCCGTCAAACACATATCTTAAAAGCCTTGAAACGACCGATTTTTCAGAGATCTTCAAAAAATTCAGAGGTAGTTCGTTTTTCTGCCGATTTTCACCGAATGCTAAAATAGCATCTTTTACTTTTTTTTCGAAGTACTCTTCATCGTCGTTTGCCAGAGACGAAAGCCTGAAAACGGCATCATCAAGCCTCGGATTTATCTTTCGAAGAGCGGGAAGGATCTCATTTCGGAGGACATTACGGGTGCAGATACTTTCGAAGTTCGTCATATCAGTAACGTACGGGATACCGTTTTTTTCGCAATGCAGAACAATATCTTCTTTTTCGCATAAAAGAAGCGGACGGATGACATTATCCTGCCTTGAAACGGGAAGGCCTGCAACTCCGTTAATGCCCGAGCCTCGGATTATATTCATAAAAAACGATTCTGTTGCATCGTTTTTGTTGTGTGCGGTGGCGATATGGGAAAAGCCGTATTTTTCGCGTATTTCATCAAAAAAACGGTAGCGTATCTGCCGTGCATATTCCTCGACAGAAATACCCGACGGTTTTTTATTCGGAATATCGGCTGAAAGTACGTCGATAGAGACACCGTTCTTTTCACAGTATTCTCGTAAAAACCGTTCTTCATCAACGGATTCGGAACGAAGCCCGTGATTGATATGCGCAACGGTAAACGGCACGGAAAATTTTGCTCTGATAAAAAAATCGAGAAGCGTCATCGAATCCGAACCGCCCGAAACCGCAAGCACAACTCCGGTGCAGGATGTCGGAATAAGAGCGTTTTTTTCGATATTTCGGTAAATGAGTTCGTCTATATTACACATTTGGTTCACTTGCGCCGAGAGAATGGAACGAAGTATGAGCGCCGTCCCAGTAGATCTGGACTTTACCCGTCTGACCGTGACGGTTTTTCTCTATTATGACTTCGCAGATATTCTTCTGTTCGGATTCTTTATCGTAATAGTCGGGTCGGCTGAGGAAGATAACCATATCGGCGTCCTGCTCGATAGAACCCGAGTCACGAAGGTCGGAAAGTCTGGGCGTTTTACTGCCGTCGGTACGCTGTTCGATACTACGTGAAAGCTGTGAAAGAAGAATAACGGGTACGTTAAACTCTTTTGCAAGAATTTTCAACGAACGGGTGATCTCGGAAATTTCAAGAACACGGCTTTCGATATGCTTAGACGAGTTCATGAGCTGAAGGTAGTCGATAACGATCATGCCGAGGTTCGGAACGCGACGGAGTTTCGCCTTCATTTCGATAACGGTAATCATCGGCGTATCGTCAAAAAACAGCTGAACATTCTGCAGATCGTCATGCCAGAATTTAAAGAGATCGGACCACTGTTCATCCGAAAGCGCGCCCGTACGGAGAACATAGTTATCCATGCGGCGCTCCATCGAGATTACACGGTGCGCGAGCTGTTCTTTAGACATTTCTAAAGAGAAGAATACAACTGATTTCTTGGGATTATAGTTTGACGAATTGGCGATATTATACGCAACGTTAAGCGCAAACGAAGTTTTACCCATACCGGGACGACCTGCAAGGATAACAAGGTCACTGTTATTAAAGCCGCCGATAAAATTATCAACTGCGGATATCTCAAGCTTTATCGCATCGTATTTACCCGATGTATCGTTACGCTGATCGGACCAACGCTCAAGTTCGTTTTTGACGACGGATTCAAGCTTATAGAGGTTTGTGTTCTGTCTGCCGTTCGTTATATCGTAAAAGCTTCTTTCCGCAATATCGAGAACTTTCGGAACTTCTTCACCGCCGTAACAGAGATTGCTGACATCGGTGCAGACACCGATAATTCTGCGAAGAGATGCTTTATCGGCAACTATATTGATATAATAATTTATATCGTTTATCATTGAAGACGATTCGGCAAGAGACAAAAGATACTGCTTATCGGTATCGTCCTCAAAATAGCCTTTTTCCCTGAGTTTTTCAAGCAATAAAATACCTTCGATGGGAACGGTCATGTTGAACATTTCCGTCATCGTTTCGAATATTTCCTGATGCTTCTGAAAATAAAAACTGTCGGGTTTCAGGTTTTCGGCGGCGACGGATACTTTTTCGGGATCGAGAAGTATCGCGCCGAGGACCGCCTGTTCAGCCTCTATGCTGTAGGGCTGTTTGCGATCGTTTTCGTTAAATTCCATTTTATTCTTCCGGAACGATATTTACGGTTACTTTTGCCGCGATTTCGGGATAGAGTTTAACTTCAGCGGTATAAGCGCCGTATGTTTTGATATTTGCAACGCTGATCTTCTTTTTATCGATAGAAAGACCGCTCTGTTTTTCGAGAGCTTCTGCGATCTCCTTGGAAGTTATAGCGCCGAAAAGTTTGGACTGGCTGCCTTTTGCCTTGATGGTAAGAGACTGATTCTCGAGGGATTTTTTATCTTCTTCTGCCTTTGCCTTTTCTGCTTTACGCTTTGCTTCCTCTGCTTTATTATGGATCTCTACAGAGTTTTTATTAACGGCGGTAGCTTCAACCGCAAGTTTTTTCGGGAAAAGGAAATTACGGGCATAACCGTCATTTACCTTAACGATCTGATTTTTTTTGCCGAGAGATTTTACATCTTCAAGTAAAATTACTTCCATGATAACAACTCCAATACTTTTTATTGAATTATTTACTTATTTAATATCTATTCTGCCCTGTTCTTCAAGATAAGCATCGATTGCGTTCGTAAGCTTGATATAAGCTTCTTTTGCGCTGACTTCTTTGATCTGAGTGCCCGCCATGCTCTGATGACCGCCGCCACCGAGTTTTTCCATGATGAGCTGAACATTTATATTTCCGAAAGAACGGGAGGAAATATTTGAGAAATCTTTTGTTTCGAATATCGTGAATGCCGCCTGGACACCTTCGATATTCAGCATTTCATCCGCCGCCTGAGAGGTTGCGATCTTAATATTACCCGACGACGGCGCATCGAATACGGAAATTGCGAAGATCGAGCGATAGATCTGCGTGTTTTTGACGATCTCTGCGCGGTCGCGGTACGTTTCCATATCGGTCTGGAACATGAGCTTGACGTTTATTGTGTTTGCATCCATCGCTTTGAGGAATGCCGCCGCCTCGAAAGTGCATGTGCCCGTTCTTACGGCGAAGTTTTTAGTATCGAGATAAATACCTGCAAGGAGCGCTTCCGCTTCAACGGGAGACGGGTTGCAGTCTCCGAGATATTCCATGATCTCCGTTACCATTTCGCAGGTTGAAGATGCGTACGGTTCATGGAAAAAGAACGAAGTATCCTGAATAAAGTCCGCCGCTTTTCTGTGGTGGTCTATAACCGCAATTTTGCCTGCATATTTCAGAAGTTCGGGCATTTCGGTATAGTTTCCGCGGTGGGTATCGACGACAACGAGAAGCGTATTGAGATCGACAGTCATCATCGCCTGCTCTTTTGTTATAAAGAGCTTTTTGTGACGCTCGGACATCGTAACTCTGTCGTAAAGCGTTTCGGCAAGGTTGGTGTTTGTATCGAGAACGATATATGCGTTTTTATGCTTTGCATTCGCAATACAAGCAACGCCGATACAAGCGCCGAGGCTATCCATATCCGCAAATTTATGACCCATTACGATAACTTTATCGACATCCTTGATAATATCCGCAAACGATGCGGCAAGAACACGGGAGCGGATCTTTGTTCTCGTATCGCTTACTCTTGCGTAGCCGCCGAAAAATTCAAAACCGCTGGGTTTGGAAATAACAGCCTGGTCGCCGCCGCGGCTGAGAGCCATATCGAGAGCTTTTCTTGCGGCATCTTCACTTTCGGAAAGAGTGCCTCTGTCTATGCCGATACCGATAGAAAGAGTCGGCGGTATGGAACTGATGATGGGAAGATCACGGACAATATCGAGAATATCGAAACGGTCGGAACAGAACTGCTGTAAAAAACGGTTTTCAAAAATAAAGAAATATCTGTTTTTCTCGGTCTTTTTGATAATACCGTCGGTTTTAGCCGCCCACTGCATAACAGCATCGTCGATAGTCGCAACCGCAACGGAGCTTTCACCTTCACGGATATTACGGAAAAGTTCGTCGTAGTTATCTATCATAAGATAAGCGGCAACGGGTTTTAAGAGCTGCTGCTCTCTTTTAAGAACAGCATAGTCCGTTCTGTCGAAGAAATAAAGGATATTCATTCTTCTGCCGTCTGTCTCATCTTTATCGACGTAAACGGAAAGAGTTTTATCGCCGAGAACGATACCTGTTCGATCAGACTCGGGAAGAGAACGGTCGAGAGTTTTGACGTTATGAAGGCTTGAAACGTATTCCTCACCCGCAAGATCGACAAATTTATCGCTGTACCAGAGGGTATCGCCTTTCTCGTCACACACAACTACCGCAAGAGGGAATTTTCCGAGTCTCTTTACGGAATTGAGGTTCATGACGGCGATCGTATTTTTCAGCGTTTTTTTGACATTACGCTGGGTCAGCTGAGCATATATTTCAAATCCGACAATGTAAAGCACGGAAACAAGGATCATCACGTAGCTGAGAGTTCCGGGGTAATATATGCGGAACAGTATGGAAAAAGCCGCGAGAATGATATAACTTATACGCGATGCGAGCGAAGTTACGATATATTTTCCGTTCATATCTGTCTCCCTTCCGCCGCAGAAAGCGGCAATAAAGCGTTTTTTATATCTGTACGCTTTTTTATTTTTAAACACCCGAATTGCGGAACCTTTCCCTTATATCGAGATAAGAGTCGATAAGGCCGACAAACGAAAGAATGTATGAAATGCCGAAAGGCATGAGTCCGAACAAAAACAAGACACCGACAATTATATATCTCAGATAATCGGGTACATTTTTAAGCTCCAGTATAAAGCTTATAAGAGAAATTCCGGCATATGCCAATACGACAGACATAACGCCCGAAAAATTTACCGCAACGGTGCCGAGGGTAGTACCCATAGCGGTGACAGTAAAAACCGTCGAAAGAAAATAAATGAATGCGCCTGTCCTGCTGACCTTGAAATCGCCGAATTCGCCCATGAATGAAACATCCTGCTTAAAAAGCTTGAAAACCGCTTTGAGAAGCCAGAATGAAACAGTCGAAGAAAACAGCAGCCATACGCCGACAACCGTCGGAACATATGAGAAAACAAACGAGGCGATCGATTCGTATGAATATATATAAGTGTATTCTGAAGTCTGCCCCGTAATTTCCGATTCAATCTCAAAAAACGATGCGATTGCGGATTCAAGCTCCGGAATGATCAGATCACGGATATTTTCGCCAGCAGCAGCCAAAGAGATATCGGGATAAGTTGAAAATACGGCATAAACAAGAAAGATCACGAAAATAAAAGCCGTTCCCGATAAAGCGGACATCGCACCTGCAGAGTTAAGACTGCGCCGCATATAGCACGCCATCCCGACCGACCACCCAACGGGGAAAAACAGCAAAAGCATCACAAGCCCCGGCACGGGATCTTTGGTGACGATAAGCGTCACGATATAAAAGAGAGCTACGATCGCCTGAGAGCAAAGGCGAGATTGCTTTGTATAGGAAAGTGCGGTAACAAATGAGAAAAGAGTTGTCGATACAAGCGAAAACGGGATCAGCATTGCGGGTACGAATATCGCCGCGACCGTAAAACCGACTGCGAACAAAGTAAAAACAGTCGAATAAAAACATCTTTGCAAGACCGACACCTCCGTTTCGGTTCAATTATTTATGGTAAAGTTTTTTAGTCTGATACTTGGGCGTGCAGGTGAGGCGAATGCCGAGTTTGCGGTAGACGTCTTCGTCGACCTGCGTTAAAATAACGGTAGAATGAGCTTCGCAGCCGCGGAGAGAATTGAGTTTATCTACGGCGCGAGCGGCTTCGTTATCGGTTGCCGCACAGATGGAAAGTGCAAGGAGAACTTCGTCGGAATGCAGTCTGGGATTGCGGTTGCCGAGAACTTCGGTCTTGAGTTTCTGGATCGGCTCAATAACCGAGGGAGAAATGAGATGCTTTTCTTTTTCCATGCCGCAAAGAGCTTTTACAGCATTGATAATAGCCGCCGCAGACGGGCCGAGAAGGGAGGAAGTCTTGCCGGTAACTATTCTGCCGTCGGGAAGCTCGATTGCAACGGCGGGACCGTCGGAACGCTCAGCAAGTTCATCCGCAACGCCGATAACTTCTCTGTCGGCATTACTGATACCTGCCTGCTGCATGAGCATTTCGATCTTTTTGACGGTAGCGTCACCCGTTCTGCCGTTGATACGGTCGCAGAGAGTTGCATAATATCTGCGGATGATCTCCTGATTTGCGGCTTTTCTGACTACATCGTCATCGGTAATGCAGTAGCCTACCATATTGACGCCCATATCTGTCGGAGATTTATACGGGCTTTCACCGTGGATCTTTTCGAACATTGCGTTAAGAACGGGGAAGATCTCAACGTCACGGTTATAGTTGACAGTAGTGATACCGTATGCCTCAAGGTGATACGGGTCGATCATATTAACGTCGTTAAGATCTGCGGTTGCCGCTTCATATGCAAGGTTTACGGGATGTTTGAGCGGAATATTCCAGATGGGGAAAGTTTCAAATTTTGCATAACCTGCATCGATGCCGCGAAGGTGATCGTGATATATCTGAGAAAGGCAGGTTGCCATTTTTCCGCTGCCCGGACCGGGCGCGGTGATAACAACGAGGGGACGCTGGGTCTCAATATATTCGTTTTTACCGTAGCCTTCTTCGCTGACGATACGTTTTACATTGAACGGATAATCGGGAATAATATAGTGTCTGTAAACTTTAAGACCGAGTTTTTCAAGTCTGTTTTTAAAACTGTCTGCAGCAGGCTGACCCGAAAACTGAGTGATTACAACGCTGCCTACAAAGAGACCGGCCTCGCGGAAAGCATCTATAAGACGGAGGACGTCTGTTTCGTATGTTATTCCGTAGTCTTTTCTTACTTTATTGTTTTCAATATCGCTTGCGCTTATGGTGATGACGATCTCGACATCATCCGCAAGTTTTTTAAGCATCTGAAGCTTACTGTCGGGAGCGAAGCCCGGAAGAACACGAGCGGCATGATAGTCGTCAAAAAGCTTTCCACCGAATTCGAGATAAAGTTTTCCGCCGAATTCCCCTCTCCTCTTCATGATCTGCTCTGACTGTGTTTTTATATATTTTGCGTTATCAAAACCCATTGACATAATGGTATGTGCCCCCTAAAAATTTGCTATGAATATAATTTTGCCATTCTACATTATTATATAACATTTAACAAAAAATGTAAATGGATAAACTTTAACAAATTTATGTTACTGCAAAAAAACGGACCGTAAAAACATGTTTTACGGTCTGATTTATTAATTTTATAATTTTATCTGTAGAGTTTTGCAAGGCCGCCTTCGCTCGTTTCTTTATAGTGAGATGCAAGGTCGAGGCCTGTTTCGTACATTGTTCGCACAACAAGGTCAAACGAAATTTTTCTCGAATCGGAAAGGAAGTTTGCAAGGCTGACCGCATTTATCGCGCGCATTGCCGCAACGGCATTACGTTCAATACACGGGATCTGAACAAGCCCGAAGATCGGGTCACACGTCAAACCGAGATGATGTTCCATTGCAATCTCTGCAGAATATTCGACCTGATTTATACCCATTTCGAATATTTCCGCAAGGGCTGCCGCCGCCATTGAACAAGCACTTCCGATCTCTGCTTGACAGCCGCACTCCGCGCCCGATATCGAAGCATTTGTTTTTATAAGATTACCGATTATGCCTGCAGTTGCAAGCGCTTTGACGATAGCCTCATCGGAAAGACCAAATTTTTCCTGTTCATATAAAAGAACTGCGGGTAAAACACCCGATGCGCCGCATGTGGGAGCCGTAACGACAGTCGCCGCATATGCGTTCTGCTCGCTTGCGGCAAATGCATACGAACAAACAATGCGGTTTTCTCTCGTTGCAGGGCTTTCGTCCATATGTTTCTGATTGTAAAGGTATTTTGCTTTACGCTGAAGATTAAGTCTGCCGGGAATAATTCCGTCAGCCGCAAGACCTTCGTAAACTGTATTTCTCATTGTGCGCCAGATCTCGGAAAGGTAGTCGAAAATGCCTTCGTCCTCCATTTCGAGAACATACTGCCAGATGCGCATACGACGGGACGAACAGTATTCGGCGATCTCGGCATAAGTAGTGTGAGGATAAATTATAGGCTGTTCAATAGCGCTTTCTCCGTTAAATAGAACCGTGCCGCCTCCAACGCTGATAATACGCTCTGTCTTGATCTTTTCGCCATTTTTATAGACCTCTACATCCATGGTGTTCGGATGCGGAAGGTCTGTTTTTTCAACGTCAAAAACGATCTCGGTCTCAACCGGCGCAAGAGTCTGCTCGATAACGACATCCGTGCGGTGACCCTGCCCCGTCAGAGCAAGAGAACCGTACAAAAAGACCTTGAATTTTTCCGCATCGGGATAAAGCTCTTTGAGGCGTTTGCAGGCACGTTCGGGGCCTATCGTATGGGAAGACGACGGGCCTCTGCCTATTTTATAAAGTTCGCGAAGAGAGTGCATTCCTTTTTTGGTGTTTGACTTTTCCGCAGAACCGTCGTTCTCAAAAAAGCGTGAAATACCGTTAGACATACGATCAATCCTTACTTTTCTTTATTTTTTCAACTTCATTTATATTTACCATTGTCATTTTCATTTTATCGGGATACGGAATAATATACCTGCTTTTTCGTTCCCGAAGAGACGGGGTTTTTGCGGCGCAGATACCGTAAATTCTCTCCGCGCCTGCCTTTTTCAGAACAGCGGCGGCAGACGAAAGAGTGGAGCCCGTTGTCGATATATCATCGATGAGAAGAACGGTTTTGCCGTTAACCTTTTCTGCATTTTCTT
This sequence comes from Clostridia bacterium, assembly GCA_017621705.1. Taxonomy (GTDB): domain Bacteria; phylum Bacillota; class Clostridia; order Oscillospirales; family UBA644; genus HGM12619. Next base: position 10,385 of record JAGASR010000017.1, on the reverse strand, counting down.
TATTCAGAATAAACGCTTTTTCCGCATTCTTTTTTCTTTCGGCAAAAGTACGGCATTTGGTCTGCGATCGAACCGATTTTTTCTTACGGATAACGTCACAGACGAACGGAACACGGAGCTTTCGGGCTATACGCTTGCCGAGGAATTCCGCCTGAACGTATTCACGGTCGGTATCCTTGACATTTCCCGGAATGGGGACGATAACACAATCCGTATCGAGAAATTTCTCTTTGCAGATCATTTCATACATACGGTCAGCAAAAAATCTGCCCGCAGAGCCGTCGTTTCGAAACTTGAAACGGTGAAGCCCATGCCTCGGAGGCCCCGAAAAGAGATAAACGGCTTTCATGAATTCGAGCTCCGAAACGTAAAAAAGTTTATCCGAAATATCGGTAAAATCGGGTCGGCACTCATCACAGATGATATTTTCTTCAAGAACGGGAAGAAGATTGCCGCAACCGGGGCATCGGCGAGTAAAAAATATATCGGACAGAACAGAAAAAATCTTTTTCATAGCAGATTCAGAATCATATATTTCAGACCGCAATAGCGTTTATCCGAAAATTTATTTTCGACCATTCTCTTCAGACGGTCGTACGAGCCGACGATAACGAGAAGCCTTTTCGCTCTTGTGACCGCCGTATAAAGAAGATTTCGTGTAAAAAGTGCATCATACCCCTCAAGGATCGGCAGGATAACGGCGTTCCATTCACTACCCTGACTTTTATGAACGGTTATGGCATACGCAAGGTCGAGATCCTCGAGTTCTTCTGACATATACGTAACTTTTTTATCGTCAAAGCGGACGACCATGCTCTCACCGTCGGGGCTTATCTGCTCGATTCTGCCTATATCTCCGTTAAAAACGCCCTGATCTATCGTTCCGAGATCGCTTTCATAAGAAATATCGTAATTATTTCTCGTCTGCATGACCTTGTCGCCTTCACGGAAGACGGTATCACGGAAAGTCATTTCGTATCGGCTCATTCGCGGCGGATTTGCGATCTCTTTGAGCATTGAGTTTAAGCTAACCGTTCCGCTGAGCGTTTTTTTTGTGGGACAGATTATCTGTATATCAGTCATCGGATCGTAGCCGTACGCTTTCGGAAGACGAGAAGTGTAAAGCTCCGCAACTTTCATGGAAAGTTCCTCGGACGTCGAAACGGGAAGGAAGAAAAAGTCGTGCTTCGTATCTCTGCATTCGGGCATACGTCCGTTAATTATATCGTGAGCATTTGTAACAATAAGGCTTTCTCGAGACTGACGGAAAATCTCGTTGAGCTCTACGACCTCGACTGCACCGGAAGCGATTATATCTCGGAAAACGAATCCGGGACCGACGGGCGGAAGCTGATTTACGTCTCCGACAAGGATTATACGGGTGTTGATAGTCGTCGCATGCAAAAGCGCCGAGAACAAAAACAGATCGACCATAGAGCTTTCGTCGATTATTATCGCATCATACTGCAGCGGATTTTCACGGTTTTTGCCGAACATTTCATTCTCGCCCTGACCTCCGTATTCAAGCAGGCGATGAATGGTTTTCGCCTCTTTGCCCGTAAGCTCTGTCATACGTTTTGCGGCGCGACCTGTCGGTGCTGCAAGAGCAAAAGAGATGCCTTTTTGCTCAAAATTATAGATTATTCCGTTTAAAGTTGTTGTTTTACCTGTACCGGGGCCGCCCGTAAGAACCATAATCTGATGGCAAAGGCTGTTTTTTACAGCGGCTTTCTGGTTCTGAGCAAATTCTATTTCAAGAGCATCTTCGGCTCTTTTTATATCTTTTTCAAAATCTCCGGGGTATTCTCTTTCTATTTTCGAAGCGAGAACTACGTGTTCACTGATAAACGCCTCGGCCGTATACGCACCATAAAGATATATACCGTTGGTGTTTCCGATCTTCGGAACGGCGAAAAGGACACGCTCTTCGATAAGCGTATCTATCATTATATCGATCTCATCGGCACCCGTTTCGAGAAGGCCCTGAGTTGTTGCGATAAGTTTTTCGCGCGGCTGAAAAGTATGACCGTTACTGTAAAGATTATGATTGAGAACATATATTATTCCTGCGCGGATGCGGTACGGACTGTTTGTGTCATACTGCATTTTTCTAGCGATACGGTCTGCCTTTTCGAATCCGAACCCCGGTATTTCGCAGAGTTTATACGGATTTAAACGAACCGTTTCATACGCTCTTGCGCCCCAGCGTTTATAGATCTTGAACGCAACGGTCGGAGTGATCCCGAAGCCTGCAAGACCCATGAGAATGGATTTAACACCCGTCAAAGACTTCATCTGTTCGGATATCTTGATCGCACGGTCAAGCGTTATTCCCTTGATCTGCGCGACTTTTTCGGGCTCTGTTTCGAGGATATCGAGAGTGTCGGGACCGAAAGCATTGATAAGATTTTTGGCGGTAGCGGCGCGTATTCCCTTAACTATACCCGACGAAAGATATCTGAAGATCGAAGTCTCATCCGCAGGAAGTTTACTGGAAAAAGTCTCGACGACGAACTGTCTGCCGTAAGTCGCATGATTTGCGTATTCGCCCTCGACTTCTATCTGTTCGCCTTCTCCGACAAGCGGCATAGTTCCGACAACGGTCTGCGGTCCGTCCTTTGTTTCGATCTCAAGAACGGTGTAGCCGGTTTCGGAATTTTTGAATATTATGCTGTCAACAATGCCGACGAGTAACATGTATTATCCTCTTACATAAACGGTTTTGCATACTTTATAATATTTTATCACAGAAACGGAAATAAATCAAGCCCCAATTTCAAAAAACGTAAAAAAGAACAGGGGCAAGCCCCTGTTCTTAAACATACGAATTATCAACATTTATAACCGCATAGTAGTTTTCGTTTATATTTTTGATCTGCGATGAAATCTTTTCTTTGATCGCTTTTTCGTCGTTCTTTATTTCAAAAGGAATTACGACATCAAAGATCAGATTTGTATGGGACTGACCTTTGACCATACGGAAATCGTGAATGGAAAGATTCGAATCTATATCTTTTACAATCTTCAAAACGGACTCTCTGACTTCCGAAACGGTTTCATCGTGAACGGCTATCGGATCCATATGTATTACAGCATCGCAATGAAGCTTTTCGCGGAGCTTACGTTCAATATTATCGATAAGATCGTGCATCTGCAAAAGATCGGCTTCTTCGGAGATCTCCGCATGAAGAGAAATCATGGTTCTGCCGGGACCGTAATCGTGAACTATAAGATCGTGAATACCGAGGATCGAGCCGTTACCGTTCGTATAGACCGTATCTGCGATCTCATCGATAAATTCTTTTTCGGGCGGAGTTCCGAGAAGCGGATCGATCGTCTCTTTAGCGGCACGAATACCCGAAAAGAGAACGAATGCAGAAACCGCAAGACCGCAATAAGCATCGAGATTTACGTCAATAAAAAGAGAAAGGACGAGGCAGATAAGAACGACAACGGTCGAAACACAGTCCGAAAGGCTGTCAAGAGCCGTGGCGCGCATGGACGATGACGAGATCTTTTTACCAACGCTGAAATTATAAAAGGCCATGTATGCTTTGACGAGAACCGAACAGCCGAGGATCAAAGCTGAAACCGTATTAAAAACAGCACGCTCGGGGGAAATGATCTTTTCGATTGACGTTTTTGCAAGCTCAAAACCGACAAGAATAATGATTATCGAAACGATAAAGCCCGAAACATATTCTATTCTGCCGTGCCCGAAAGGATGATCCTTATCAGGTTTTTGACCTGCCATGCGAAAACCGATGAGCGTTATGACCGAAGAGCCTGCATCAGTCAGATTATTGAAAGCATCTGCGGTAACGGATATCGCACCGCTGAGCGTTCCCGCTATCAGTTTTATGATAAACAAAACAATATTCAGAAATATGCCCATTCCGCCGCAAAGGACACCGTATGCGTTTCGGACATTGGGAAGTTCCGTTTTTTTATGATCGCGGATAAATAATTTTGCAAGTAAACTTATCACTTTTTGCCTCCGTTAATTGCCGGACATTCTGCGGAATTCCGCTTCGTCGATTATTGTAACGCCCAAATTCTGCGCTTTTGTGAGCTTCGAACCGGCATCTTCGCCGGCGAGGACATACGTCGTTTTTTTCGAGACGGATGAGCTCGTTTTTCCGCCGAGGCTTTCGATTATAGCGGATGCTTCGTCTCTGGTATACGTCGGAAGTGTACCTGTAAGAACGAACGTCATACCTGAAAAAATATCGGAAACACGGTCGGAAGTATACGTAAAATTAAGCCCCGACGCACGAAGTTCTTCGATAAGATCAAGGTTTTTCGGATTGCGGAAATAATCGAGAATATACTGCGCGGTGACGGTGCCGATCTCGTCGATAGAGATAAGCTGCTGTTCGTCGGCAGAAATCAATGCATCGAGAGACTTGAATCTTTCGCTGAGAAGTTTTGCCGCTTTGGAACCGACTTCTCGGATGCCGAGCGCAAAAACAAGGCGGTCGAGATTATTTGTCTTTGATTTTTCTATTGCATTTTTCAGATTTTCGGCGCTCTTTTCGCCGAATCTGTCCATATTTTTTATACGCTCGAAATCAAGCTTATAAAGATCCGCCGCAGAGCTTATCAGACCCTCGGAAATGAAGCGCTCGACCTGCTGTTCTCCGCAACCTTCAATATCCATGGCATCCTTCGAAACAAAATGGATAATATTTCGAACGAGCTGTGCGGGACATTCAACGTTAATGCAACGAACAAACGGACTGTCCGCATCCGCAACGACTTCCTGACCGCAAACGGGGCAGACTTTCGGCATCGAAAACGGCACGCTGTTTTCGGGGCGCTTTGAAAAAACAACCTCCGCTACCGCAGGAATTATATCTCCTGCCTTCTGAACGATGACCGTATCGCCGATTCTGATATCTTTTTCGGCAATATAATCGCGGTTGTGAAGTGTCGCTCTCGCAACAACGGAGCCTGCAAGCGCAACCGGTTTGAGAACTGCAAGCGGAGTCAGAACACCCGTTCTGCCGACATTTATCTGAATATCCTCGAGCAAAGTTTCTTTCTTTTCGGGCGGATATTTGAATGCAATCTGCCATCTAGGGAATTTAACGGTGCTTCCGAGCGCCTTGCGCTGTGTCAAGCTATTAACTTTTACAACCGCACCGTCAATATCAAAAGGAAGATCATTTCGTTTTTCACCGAGACGTGTGATCTCCGAGACAACATCATCAACCGATGAATATTTATTATAATAAGGGCTGGTGCAAAAGCCGAGTTTTTTGAGGTAATCGAGAGTTTCGGTATGGGTCTGGGGGATCAGACCGTCGGAAAGTTGAAGATTAAACACGAAAATCTCAAGATTACGCTTTGCCGTAATTCTGCTGTCAAGCTGACGCAGAGAACCTGCGGCGGCATTTCTGGGGTTTGCAAAGAGGTTTTCGCCGTTCGCTTCCCGTTCTTTATTGAGCGCATCGAATGAACTTCTCGGCATATAAACTTCGCCTCTGACGATCAGACGATGAGGGTACGGTTCGAAGAGTGTAAGAGGAATTGCCTTTACAGTCTTGAGATTTTCGGTGACGTCTTCGCCAACCGTTCCGTCGCCTCTTGTGGCACCTCTGACAAATTTTCCGTCGATATATTCGAGCGCAACGGAAAGTCCGTCGATCTTCAGCTCGACGACATACTCTGTTTCAGGGAAAGCCTGGCGCACACGACGGTCAAAATCACCGATCTCATCAAACGAAAAAGCGTCCTGCATACTGTCGAGAGGAACTTCGTGGCGAACCTCTTCAAATCCTTTCAAGACAGCACCGCCGACACGCAATGACGGAGACTGCGGCGACTTGAACTCGGGATATTTTTCTTCGAGTTCGACAAGCTCGCGGTTGAGCATATCGTAATCGTAGTCCGAAATCTCGGGTGCATCGTCTGTATAATATTTTTTTGCGTGGTAATTTATGAGCGAAACGAGTTCGTCCATACGTTTTTTTGCGTCCATTTCAACTTTCCCCCAAAGGTATGGATATATCTGAAAAATATTCGGGAACCGTGCCGACGATGACAGTTTCGGAAACGACGACATTCATCGAAACTTCCGAAGAGACCGTTTCGCGCGGCAGAATAACATTCATATCAACGGTTATTTCAAGTATTATGCGGTGAAGAGTCTGATTTATACCGCCGTTTGTCAGTTTGCTTTGCAGATTAGTGCGAACGCTGCCGACAGGAACCGTTTTAACGGGAATATTCGGTCCTCTGCCCGAAAGGAGCGCAAGCCCAGTCAGACTTCCGGACGGAACGGCAACATCGCTTTCAGTTATCTGCCCTATTTTATCAAGGACGGCAAGCGAAAGAGCAGATTTAAGGCGGTTTGCAGTTACGATATTCGTTTTGACGGCATTTATACGTCCGTCCGCATCTTTTTCGAATGAAATGATGCTTTCAAGCTCATAATCTTCGGAGACCATTTCCTCCTCGATCGCTTCGCTTATCTTTTCGCCTGCGATTATCTCAACATTCGCAAGCGCCATTGTACGGAGTATGGGACGTACCGAGTTTTCCGCAACAGACAACAGAAAACAGACTCCGATAAAAAAAATAAGAAAAACCGGTAATTTTATTCTTAAAGAAGATTTTTTTCTGCGCATATGATCACCCGTTATATGTATATGCGCAAAAATTAAAATTGACTATATTTATGCCAAAACGATCGGACTTCCGAGATCGTAAAGCGGCATATCAGAAAAAAATACGGGCTTTTTGCCTCTTTTTTCTATAAATTCGATAATCTTTTCGGCATCGGGTGACCGAAAGATATCGCCCGTAAAAATAACTTCCTTTTCGGGGACGGTTGATGCGCCCCCAATAAATCCATTCGGATATCCGTCAAGAAAAACCCCTTCGTTTGAAACAAAAAGAGCAGCTATTCCCTCTTTTTCCGCAGCCTTCTGAATTGAACTGTCGGAAGTTATGATCGACATATCATCAACAATGACCGTACTGCATTTTGCGTATCCCTGCGGAACGTTGACAGAAGTAATTTCGCGTTTTTCGCACTCTGAAAGGATCGTCGGAGACGTATATTTTATATTGCAGAAAAGTTTTCTGCCGACAAGCGCCGCATTATAAAGTACCTCTGTCGGATACGGAGACTTCGGCTCCTCCCCTTTTATCAGCTCGAATTGAGGAATACGTTCCTTTAAAAAGCTGAAAATATACGGCGCGCAGACGAGAGTGTTGCCGAAAGAAAAGACCGAAAGATCCGTATGGAAAGCTACTCTCGGATCGAGATCTGGATTTTCGGGGAGAGACAAGACGTTCTCAAAATATGAACGCACAGCCTGCGGCATTTTTGAAGATGTTAAAATAATCATGTTTATTTTCAAGAAAACGAGTTAAACTATAAAAAAATATATACGAGGTATTTATGCAAAATATAAGATGCGAAAAAGATTGCGTTCATCAGAAAGACGGTTGGTGCGAACTTGAACCGGGGATAAAAACCAACAGAAATGCCGATAACTGCGCATATCTGACGGAGCAGACCAACTGTAAAAACAGCGAGAAAACAACCGAAAAATCAGATGACGGAAAATATTTCTGATTTCTGAACAGTATACCATTTTTTATCTGAAAAGTCAAGAAAAATAAAAACGGATGATCGGTTACGACCATCCGTTGATATCTATAATTCAGAACCCTGAGGGCAAAATTACATAAGTTTTGCGCCGTTGATCTTGATGCCGGGGCCCATGGTAGAAGCTACAACGCAGCTCTTGATGTACTGACCTTTAGCAGCAGCGGGTTTTGCTTTGATGATAGCGCCCATGAGGGTATCAAAGTTTTCCTGAAGCTTTTCAGCGCCGAAGGAAGCTTTGCCGATGGGGCAGTGAATGATGTTGGTCTTGTCAAGTCTGTACTCGATTTTACCAGCTTTAAGCTCGGTGATAGCCTGAGCAATGTTGGGGGATACGGTACCAGCCTTGGGGTTAGGCATAAGACCTTTAGGACCGAGGACTTTACCGAGACGACCTACAACGCCCATCATGTCGGGAGTTGCAACAACTACGTCGTAATCGAACCAGTTTTCATTCTGGATCTTAGCAACGAGTTCAGCGCCGCCTACGTAGTCTGCGCCAGCTGCTTCAGCAGCCTGGATGTTATCGCCTTTAACGAAAGCAAGGATTTTTACGGATTTACCGGTACCGTTCGGGAGAACGATAGCACCTCTAACCTGCTGGTCAGCGTGACGGGAGTCAACACCGAGGCGAACGTGGATTTCGATAGTTTCATCAAATTTAGCCTTAGCCGTCTGGCAAACAAGGCCGAGTGCTTCATCGGCATCGTAAAGTCTGGTTCTGTCGATGAGTTTAGCACTGTCAGTATATTTCTTACCTTTATTCATGTTAAATTAATTCCTCCTGTGTGGTTTTTCGGACGATTCAAACGATCCTCCCACTTTTTAGGGACCTCAGTCTACGACCTCGACACCCATGCTTCTTGCTGTACCGGCGATCATCTTTGCAGCTGCTTCAACGTCATTAGCGTTGAGGTCAGGCATTTTCTGTTCTGCGATCTTGAGAACCTGTTCGCGGGTGATCTTTGCAACTTTATTCTTGTTGGGAACACCGGAACCGCTTTCAATGCCGCATGCTTTCTTGATAAGAACAGCAGCCGGGGGGGTCTTGGTGATGAATGTGAAGGAACGGTCCGCATAAATGGTAATGACTACGGGGATGATAAGACCCATGTCATTTTTCGTTCTTTCATTGAATTCCTTGGTGAATGCCACGATGTTGACACCGTGCTGACCGAGCGCGGGGCCTACGGGCGGAGCCGGATTAGCTTTTCCGGCGGGTATCTGAAGCTTTACATAAGCTACTATTTTCTGAGCCATGTCTGTTAACCTTCCTTAAGATTATTGAAATGAATTGTCTCTCAGATGACCTCTATCTGGTCAAGTTCGAGTTCTGCTGGTGTTTCGCGTCCGAACATAGAAATTACTACGCGGACTTTGTTGTTCGGTATGTCGATCTCTTCGACAATACCCGTAAAGTTCTCAAGCGATCCGCTCGTTATCTTAACGGAATCCCCAACGGCGTAGTCTACTTCCGCTGCCTGTTTCATAATTCCGAGAGAGGCGATCTCCGCATCTGTAAGCGGTACGGGTTTTCCTTCGGGGCCGACAAAGCCGGTAACACCGCGGATGTTTTTAACGATAAACCACGTATCATCATTGACGATCATATTAACGAGTACATAGCCGGGGAAGAGTTTTCTTTCTCTTTCGACCTTCTGTCCGTTCTCGTTATCCTCTGCAACCGATTCCGTCGGTATGCGGATGTCAAAAATAAGATCCTGAAGCTTTCTGTTTTCGATTATAGTTTCAAGACTGGATTTGACTTTGTTTTCGTAGCTTGAATAGGTATGAAGAACATACCACTTTCCGTTCTGCGCCATTTTTTTCCTCCGCTCACTAACTCGTTAGCTCGTTAAGACACTATAAGACCTGCGAGGAATTTGAACAGTGCGTCAACCGCGCCGATAAAAGCAGCGGAAAGGATTACAACGACGATAACAACAAGTGTGTTGTTCAAAACCTGCTTAGGTGTAGGCCAAACGACTTTGGAAATTTCACTCTTGAGTTCTTTGAGGAATTTTCCTGCTTTAGCGAAGAAACCGGGCTTCTTGTCTTTTTTCTTTTCGACTTTAGCAGGCTTCTGCTCTTCGGATTTTTTGATTTCTTCCGACATCAGTCTGACCTCCTTTACTTCGTTTCCTTGTGAAGCGTGTGCTTGCGGCAGAACTTGCAGTATTTGTTCATTTCAAGTCTGTCGGGATTGTTCTTTTTGTTTTTGGTAGTGTTGTAGTTTCTCTGTTTGCATTCGGAACATGCGAGTACTACTTTGTCCTTACCCATGTCGGCACCTCCTTAATTATTTGCCTCCCTTTCTCGCCTTTCCGTTTAGATTTCGGATCGGCACAGCAAAGGTGTTCTGGCTTGCGTAAATACCGTGTTTCCCGATTTTTGCGCAACTCAATAAAGCACCTTTACGCAAGGTAGAAATATTATAACACAAATCGGCGTAAATTGCAATAGTTTTCAAGCCGACTCTGTGATTTTTCTATGAAATTTCAAGTAAAATATTGCAGATTTCTTTTCTCGACACAAAATTCGCCTATTCGAGACAACACAGCGGATATTTTACATTAACGGACAACGGAAGAATGACTGTAAATATAAAATTCTTCCTGGCTTGTGTACTGCCCCAAATTGTACAGACAGTACAAAAAACACCCCCCAAGGTAGAAAATATTAAATTTTAAGTAACGAACTGACATCGCTTTTCGAGAGGTGTCAGTTTTGTTTTGAGCTGAATACGTTCATTATTGTAGAAGTG
>JAGASR010000016.1 GCA_017621705.1 Clostridia bacterium | reverse complement strand
TTATCGCCTGCGGATACGCAAGCCCGATATCTTCCGCCGCAATTACAAGCAGTCTTCGGCATATCGACGGCATATCTCCTCCCTCAACGAGCCTTGCAAGATAATGAAGCGCCGCATTTTCATCGGAACCTCTTATCGATTTCTGGAATGCGGAGAGAATATCGTAATGCGCATCTCCGTCTCGGTCGTATTTCATATTCGAACGCTGGGAAACTTCCTTCGCGTCTTCGAGCGTGACGTTTATTTCCGTTTGTCCGATCTTTACGGCGGTAAGAAGTTCGACTGCGTTTATTGCTTTTCTTACGTCGCCGCCGCATGTCGATGCAATATGCTCGCAGACTCCGTTTTCGATATTGACGTCAATTCCGAGGTCTTCTTTAACGATCTCAAAAGCCCTTGTCACCGCTTTTAAAACATCGCGGCTTTCGACCGGTCTGAATTCAAAAACCGTAGAACGGCTCAGAATTGCGTTGTAAACGTAAAAATACGGGTTTTCCGTCGTCGATGCGATGAGCGTTATCGAACCGTCTTCGATAAATTCGAGCAGGATCTGCTGCTGCTTTTTGTTAAAATACTGGATCTCGTCAAGGTATAGCAGTATTCCGTTTTCGCTTTCGATAGAGTTTATCGATGAGATTATTTCCTTGATATCGCCGGTAGATGCGGTCGTTGCGTTGAGCCTGTGCAGAGTTTTGTTCGTTTTGGCCGCAATTATGGAGGCAAGAGTGGTCTTGCCTATGCCGGATGAACCGTAAAATATCATGTTCGGAATATTTCCGCTTTCGATTATCTTGTAAAGCGGTCTGCCTTTACCGACAAGATGCCTTTGCCCGACAAAATCGGAAAGCTCTGTCGGCCTTATCCTTGCCGCGAGAGGGGATGCCATATTTTATTCTCCGATGTTTTAGCCAAAATATCTGTCAATAACTTTCTGTACGGTGTTGTTCCACTCCATGAGGTTTTCCCAACGGTTTGCGATCGTGCTGATATCTTTGAGAACGAATTCGCAGGGGGTGGAGTTGCGTTTGCACGCTTCGAGAACTCTCGTGATCTCTTCTTCAACGGGAGCGGGATCGAAAGTCTTGTTTGCAACGAATGCGGGGTTCGGTTTGTAGGAAAGGACGAAATCCTTGCCCATGATCTCTGCCGCTTCGTCAACGTTTGCCCAGGGAGTGATGGAAACTTTGTGGAGATTATTTATATCTCTGATCTGATCAAGCTTGTTGTGAAGAGGTTCACAGCAGCCGTAATAAGTACGTTTACATCTTTCAGCATATGTTTTTGCATAGTCAACGTCAAATTCCTGCTGCATTTCGGGAGAAACTACAGCGAGAACCTGAGCGGAGGTTCTGCACCAGATATCTTTACAGGTGATCTTTTCGGTATCGAGATCCTTGTGGGGCATATCGTGGCAGAGTGCGGGTGTGCAATGCAGATAATATACTTCTGTTTCGAGAACATTGAGACGTTCATATTCATCAAATTCGTAATTGTGAATATCGGTAAGTCTCTTCATGAGCGCATGAATGAATTCGGGACGGTCGTAAAGGTCTTCGTAACATTTTTCAATGCCGTGAAGTGACATAAGGAAGTCCCAAGAAGCGAAGCCGGTAACAACGCCTGTTTTTCTTACGGGAAGAATATCTCCGAGAAGCTCTCTCATTTTGTTCATAGAGTTCTCGGTGGCTTCTTTATCGTAGGAAATGGTCGGGAATTTGATCTTTTCAACGTCTTCATCGTTGATGAGCTGGTCTTCATATTCATGAGCAACGATATATGCGCCGGTCGTGGACGGAATCTGTTTTTCTTTCGAGCCGATTCCGTAACCGCTGTTGTGAACGTGTACACCAACGCCCCAATGCGGTGCCCATGTGTGATCTCCGCGGAAGTATTTATTCTGGAAAAGAGCCATGCGAAGACCGTATTCCATGCCCTGATATTCGCCGGGCTGTGTTTTTAACTCGTCCGAACGGATTTCACCCCAGGGGATCTCGAAAATGAGAACGGGGGGACGAACTATATTAAGAGCGTTGAGATCTTTATATCTTTTCTCTATTTCTCTGCTTTTTTCGGTAAGAGCTACTGTATCTGCGTATTCTTTGATAAGCTCTCGTATTCTGTCTCTTTCTGTCATGACTTTTCACTCCAAACTGAAATCTATATTCAACTGTCGGCGTATATAACATACACCGACAGTCTTTAGTCTACTTAAATATTCTGATAGATGGGGTATCTGTCGCAGAGAGCCGCAACTTTTGCTCTGATCTCGTCTGCTTTTTCAAAATGAGCGGCAGTTTCGTAAATACATTCCGCAACGATCTTCATATCGTCTTCAACAAAGCCTCTGGATGTTACAGCGGGAGTGCCGAGACGTACGCCGGAAGTGATGAACGGAGACTGGGGATCGTTCGGAATTGCATTCTTGTTTGCGGTAATACGTACTTCGTCGAGGTTGTGCTCGAGTTCTTTACCGGTGATGTTGAATTTTCGAAGGTCGACGAGCATGAGGTGGTTATCCGTACCGCCGGAAACGAGATCGAAGCCTTTTTCTACGAGGGAGTCTGCAAGAACTTTTGCGTTCTTTACGATCTGCTCCTGGTAAGCTTTGAATTCGGGTTTGAGAGCTTCGCCGAAGCAAGCGGCTTTAGCTGCGATAATGTGCATGAGAGGACCACCCTGAGTGCCCGGGAAGATCGCTTTATCGATTGCTTTTGCAAATTCTTCCTTGCAGAGGATCATGCCGCCGCGGGGACCGCGAAGGGTCTTGTGGGTGGTAGTTGTAACGATATCCGCATGGGGGAACGGAGAGGGGTGCTGACCTGCCGCAACGAGACCTGCGATGTGCGCCATATCTACCATGAGAAGTGCGCCGACGGAATGAGCGATATTTGCGAATCTTTCAAAATCGATAACTCTCGGATATGCGGATGCACCTGCAACGATGATCTTGGGTTTGTGTTCTTTTGCGAGTTTTTCAACTTCATCGTAGTTGATAAGATGGGTCTTTTCGTCAACACCGTAAGGAACGATGTTGAAATAAGAACCGGACATATTAACTGGAGAACCGTGGGTAAGATGGCCGCCGCAAGCGAGGTTCATACCCATGATGGTGTCGCCGGGTTTGAGGAATGCGAAGTAAACAGCCATGTTTGCCTGCGCACCGCTGTGGGGCTGAACGTTTGCATGGTCAGCGCCGAAAAGCTTACATGCACGTTCTCTTGCAATGTTTTCAACAACGTCAACGCATTCGCAACCGCCGTAATATCTCTTTCCGGGATAGCCTTCTGCGTATTTGTTTGTAAGGATAGTTCCCATTGCCGCCATAACGGTCTCAGAAACGATGTTTTCGGATGCGATAAGTTCAATATTTCTTCTCTGACGGTCGAACTCCGCTTCAATAGCGGCGCCGAGTTCGGGGTCGTATGTTTTAACGTAATCGATGTTTCTCATAAAATAAACCTCTTTTTCATTATTTGCTATATATTCAATATTATATCAGTTATTTCTTGTTTTGTAAAGCCTTTGCACGTAATTTATTTTGTTAAATTTCTTCTAAATACGAAAAATCTTTCCCTGCATAAAAACAAATAAATATATTTAATTAGGTACTTGCTTTTATTGGGAAAATGTGATATACTACCTTTGTATTTTTATACAGTTAAGATGTATTTTGTTATTTCGGGAGAGATTTTTGTGAAAACAGCTATCGTTTATTATTCAAAAACAGGTGCCGCGGCGGAATGTGCAAGAGAGCTTTATAAGCTTATTCCCGATGCAAAGCTTTTTAATCTTGCAGTAGACAGCTGCGATGTCTCTTCGTTCGATAATGTTATCCTCGGCGGCGGTATAAGAGCCGGAATGATCCCGTCTCAGCTCAAAAAATTCGTTGCCGCAAACGAGCTCGAAATTCAGAAAAAGAATGTCGGCATTTATGTCTGCTGCGCCGACTACCGTCAGAATAACGCGTATATTGAAAATAACTTTCCTGCGCTGATCGTCAAAAAAGCGGTCGCCGCAGACGGATTCGGAGCCAGAATGAATCCCGATGAAATGAAAGGCTTCGATAAATTCGTCGCAAAGATCGCGATGAAAAAGATAATCAAGGCGGGCGGTTCCGCGCCGACGATCGATAAATCGAAAATCACCGCTTTTGCAAAGAAATTCAATTGACCTTTAAAATTAAAAATAAATATCGTTTCGAGTAAGGAGATTTTAATATGGAAAAAGTACGTATTGGTCTTATCGGCTGTGGCGGCAGATCCAACAGCCACAGAGATTCTTTCCTTAAAATGGACGACGTTCAGGTCGTTGCGGTTGCAGATCCGATTGAAGAGCGCAGACTTGCGGCCGCAAAGCAGTTCGGCGCAGAAAGAATCTACCGCGATTATAACGAACTTTACGATAACGAGACAAAAGAAACTCTCGATGCTGTCGTTATCTGTATCGAACCTACCGCTCACGCTTCTTCCGAGACCCGAGCAGTCGAGCTCGGTATCCCGTTCCTTGTAGAAAAACCCGTCAACCTCGATCTTGAACAGGCAAGACAGATCGCAAAGAAAGTTGAAGAGACGGGCCTCATCACCAGCGTAGGTTTCCAGGACCGTTATCTCAACCTCATGGATATGATAAAAGAAGAACTTCCCAAACATAAAAAAGGAGGTCTTGTCTACGGCGCATGGGTAGGCGGCATTCCCGGTGTTTGGTGGTGGCAGAAAAAGAGCACCTGCGGCGGTCAGCTCGTTGAACAGAATATCCACCTTGCAGACTGTCTGCGTTATCTTTTCGGCGAACCTCTTTCCGTTTACGCCACTTGCTCCACGGGTATGGTAAAACCCGGTGTCGATGCTTCCGAAGAATACGATACCGACGACCACTCCACCGCCGTTATCCGTTTCCCGAATAACGTCACCGCAACCCTCGTCAGCGGATGCTATTCCAAGGATATCCGTCCCAACTGCGGTCTTGTTATAACTCTCGACGATATGATAATCGATTACCGTCTCAGAAATAACCTTATCTTCAAGACCGGCAATTATACTTACGATGTAGACAGAGAAAGAATCGATCATACATTCTATCTCGATAAAGCATTCGTTCAGGCTGTAAAGACAGGCGATGCTTCCGGTATCCGTTCAAATTATCAGGATGCTCTCAAAACTCACGAACTCGTATTTGCCGCAAATCAATCCATGGAATCGGGTCAGGTCATTTATTTCTAAAATTTCTTTTCGGAGATAAAAATGTTTTTTAACTGTAATATAGACCGTAAACCGACCTTTGTCCTTCCGCAGTTCGGAAAGGGTAATGTCCGTGTTACGAACCGTTATGTCGAAACCGACGGAAAACCCTGCATTCCCGTTATGGGCGAGCTTCATATCAGCCGTGTTCCCGTTGAGCGCTGGAAAGAAACCCTCATAAAAATGAAAGAGGGTGGGGTAGATGTCGTCGCTTCCTATATTTTCTGGATCCACCATGAAGAGGAAAAGGGCGTGTTCGATTTCTCCGGGAACAAAGATATACGTGCTTTTGTAAATCTCTGTCATGAAGTAGGGCTTCATTTCTGCCTCCGTCTCGGTCCGTATGTCAATGCGGAATGCCGAAACGGCGGTCATCCCGACTGGGTAATGCAGGAGTGCAAAGACTCACTTCGTTCCGTAAAAGAACCGTACTGGCGCTATGCTTTAAGATATATCCACGAACTTGCCGAGCAGATAAGAGACCTCGAATTCTGGGGAATCCAGATCGAAAACGAAATGGTCTACAGCGCAGAGTATCTCTCCGCTCTTCAGAAAGCAGTTCTTGCCGAAGGCTTCAGCGCGCCGCTTTATACTGCCACCGCATGGGGCAGGGCTCCGCTTCCCGAAACTGTTCTTCCAATGTACGGCGGCTATCCCGATGCTCCCTGGGAGGGACATGTCAGACCTCTTGCTCCTAATCCCAACCTCTTTTTCGCGCGTCAGCGTGAGGACGGCCTTATCGGAAAAGATCTTATCGGTGAGTACGGAATTTCCGAAGATAAATATAAAGACCGTTTCCCGTTTATGACTTGTGAATCGGGTGGAGGTAATCAAATAACTTACCGTCGCCGTCCGCTTTTTGTTTCCGAAGATATAGAGGATCTTGCTATTGTCAAGCTCGGTAACGGCGCAAATCTTATCGGTTATTATATGTTTGCCGGCGGACTTCAGCCGATAGGTAAATTTTCCACATTACAGTGTGGCGGTTGTCCCGTTATCTCTTATGACTTTGAGGCACCTATCGGTGATATGGGTCAGCTTCGCAGAAGCTGGTTCAGACTCCGCCGTATTCACGATTTTCTTCATGATTTCGGCGAGATAATGGCTCCGATGGACCCCGTTTTGCCCGATATAATGCCCAAAGATCTCAATGACGAAACGACCCTTCGCTGCGCGCTCCGTTCAGACGGCAAAAGCGGTTTCCTTTTCGTCAGCAACAGAGTCAGACTCAAAAAACTCCCTGCGCATCCCGCGCAGAAATTCGATATTGATTTTGAAGACCGTAAACTCTCGTTTGAAATCGATATCCCCGAAGATGTAACTTTCTTCATCCCAGTCGGCATCACTCTTGCGGGACTTGATTTCAAATACGTCACCGCACAGCCGGTATATCTCGGCGAAAATAAAGTTTCGTTTATGAAAATACGAGGAATGAAGCCCGTTGCCGTTCTTTCCGACGGCAGATCGTTCGATCTCGAAGAAGGCTGTATGGATATCAACGGCACGACCGTCGAACTGTTGGGCGCTGTTGATTATGCTCCTACAGAGGGCATCCGCTTGAACGTGGAAAAGGTTGAAAATACTCTTTCCCATGAACTTCTCTTCGGTCATTATGAAAATCTTCCCGATATTTCAAACGAATATTCTGTATCCTGGGACGATGAAGTTAAATATCTTGTTATTTCCGCAAAGGGAAACATTGCAGGCTTTTATGTTGACGGAAAGCTTATATCGGATCAGTTTCTCAATGGAGATAAGTGGGTTATCGATGTTCGTAATATTGATGCAAAGCAAGGCATTATAAAAGTTCAGCCGTTCCGTGAAGAGGACAGAGGTACTGTTTATCTCGAAGTTCCGTTTGAGGTCGGCTCGATCGTTCCCGAAATTTTTGCAGTAACGGAAAATACTGTTGTTATTTGATTTAAGGAGGATTTTATATGCGTTTATGCGTTCCCGTTGGTAACTTTTTCGGCGGTATCCCTTTTATCGATGGTATCCGCAGAATAAAGGAACTCGGCTTTGATGCCGTTGAAACTTATAACTGGAAATGTCTCGATCTCGACGCTGTAAGAAATACATGCGAAGAAACAGGCGTTGAACTTATCAGTATGTGCACTTCCGAATTCCGTATGACCGACGTTACATACCGTCAGGCATGGCTCGACGGCCTCAAGGAAAGCTGTGCCGCCGCAAACCGTGTCGGCGCAAAAAGACTTATTACTCAGGTCGGACAGGATACCGGTGAAGATCGCCGTATCCAACATGAAAATATAGTCGAAACTCTTAAACTCGCCCGTCCCATTCTCGAGGAAAGCGGCGTTACGATCATGCTCGAACCTCTCAACACGCTCGTTGACCATAAAGGTTATTATCTCTGGTCTGCGGTCGAAGGTTTCGATATTGTCAAAGAGGTAGACTGTCAGTTCGTCAAAATCGTTTACGATATCTACCATCAGCAGGTAAGCGAGGGAAATATTATCCCCAATATCGTCAATAACCTTGATCTGATCGCTCATCTCCACTCTGCAGGACATCCCGGCAGACACGAGCTTCAGTTCGGTGAAAGCGATTATAAAGTTATCTTCTCCGCTGTAGATAAGGCAGGCTATACGGGCTGCTGCGGTCTTGAATACGGTCCGCTCCTTCCCCCGGAAGAAAGCCTTATCAAAGCGAAAGAAATATATGGCTAAAGCTAAAAAATTTAAAAGGTGGTAAACACAAAATGAAAAAAACAATCAGTATCCTTCTCTTGATTGCTATGGCAATCTCCATGGTCTTTGCTATGACCGCTTGCGGCGACAGCGCTGAAAAGATCATCGTTCAGACAAACGCATTCTTCGCTCCGTTCGAATATTATGACGGCACCGAGATCACCGGTGTTGACGTTGAAGTTATGAACATGGTCGGCGAAAAAATGGGTAAAGAAATCGAATTCGTTAACGTTGAATTCGCAGCTATCATCGATAACGTTGCAGCAGGCAAAGTTTGCGACTGCGGCGCTGCAGGTATCACCATTACCGATGCAAGAAAAGAAAAAGTAGATTTCTCCGTTCCTTACTACACCTCCGTTCAGTACGTTATCTGGGCTGAAGGCGACGATTCCATCGCTACCGTTAACGATGAATACGTTCTCTGGAATGCTCTTGCAGGCAAGAAGATCGGCGTTCAGACCGATACTACCGGCGCTATCTACACCGACGGCGAGATCAACGCTACCGCTGCAGACGAATCTTACGGCTATGACGGCGTTCTTTACGGCACCGATACTTCCATGGCAAGCTTCGATAACGCTCAGCTCGCAGCTGACGGCATCAAAGCTCAGCAGATCGACGTTGTTATCATCGACCAGCTCCCCGCTCAGTATATCGTTGATAAAAACGAAGGCTTCAAATGTCTCCCCCTCTACTATGCAGGCGGCGAAGGCGAAGCTGACTCTCCCACAGAAGAACAGTACGCTATCTGCGTAACCAAAGGTAACACCGAACTTCTCGAAGCTATCAACGAAGTTCTTTCCGAACTTATGGTTGCTGACGAAAACGGTGAAACCGGCGTTGACAAACTTCTCATGAAACACATGGGTCTCGAATAATCCGTATTCTATAAAAGCCTTTTGAAAGGTCAATTCAATGAATTTTATCAGTAAACTCATAGAGCTTTTCACTACCGTGAAGTATTGGGAGATGATCTTCCGAGGTTTCAAAATGACTATCGGTATCTCCCTCGGCGCTATCGTTCTCGGTCTTTTGCTCGGTACGGTCGTCGCTCTCGTCACAATAGCGAAAAACTCGAAAGTCATGTTTATTCCCAAGCTCATCTGTAAGATCTACATAACCGTTATCCGCGGTACCCCCATGGCGCTTCAGCTCTTCATAATGGCTTACGTCATTTTCGCGATCCGCGGCTTTCCGCAGATGCTCACGGCGATCATTGCGTTCGGCGTAAACTCGGGCGCATACGTTGCCGAAAATATCAGAGCAGGCATTCTTTCCGTCGATATCGGTCAGACCGAAGCAGGCAGAGCTCTCGGCCTTCCTTCGTCGATTACAATGATGAGCATCGTTATTCCGCAGGCTATAAAGAACGTTATTCCTGCGATCGGTAACGAACTTATCGCGCTTATCAAAGAAACGTCCATCGTCAGTATGATCGGTATGTATGATCTTACTATGGCGGCAAAAAATATCGGCAGCGGTAACTATATGGCGAGCTATATAGTCCCGATGAGCGTTGTCGCGGTGTTCTATCTCGGCATTGTTTATCTGCTTACGTTCTGCATTAAAATGATAGAAAAGAGGTTGCGTGCCGGTGATAAGCGTTAGAAATATTTTTAAGGATTTCGGTGATCTCCGTATCCTTAACGGCATCTCCTGCGAGATCGAAAAGGGCGAATGTGTCGTTATTATCGGCCCTTCGGGCAGCGGTAAAAGCACCCTTCTTCGCTGTATGAATCTTCTTGAAGATCCCACCTACGGCGAAGTCTGGCTCGGCGATAAGCTCATAAACGATATCGATCCGTATCTTCATTACGATGCTATCGAAGCTTCGAAAACGTATGCAAATCTTGTTTCGACGGGTTTGACGCGCGACGAAGCTATCGCAAAGATCAAAAAAGAAGACCTTCTCAAAAAGCATGAAGGCCCCGCTTTTAAAAAGATCTGCCGTGAAATATATGAGGAAAATCATCTCGATATCAACATTGCGAGAAGCCGCATGGGCATGGTTTTCCAGCATTTCAATCTTTTCAATAACCTCACGGTCATGCAGAACCTCACTCTCGCACCCGTCAAATTAAAGCTCAAGACAAAAGAAGAAGCCGAAGCAAAAGCAATGGAACTTCTTCGCAGAATCGGTCTTGAAGAGAAAAAAGACGAGTATCCGAGTAAGCTTTCGGGCGGTCAGAAACAGCGTATTGCTATCATTCGTGCGCTTTGCATGGATCCCGAAGTAATTCTTTTCGATGAACCGACATCTGCTCTCGACCCCGAAATGGTCGGCGAAGTTCTCGACGTTATGCGTTCTCTTGCAAAAGAGGGCATGACGATGGTTGTCGTAACTCACGAAATGGGCTTTGCGCGCGAGGTTGCCGACAGAGTTCTCTTCATCTCCGACGGTCAGATCGCCGAAGAGGGAACTCCCAACGAACTTTTCTCGAATCCCAAAACTCAAAGAGCAAAGGATTTTCTCGGAAAAGTCCTTTAACAGATCAGAATTTAACATTAAAAAAGATCACACGGTCATTTGTCCGTGTGATCTTTTTCGTATTTAAGTCTTAAAAGCGAGGTTATAAGGGAAAGGATAAGTCCTACTCCTGCAAGCCCTGCGCCGACGGATAAGATCGTCAAAGCCGCATCGCTCGTTCCCGTATGCATCGCCGTATCTATTCCGTAGTAAAGGAGCAGAACAAGCGCAATAAGCAGGATCGAAACCGTGATTATTCTCAGTATTTTTATTCCACGCATTGATTTTACCTCCGTTATTATTATATTGTTTATTTGTCAGACCGATCTTTTTTCTTTTCTTGATTTACAAGGTTTATTATTGCTGTTATGACAAACAAAAACAAACCTGCCACAGCAGTTGACCATGCTGTAAATAAGACGGTCATCGCAGTGTCCGTGTCAACTATCGTCCCCGTACCGCAAAATAAAAGCAATACGGTTCCGATAAGCATAAGAATAGCTGATATCGCCCTGATGATCTTTATTCCACGCATTGATCCGATTCCTCAACGACTATCGCTTGCGAAACATCCGTCTCTTCCGCTTTTCGTTCTTCTATTTCAAGGACGATGCCGGGATTTCTGTCGCATGCGTGTTTTATAACGAGAAGCAGTTTTTTGCCGTATTCTCCGAGATTTTCAACGATGCTTTCGGGATCGCAAACCGTAACTTTAACTTCGGGAAGAGAAGTCAGAACGTCATACATCGCATCGAGATTTTTGCCGTATCCCTCGGGAAAACCGTCCTGATCCGCAAGAAATTCGTGCGCCTGCTGTCTTGTCTGAAGATCTTTTCCGTCAATTCTTATTTCCAACATTTTCTATTCCTCTTTTCCGTACAGGAGTGTGAATGATTCATAATGGTCATCTGTGTAGTAGATCAGACCGTCGTTTGAAAATACGATCCGCTTCGCCCCGCGTGAATCTTTTCCTAAAGTGTCGATATCGCACTCCGTATATTCACGTCCTTTTTTCTCGGGCAGAAGTCCTTCAAAGTTTCCGAAATAGTCGCCGCCTATGCATTTACCCGGCGCGTAATCTTCAAGTCCTCCGCCTTGCCAGCCGAGAGACCGCGCTTCGTTCTTCGTAATGAAGTTTTGCGGCAGCTTCCCGTATGTGTGAATATACAGCGCAACATCGTCCTTTGAAGTGAACGTTCCGTACTCGTCAATGGCAGGCTGTGGTGCTTCTTCGATCTGCTCATTTTCGACCGTTTCGTTTTCGGATGGTTCTTCTGTCGGTTGCTGTTCCGTCGGATCGTCTTCCGTCACTTCTTCTTCCTTGACATCCTCGTTATTGTCTGACGGTTGCCCATCCTGCTCGTCGTCCTCAAAGTCGAAATCGTCTAATATTTCATCGAATTCCTTTGAATCAGTCGGCTGAGTGTCATCGCCGATAGTGTCAAACCCGACAAGATATTCGATCTCTTCGATAATATCACCAAGTTCGATTCCTTCTTCGCAGGAGCTTAACATCGTTACCGACAATAACAGCGATAGGATAATGGATATTAACTTTTTAAATTTCATTTTTGTTATCTGTCTCCTTTATTGGGTTTTAAAATTATTTATTTTATCCTGAAGTTTTTCGACGAACAAACCGACATGGTATCCGTCGCAAACCGCATGATGCACTTGAATCGAAAGAGGCAAAAGTTTCTTGCCGTCACGTTCTGAGAATTTTCCCATCGTAAATATTGGGAGCAAAAATTTGCCTTCGTCATAGACATTTATATTTACAGACGTAAAACCGAGCCACGGAAGCATTGAAATATTAAACGAATTTACGGGAGTTCCGTCTTTCGGTGCGTAACGTGTCGAATGAGAATATTCCGCTTCGTCTTTTTCGTAACTCTGAAGAAATTCGTTGTAGTCCTCCGAAAAATAAGACCATATTCCCGAAAAATTCTTGTTATCTTTATTGAAAACAGTATACATCGGGTGCATACTGTCGTAGATTCCAAGCCCCTCTTTTGTCAGCGAGGTTCGGAATTCGGGCATTTCGTTTACGGTTTTTGTCAGCAGCCATATCATTGCGGGGTAAAGCCGCTGTCCTTTGAGGGCAGTGATGTCAATATCTACGGTTATCGAAAAAGAGCAGACGACCTCGTTTATAAAATGTTCGTAAAATTCTTTACGTTCCCATTTTTCGATGTCAATTAGTTTAAAAGACATTTCCGTCACTCCTTTCTGTTTTTATTATACCATATCTCCCTGCGAATTTCAATATATGCGCGAATAAAAACCTTTTTTTCGTAAACAATACTTTGCAGGAAATATTTATTTGCAGGTGATTTTTTTGAGATCAGAAGATTACGCAAAGCTCGTCGAGCAGAAGACTCCGAACTCTCCGATGTTAAAAGATTGCTTTTTCGCGTTCGTCATCGGCGGCGCTATCTGTTGTCTCGGGCAGGGCATAAAGGATCTTATATTATTGTTTTTTGAACTTGATGAGGAAACGGCAGGGACATGGACGACTATCTGTCTTGTTTTTCTCAGCGCACTTTTTACGGGTATAGGCTGGTACGATAAGCTCGC
This sequence comes from Clostridia bacterium, assembly GCA_017621705.1. GTDB lineage: Bacteria > Bacillota > Clostridia > Oscillospirales > UBA644 > HGM12619. Next base: position 32,597 of record JAGASR010000016.1, on the reverse strand, counting down.
AAAAATAGGCGGTGCAGGCACACTCGTTCCCGTTACGGGTTTTGCGAATGCCATGGCGTCACCTGCAATCGAGTTCAAAAAAGAGGGTCTTGTCCTCGGTATAGGCCCTAAGCTTTTTACGGTCGCAGGTTCAGTCATAGTTTACGGAACGGTCGCCGCGTTCTTTTACGGTATTATTTATTATGTCGTCACGACTTTCTTTTTATAGATCGGAGTTTTTATGAATAAAAAGATCGGTTCGGGGACGTTTATATTGTCGTCTCCCGTTAAAATAACACAATTTGAAGCGGTCGTCGGACAGAAAGAGCATGAAGGACCGCTCGGTTCCAATTTTTTATATTGGTCCGACGATGAATATTTCGGACAAAAATCGTTCGAAAAAGCCGAAACATATATTCAGAAGGAGGCGATGAATCATGTTATCGAAAAATCGGGCTTTTCCGCAAAAGATATTGAATTCATCTTTGCAGGCGATCTGCTCAATCAGTGCGCTGGTTCGAACTTTTGCGTTCGTGATATTGCTGTGCAGTTTTTTGGGCTTTACGGAGCGTGTTCGACAATGGCTGAAGCGCTGATCCTCGGCTCAATGGTTATTGACGGCGGCTTTGCTGACCGTACCCTTGCTCTTACAAGCTCTCATTTCTGTTCCGCAGAAAGACAGTTCCGCTTTCCTTTGGAATACGGTGCACAGCGCCCGCCTGCGGCTCAATGGACGGTAACGGGAGCAGGGTGTGCGCTTCTCGAAAAGGAGAGTGCAGGACCGTCCGTGGTTATCGAAAAAGTAACTCCCGGCGCTGTCTGCGATATGGCTATAACCGACCTTGCGAATATGGGCGCCGCAATGGCTCCTGCGGCGGCTCTTACATTAAAAAGATATTTTGACGATACAAAGACCTCACCTTCCGACTATGATCTTATCGTTACGGGTGATCTCGGAAAGGTCGGCGCCGATATCCTTCGAGAACTTCTGCTTACAGACGGCATTGATCTCGGCTCTGTTTATAATGATTGCGGACTGATGATCTATGACCTCGAAACGCAGGATGTTCATTCGGGCGGTTCGGGATGCGGCTGCTCTGCGAGTGTCCTTTGCGGATATATTTTGCCTGAAATGCTGAAAAAAACGTATCGAAATGTTTTGTTTGTAACAACAGGCGCGCTGATGAGCCCGACAAGCAGTCTTCAGGGCGAGAGTATACCGGGTATCGCACATCTTGTTAATCTAAAGGTTTAGGCAGAGGTGTTTATGGAATATTTATCGTCTTTTTTATTTGGTGGAACGCTTTGCCTTATCGGGCAGATAATTATCGAGAAAACAAAGCTCACTCCTGCGCGTATACTTGTCGGATATGTCGTCGCGGGCGTCCTTCTTTCCGCAATAGGCGTCTACGATAAAATACTCGAGATCGGCGCATCGGGCGCATCCGTTCCGCTGACGGGGTTCGGTCATATTCTTGCGAAAGCTACGCGCGAGGCGATCGATAAAGACGGTCCTCTCGGTATTTTTACGGGAAGTCTTATGGGTGCCGCAGGCGGTATCGAGTCCGCCGTAATTTTCAGCTGGCTTGCGGCTCTGTTATTCAGGGCAAAGAAAAAATAAGCGGAACGGAAAGCTTGCAAAATCAGCGTTAAAATCGAAATAAGCCACTTCATTTTCTTGAGGTGGCTTTTGATATGCAAAAACAAATAAAAGCCCCGTCCGAGACGGGGCAATGATTATTCAAAACATTCCGAGTAATTAGGATCTGCTTTTATACGTTCCTTAAAATCTTCGGGAAGAATTTCCATCCATCCTTTCCAGAATGTTTTTGTAAGCGAGGGGAAATTTTCACTTGGAAAAGTCACCTTTGTTACAAGCGGCGAGCTATATTGATATTCTCCTGTGCACCGTATAGACTCATATATCTTTTTGTGTTCAAAGCCTTTTTTGAAGTGATCTAAAGCTTTTTCAGCTCCTTCACCAAATCGGGCTTCATATAATGCCGCGTGCAGATATAATTCGCAGATATGATAATGTCCAACACCGCACCTACCATCGCTGAAAACCGTTTCATAAAGATGTGCAAGTTCTGTCATTAGCGCAACGCCTTCTTTTTTAGTGAAAACAGAAATCTTTGTGCAAACGGAATTCACTACGACCGTTTTCAAGGCATTCATAACATCAATTATTGCTTCTCCTTGATATTTATCTCTTGTCTCGCCTTCATTAGCTAATGACAACAGAACCTCTCTACTCATAAGAAGGCTGTTTTGCTTTGAAGCAAGAGTCGTAGCTTTATCAAAATAACCCATTTTCGCATAGTAAAGCACCATGCGCTGAGTCATTACATCTCTTTCTTCAGCGGATATATCAAAAGTTAAAGCTTTTTCATATGCTCTCAGTGCTTCCTGCCAATATACATTTTGAGAGTTATATTCCGTGTCTTCATAAGTATAATCTGAGCCATCCTTTGTATAACTTCTTGCACCGTGTTTTTTCCAGCCAAGCAGGTCCAAAGCTAATCCCAAATTCATATATAGCTTTGGTTCTGAAGGAAACTCCTCTATAGCTGCACGAAGCATTTCGACGCACTCAGTCATATCGCCGTTTTCACCGATTTCTTTATCTGCCTTTGACAGTATTGCTTTTAGTTTGTCGCCTCTGTCTTTGCTGTAACCAAAAAGTTCATCAATGCTGATATTAAAATAATTGGCAATGGCAGGTATCAGTTCCATATCGGGATATCCGCCGTTTGCTTCCCACCGCGAAATCGCCTGAGGGCTGACTCCGAGTGCGTTTGCTAAATCCTCTTGCTTTCTGCCATCGCGATGTCGCAGTTGCTTTATCTTTTCGCCTATCTTAATATTCATATTCTGACCTCCAGTTATTGATATCACCGGTGTGATTATATTTTATCATACAACGGATAAATAGTCAATTATCAATTTGTTGTTTGGTAATCAAGTAATGCTTGTTTTTTTCATTTTTCTTAAACTCTTGACTTTATCCTCTTTCTGCGATATAATATTTTTATTATAACTCTGTAAAAGAGGAGATAAAATATGAAAACATTACCGTTTGATTCCGTTAAAGTAACTTCGGGCTACCTTTTCGGAAAGCAGGAACTTAACCGCAAAACAACTATATATTCCGTTTACGATCGATTTGAAGAAACAGGCCGTTTCGGCTCTTTGGATTTTAATTACGATAAAAACGATCCGAACTCCGTTCAGCCCCATATTTTCTGGGACAGCGATATCGCAAAATGGGTCGAATCCGTCGCTTATATTATCAAAAATGATCCCGATTACGACCGCGAACTTGAAGCAAAAGCCGATAATATAATTGCAAAGATAAAGAAAAATCAGTGGGAGGACGGCTATTTCAATATTTATTTTTCCGTCGTTGAACCTGGAAAGAGATTTACAAATCGCGACTGGCACGAGCTTTACTGCGCAGGTCATCTTATGGAGGCCGCCATTGCGTATGATGATGCGACGGGCAAACGCGATCTTCTCGACTGCATGGAAAAATATGCGGACTTGATTTACCGTATTTTCGTCGAAGAAAAAAGCGCGGAGTTTGTGACCCCGGGTCATCCAGAGATCGAGCTTGCGCTTATAAAAATGTATCTTTACACCGGTAAGAAAAAATATCTCGATCTTTCCGAATTTTTCATCAATAACCGCGGAATTTCCGATGAGATAAACAATAATAATATATTCCAGTCTCACAAACCCGTCCGTGAACAAGACGAAGCCGCAGGCCATTCCGTTCGCGCAATGTATCTTTACACGGGCATGGCTATGCTCGCAAAACAGATCGGCGATGAGTCTCTTCTCAATGCATGCCGCAATCTTTGGGATGATACCGTTTTGCGCAAAATGTATGTCACGGGCGGCATCGGTTCGACAAATCTCGGCGAAGCATTTACCGTGCCGTTCGATCTACCGAACGATCAGGCCTATACCGAAACCTGCGCAGGCATAGGCCTCATGCTCTTTTCCAACGCAATGCTTGCTTTTGAAAATAACGCGCGCTATGCCGATGTGATCGAAAGAGTTCTTTATAACGGCGTTCTTTCGGGCCTTTCGCTTGACGGTAAATCGTTCTTCTACGAAAATCCGCTCGAGATCAATTTGCGCGATCATTTCACCAATGCTTTCGGAGGCAAACGTTTCCCGATAACCCAGCGCCTGGAGTGTTTCAGCTGCTCCTGCTGTCCTCCGAATATAACACGTATTCTTCCGACTCTCGGAAATTATTTTTACGGTATCGACGGCGACACGTTCTACATTAACCAGTTCGTTTCTTCCGAAGCAGAGTTTGACGGTGTGTACTGCAAAGTATCAACCGAATATCCGCTCAACGGCAGAGTTACAGTTTCTGTAAAGGGTACGAAAAAGGTTGCGGTCAGAATTCCCGAATGGTGTGATAATTTCTCTTTAAATAAAGATTTCAGCTTTGAAAACGGTTATGCTGTTATTGATAACGACGGTGAGGATATTGTTATTGATCTTGATATGACTCCCAAGATCGTTTACGCCGATCCCCGAATTTCAAGCGATGCAGGAAAAGTCTGCGTCATGCGAGGCCCGATAGTTTACTGTGCAGAGGGCGTCGATAACGGAGAATTCCTTCATAGTTTCATTCTTCACCGAGAGATCGATGCAACAGAAACGTTTTCCGAGGAATTCGGACTTATCACTCTTGAAGTGCCTTGCCGTAAACGTCTTCCTTTTGAAGGCGGTCTTTATTCTTCGTTTAAACCTCAGACAGAAAAAACGGCTCTTAAAATGATCCCTTATAACTGTTTTGCAAACCGAGGCGAAACAGATATGGTCGTTTGGTTCTGTATGGATAAATAACATTTTTCAATTTGATATCGGACGGTATTATGTTTTACCGTCCGATTTTTTATGCCTTAAAGTTCTATCTTTTGTTTTTGTAAAATATATATTTACGGAAGAGGGGGACAAGTGCCGTGAAAAATATTATTTCAGTTTTGCCCGACCGTCTGAAAACGGCGCTCGGGTGCAAAAAAGTCTTTTCTTCAGCATCGGAGATAACAATAAGGCTCGAACGGCCGTCATGTGTGTCTTTCGGAAAAGATATTTGGTATATATCATCAAACAGTCTTACATCGGATCCGAGTAAAGCTGTTTTGCTTTACAGATATGAGATTGACGATATTTTCGCAAAGATCTGCAAAAGCTCCGTTTATTCGTTTGAGGATCAGATCAGAAACGGCTTTATTTCCCTCGGCGGCGGTTACAGAGTAGGCATCTGCGGCACGGCGGTCGTAAAAAACGGTGATTTAGTTGGTTTTCGGGATATAAACGGGTTTGTCTTCCGTATTGCAAGAGAAATAGTCGGAGTGGCGGAAAATGTCTCAAAATATATTATTTCTCCTCAAAAAGTGGTTAATACTGCAATTATTTCCCCTCCGGGTGGAGGGAAAACGACTATTTTGCGTGATCTGTGCCGTATTCTGGGTGAAAAAGGGTATAAGGTGAGCGTAGTGGATGAAAGGGGAGAGCTGTGCGGTGTCTCGGACGGTGTTTCTTCGTTTGCAAGCAGTCTTTTATGCGATATTTTAGATTGTTGCCCGAAAGCGGATGGTATAGATCGTGCGCTCCGTACGCTTTGCCCCGATGTTATTGTTTTTGATGAGATAGGCTCTTTGTGTGAAGCTGATAACCTTGTCAGTGCGATGAACAGCGGTGTATCGTTTATTTTCTCGGCGCATGCCGAATCTTTTTCTCAGGCGGCAAAACGGCCTGCGATAAAAAAACTTCTTGACTGCGGCGCACTTGATCTTGCCATTGTTCTCGGAACAAAAGAAAAGCGAGGAACTGCAGTCGAGATCATCAGTATAACTTCGGGAGGCGACAGCTATAAAGCAGATCGCATTGATATTGATCCTGTCGGCAAGTTCATTCTTGGGGATATTTAAAAGCCGCGCATTAAAACGGCGTGCGGAAGAACTTCGCGGAATAATCCATGCTGTCGAACGCATAAAAACGGGAATCTCTTTCGGCAAAAAAAGTGTTCCGTCTCTGCTTTCGGAAATAGGAAAAGATATGTGTCCGTTATTCTTTTCTGTCGGGACGTCCGCTTTGGGAACGACCGTTTATGAAAGCTACGAGAAAGTGCGGTTGGATTATTCTTCCCGTTCTTTTCTTTCAGATGACGATCAAAAAAACGTGGATATTTTCTTTTCATCTCTCGGCAGGTCGGGCTCGGATGATCAGTTGGCTCTTTGCGAAACGACACTCTCCCGTCTTTCGGGCAATCTTCTTGATGCCGAGGAAAAGTATAAAAAATACGGAAATGTCTTTTCCCGTTCGGGTATTCTTGCCGGGCTTTTTATCGTTATCCTTTTTTTGTAAAATAAACTATATTGAAAATTTCGGATGGATGTTGACGTGAAGATCGATGTGCTTTTTCAGATAGCGGCGGTTGGTATAATAGTCGCCGTTCTAAACCAATTGCTGACGAAATCCGAGCGGTCGGAACAGGCTCTGATGGTAACGATCGTCGGGCTTGTGATCGTTCTGCTTGTAGTTGTCGGCGAGATCAAAACTCTTTTCGATACGATAAAGCAGGTCTTTTCTTTCGTATGAATATTTTTACGGTTGCGGCAGTCGGTCTTATCGGAACATTTTTTGCGGTTTTTATGCGGAAGATGGGGGACGAGTATCGGGTCTGTGTTTCGATTTTCTGCGTCTGTGCATTGCTTATCGCGATCTTTCCGTATTTTTCGGAGCTTTTGGCTCAGATTTTATCTTTTTCGAAGCTTTCGGGAACCGATATCGAGAATTTTACGTTTCTTCTCAAAGCCGTCGGCATTGGTTATATCAGCCAGTTTTCGTCCGATATCTGTGCGGATGCAGGTGAAAATGCGATCGCCTCAAAAATCGAGCTTGCGGGCCGTATATGTATTCTTTCAATGACGGTGCCTGTCGTCAGCTCGCTCGTTGAAATGATAGGGAAAATGCTATGAAAACAAAAGCGGTTCCGATTCTGATATTAACTTTTATTTTCGTCCTTTTCCCTTTGCGGACATCCGCACAGCAACCCGATATCCCAATTCCGCAGATCGCACTTGATCTCTCCGACGGGGAGCTTTCTTATGAAAATTCATCGGAGATATTCTCTTTTTCAACGATCATTCAATATGTCTTTTCCGCTTTTTTTGACGCTCTGGGCGAAAAGACTGCGTTTATCTCTCAACTTTTCATCCTTCTTTTTGCTCTTTATCTGATAAACAGTTTTGCCGAGTCGTTCTGCTCCGAAAAGATCGTTTCCGCAATGAGTTTTGCGGTCGTTGCAGTTTCGACGGTCTCTGTCTTTTCTACTGTATTTTCTTCCGTTGATGCGGTTTCCGAGGCTTTTACTCAGCTTTCGGGGTTTCTTTCCGCGATGTTGCCGTCTTTTTTGACGTCTCTTGCATCTGCCGGGTATTCATCTGTCGCTTCTTCGGGCGGCGGTGCGCTGTTTTTTTCTGTCGAGATAATTTCCGCAGTCATTTGCGGATGCTTAAAACCGTTTTCTACAGCATATATTTGTATCGGGGCGGCATCGGGAATCAGCGATAATTTCAACCTCAAAACGCTCTCGTCGTTTATTCGTAATTTTATCATTACGTCAATGAGCCTTGTTCTGACGCTCTTCGGCGGTATCATGGCTCTTCAGACAACTCTTTCAATGACTTCCGACACTCTCTTTAAACGTACCGCAAAGCTTGCCGCGGGAACTTTTATCCCCGTTTTCGGCGGTGCTTTGGGTGAAGGACTTGAAACTGCTTTTGCTTCGGCAGTCGTCATGAAAAACGGCATCGGTATTTTCGGCACGGCAGTCGTTTTTCTTACAATGCTGCCGTCTCTTTGCTCTCTTGCCGCCGATCTTATCGTAGTTTCCGTTTCGTGCGGTGTATGCGGTTTTTTCGGGAATGAAAAGGCATTGGCTTTCTTCTCCGTCGTCCGTGATTGCCTTGCAATCGTTTTTACTGCGGCGGTCGAGTGCTGTCTTGTTCTTCTGATAGGAATTTCGCTTCTGATAAAAATATGAAAGAATTTATAATCTCTCTTTTGCTGTGTATCCTTTCGGGGACTCTCGCATCGGCTGTCTGTCCGAAAACTTCGATTGGAAAACCGATTGCTTTTCTTTGCATGACGGTCGTCACGGCATCTGTCATTTCTCTTTTCTTTTCTGCTTTTACGTCGGGCTCGTTTTCTTTGGGTTTACCCGAAATATCGGAATACGATTATTCCGAAAAAGCGAACGCCGCAATCTCTTCCGTCGCCGAAAAAACAGTTGCGGAAAAACTGTTTTCGACGGTATACGAGTACTTTTGCGTATTCCCCGAAAGCGTTAAAACGAAAGTCGATTATTCCGACGGAAACTTTTATCTTGTATCCGCCGAAATCTTTGTCGAAACCGATCTTGCCGAAGAACTTGAAAAATATATTTACGAAAAAACGGGAATGGAAGTGACTGTCAGTGCCCCGTGAAAAAATAACGAAAGAAGAAACGCTTTCTTTTCTCAAAAAAAATTATCTTACGATCGTTATCTGCGCGTTCGTCGTCGCCGCGCTTCTTCTTGCCGCAGGTATGTTTACGGAAAACGTACCGTCCGAAGAAAACGAGATTTTAAAATATAAATCTTCTCTGGAAATACGTCTTGCCGAGTTCCTTTCAAAAATGAACGGGGTAGGTGCCTGCGAAGTTTTTATAACACTCGAGGAGGCAGGGCAGAACGTAGACGGAACGGGAAATTCTGTCCGAGGCATCGCAGTACTCTGCTCGGGCGGAAATAACGTCAAAACAAAAAGCGAGATAGCCGAAATTCTTTGCAGGGTTTTCGGAATTTCTCAAACCAAGATCTCAATAGGTATTCTGAATTAGGAGATGTTTTTATGAAAAAGACACGTTGGATCATCGTTGGACTGACTGCCGTTCTGACCGTTGCGGTCTATATCAACTGGAAATATTCATCAGAAGGCGGTGATTATCCGGTTGCTTCGGGCGATGATAATCTGAAAGTTTACGGAGAGGCAACATATGTTTCTTCAGAATCTTCATATTTTGACAACGCTCGCTATTCACGTTCAAAAAACAGGAGCGATGCGGTTGCAGTTCTGAACGAACTGATCGAAAATGACGATGCGGATGCATCTTCGAGAAAACTTGCGGCCGAGACTGTTGCCCGTTATGCTCAGATCACGCAGGACGAAGCGACCGTCGAAAACCTTATTCTTTCGAAAGGATATGAAGACTGTGTCGTTTTTCTTACCGAAGAAACGGCATCCGTTGTCGTCGAAACTCTCGGTCTTGAGCCTCACGAAGCGGCTCAGATTATGGATATTGTCTCTTCTGCCACAGGATTTACTGCAGATGTCATAAAAATTATTGAATTTAATAGTGTACAAAATTGAAAAAGTGTGCTATAATATATCTGTAAGAGTATATCTTACGATTTTATCGATCACACTTGAAAGGAATATATAACCATGGATGAAAGAAATTGCGGAAGCATTAAGATCTCCGAAGATGTTATCGCTTCCATCGCCGTTACCGCTGCTCTTGAAATCGACGGTACAGCTAAAGTTCATCAGAAATTGCTCACCTCTGCGAAGAATATCGTAGGAACCGTAAAATCTACCCAGAAAGGCGTTAGTGTTGTTACTACCTCGGAAGGTCTTGATCTTACCGTTCAGATCTCCGTTAAAAACGGATACAAGATCCCCGATGTCGCCCTCGCCGTTCAGAATAACGTAAAAGAAGCTGTAAGCAATATGACCGGTCTTAACGTTTGCAGAGTTAATATCATCGTTTCGAACGTTGTCGCAGAGAAAGTGAAGTCCGAATAAATGAAACGTAGCGAATCCCGCGAAAGCCTCTTTATCCTTCTTTTTGAGGCTTCCTTCAATTCCGACCTTGAAGCGGAAAAGATAATCGCTCTTTCCGCTGAAAATATGGGTCATGAGACTGACGAATACAGCGAAAAAGCGTTTGCCGAGATCCTCGCAAACCTCGAAGCTATCGACAGCGAGATCAAACCTTTCCTCGTCGGAAGAACGATCGATCGTCTTTCCAGAATGGCTCTCACAGCTCTTCGTATCGCAGTTTATGAAATAAACAATGTCACCGATGTGCCCACTGCGGTCGCTATCAATGAGGCAGTTGAACTCGTTAAAAAATACGATACTGACAATGCCGCAGCATCGTACATAAACGGTGTCCTCGGTTCTTACGTAAGAAGCCGTGAGTGATAATATATTCGGTGCCATAGGCATCGATACAAGCAATTATACTTCTTCTGCCGCGGTCATGTTTTCCGATATGACCTGCAGAAGCGAAAAAAAACTCCTGCCCGTTCCTCAGGGAAGTCTCGGACTTCGGCAGAGCGATGCGGTGTTTGCACATGTTAAACAGTTCGCGGAGGTCTTTTCCCGTCTTGAAATTTCGGGGAGCGACATCCGCGCCATTGGCGTGTCTTCACGTCCGAGAAATGTAGAGGGCTCGTATATGCCGTGCTTCATGTACGGTCTTTCCGTTTCCCAAGTGCTCGGTTCAACGCTCGGAGTGCCCGTATATGAATTTTCCCATCAGCAGGGGCATATTGCCGCCGCTGTTTATTCTTCGGGAAAGGACGAGCTTTTCGATCGACCGTTTATGTGCTTTCACGCTTCGGGAGGAACGACCGAACTTTTGAGGGTAAACAGTCTCGACGATATTTCAATCGCCGCGGCAACCGCCGATATAAGTGTCGGTCAGCTTATTGACCGTGTCGGCGTTATGCTCGGTTCGGGTTTTCCTGCAGGACCTTTCCTTGAAAAACTAGCATTGGGCGGCTCTCTTCCCGAAAAACCCATAATAAGAATAAAAGACGGTCACTGCTCTCTTTCGGGCTTTGAAAACAAAACAAAAACGATGCTCGAAAAAGGCATTTCGCCCGAGAATATCGCTTTTTATACTATTGAGACTGTCGCCATGACCGTCAAAAAAATGATAGAAGAATATAATCCCGAAAAGCTCCCTGTTCTTTATGTCGGCGGAGTTATGTCGAACGAACGCATAAAATCTGTCCTTTCGGACAAAAACGCATATTTCGCCGAACCGCGTTTTTCTTCGGATAATGCCGCGGGTATCGCATATCTCGCGTTGAGGGAGCAACAAGCAAAAATATGATAAGATCAACTATTACCGTCTCTCAGCTGAATTTTTATATGAGGTCTGTCATCGAGTCGGACGAGATACTTCGTTCCGTCTTCGTTAAAGGCGAGATCTCGAATTTTTCGCTTTACAGAAAAAGCGGCCATATGTATTTTACTTTAAAGGACGGTCAGTCTTCGGTCAAAGCCGTCATGTTCCGCTCGGATGCCGAAAAACTTAAATTTATGCCCGAAGACGGTATGAATGTCGTCGTTTCGGCTCGTGTTTCGGTTTTTGAAAGAGACGGCGTTTATCAGCTTTATGTCTCCGAAATGATCCCCGACGGTATCGGTGCGCAGATGGCGGCATTTTTCCAGCTCAAAGAAAAACTCGAAAAAGAAGGTCTTTTTGATGAGGACCGAAAAAAAGAACTTCCTCGTTTCCCAAAAAAAATTGCTGTTGCCACTTCTCCTTCGGGTGCCGCTCTGCAGGATATTTTATCCGTAACGGGGCGCCGCTATCCGATTGCGGATATAGAAATTTTTCCGTGCGTCGTTCAGGGTGCGGAATCTGCGGAAAGCGTTATCCGTGCTTTAAACTATTTTAATATGAAAAACGATGCCGATGTCATAATTATCGCCAGAGGCGGCGGTTCTTATGAGGATCTTGCATCATTTAACGATGAACGGCTCGCTCGGACGATCGCTGCAAGCAATATTCCCGTAATAAGCGCAGTCGGTCATGAAAGCGATTTTACTATCGCGGATTTTGTCGCGGACAGAAGAGCTCCGACTCCGTCTGCCGCCGCAGAGATCGCGGTCCCGGATATAAAAGAAATATCGGATTTCGTCGCGGATTTCAGATATACGTTAAAAAAAGAAGTCTCGTCGCTGCTTGAAGAGTGTGAATACGACCTTGAATCCGCAAAAAAACGTCTCGATATAAGACGTTTTATCGAAAACAAAGAGCTTATTCTCGATAAAGTATCGTCCTCACTTTTTATGCTTTCGGATTCAATGCTTGAAAAAAAGAAAAACGTGCTTGCTGCAAAGATATCCGCCCTTTCCGCTCTTGACCCGCTTTCGGTCATTGCGAGAGGCTATTCTGTAGTTTACAAAGACGAAAAGCCCGTTTCGTCCTCGAAAGATATTGAAAAAGACGATAAGCTCGTCATTAAAATGAAAGACGGTGAAATAAACTGTGTCGCAGAATGATGAAAAAATGACGTTCGAGCAGGCGATCGAACGAATGGAACAGATAATCTCCCGCCTGTCCGGCGGTAATCTCGGAATAGACGAATCCGTTGCCCTTTACGAGGAGGGCGTCAAACTCGCCGCTTTTTGTGATGAAAAAATAAAGGAAGCACAGAGAAAAATAACTCTGCTGCAGGAAAAAGAAAATGTTTGATCTTGAAAAAAAATTACGTGAATACTGCGATACCGTAAATACTGCGCTCGATCTTGCGATTCCCGAAAAGGACGAGCCTGCCGTAAAATCAATGAGATACAGTATTTTTGCCGGCGGTAAACGTATCCGTGCCGCAATGATCCTTGCTTTTTGCGAACTTTTCGGAGGCGACATCAAAAAGGCTGTCCCGTTTGCCTGCGCGATCGAAATGATCCATACATATTCGCTTATCTACGATGATCTTCCCTGCATGGATAACGACACCCTCCGCAGAGGAAAGCCCACAAATCATATCGTTTTCGGCGAAAGCACCGCTCTCATGGCAGGTGCGGCGCTTTATGCGAGAGCTTTTGAGACGGTTCTCGAAAGCCCCGATCTTTCGTCGGCGCAAAAGCTTGAAGGCATTGATGTTCTGCTTTCCGCATCGGGACTTAAAGGCATAATTTCAGGTCAGATGCTCGATATCGAAAACCGTCCGGGGCTTAAAAAAGACGAGGTCATGCGTATTCACGAACTGAAAACGAGCGCAATGCTCGAAGCCTCAGCGCTCCTCGGCTGTATTGCCGCAGACTGCTCGGAAAAAGAAAAAAATATCGCGCTTGCTTATGCGAAAAATGTCGGTCTTGCGTTCCAGATAAAAGACGATATTCTCGATGTCTCGGGTACGGTCGAAGATATGGGCAAAACGCTCGGTAAGGATAAAGCGAGTATGAAGACCACGTTTGTCGATATTCTCGGTCTTGAAAATGCCCAGAAAGAAGTTGACAGACTTTCCGCAGAGGCGAAAGGCTCTGTTGAGAATATAGAAAAAAATGATTTTCTCCTGTCTCTTGCAGACTATCTTGCAAACAGGAGAACGTAAATAAACGTAAAATAAATTAGGGGAGAAAGATATGATGTTTATATTTTCAAACCATGTGCTCAATACAGCCGTTCTCGGTTGGTTTATGGCTCAGTTTTTAAAGGGTGTTCTTGCCTCCGTAAGAGAACGCAAATTTTTGCTTGAACGGTTTTTCGGTTCGGGCGGTATGCCGTCAAGCCACAGCTCTCTTGTAACGGCGCTTCTTACCACCGTTCTTATAACCTGCGGTTTTACTTCCGCAGAATTTGCCATTGCCGCTGTCTTTTGGTTCATAACGACTTACGATGCGGGCGGCGTGCGCTATGCCGTCGGCGAACAGGCAAAGATCATCAATCAGATAATCATAAATGACGAAAAGATCGACAGGGAACAGTTATTCAAAGAACTTATGGGTCATACAAAACCCGAGATCTTCTTCGGATGCCTTCTCGGTGCCGCAATTTCAGTCATTTATTGGGTTATCTTTCTTAAATAAAAATGAACTCTTGGCTGATTTTATGCAAAACTACTTGCCAAAAGTGAATAAGTATGATATAATATAATGTAGATGATACAGTATCCTAGTCCGAACATACGACTACCAGGGTGGGCCTAAAAATCCACCGAAGGGCACATCTGTGAAACTTCTTGTGCTTGCTTCTTACGCCCAGTCTGGGGTGAGTGCTGGAAGGAAGGTATTACGTCCTCAACGGAATACCTTGGGGCAGCCGGGCGCCCGCAATGGCATGCGTCAGCGATCCCGTCGTCCTTGGAGACCTGTTTTCGTGGCTTCATTTTAAAAAAGAGCTACGGCTCAGGATTAAACCTGCAAGGCGGTTCGTTTCCTTTTATATCCTTGAGAAACGGGCTGTATGCAGTCGTAGCCTGTCTTGAGTGGACTCGGCGGATATCGGCCGGACATTAGACCATGGCCGTGGTCTATTGTCTTTTGCGTTATGAAACCGAAGCTGCAAAAGAGACTAAGAGTTGACTTGTTCAGGTTAAGGAAAACTTCTAGGCTGAGAAATTATTTCTGCATTCAAGGGATTGCAGTACGTGCTAAGTGGCAATCAAGTCATGTATGCGGTGACGTTGCATCTTGAGCTTTAAAGGGAAACCTCCTTCACGGCGACGGAAGGAAGCTCTCGGGGAAACCTACTTGACCTAAGACGTAAGATTTACTTTGAATGTTATCATCACATCTTGTAATCAATATCTGCCGCGGATACCGTGTTTTTTCGTGATCTGCGACAGATTAAATTATATATATAATATACTAATATACAGAAAGATAGGGAAACTAAAATGGACTCCGGCGACAAGCCCCGACCTAACCAGGTAATTGAAACTAAAAATACGGAAGATCTTTCCGTAAAAGAACCGACGATCGATAAAAAAGAAAAACCGAAACCGAAAGAGAAAAAGAAAAGCCTCATAAACTGGGGCTGGACGATGAAGATCTTAGTGTTGACATTCAGCATTTCGTTCGTGATGTCGTATCTTTCAAAAAGCGTACTTTCCGAAGTTAATCTGTGGGTCGCACTTCTCGTTCTCGTTCTGTTTATTTTCCTCGGCGTTTTCTTCGACCTTATCGGAACGGCTATCATGTCCGTTGAACCGAAATCGTTCAACTCAATGGCCGCTAAAAAAGTTGTCGGCGCAAAGACGGCTCTTTCCCTTATATCGAAAGCGCCCGCTGTTTCAAATTTCTGCAATGACGTTATCGGCGATATCTGCGGTGTCATAAGCGGTACGATGTGCTCTGTTCTTGCTGTTGAACTTTCCTCGGCGTTCAGTTGGAATGAGTTTCTTGTTATTCTTATTTGTACTGCGCTCACCGCGTCACTGACTGTCGGTGCGAAGGCTGTCGGCAAAAATATTGCCATTGCTTTCAGCGATAAAATAATTTATGCCGTCGCACGCGTTATCTGCTTTTTTGTTCCCGAACGCGTGTTTGACAATAAAAAGAAAAAATAATGCGTCTCGATATTTATGTTTTTAATACTTTTTCATTAAAAAGCCGTGAGTACGCCCGTTCTCTTATAAAAAACGGTGATGTTACCGTAAACGGTGTCCCTGTCACAAAAGCAGGTTACGAGATAAACGGCGACGAAAATGTCGGGATAAACGACTCACTTCGCTATGTCGGGCGCGGCGGGCTCAAGCTCGAACGCGCCCTTGATGTTTTTAATATAGACGTTACGGATAAGACTGCGCTCGATATCGGCGCTTCTACCGGCGGTTTTACGGACTGTCTGCTGCAGAACGGTGCGAAAAAAGTCTTTGCCGTAGATGTAGGTCACGGTCAGCTTGCCGAAAAACTTCGTAATGATCCTCGCGTCGTAAATCTGGAAGGCGTTCATATCAATACCCTTTCGGAAGAAACGACAGGCAAAGTGGGAATTATCACCTGCGATGTTTCGTTTATCTCTCTGAAACTCGTCCTTCCGTCCATGAAAAAATTCTCGGACGAAAATACAGATATCGTGTGCCTTTTCAAGCCGCAGTTCGAATACGGCAAGAAGGTGAAAAACGGTGTCATCAAAGATCCGAAAATACATGAAGCCCTTATTTCGGATTTTACGCTTTTTGCGCAAAACGAAGGCTTCTCTATCGCATCTCAGGATGTCTCTCCCATTCTCGGCGGAGACGGCAACAAAGAATTTCTTTTCCATATCAGATTAAAATAAACAGGGGGTGTACCGATGAGATTTGCTGTCATGACGAATAAGGCGCGTGACTGCGACCTTTCCGCAACCGATAAGATCGTAAATTGCCTTTCGTCTCTCGGCGCGGAATGCGCGATATGCTCCTCTGCCGAAACGCTTTCTAAGGTTATAACCGACTGCGATGCTGTCGTGACTGTCGGCGGTGACGGAACTATCCTCGGTATTGCTCACGTTGCCGCGAAAAGCGGCTGCCCCGTAGTCGGCGTAAACAAAGGCAATCTCGGTTATCTTGCCGAACTTGAACTCGACGGAATACAGTCACTTTCCAGACTCGTCTCGGGCGATTATACCGTCGAAAACAGAATAATGATCAAGGCTTCCGTTTCGTTGCCCGATGGGAAAAAAGAATTTTATGCCTTGAACGATGTTGTCGTAACTCACGATGCCGTCCTCAAGCTTGTTGATATGGATCTTTCGTGCGACGGTTATCATGTCGCCGATTACAGAGCCGACGGACTTATCTTTTCGACTCCCACCGGTTCCACCGCTTACTCTCTTTCCGCAGGCGGCCCGATTGTCGATCCTGCGCACAGAGCTCTCATCGTAACCCCGATCTGCGCCCACACCTTAAACGCACGTCCCATTCTTTTCCGTGACGATGCGTTGCTCTCCGTTTGTTGTTCTTCGAGAGATGCAGGCCCAGTCCGTATTTATTCAGACGGCGGCGAAGGGTACACTCTGCCCGACGGTGCGACCGTCAAAGTAACAAGATCCCCGTTCCTTCTTAAACTTATCAGATTTGAATCCAATTCATTTTATAATATACTTTCAAAAAAAATACATTGAGGGAAGAATATAATGAAACAGAAAAACAGAAGACATTCAAAAATAATCGATATCGTCCGTACAGAACAGATAGAAACTCAGGACGAGCTTACCGCGAGACTCAATGAAGCCGGATTTAACGCAACTCAGGCTACCATCTCCCGCGATATCAAAGAGCTTCAGCTCGTAAAAACTCTTACAAGTGATAATAAATACAGATATTCTCTTCCCTCAACTTCGAATTCATCCCAGCCTTTGCTCCCCGCAAAGTTCCTCGGAATAATGAGAGAGGGCATAATCTCCGTCGAGCAGGCTCAGAATCTCGTTATCGTAAAATGCTATTCGGGCATGGCGCAGGGCGTTTGCGCGGCGATCGACTCTCTCGAACGTGATGATGTTATCGGTTCAATCGCAGGCGACGACACTATCTTCCTTGCTGCCCGCGATAATACTCTTGCCAAAAAGATCGTTGATAATATTAAAGATACGATCAGTATGTAAGTTTTGTGTTTGGGAGGTAAATCAATGCTTTCCTCGCTTCATATCGAAAATATAGCGGTCATCGAATCCGCAGATATATCGTTTCCGACAGGTCTTTCCGTTCTTACGGGTGAGACCGGCGCCGGCAAAAGTATGATTATCGATGCGATCAATATGATCCTCGGCGGAAGAACGAACCGCGAGGTCATAAGAACGGGCTGCAAAAAAGCGTTCGTTTCCGCATCGTTTGAAGATCTTCATCCGACGGTCAAGGCTCTCGCGGAGGAATTCGGCGTGGATGTAAGCGACGGCGAACTTATCATTTCAAGAGAAGTTTCATCCGACGGACGAAGCGCTGCACGCGCAAACGGCAGACAGATAACTGCCGCAATGCTCCGTGACCTCGGTAAAAATCTTATAAATATCCACGGTCAGCACGATAACGCGGCTCTTTCCGACCCGTCAACGCACCTTTCTTTTCTCGATTCCTTCGCAATGAATGAAACCGAGAAAAACGATTATCACGAAAAATATTTACGCGTAAAAAACATTAAAAAACAAATAGACTCCCTTTCTTTTGACGAACGCGAAAAAGCAATGAGAACGGATATCCTTCGCTATCAGGTCAACGAACTCGAAGCCGCGGATCTGACGGTAGGGGAGGATGAGATCCTCGAAAAAAGAAGACTTTCTCTTGCGAACCGCGAAAAAGTCATCAAGGGCATTTACGCCGCGCGCGAAGCACTTTGCGGCAGTGAAGTGAGTGTTCGTGATCTTGCGGCGACAGCTCAGAACGAGCTTTCATATATTTCTCGTTTTGACGAAGATGCCGAAAAACTCGCTGAAAGAATGAACGATCTTTTTGCGGAGCTTGACGATCTCGCAGATGAAGTTTCACGTTTTGCGGATAATATAGATGACGACGAATCCGAGCTCGAGCAGGTCGAAACAAGACTCGATCTTATTAAAAGTTTCCGTAAAAAATACGGCAATACGGTCGAGGAAATGCTCGAATTTCTCGAGAAAGCCCGAGAAGAGCTTGAAAATATAGAATTCTCGGACGAGAAGATCAAAAAACTTCAGGTTGAGCTCGTCTCAGCGCAGTCTCAGCTCGATATCTCGGCAAAAAAACTTACCGAAAACAGAAAAAAAGCCGCAGAACGTCTCGAAAAGGCAGTCACAGGCGAGCTTGTCTTTCTTGATATGCCGAAAGTCCGTTTTTCAGTCAGCATCCTTTCAAAGGAACAGGAAAAAGACGGGGCTGACGAAGTCGAATTCCTTATTTCAACAAACGTCGGCGAAGAACTCCGTCCGCTTGCGAAAATCGCATCCGGCGGCGAACTTTCGAGAATAATGCTTGCAATAAAAAATATCCTGTCAAAAGACGGCGCCGGAACGCTCGTCTTTGACGAAATCGATACGGGTGTCAGCGGCAGGGCGGCGCATAAGATCGCGGTCAAACTCAAGCAGATGTCCTCTTCGGGTCAGGTAATAGTCGTCACGCACCTTGCGCAAATTGCGGCAGAGGGCGATAACCACTTTATTATCAAAAAAGAAAGTCGAGACGAACGTACTTATACCAGCGTCACTCCGCTTTCGGGTGAAGACAGAATAAACGAGCTTGCCCGTATAATGGGCGGCGATAATATCACTCCCGCGCTTCTCGAAACGGCAAGGGAAATGGTCAAAAAATCAGATTGAAATTTTATTTGAATATATTAAGGAGAGATCACAATGCAGATCTATGAAGAGCTTCAAAGAAGAGGCTTGATTGCACAGGTAACCAACGAAGAAGAAATCAGAGAACTGGTAAATAACGGCAAAGCAAAATTCTATATCGGTTTTGACTGCACGGCAGACAGCCTTACCGCAGGTCATTTCATGGCGCTCACTCTCATGAAAAGACTCCAGATGGCAGGCAATAAACCCATCGCTCTTATCGGCGGCGGCACTACCATGATCGGCGACCCCTCGGGCCGTACCGACATGAGAAAAATGCTCACCAAAGAAGATATCGACCACAATGCAGAATGCTTCAAACGTCAGATGGAAAAATTCATCGAATTCGGTGAAGATAAAGCCATGATGATCAATAATGCAGACTGGCTTCTCAACCTCAATTACGTCGATATGCTCCGCGAAGTCGGTGCTTGCTTCTCTGTAAACAATATGCTTCGCGCAGAATGTTACAAGCAGAGAATGGAAAAAGGTCTTTCGTTCCTCGAATTCAACTACATGATCATGCAGTCCTACGACTTCTACTATCTCTACAAGAATTACGACTGTAACCTTCAGTTCGGCGGCGATGACCAGTGGTCCAATATGCTCGGCGGTACCGAACTTATCCGTCGTAAACTCGGTAAAGATGCAAATGCCATGACTATCACCCTCCTTACAGACTCTCAGGGCAAAAAGATGGGTAAGACCGCAGGCAACGCAGTATGGCTTGACCCCGAAAAGACTTCTCCGTACGACTTCTACCAGTACTGGAGAAACGTAGGCGACGCAGACGTTATGAAATGTATCCGTATGCTCACCTTCCTTCCCATCGAAACCATCGATGAAATGGAAAACTGGGAAGACAGCAGAATCAACGAAAAGAAAGAAATCCTCGCATACGAGCTCACAAAACTCGTTCACGGGGATGAAGAAGCAGAAAAAGCTCAGCAGACCGCAAGATCTCTCTTCTCCGGCAATGCAGGCGCGAATGCTCCCACCGTTGAACTTACCGCCGCAGATTTCAATGCAGAAGGCCGCATAGCTATCGCTGATCTTCTCGTTAAAACAAAGCAGGCTCCCTCCAAAGGCGAAGCAAGAAGACTTGTCGATCAGAAAGGTATCTTCGTTGCCGATAACCTCGTCGAAGGCGCTACCACTTCTTTCTCCATGGAAGAGATCAACGGCGCAATCGTCAAAAAAGGCAAAAAATCGTTTATCAAAGTTATCGTTAAGTAATTAACCTATATATAATAAGGATGCATTTCGTAAAAGAAAGCAATGGTAATATATATGAAAAAAGAACTTGAAAAAAACTATAACCCCCGAGAAGTAGAGGACCGTATATACGATTTCTGGGTTTCCAATAACTACTTCAAGGCAAATGTAAACAAAGATAAAAAACCGTTTACTATCGTTATTCCTCCGCCAAACGTCACAGGTCAGCTCCATATGGGTCACGCTTTTGACGAGACCCTTCAGGATATCCTTACCCGTTATAAACGTATGTGCGGCTACGAAGCTCTCTGGCTTCCCGGTACCGACCATGCAGGTATCGCGACCCAGATCAAGGTTGAAGAAAATCTCCGTAAAGAAGAAGGCCTCACCCGTTACGATCTCGGCCGCGAAAAATTCCTCGAACGTGTCTGGGCGTGGAAAGAACAGTACGGTAACCGTATTATCAATCAGCTCAAAAAGCTCGGTTCTTCCTGCGACTGGTCCAGAGAAAGATTTACCATGGACGAAGGCTGCTCGAAAGCCGTTAAAGAAGTTTTCGTAAACCTCTATGAAAAAGGCCTTATCTACAGAGGTCACAGAATCATCAACTGGTGTCCCCACTGTAAGACCGCTCTTTCTGATGCGGAAGTTGAATACGAAGAGCAGGGCGGTCATTTCTGGCATATCCGTTATCCCGTCAAGGATTCCGAGGGCGAATACGTAGTTATCGCTACCACCCGTCCCGAAACCCTCCTCGGCGATACCGCTGTTGCCGTTAACCCCGAAGATGAAAGATATACTCACCTCGTCGGCAAGACCCTCGTTCTTCCCCTTGTCGGAAGAGAGATCCCCGTCATCGCCGATGAATACGTTGATAAAGAATTCGGTACCGGTTGCGTTAAGATCACTCCCGCGCACGACCCCAACGACTTCCTCGTAGGGCAGCGTCATAATCTCGAACAGATCCGTGTTATGAATGACGATGCCACCATCAACGCCGCAGGCGGTGCTTACGAAGGTCTCGACCGTTACGAAGCAAGAAAACGCATCGTTGAAGACCTCGAAAAAGGCGGCTGGCTCGTCAAGATCGAAGAACATTCTCATAATGTCGGTCAGTGCTACAGATGCGGAACTACCGTCGAACCCCTCACTTCCGATCAGTGGTTCGTTAAAATGGAACCTCTCGCAAAACCCGCAATGGAAGTTGTTACCGATAAAACAATAAAATTCCACCCCGAACGTCTCGAAAAGACCTATATGAACTGGATGGAAAACGTCCACGACTGGTGCGTTTCACGTCAGCTCTGGTGGGGTCACAGAATTCCCGCATATTACTGCGATAAGTGCGGCGAAATGATCGTTTCAAAGACCGATGTCGAAACCTGTCCCAAGTGCGGCGCTAAAATGCGTCAGGATGAGGACGTTCTCGATACATGGTTCTCCTCCGCTCTTTGGCCGTTCTCCACTCTCGGATGGCCCGAAAAGACCGAAGATCTCGACTATTTCTATCCGACATCTGTTCTCGTTACCGGTTACGATATCATCTTCTTCTGGGTTTCCAGAATGATCTTCTCCGGTCTTGAACATACCGGCAAAGCTCCGTTTGAACACGTTCTTTTCCACGGTCTTATCAGAGACTCTCTGGGCAGAAAAATGTCCAAATCTCTCGGCAACGGTATCGACCCGATCGAAGTTATCAACGAATACGGCGCCGATGCTCTCCGTTATACTCTCGTTACCGGTAACTCTCCGGGTAACGATATGCGTTTCTACTACGAAGTCGTCAAATCTTCCAGAAACTTCGCAAACAAGATCTGGAATGCGGCTCGTTTTGCGCTCACTTATATCGACCTCGACCATGCCGAAATCCCCGAAAAACTCGAACTTGAAGATAAATGGATCCTCACCGAATTCAATAACTGCGTAAAAGAAGTCCGCGAAAATCTCGATAAATACGAGCTCGGCGTTGCCGCTCAGAAACTTTACGATTTCGTTTGGGACGATCTTTGCGACTGGTATATCGAGCTCGTTAAGCCTCGTCTTTTCGAGACCAATACCAATGAAGAAACGAAGAAATCCGCACAGAATGTCGTTTGCTACGTTCTTAACGGAACTCTCGCGCTTCTTCACCCCTTTATGCCCTTCATTACCGAAGAAATCTGGCAGACAATTCCGCACGAAGGTGAAGCTCTCGTCATCGCTCCGTATCCCGAATACGATGAAAAGCTTTCTTTCCCTGCTGATGCTGCCGCTATGGAAAACGTTAAAGCTCTTATCAAGAATATCCGTCAGCTCCGTATCGATATGAACGTTCCCGCGTCCAAGAAGACCAGCCTTTATATCGAGACCGAAAACCCCGAAGAATACGCTCGCGGCGCTGAATTCTTAAAACGTCTCGCAGGCGCTTCCGAGATCAAGATCAACGAAAATGTATCTCTCGAAAAAACTGCGACCGCTCTCAGCTCCGATGCGAAAGCGTATATTCCCATGGGCGAACTCGTTGACGTTGAAAAAGAAAGAGCACGTCTCATGAAAGAAAAAGAACGTCTCGAGGGCGAGATCGCACGTATTGATAAGAAACTTTCAAACGAAGGATTTGTCTCTAAAGCTCCTGCGAAAGTTGTCGATGAAGAAAAGGCTAAACGTGTATCCTATGTCGGCCTTCTCGAAAACACCCTCAAAGTTCTTTCCGATCTTCAGTAAATTTTGCGTTTCCGCAGAACCGTAAAGGAGGTCAATATGAAACGGTTTATCTTGTTTTTACTTGTCGTTGTTTTTGCTTTTGGTTTGACGGTTCCTCTCTCTGCCGATACAGGCCCGAAACCGTCGATAACCGTTTATGTCGAAAATGCGCCCGAAGAAGAATATTATCTCGACCTTCTCATCGAAGAAGAACAGCCGAATAATACCCTTACGGAAGACGAGATCGCTTCTCTTGACCCATCAATGCTCGCGGTTCTGCGGGAATATAACGAAAACGGATTGCGCGCCGCCCTTTCATACGGCTCCGCGATCCCGATATTCGGAAAAATAACAGGTACACCCGATGGCGAAAGAATGAAACACGTCTTTTCGTATTACGGCATTCCCGATACTGTAAAGGTCATTGCCGTTACAAAGTCAGGCGCTGTCTATGTTTCCGAAGCTGTAGAGAAAAAAGAGTATCAGGCGGAATATATCCTTGATTTTCAGACGTTTTCGCTTGAGAGTAAAGGTCAACCGCTTGTCAGATATATTTCTCAGTTTTTCTCTACTTTTATCCCGACGATAATTATAGAATTTATAATACTTCTTCTTTTCGGTTTTTCCGTTAAGAAAAATCTCATTTCTTTTTTAGCTGTAAACTTTGCAACGCAGATCGTTCTGACGGTCGTTTATGCGATCAATTACCCCTCTATGGGTGTATTTTTTATAAACCTTGCGGTTTTGCCGTTCGTTGAGCTGATAATTATAGCGATCGAAGCGTTGGCGTACGTATTTCTGTTTAAAGATAAAAGCAAAGTCCGCCGCAGCGTTTATGCTGTCGTTGCAAATCTTTGCAGTTGGATAGGGTATTCCGCGATCACTGCGCTTGTCCCGTTTGTATCCGATCTTTGGTTGTAATTTATTTGTTTTGGAGGAATTTATGCAGTACAGAAAATTAGGCTCCACAGGAATGGAGATCTCCACTCTCGGTTTCGGTTGCATGCGCTTTCCTTATATCGAAGGCACTCAGACCATCGATGAAGAAAAGACCATTCCCATGCTTCGCCGCGCATACGAACTCGGCGTTAATTATTTTGATACCGCTTTTTATTATTGTGACGGCAACAGCGAGGTAACTCTCGGTAAAGCCGTAAAACCGTTCAGAGATAAGGTTTATCTTTCAACGAAGATCCCCGTAGGCAGAGTCGAATCTACTGCCGATTACAGAAAATTCCTCGAGCAGTCCCTCAAAAAACTCGATACCGATTATATCGACTGTTATCATTTCTGGAGCATAAACAAAGATACTTTTGATGAAAAAATGCTCAAATACGACCTTCTTTCCGAAGCCGTAAAAGCAAAAGAAGAAGGCCTCATCAAGCATATCTCTTTCTCTTTCCACGGCAATCCCGACGATTTTCCGTATATGATCGAAAGAGCTCCGATGCTCGAAACTCTTCTCATTCAGTATAATATTCTCGACCGTTCAAACGAAAAGGGCATCGAATATATCGCATCGACCGGCAGAGGCGTTATCGCAATGGGTCCTGTCGGCGGCGGCAGACTTGCGGCTCCGACTGAGCTTGCCGATAAGATCGGCTCCGTTTCCGCAAAAGCAACTTACGAGCTTGCGCTCCGCTTCGTTCTCGGTAACCCCAATATTTCTTGTGCACTTTCGGGTATGAGAACGATCGAAGAAGTCGAAAATAACGTCAAAGTAATGTCTTCTGATATCCCGTTTACGGAAGAAGAAAATGCAAAGATCAAAGAGAGCCTTGAAGATCTCAAGAAATTCTCCGATCTTTACTGTACGGGTTGCCGCTACTGCATGCCTTGCGTGAAAAATATCGATATTCCGCATATTTTCTATCTTTATACTCTTTATAATGTTTACGGTCTTAAAGATCACGCAAAAGCAATGTATAAAAAATATTGCGATAAGCTTACCGAAGAGCAGAAGGACGGTCTCGTCTCTTCCTGCATAAACTGCGGCGCTTGCGAAAAGAAATGCCCGCAGAAACTCGAGATCCGCGAAAAACTCAAACTTGCGGATTCCATTCTCAGACCTTAACGGAGGTTAAATATGGCAAATCCCTATGTTGCTGTTGTCGGCAGACCTAACGTCGGCAAAAGCACTCTTTTCAATAAAATAGTAGGCGGACGTCCCGCTATCGTCGAGGATACCCCCGGCGTTACCAGAGACAGACTTTTCCGCGATGCCGAGTGGAACGGTATTCCGTTTACCCTCGTTGACACGGGCGGTATCGAACCGCGCACAGACGATATAATCCTTTCTCAGATGAGAACTCAGGCTATGATCGCAATCGAAACTGCCGATGTCGTAGTCCTCGTTACCGATATAACTACAGGCATGACTGCTGCCGACAGCGAAGTTGCAGATATGCTTCTCAAGGCGAAAAAGGACGTTATTCTCTGTGTCAATAAAGTCGACCGTCCCGGTACTCCTCCGCCCGAACTTTACGAATTTTACAATCTCGGTCTCGGCGATCCGTTCCCCGTTTCCGCAGTTCACGGTCTCGGTACGGGTGACCTTCTCGATGAAGTCGTAAGCAGACTCAAAGAGCATCCCGTCGAACAAAAAGACGAAGACTCGATCTGCGTTGCCGTTATCGGTAAGCCGAACGTCGGTAAAAGCTCGTTTGTCAACCGTGTTTTCGGTTCCGAACGTACTATAGTTTCCGATATTCCCGGCACTACACGTGATGCTGTCGATGCCGATGTCGAAAACGAATTCGGTAAATTTACGTTTATCGATACCGCAGGTCTCCGTAAAAAGAGCAAAGTCGATGACGAGATCGAAAAATACAGCGTTCTGCGTTCGTATATGGCAGTTGACCGCGCCGATGTCGTTCTTATCATGATAGATGCAAACGAAGGCGTAACCGAGCAGGATACGAAAATTGCGGGCATTGCCCATGAAAAAGGCAAGGCTTCCGTCGTTGTTGTAAATAAGTGGGATGCAGTCGAAAAAGACGATAAAACAATGGATAAAATGAAAAAGAGCGTCGCAGAGGACCTGAAGTTCATGTCGTACGCGCCCATTGTTTTTATTTCCGCGAAAACAGGTTCCCGTGTAGAGAACGTTTTCAAGATGATCACTTTTGTCTATGAACAGCACAGCCGCCGCATTACCACCGGCGTTCTCAATGACGTTCTCGTCGAAGCTACAACGAAAGTTCAGCCGCCGACAGATAAAGGCAAGCGTCTCAAGCTTCTCTATATGACACAGGTTTCCATCAAACCGCCGACATTCGTTATTTTCGTCAACGAT
Organism: Clostridia bacterium; assembly: GCA_017621705.1. GTDB lineage: Bacteria > Bacillota > Clostridia > Oscillospirales > UBA644 > HGM12619. The sequence continues at coordinate 6,324 of JAGASR010000016.1, read as the reverse complement.
GCCGAACTTTTCCATTTCTCTTATCAGCGTTATATCGAAAACCAGCTGCGTGAAACGTTCGGTTTGACGGGCACGCCGATTCATATCATCGTACGTCAGAAAACGAGAGATAAAGACTAATTTTCGTCCTTTATCCGTGCTTCATATTTGCGTTTTGTCGCCATTCCGCCTCGAAGGTGACGTTCTGCCTTATTCTTTGCGAGAACGGCGCTCGCTTCTTCGTAAAGCGACGGCGAAAAATCGCGCAAACGTTCCGAAACATCTTTATGAACCGTTGATTTTGAATAGCCGAATTTCTGTGCGGTCTGTCTCACGGTCGCTCCGTGCTCCGCTATGTAATTGCCGAACATCATCACGCGTTCTTTTAGATACGCAAGATCATTTTCCATAATCATGTCCCCCGATATCACAGTTACTGTTAAAGTCTATGATGTCGGGGGACATTTTATGTTTATTTGATTATCTGATTAATCTGTTCTTTTTCCTGCTTTTTTATATATACGGTAACGCCTGCGATCATTGCCGCAAAGACCGCCATCGCCGCTATCGTGATCCAGACAGATGCGCCGATCTGAGAGATCAGCTTGACCGTGAAATCATAAAAACTGTGCGCTGCAAGACAGATACCGAAGCCCGTAGCGGCCATATTCTTCTGAATGAAATATGCGAGGATAACGGTAAGACCGATATGTATGAACATTACGATCAGTCGTTCAATGCCTGCCGCAAAGAAATCCGATGCGGAAGCCGAAACAAGAGATTCTTTCAGTGTCTCGAAATTTTCCGTTTTTGCAAGCGTGTTTAAATTGATCATTAACGCAACGCTTAAATTGACGACACTCGTAATTCCAACATACGCAAGCGTTTCGCACGCCCCGTGACCGAATCCCGTTCCGATCGCGGAAGAAAGACTTGCGGGCTCTTTTATTGCGTATTTGAAAATTACAAATCTTGCCGCAGTTTCGATAAGCGCTGTCGAGAAAGATAAAAACAGGGCGTAAAGTATAGGGTTGCCATTTGCAAAATCCGCAAACCACTGTTCGGTACCGAGCATCATAAGCATCGGATTTCTGATCATCATCTGTGCCGCAAAATATCCGAACATACCGATCAGTATTCGTCGGCTCATTTTTTTATCTTTTTTAACGAGATATATCCAGACGGCGACGGGAACAAAAAGTGAGCACAGGACCGTAAAGCACAGCCCGATTATAGTGAAAGTCGAAACCATAATTAACTCCAAAAATAATTTATGGATATATTCTACCACAAATGCGGCAGTTTTTCAAGATGCGACAGAAAATACTTGCTTTTTTTTTGAAATTATGATATCATGAATTTATAATAAAGAAAGATCGGAGGACAAATTAATGGACGTTGTTATCCAGGGCAGGGCGGTTAAACTTTTAACCACGATTTTTGACCGTAAAGAGCAGAATGTAAGTATCGTTAAAACGGTTCCGCAAAAAACGGAGCTTTTGCCGTCTGCCGTAAATTCTCCATTGCCTCGAAGTTCTCCCGAAAAACAAGGGCTTGATTCGTCTTTACTTCATAATTTTATCGATGAACTGTATTATAACGGCAATGTTTTTCCTCATTGCGTAATGGTCATAAAAAACGGTCACGTCGTTTGCGAATGCGGTTATGCGCCGTATTCTCTCGAAACGATGCATGTCACCCATTCGCTTTGCAAGAGTATTACGGGTATTGCCGTCTGCATGCTTATCGATGAAGGAAAAATTTCGATTGATGACAGTATCGGTAAGCTTTTCGAATCATATTCTTCTCCGCTGAATATTCTCCGTCCCGTTAAAACGACCGTCCGTCAGCTTCTTACGATGTCTTCCGGTGTCGTTTTCAATGAGCTCGGTGTCGTTGCTGATAACGAGTGGATAAAATCGTTTCTGGAGTCGAATATCCGTTCTTCGACGAACGAATTTAATTATAACAGTATGAATACGTTCATGCTCTCCGCGCTTGTCAAGGAAGTTACGGGGCAGACTCTTGAAGAATATCTCACCCCAAGGCTTTTTGAACCGCTCGGAATAAAGCAGTGGCTTTGGGAGAAATCATCGGACGGTAACTGCAAAGGCGGCTGGGGGCTTTATATGCATCTTGAAGATCTCGCAAAGATCGGCTGTCTGCTTTTGCAGAAAGGTGTATGGAACGGCAAACGGCTCATTTCCGAATCTATGGTTCGTGAAATGACCTCGATAAAGATCTCAACCCCGAAATCTGCAGGCGATTATGATTACGGTTATCAGATCTGGGTCGGCAGAGTCGGTACGGAGGCTGAAAATTCGTTCCTTTTTAACGGAATGCTCGGGCAGAATATAGTTTGTTTTCCTGAAAAAAATCTTGTTGTTGCTTGCTTTGCGGGTAATAATTCGATGTTTCAGCAAAACGATTTCTTTGATATTGTTAATCGGACTTTCGGCAAAAGTTTCAGACCGAAAGATTCTCTCCCGGAGGACCATGAAGCAAGAAAAAGACTGCGTGCGGCTGAAATGAATTTCTCGTCTGACAGTCATTTCCCTGCAGGACGGAAAAATTTTGCGGGAAAGCTTTTCTCGTTTTTCGGCGGAAAGGCACGAAAGGAAAAAGAATCCACCGTTCCCGAAGAATGGCTTTATCTGAACGGCAAAACTTTCTCATTCTTGCGCGAGTATACCGCCTCGGTAAGCCTCGTTCCGTTGTTTATACAGACTATTCAGAATAATTTTTCCGATGGACTTACCGATATTGTTTTTGAATTTACAAAAGACGGACTTCGGCTGACATTTGTTGAGGGTACGGTTTCGCACGTCATTGAGCCGGGTCTCGGTCATTATAAAAACGGAAAGATCGAATTTCACGGCGAGGTTTTTGCAATTTCATCAAAAGCTGTTTTTACTCAGGACGAAGATGACCGACCAGTTATGAAACTCGATATCGCTTTTACGGAGACTGCAAACGTCCGTAAAATAAAGATATTCCTTTGCGATGAAAAGATATTTTTGAAGTTCACGGAAACTCCGGGTATAGATTTTATCCTTGAGGGCATTGAAGCGACGATAGGGGATATCCGTTCGAATAAAATAATCGATATGATCTTTGCACGTGCGGATACAGATTACCTTATCTACAAAATGAAAACCGTTTTTGAACCCGAATTTACGGGCAGAGAACGAAAAGAACTCCATAAATAGAAAACGTCCGGCTTCAATCGAAGCCGGACAAATGCATTTGGGTCGGATTTCCAAAATGAAAGGAAAAACACTAATATGTCAGTGAATTAAGCTTAATTATCTGTCCATGAACGCATAGATCGCTTTTGCGAGGTCTTCGCGAGTCATGAGACCGTCGGGGTTGATGTTGTTATCGCTGTCTTTTTCGATCAGCCCGAGAGCTTCCGCAATGGCGAGATACGGCAGATAACCGTCCGTCGCATCGTCTTTATCTTTAAAGTTTGCTTTGAAGAGGCTATCGAGCTTCGTCGCCGCATTGTATTCGGACGGCATGATCAGCGCTTTGGCAACGTCTTCAACTCTCATCAGTTTATCGGGATCTCTTTCGTCTTCGGTAATGAAACCGTAGTAGATCGCTCTGTCATAAATATTGTTGAGAGAAAAGCCGTCATCATCGTTTTCAAAACTTATAACGGAATATCTGTGGCCCATCGTGTTGAGCAGATAAACGAGCATATCTTTCTGACTCAGTAGATTTGCGGGTTTGAATTCCTTCTCGCCGAAGGTAATACCATAAAGTGCAAGAGTTTCTATCTTATCTTTGCTTTCGCAGTTATCGATATCGGTAAAGCCCCAACCTTCGAATTCTATGCCTTCATTTTTGAGAAGTTTGCCGTCTTTTGCACGGACGCCGGATGCGTAGAACTCTTCGTTGAGCTTATATGCTGTCTTGAAAGAGAATACGTATGAATTAGAAGACCAGCCTGCGTTGATGTAGGGCATAAATTCGGGCGCCTGATCGTCAATTGCAACGGGCACGGTAATATACTGCAGTTTTGCGGTAAATCTTGTTGTGTAAATATCGAGAGCTTCCTCTGCGGAAATAATTCCTTCGGGGCTTTCGAATTCAACTCCGTATACCCAGGATTTGCTGAATGTATCAACGGTGCCGTCGATTGCATTGATCCTTACGGAGAGCCAGTTCTGATCGAGAGTATAACCGTTTACGGTATGGGTATAGCTGTAGTTCGAATAGGTGTTTATGTTGTTTGTGTATGTGTTCGTGAGAGCTGACGACGCGAATTCTTCGGAGAAGTTCTTTTTAAGGAAAGCTTCCGCCGCTTTCTGTGTGTCTGTACTGTGTGTCTTTTTATCGGAATATTTTTCGCTTACGTAGGGGTATGAGGTGTTGTATGTGAAAAGTTCGCCCGTTTTGCCGTTCGCAGAAATATATTTTCTGATATAGTAAACGTTGTGTTCTTCTTCGGTTCTCTGTTTGAAAATTTCTTCGTTCATGCCGATCTGTGCGCCGCGCGTTACTTTCTTTGAGAACTGAAGAGATGCGGTAACTTCGTCGGTTTCGGTGTTTCTTGTGTAAGAAGTCGAAACAAGATCGAATTTATCAAGACCGAATTCGGGATATTTTTCGTCTATCATCTTTGCGATATCTTCGCCTTTGATGATATCTTTCATCTTTTCGATGCTCTCAAGTTCAACTTCCGTAAGCTGGAACCCACCGTTTGCGCTGAATTCGGGAGCTGCTTCTTCATCTACAGCATCTTCCGTAACTTCAAATTCCATATCTTTGGAACCCGATTCGTAGACGTCATCGAAAAGATCGTTTCTGTTTACGGTCTCGCCTGTCTTCGCATCAAAGAACCAGTCACCGGTCGAGTTGAATTTATACTGAAGCTCGGCTTTCGGGTTTTTATGCTCTGTATCGTCTTCATCGTAAACAATATAATATTTTAACGTATGGTTAAATTTTGTGGAAAGGCTGTCGAATGCCTTGTCTTCAGTGAAATTGGGAGAAGCAGAGGGATATTCTCCGAAATACGAGTCGGAGGAATCGTTACGCCAGAAATTTATAACTTCAAGTTTATCTGCCGACACCGTAACATTCATGCTGATCGGGGTCTCGAGACCGTTGACAGTCAGAATTAACATAAAATAATAATCGGAAACACCGACAGGGGAGAGGGTCTCAGCTCCGGTTTCGGAAAGAACGTATCCCTCATCTTCATTAAGAACTCTGCGCATGAACGCTTTTACAACTTCGCGCGCATCTTCTCTCGTATTTTTCTGGAATTTGGGATTAAAGAAATTGTTATAAGACTGATATTTATCGTTATAATCGCTTGTGAAATTCTTTCTGTAACGCATAACGGTGCCGTCTTCTGCCGCAGTGACGTTTATACGTTCATCATCGTTCGACCAGTTGAGGTACCACTGACGGTTTGTTATGTTATCCGCAAAGTCACCGTTGAAAGATGTGTATTCATCGCCGATTCCGAGAGTATTTCTTACAATCAGCGTAACTTCCGCAAGTTTCTCGTTCAAAGCCGCTTCGTCGGTGATTTCTGTCGACGAAGAAACGGAAACGTATTGTCCGATATAACCGTATACCGGGGTCTCTATTATAATTTCTTCTTCAACTTCGATCTCCTCGATCTCAATATCTTCGGTCGCCGCCGATGTCGCAGCGCTCATCGATGCCATCATGGAAGTTGCAAGAGCTGCCGCAATTATTTTTTTACTTATTTTCATGAAATAATCCCTCCTGTAAATTTGTTTTTAGGGGTCTTTGTAGTGTTAGACTGCAAAATTTGCAAAAAGTTCCATATTTGCAATAAAATTTTTTTCGGACTTATTGGAGAAAAAAAGAGGTGACTTTTTAGCACCGGTTCCGCTTTTATGCTTTTTAGGTCTGAAAATATGCGAAAAACGGGCAAAAGTTTACAAAAAGTTTACAAAACCCCCCTTGACGAATCGCAATTTGTGTGTTATACTTATCAAGCGTTAAACGCCGAAGCGAAATGAACCAATACGCTGGTGTGGCTCAATGGCAGAGCAGCTGATTTGTAATCAGCAGGTTGATGGTTCGACTCCGTTCACCAGCTCCACCAGTCTTTCGGCTGAAAAACTTAATAGCATGGGGGAATTCCCGAGTGGCCAAAGGGGGCAGACTGTAAATCTGTTGTCAGTGACTTCGGTGGTCCGAATCCACCTTCCCCCACCAAAAAAGAGACTTACTAATAGTAAGTCTCTTTTTTTAGTGAGGAAATGTTGGTAAGCAGGAACACCGTGTGGTTCGTCGGAGTGGTCGCAAAGGCGCGACAGCGTTTGCGAACCACGTAGTCTCGAGTAGCGAAATTTT
>JAGASR010000015.1 GCA_017621705.1 Clostridia bacterium | reverse complement strand
ACCGAATGCATTTATCGCACCAAACTTCGCACCTATGAGGAGGCGCGCCTCCTCATAGGTGAATACATACACTTCTACAATAATGAACGTATTCAGCTCAAAACAAAACTGACACCTCTCGAAAAGCGATGTCAGTTCGTTGCTTAAAATTTAATATTTTCTACCTTAGGGGGTGTTTTTGTACTGTCTGTACAATTTGGGGCAGTACAAGAAAGCGTAGGGTTGATTTTTGTTATTTTCTGACTGCACAATAATATTATTTATCCCAATACCCTAAAAGTACAGCAGTGGCAGGCCAAGAGGCGCTGACATAACCGGGGTCTCCGGGTTTGCCGATAGCGTCCGTAATGTTGATCTGCTCAGTTACCATTCCCGGACCGAAAGGTTCATTAAAATCCCAGCCCCAGAACTCGCCCATATACAACGAAACGCAGTTTACAGCCGCTGAATTGATCTGACTATAGAGTTTTTCCCAACGTTCGTCTTTTGTTATAAGTGCAAGCTCATGCGTAAATCTTGCAGAGTTGGTACAGATACCGGGACCGATATGTCTGTTCTGAACATTTGCAAGCACACCGCCGCAGACATTCAATCCGTCGGTCGTTGAACCTGCAGGGAAGGACGGACTGTAACACAGAACCCAACTCGAAAAAATATGCCCTGCACGGATTGCCATTTCTTTATGCACATCGTTATTTGTAATACGGTAAAGATGAACGAGAGCATCGGTTAAAGCCGCAATACTTTCGGAGTCGTCAGCCTCCAGAATATCGGCAGGACCGCCGTTACAGCGGCCGGTAAGAACGCATCTGTTATAATAGACATCAGCCGATTCACAGAGAATATTTTTCAGATCAAGATCTTCGGGATAATGTTCAACCCCCTCAGCCAATGCAAGAAGAGCAAATGCCCCGGCACCGGTGCCCTTGCTGTCAATAACTACATCATCGCCGAAAATATCCCAATGAAGGCCAAAATCGTGATTTTCAGTCCAGACATGCATAAGCATATCAAGACCGTGGCGAAAATCTTTTTCCCAATTTTCATGTATATGACCGTTTTCTTTCTCAAAAGCAATAGCTTTGCCGAGATAATAGATATAATCCGCATAAAAACGGCAGTGTTTATAGCTGTCCTGAAATTCGGGATGAGACTTTGTCATCCACATACCCTTGCCGTACACAGAAGCTTTTATTCCTGACGGAGCATTACCGTTTTCCGAAAGAAAATCGATATATTTAACAGCATAATCCCTGTATTTGCCGCCGGCTTTCAACAGAGGGAGAGCAGTCATAGTTCCCGAACACCAGCCGATTATAGTATTCCACTCGGCGGGAAGATTATCGGGATCAATATTATTTATATTATTAAATGCGTTTAAGATCAGCGGAACACCTTTTTTGTCAATTACGCAATGCTTGTCATACACCCAGTCGCGAACCAGCTTTTCAGCTTTATCGGGAGAGACACGCGGCACGTTTTCTGATTGATAGCCGGGGATAGAACGTCCCTTATCCCAGATATATTCAAAAATATCGCAGATCTTTTCGGATGCAAAGGAAGAACGGGTAAGTTTAAACGAAAGAAGATCGCCCGGTTTCCATGTGTAAGGCGCACGAGCCTCGGAAAATGAAAGCCAATGATAGTGACGTTCTTCTCTGGCGGGAGAATAGAACGTAATGCAGTTTCTTTGAGCGTCAAGCTCAACACCGTTCCAGCCGGCAATGGATTTAAGCGAAAAAGAGTAATGATATGCTGTCTGCTGTCCGTCCCAGGTAAATACCGCAGGAACAGAAGCAGCGGAAAGAGAAGCCTGAAATACGGGAGATTCAGGCAAATGCAAATAAGGAATATTCTTTATTTTTTCGGAATAGTTACCGTTATAGTAAATACCCGGAATTACAGTATAGCCTTCTGTCGGACGATCCCATGCGAAACGAATACCGACAAAGCCCGATACGGAACGATTGCCTGCATTTCGAGCTCTCAGACATAACTCATTTTCATCATTCAAGAGAACAGAAACGAGTAGATCATCAAATTTCGTGCTATAATAAATATAACCGTTTTGCTCATGTTTTTCCAAGTTAGAAGCAACGGTTTCCGTTCCGTCTTCAGCAGTAAAAACAATTTTAAAATCTTTAATAAATTCCATACTGTGACCTAAAATCCGTAATTTAATTTATATATTTTATTCGGTCTGCTCCACGCGGACTTTTACCGCATACGCGAGGGTGCCGACAGGCATTGAGATCATGCTGCTCTTTACGGAGAGCGACGAGCCGTTTTTATCATGAAAAACGACTTTTTTATCGAGGACTTCCGTTTTTTCAATATCTATATCCTCGATGGACATTTCGCCTTTACGCTGGACCCAGAGTTTTTCGTTTGTCAGAACAACAGAGGGGCCGGAAAAGATATTGCGAAAGCAGTTGATCGCTGCGGCGAGAAGAAGAGCCGTGCAGACCCACAAAACGGCAAAGACCGAGACATTGACGATCTTTTCGATGAGAGTCTCGCGCGGAAGGTACGTACCCAGGATCTGAGCGGTAAGGGAGACTGCGAAAGCGACCGCAAAGCCTGCGCACCAGAATGCGTTGCGAAGCTTCGGGCGATAAACGTTAAGAGTTTCGTTGTTCATAAACAGAGATCCTTTCCGTCAGAATTTCGGCAAAAACCTTAATCGGGCATGAAAGATCGAACGCAGGGACTGTAAACTGACCGCACTTTGCATTGATCTCAACCATGCCGAGAATATTATCGTGGACATTTACCTGCTCTATTTCGGAAAAATAAATTTCCCATTTTCCGTAAAGCAGGATCTTTTCATTTGTTATAACGTATTTCGGGCGGCAAACGATCATAAAAACGCTGATTGCAAAGATGACCGCACACGAAATTATTCGGATGATAACGCCTCCTGCGCCCATATTCTCGCCCGTTGCGAGACTGATCGCGGAAAGAACGATTATCAGCACGGAAAAGATCGCCAGCGTAAGAAGCGGAACGACTTTCAGAAAAGAAGTCCCGAAGACGAAATTTCCGTTTTTATCGGGTTTCGGGATCATTTTGCGACGAAACCGACTTTTTTGTAGACCTTGTTAAGAGTTTTATTGGCGATATAGCGAGCACGGTCAGCGCCGTTTCTGTAAATGGCCTCGAGCTGAGCTTTATCGGAAGTATAAACTTTATACTGATCCTGAATACCTGCGAGCATATCCGCAACGACTTCGCCTACCGCAAGTTTGAAATCGCCGTAGCCTTTGCCTTCGAATTCTTTTTCAATCTCTTCAAAGGACTTGCCTGCAACTGCGGAATAGATCGTCATGAGGTTATTGATACCGTCTTTACCGGGAGCAAAACGGACGCACGCTTCGCTGTCTGTTACCGCTTTTTTGAATTTACGGATAACGACATCGCGCGGGTCGAGAAGATTGACGGTGCCGTTTGCGTCATCGTCACTCTTGGACATTTTTGCGGTGGGATTTGTGAGGGATTTTACTCTCGCGCCAACCTTGGGAGTGTAAGCTTCGGGAAGAGTGAAAACGTCACCGTAAATACCGTTAAAACGGCCTGCGATATCTCGGCAGATCTCAACGTGCTGGGTCTGGTCTTCGCCGACGGGAACGAGGTCAGCCTGATAAAGAAGGATATCTGCAGCCATAAGAACGGGATAAGTAAAGAGGCCTGCATTGATATTTTCGGCATTTTTTGCGGATTTATCCTTGAACTGGGTCATACGGGAAAGTTCGCCGAACATGGTGTAGCAGTTGAGGATCCAGCTGAGTTCCGCATGCTGAGAAACATGGCTCTGGAAGAAAATAGTGTTCTTTTCGGGGTCGAGACCGCAGGAAAGATAGAGCGCAAAAAGTTCAAGAGAATTTTTGCGGACAACTGCGGGATCAATTCTGATTGTCAGAGAATGAAGGTCGGCAATGCAGTAAAGACAGTTATATTCATCCTGCATTTTGATCCAGTTTTTAACGGCACCGAGATAGCCGCCGATATTGAGATTACCCGTGGGCTTTATGCCGCTGAGTATTGTTTTTTTAGTTTGTTCCATTGAGATACTCTCCTATGATCTTCACGCCGCGCTCGATATTTTCGTAAGACGGCATGGAATAATTGAGACGGACATATTCCGTCTTTGCATTCTCATCGGTATTGAACGCCGTGCCGGGAACGACAGCGACCTTTCTTTCAACAAGTTTCTTACTGAGAACGCCCGCATCTTCGCCGAAGAATCTGCAGTAAATAAAGATACCGCCTTCGGGAGAAGAACGCCAGAATTTTTCTGCGGGGATATATTTATCGAGAGCGTTTGTGATGCATTCGCACTTCGATTTATAAAGTTTACGGATAGACTCGATATGCTCGTCAAGATCGTATTTTTCAAGGAAGCCGGAAACGAGCATCTGGAAGAAAATATTTGTGTGAACGTCGGTTACCTGCTTTGCAACGACGAGTTTCTGCGCGATCTCATCGGGCGCGGAAACGAAACCGATACGGATACCGGGAGAGAGGATCTTGGAGAATGATCCGCAGTAAACAACGATGCCCTCAGTATCGAACGACTTGATCGTGGGAATCTCTTCGCCCGAAAATCTCAATTCGCCGTAGGGGTTATCTTCGAGGATAGTAATACCGTATTTGACGGCAAGCGCATAGACCTGTTTACGCTTTTCGAGAGACATCGTAACACCCATCGGGTTCTGGAAAGTGGGGATAAGATAGAGAAGTTTTGCGCGTTTTTCTTCTTTGAGCGCAGTTTCGAGAGCTTCGACATTGAGGCCGTCATCTTCCATCGGAATACCGCGGAGCTTTGCGCCGTAAGTTCTGAAACAGTTGAGAGCGCCGATAAAGGACGGTTCTTCGCAGATTACTGTATCACCGGGATTGCAGAGAACTTTTGTCGTAAGGTCGATACCCTGCTGGCCGCCGGTGAGGACAAGAGTAGTGTTACCTTCACGTTTGATGCCGAAACGCTGCTCCATACGGTTTGCGAGCTGTTCGCGGAGTGGAGCGTAACCTTCGGTAACACCGTACTGAAGAGAACCGGAGGGATTTTTTGCAAAAAGTTCTTCTGCAACGGTTGCCATTTTATCTGCAGGGAAAGTTGTGGGGTCGGGGTTGCCGCCTGCAAGAGAAATAATCGTCGGGTCGCCGAGGACTTTAAAAATTTCTCTTATAGCGGACGGTTTTACGCCCGAAATATTATCTGAAAAAATCATAGCAGTCAGTCTTTCATTATAAATATTTTTATTAATGTTATATGATACCACAAAAATTTCGTTTTGTCAATATATAATAAAGTACAGATGCCCTCTTGCAAAAAACGTCGAAATGTGGTATAATAAAGATGTATGTACATTGATCGGCGATTTTCGTTGATCGCACAAAACTAAACACATAAAGGATTGACTCATTTTGAACAACTTCGATGAAATCAAAACAGCCTTTTTACGGTCTGTTTGTCACATCGGCCACCTTTGCGTCCATCCGAGAGATGCGTATAAGAGGAGCTATTCGGAATACCTTTTTGCGGGCGTTGTGATCCCGTGCCTTACATATTTATTCTTTGCGCTCAATCTCGGGCTAGAAAGATTATCTTTTCTTTCTTCGGCAACAGGGCTGAAAACGACTCTCCTCGTATTTTTCGGGGTGATCGTCGGTGCAGTAACTTCGGCAATGCTTGCAGGTGTAGCGTATGTTACGGGACGTGTGACCGGTAAAGAGATCAACGGATTCCGTTTTGTCGGCTGTGTCGAATACTCGTTCGGGCTTGCGCTCGTAATCGAGCTTATCGGACTGATTATCAGACTCATCACAAATGCGAACACGACCGCTTCATTCGGCGTTCTCGGTATTTTCGTAGCGCTCATATCTGTTTTCAGATGCATAAGACAGATAACAGAAGCCCCGACCCATATCTGGGCTTGCTTTGCGGCTCTCGGCGGAATACTCACGATGCTCGGATTGAACATTCTGTTCTTTGCATCGTTTTAACGGAGGGCTGATGTGAAACTTGACAGAAATCTCATCGTCGGCGCATCAGCGCTGATAATTACCGTTATTTGCGGTATATTTTCTCTTGACGGCGGCATCGGAGCCGTTTTGTTGACATCCGTTTTCTTTATTGCCGCTGTTGCGGGTATTATTGCACTGTATTCATTCCTTATGCCCCAGATGATCGGCGTCGGCGCGGACTGGTTTTGCTATGCGCCGTTCCCCGTAATGCTCATCGTTTCGAGAATGATCCTCGGTTGGGATCTTTTTATGCCTTTCTGCGTTGCGGGTTTTCTTGCGGTAACGATAGATATGTATTCCAGACGTCCCGGCAAAAACAATAACGAGACGCTTTTCATCGCAGGCTCGGGTGCCGCATCGGTACTTGTTTTTGCGATAATCTCTCTTTGCGGAGGTATCGTGCTGTGATGAAAAAGAATTTATTTGCACTTATTGTTGCGCTTATCTTTATTTTAACGCCTGTTATTTCCTTTGCGACATACGATATGTCTTCGATGACCAACGCAGAGATATTCAAAGTCATCAGCGAACATTGCTATTGCGGCAGAGAATATTACACTGAGGAAACAGGCGGACACGCAATCTACGACTGTACGAAATGCGGTCAGAACATGTATGTCTGCACCTGTAACTGCTGGTGCGGTGCACCGACCGTGATCGATACGAGCGGAAACTACGCAACCGTGATCCCGAGAATATGCACGGGATGCGACAAACCGTCAATTTTCTGCGATTGCAGAAGCGACAGAGAAGCTATCCTCCTTGCTGAACAGCAGAGAAGAACGGGCGAGATCTCAAATCTCAATATTCTCCGTCCGCAGAATGCGATTATCCCCATTCTTGCCGTTATTTTCGCGGCGGCGTTCGTAATTCTCCGAGTTTATGCGGATCAGACAAACTTTTTTGATAAACTTCTCGAAAAACTTCCCGAAGAGCCGGAATATGACGAAGATATCCCCGAAGAAATCACGGAAGAAGAAAAGCCCGAAGAACAGACTCCCGTCGTACCCGTAAAAGAGGAAAGACCGATCGAACAGAAATCGCCTGCGGCAGAGAAGCCGACCGTTAAAGAAAACAGATCGAGCGGCGCGTTCAGACTTTATAAAACGCTTGCAATGACCGATTTTGAGCGGAATCCGAGAAAAATTTCACTTCCGGAAGATCAGCCCGACATCGTATTCACATCCGAAGAGATCAGCGTGATGCTGAAAGTCGTGAAGACCGAACCGAGCGAAAACTCACCGTTTACCGTTACAGAATCCGATACGATGGGCGATACGCTCGCAAATCTCATCATGGAAGGTCTTATCATCAAAACAGAAGACGGTTTTACGCTTGAAGAAAATGTCGGAAGATATCTTTCCGAGATCGCAAATCCGAAGACAGCGATCAGCTTTGATACTGTATTTTCGGGCAAATATACGTTCTGCGCATGCGACGGCGACTGGTATTCCGTCAACGGCAAAGACGAGATCGAGATCAGAATTTTCGAAAACTCCGAAGCTGTTTGCGGCTGGATAAACGAAATATTCAAACCGACCGAAAGCGAAAAGAATATTCCTTCTGCGGATATTTCATTTGATTATAACGAATTTGCGCTCTGCTCGCTCATTCAGCTCCTCGGCTATACAGAGCCGTTCGAAAAGCAGGATATAGTTCGTCCGAACGTCTGCCAAAAGATCGGGAAAAGCCTTGAGCTCGGCGGATTTTTCACCTTTGCAAAGACTTTTAAAGTTCTCTCGACGGAAGACGGTATCGATCAGACCTGCGAAAGCATGAAGAAAAAAGGTCTGCTTTTTGAAAGCGAAGGCCGTTTCCTCTGCTCGAGAACCGCTGATGCGATGCTTAACTGCAAACAGCTTTGCGACTACGTTCATCTGACGAAGAAAGGTGAAACAGACTTTGAGATCATGTTTGCCGTCAGAGAAAACGGTGCCACGGCAATATACGACGACGGAGACTCAATCAGAGTGGTTTCCGCAAAAAATATCCCCTGGAAACAATATATAAGATAAAAAAACGAGGTATCCTACGTAAGTAAGATACCTCGATATTTTTTTGCTTTACAGGATCGAGCCGTCAAACATTCCTTTGTAGACGCTCTCTCCGGAATCTTCGATCATGGTGCCGCCGCAGTTTTTGCGGTAGAATTCGATAGGTCCGGGGCTGCCGATTATGCCGTAAGCATAGCCGTCCTCTTTCATACCGTGAAGGCAAGCAAGAAGAAGAGCTCTGCCGATACCTTTGCCGCGTTCACATTCCTTGACACCCGTGGGGCCGAAGAAGTTTTTGACGGTAGCATCCCAGCACGCAAAACCGAGCATTTCACTGCCTTTTTCGCCCTCGCGAAGAGCGATATAGATAGTTTTGGGGCTGTTAAAAAATGCGTTTTCGGCTTCTGCCGCCCAAAGACTGTTCGGGAAATACTTTTTGATCCATTCGATGACCGCATAGTTTTCGGGGCCGATGGGTCGACGGATCGTTATACCGATAGCCGCCATTTTATCGATCTCGGGCTGAAGCGGAGGAAGCTTGAAAAGCTGAACGAGCATATCTGCCATGATTGATCACCTGTTAATTATTTTTAGCCGATGGGGTTACGTTTTACGAGTTTTGCATGAACGGCAACACGTACTGCTCTGTCGAAACCTTTACAGGTAGAGAGTGTGAGGATACGGTCATCTTCGTTGAAATCGAAAGTTTCAAACGCGCCGGTCATCTGGTTTTTGCCCTGAACTTCGTATGCGAAACGGATAAAGTCGTTGGAATCTTTGAAATCGGTCTTGATATAATCGAAATAAATATCGGTCTCATACCAGGAGAAGATCTGCCAAACGGTCTCATCCTTGAAGGTGTTGATCTTGATGAAATGGTTGTTACCGTTGGAGTACCATTCAACTGCTTCGTCGAGGTCTTTAAGGCCGCCGAACATCTTGTAGCTACGCGCATGACCGTAAATAACGGTGTTGTAGTTACTGGTTACGCTATCCATATTGCAACGGTAGTCTGCATAGATCCAGCCGTTGATGTTTTCTTTCTTATCGAAAGTGTGGGTGAGATAGTATTCGTTATCGGTAGTCTGAACGATGGTGGTGTCGATAGGAGTACCTTTTGCTTCCTGTTTGGAACCGGGGACATAGATCCAGCCCACAGTCTCTTCGTTTACTTTTTTGAAACTATCGAGGTTGCTGACTTTAAGATAGGGAACGTCGTCTAGATCGATATCTTCGGGACGGATCTTGACACCTGTCTGAGTTTTTTCTTTATCGGAAGATTTACGGGAAACGTAATACTGAGTATCTTCCTCTTCTTTCATCTGTTCCTGCTCTGCGAGCTCTTCTTCGTACGTTCTGTCGGCATAAGTGTCGTTATTCTGAACGGTATCGGTAGAAGGAGTCTGGGGCTGAGTCTGAGTGCCTGCATTTTCGGAACCGGTGGTTTCGGAAGAGTCGGGAGTTTCGGTATTATCTTCGGTTTCGTTTTCAACAACTCCGCCGGAGCCGGAAACGTTGGGGTCGATGGGTGCGGGAGGAACGTTTACATCGTCCTTGCTGTCTTCAGCGTTCTCATCTTCATCGCCTCTTGCGGCTTCCTGAAGATCTTCGTACATATCTGCGGTGTCTGCACCATCCATAAATTCGGATATGATCTTATAGCCAGAGAATGCGAAAACTGCAAGACATACAACGAGGATCGCAATTCTGACGGGACCGTTGCCGGAAGATTTTTTCTTCCCGGTCTTTTTAGCTTCGGGAGCTTTTGCTGTTTCGGTTGAAACTTCGGTGGTTTCGGTTATATTTTTTTCCTGGTTATCCATGTTACCTTTGCCTTTCGACTTAATAAGTCAATAAATTATTTTTTTGCACAGTAATTATACAACAAAAACCGCCGCGAATCAAGCCCTTTAAACGTAAGTTGCAGATTTTTGGCGGTAAGTTGCTTTAAATTTTAGAGAAGAACTACGGTCTGGGCTTGGAGCTTATGAGTTTTGCCTGAAGAACGTAGCGGATAGGACCGCTTGCATCGGCGCAGGTGGAGAGAGTGATGATCTTGTCGCCCTCTTCGAGTTTTACGCCGTAATCACGGCTCTTGAGGTAGTTATTGACATCGACATATTTATTGGAGGGAAGTCTTGTTCTCCAACCGGTTACGAAGGAGAGGAAACGTACATAGTCGGTCATAAACTCATGAAGAGCTTCGGGATCGGTCGCAAGTTTGAGAGATTCGGTTGCGCTGAGTTCACCGAGTTTCTTTGTTACGGTCGCCTGATCGTAGTAGTAGTTGGTATCGAGATAATAATTTGCTTCGGCATCGATATAGTAGCAAGCAAATACCTGCCATACGGTGAGTTCGTCAAGGGTATTGAGGCAAACATACATATTATCTTTATTGGAGAACCAGTCTTTTGTCTGAGTGACGTTTTCGAGCTGGTCGAAGATATCGTCGCCTTTTGCGTGACCGTAAAGAATGGTGTTGGAGTCTTTTATAAGTTCGTTACGCCAGTCAATATAGCATGAACCGGAGTATTTGGATTTCTTATCGAGACCTTTATCGAGATAATATTCATTATCGGCAGCCTGAGCTACGGGGAAGTTGATGTTGGTGCCGGGAACGTAGAGCCATGCAACTACATCGGAGTTGATCTTATTGAATTCAACAAGATTATCGGAAACGAGATAGTGGTCAGCATCGGTCTTAACTTTGGGAATAGACGGAAGCTTGGTGGAGGAAGAAGAACCGGAGTTGCCGGAGGAAGAAGAACCGCTGTTACCGGAAGAACCGCTGTTATTATTTTCAACAACGGGTTTTTTAACGGTTACGGTGCAGTTTGCGGTGAAAGCGCCTTCCTGAGTTGTTACGGTGATGACTGCGGTACCTTCTTTGACTGCGGTAACGGTACCGTTTTCGTCAACGGTGACAATATTCGAATCGGAGCTTGTCCAGGAAACTGTGGGATTGGATGCGCTGAACGGAGTTACGTCTGCGTGAAGGGATTCGGTCTGACCGATCTCCGTAAGCTCGATTGCGGAAGCGGAGAGCATTACGCCCGTTACGGGAGTATGTACTACCGGAGGTTCGACTTCGGGAAGATCAACGGTGATCTTACAGATCGCAAAGACCTTGCCGTCTGCGGAAGATGCGGTGATGGTAGCGGAACCGTTCGTAAGAGGAACAACGGTGTGCTCATCATTTATGTTAACGACATTATGGTCGCTGTTTGACCAGTTAATAGTTTTGTCCGTCGCATTATCGGGAAGAACGACAGCCGAGAGACGGAGCGATTCATCGGGATCGGTAAAATGATATTCAGAAATATTGAGCATGATCTTTTCGACTGCAACTGTGTCGGGCTGATCATCGCCGCCGCAGGCGGTAAACGTAAAAAGGCACATAACTGCCACGAAAAGTGCGGTAAACAATCTACCGTATTTTTTTTGCATGAGGGACCTCCATCCGGGAAAAGTGAGAATGTTGTTGTGTTTGTGTGTTTTTCGATATATTTAGACGATATTTTTACTGAAAAGTTCCGACGGCAGAATAAAAAAACTGCCGCCGGAATTTTTAATTTTAATTAGAACTTGAATTCGCCTTCGAATTCGGGGCAAACTGCTGCAATGATCTTCTTTGCGATAGCTTCAGCGGTAAAGCCGTAAGCTGCGAGAAGTTCCTTGGGAGAACCGGATTTACCGAATTTATCTTCAGCGCCGATACGGATAAGTTCGGTGGGACGGCGGTTGGAGATATTGAGTTCGGCAATAGTTTCAGCTACTGCGGAACCGAGGCCGCCGTAGATGTTATGGTCTTCGATGGTAACGATAGCTTTGGTATCGTAGATAGCGTTCTTTACAACTTCCTGATTCATGGGTTTGATGCAGGGAACGTCAACTACGCGGATATTGAGACCGTTCTTTGCGAAGAGTTCGCGAACTTCCATAGCGAGGGAGTAGAACGGGCCGCAGAACATAACGGTAGCGAAGTCGCCGTCAGCAACAACGTCAGCCTGACCGAGTTCGAATTTGTAATTTTCTTCGTCGTTTACGCAGGGAAGGGGAAGTCTGCCGAGACGGATATAAACGGGACCGTCGTATTCAGCAGCAAAGCGGCAAGCAGCTTTGGTGGAACCGGAGTCGGAAGGAGCGAGAACTACCATGCCGGGGATAGAGCGCATAAGACCGAGGTCTTCGAGGCACTGATGGGTAGCGCCGTCTTCACCGACGGTAAGACCTGCGTGAGTAGCAACAACTTTAACGTTGTTATGAGGATAGCAAATAGAGTTGCGGATCTGTTCGTATGCACGACCTGCAGCGAACATAGCGAAAGAAGAAGCGAAAACGATATTGTCGCAAGTGGAGATACCTGCAGCGACAGCCATCATATTGCCTTCAGCGATACCGCAGTTGATATGACGTTTGGGGAATTCTTTCTGGAAAGTAACGGTCTTGGTCGACTTTGTGAGGTCGGCGTCAAGAACAAACATATTCGGATATTTTTTTCCGAGCTCTACGAGTACTTCACCGTAGGCATCTCTTTGAGCTTTCATATTATCAGCCATTAGCTTCGATCTCCTTTATTGCTTGTTCGTATTGCTCTTTGTTGGGAGCGGTGCCGTGCCAGCCTGCAGCATTTTCCATGAAGGAAACGCCTTTACCTTTTACGGTATGGCAGACAACAGCGGTGGGCATGCCTTTGGTTTCTTTTGCGTTTTTGAGAGCAGCACGGATCTCGTCGAGATTATGACCGTCGATCTCGATAACGTTGAAACCGAAAGCTTTCATTTTTTCGGGGATCGGGAGCGGAGACATGACTTTGGTGATCTCGCCGTCGATCTGAAGACCGTTAAAGTCGATGAAAACGCAGAGATTGTCGAGCTTATAGTGAGCGGCAAACATGAATGCTTCCCAGCACTGACCTTCTTCGAGTTCACCGTCACCCATTACAGCGTATACACGGTAATCTTTATTGAGTCTCTTGCCGCTGACAGCCATACCGCAAGCGGTGGAGATGCCCTGACCGAGAGAACCGGTGGACATATCGACGCCGGGAATATACTTCATATCGGGGTGACCCTCAAGACGGCCGCCGATTTTTCTGAAAGTCTTCATTTCCTCGGTCGGGAAGAAACCTTTGAGCGCGAGAGCCGCATAAAGAGTTGCGGATGCGTGACCTTTGGACAATACAAAACGGTCTCTGTCGGGATCCTTGGGACATTCGGGGGATTTATTCATCTCTTCGTTAAAAAGAACAGATACGATATCTGTGCAAGAAAGAGATCCGCCCGGGTGACCGCTTCCGGAATTATAGATAGCTTCAACTATCAGTTTTCGCATATTTTTTGCGAAATCTTTTGTTTCCAAAATAATCAACTCCAATTTCAGATTTATATAATAAGTAAACAACTTAAAAATAAAATTTACCTTATACATTATAGCAGAAAATCAGAGAAAATGCAAGAGGAAAATGCAACATAACAATAAACTATAAAGGAAAAAAGAGAGGAAAACACATTAATACCGAAGAAAAAACGGACAATATCACACATTGAAGCAACTTTTGAAATTTTTATAAAACCCACTCACGTACGCTTCCGCAGTTTAAAAAAAAGTCAATTTACCGTATTATAATTATTTTGTCAAGCAGTGAATGTCAAAAGAGGGATAAAAATGTTTAAGAACAAGACAAATGACGGCAAAAACAATATTTGCGGCAAGAAAATATGCGAATTGAGAAAAAGTCAAAACCCGAAGATGTCCCAGAGGATGCTTGCGGAAAGGGCACAGGTGGAAGGACTGGATCTTGACAAAAACGCAATACAGCGAATCGAAAGCGGTCAGCGTTTTGTTACCGATATCGAACTTAAAGTTTTTGCGAAGATTCTTGAAGTGAGATACGATGAACTTTTAAAGGAATAAAATACAAATACCCCGACAGGAATCTCTCTGTCGGGGTTCGTTTTCCGTTTAAACAAGATGCGTATGTTTAACGATCCACTGTTTCATTTTTATATCGAGCCAGAAGCCGTAGATGCCGATGGTGATGATGGTCAATAAAAACCATTTGATATAGTTGCCGAAAAGCTGACCGCCCGTTCCGTCAAAATACACCTGACGGCCGTCGAGAATAGTGTGCTTTGCGATCCAGCGTTGTTTTATGCAAACAGCCCAGGGTACGGCGAGACCGAGCGTCAAAAACATTATCAAGCTCTGAAGGATATTGATACCGATGAGGCCGAGAAGGCCGCCCGTAAATTTAGATTCGTTCATAATTCCCTCCGATTAAAGATCTTTTTCGTGAATGACAACGCCGTTTTTACGCAGCGTTTCCTGCAGTTTTTCAATATCGAGCGAAGTAAAATCGTCCGTCATTGCAGCCGCTGTGCCTGCCGCCTGCCCCGTAACCGCGCAGCACGGAATAACGCGCATAACGTCCCACAGAGTTTCCGTAACGGAAGTGCATCTGCCTGCGCAGATCAGATTTTTCACCTCTGCGGAATAGAGCGTTCGGAACGGAACCTCATAGACAGGGCCCCTCTTTTTCCAGTTGGAGACCATGCCGATAGAGTCCTCGAAATATTTATGCTCCTCGGTTTCGGAAAGAACGTATTGTCCGACGATTTTTCGTGTCATGCGAACCTGCGGGATCGATGCGATCATTGTCGGTACGTAATCGGGGTCGTTCTGACGTTTTTTGAGGAAATCGTTATAAGTCGATTGATGAGAAAGACAGACCTGCTCGGAAAGTTCTTCGCCGTCAAGACCGCTGAAACGACGGTTTACAAGCAGATTTGCGCCCTGACCGTTCTTTTTCTCGGAGTCGGGAGTGTCTGCATAGCCGATAAGATTGAGGTTATAGCCCGCTTTTCCCAGAGAATAGTACCATGCGGCGAGGATATTTCCCTGCTTGAACGTTTCGGTAGGTGCGGACGCGAAATGCGCGATATCGCAGTCTCCTGTTGCATCGACGACCGATCTTACGGCGAACGCCTGTCTTCCGGATTTATTTTCTGTTATGATATGAGTTATTTTATGATCTTCTGTTTTTACGCCGACAGCATACGTGCCGTAAAGAATATCGACGCCTTCGTTTAAAAGCAGTTCTTCGGTAAGAATAGCAAAAAGATGAGGGTTAAACTGGACCTCGAATCTCTTGTCCTTTTCGGTTCTTGATCCGATCCCGTCAAGCCAGTTTTCGGGATAAAGCCTCTCCGAACCGTGTTTAACAGACAAACGGAACAGTTCTTCGGCAATACCGAAAGAAACCTGTCGGCCCATTCCGTCGCAAAGAGGAAGATAAATGGTGACGAGCCCAGCCGTGCCGAGACCGCCGAGAATGTATTCTTTTTCAAACAAAACGACTTTTTTGCCGAGCCTTGCTGCCGCGAGAGCCGCGGAAATTCCGCCGAAGCCACCGCCGCAGACCGCAACATCGTATGATTTTACGACTTTCGTCTTTATATTTTCTTCAATAAACACAAAGATCACCTCTTGTTTCATTATAACAAATAAACGAAAAAAAATCAAGTATAAAAAACTCATGGGTCATACAACCCATGAGTTTAATGATATTAGTCGTCGAGATTCTTTTCGGCTTCAGCCTGAATTTCGGGATCGTAAGAAATAAGGGGTTTAATATCCTGATTCTTAACCTTACGGTCAACATAGTTTTTGGTGATTCTTACAACGAGCGGTATCATAAAGAGAACACCGATCAAGTTGGGGATCATCATAAGACCGTTGAATGTATCGGAAATATCCCAAGCGAGAGAAGAGGTGAGAACTGCACCGAAGATGATGGTGATAACGTGAATGATTCTGAAAACAACAGTTGTTTTAGCGCCGAAGAGATATTCCCAAGCTTTGGAACCGTAGTGAGACCAACCGAGAACGGTGGTAAACGCAAAGAGGAACATAGCGATAGCAACGAACTTACTGCCGATATCGCCCCAACCGAATACTTCGTTGAAAGCGCCGCCTACGAGAGTAGCATCGGTAAAGCCTTCTGCGATCTCACCTGTCTGAGCGTTGAAAACACCGCCGTTAAGGCCGCCGGAAGTAAGAACAACGAGAGCGGTCATGGTGCAGACTACCATAGTATCTGAAAATACTTCGAAGATACCCCACATACCCTGTTTTACGGGTTCTTTAACGCTGGAGTTGGAGTGAACCATAACGGAAGAACCGAGACCTGCTTCGTTGGAGAATACGCCGCGTTTGAAACCGTTTGTCATAGCAACGATAACGCCGCCGATACCGCCGCCTACGAAAGCTTCGGGAGCAAATGCGTTAACAAAGATTGCTTTGAACGCGGGAAGGATAGCATCATAGTTGATACCGATAATAACAAGGCTGCCTGCAACGAAAAGAACGACCATGAAGGGAACGATCTTTTCGGCAACGGTTGCGATTCTCTTAACGCCGCCGAGAGTGATGACTGCGGTAAGGATCATGATAACAACGCCGATGATGATGTTATAAAGAGATACGCCGCCGAAAACATTGATGCTTGAAAGAGCTTCAACGTCAAATGCGGATGCAACGTTTGCAACGATCTTATTTACCTGACCCATACTGCCGATACCGAAGGATGCGAGCATTGTAAAGATACAGAAAAGAACTGCGAGGATCCTGCCGGGTACCTTGAGGGTAGCTTCGCCGTGCTGATCCTTATAGGAATAGCTGCCGACACCGTCCTGAAGATAGTACATAGCGCCGCCGGACCATTCGCCTTCGCTGTTTTTACGTCTGAAATAAATACCGAGAACGTTTTCTGCGTAGTTTGTCATCATTCCGAAGAATGCTGCAACCCACATCCAGAAAACCGCACCTGCGCCGCCGATCGCGATAGCAGCGGCAACACCTGCGATGTTACCTGTACCGACGGTTGCGGCAAGAGCGGTACAAAGCGCCTGGAAAGGAGAAATAACACCCTTTTCCTTGCGGTGCTTCAAAACGTTTGATGTGAAAAGACTGCCGATGGTGTTTTTCCACCACAGACCGATGTGTGAAACCTGAAATACTTTTGTGCTGAGGGTTACGATAACGCCTGTGCCGATAAGAAGCGCAAGGCCGAAAATACCCCAAACAACACCGTTGACGCTGCCGTTGATCGCGGCAACTTTGTCGAAAAATGCGTCCATTTTCTTCCTCCTAAAAAATGAAAAGACGGATCGCGCGTAAAACACGAACCGTCAAAAAAACACGATAAGCTTAAAGCTTTCCTTTGTCCTTTTGCCTGAGAGTTTAACGTATTTCACGCTTGCACCTTCGGCCCCCAATCAAATGGGTGTCTCCAAAGTTCCGTCAACATTCAGTCCTCGTCCTATCGGACACCTGAGAGCGTTACTCCTTCGGCTGAATATACAACTCTGCGAGTTGTTTAAACTCTTCGCGTTGTTTTCAATTTCCTGAATGTCTCATACAGAATTTTAAAAATATTTTTTGCATTATACCACAATCTTTTCCAAGATGCAAGAGGAGTTTACAATTTATTCGATTTTTCCGCACTAATCGTATTTTTATACAAAACACAGATATTAAAGATATTTTAATATATCGATATTTACCGAAAAATGGAAAACAGACCCGCATTTACGGGTCTGTTTGAAAAAATATTTAAATAAGTTCTGATGTATGCGGCACCTTTGAAATACGGGGAGAAGCACCCGTAAGGTGGGAAATATCACGGTAGGGCGGAATAGTCTCATCGTTAAAAATCCCATCGGGTATCTGAGAAGTCCAGCCCGATTCGTCAAACTGCGGAGCCTCGATGCCGAGAGCGTAGAGGACTATCGCAGAAAGATCGCGGACATTCGCATTGGGAATCGTTTCTTTTTTGACGGTCTTTCCGCTCAACGCAAGCGTTACGTATTTTTCTCCGTCCGTCCAGCCGCCGTGGGTTCCCGTTCCGTCGCCGGGATTGGTTCCACCGTGATCGGCAATGACGATAAAGAGCGTATCATCAAGAATTTCCGCATCTTTTGCGGCATTGTAAATATCTCCGACGAGAACATCGACTTCGCTGATACGTTTGAGATGAGCCTCGGTGCCATAGCCGTTGCGATGGCCTGCACCGTCGACACTGTCCATCTGAACGAACAAGAAATCGGGCTTCTTTTCGCGGATATAATCGCAGATCATGGGGGTAAGCTGATCGTCTCTTGCGGTCGCGGTCGAAATTTTCACGTCACGCTCGATTATTCCTGCGGTTATCGGGTTCCAGTCGCAGTACGAGCCGAGCTCCGCATCGGGGTAAACGGCCGCAATCCTCTTAAAAAGAGACGGGAACGGCGAATCTTTCGGATATTCCTGCGAACCTACAACCCCGTTCGTAAGTTTATGAATTTCCGGTCCGACACCGATAAGCATCGAACCCCAGCATTCTGCGCTGATCGAAGGATTGGACGCGATAGCGTCGTACGTTAAAGCGCCGTTGGCAAAAATACGGTCAAACACGGGCGTTTCGGCATCTTTGATAAACGAGCCTGCGCCGTCAATACCGACAACAATTACATGAGAATATTTTCTATCCATAAAGACACCGCCTTATAATAAATCAACATCTTTTTCCAATAAATATATTGTTTTGAGCTGGAAAGCCTTCGGCCATGCAACCATCCAGTCATTAAGAGCACCTTTTATTGACGGATCATTGCTTCCCCAGTGGCAGTTAAAAATCGCTTCATTCTGCATCCCTCTGGGGCGAACAAGACCGTGAAGCTCAAGGTTGCCGTCGGAAATATACTGAGTCGTAAATCGCCAGAGGATCCTTGCTTGCTTGATATATGCGGAATTTCCCGTCAAACGAGAAAGTTCGAGCATTTCGGGAACGTAATACGCGCCCCAGCAGTCGAGATGATGATGCGATGCGGAGACGGAAGTTCCGCCCGTTGTATAAATACGAAGAGCGTGACAGTCTGTACCTTCGGCATAATCCACATCGTAATAAAAGCACCAGGTCATCATATAGTGCGCAATATTATCGGCAAGATCGATATATTTCTTATCGTCGGTAGATTTATAAAGCCCAAGCGCCGCACGGAGCATCGGATGCGCGCCCTCTTTATCGACGCAGAACGTATCAAGCGCACCGCCGCCGCAAAGAGAATATTTTAAATATGTATTATAATAGAAATCAAACGATCTTTCGGCAATTTCGAGATATTCCTTTTTGCCGAAATATTCATACGCATGGACAAATCCGAGCGTTATGAAAGCACCTGCGCCGCCCGTTTTGACGACTGCCTCGCCGTTGCCTCGAATAGCCTGCGGGAAATCGCCGTCGGGGAAAGTATTCAGATAAAAATTACAGATCTTTTCAGCGGCATTTTCAAAACGGGAAGAATCCTCCCCTATCTGTTTAAGCAGAGAAGAAAATGCGAGAAGCTCGGAAACGATCGTGCCTTCGTTGCAAGCATCGATACCCTCTTCTTCTTTGAAAGCGCCGTCGTAATGCGAACTGATAAGCCCCGTTTTATGCTGACGCAAAAGCCAGGTATCCATGATCGAAAGCGCGGTTTCTTTATCGTCCGTGTTGCCCGTCTCGATATATGAACGCAGTAAAAGCTCGGCGATCATTAAATTCTGACCGCACCAGCCTGCCTCGTACTTTCCGTATTTTCGCCACATAAACGGAGCTGGCTCCTTAACAAAATAATCGGTTCCGTTCGACAAAAAGCCGATATTTGCAAGGGTTCCGAAGTCTGTACGCTCAATCAGCGAACGTATAAATTCACCGTTCCACTCTTTGACCTGTCCGACAGAAAATCTCTCCTCGGGATCGGGGCAGTAATCACCGTTTGCAAAATCGAAAAGCTTCTTATAGCCGTAAAAATCTTCGCCCGTTTTTTTATCGTATTCGTAGAGATAGCAGACATAATGCTTCTCTTCGCCGCCCGAAATTTCGGGGATATCGATAATAGCTTCGCTGAAATCATGCGTATTCAGAAACGCTTTCGGGGTCTCGATATGTGCAAAATAAAGTCGCTGAACGGTCGTCCCGTCTTCGTCATAGATACTGCAGGAGCAGTTTTTCGAATCGGAATCTGTTCCGGCAAAAAGCGCATGGCATTTATCTGCGGTTTCGGCAATCGTACAGCCCGGAATACCCGTTCTGTCAGCGGAAAAGATCCACGGTTCGCCGTCGCAGCGCATACCCCTTGGGGAATTATCGGAGCCGAATCCGTTCCCATTATAAAGAATACACGGGATCATATAAAAATTCAGTTTTTCTTTGACACGATATTCGACAGTCGGGATAAGCTTCGCACTTTCTCCGTTATTTTTCAAAGAGATATCCAAACGTGTTATATACTCTGAAACTTTCGTTTCATTGTAAAAGAGACTGACATTCTCCTGCTCGTTAAACTGTTCATTTAAACAAAAAACTCTGTACATTTTTTCACACCCTTTCGGTTGATAAATTTATTATAGCATAAAAAAGATGATTTTTCAATTATTGAAGAGCAATCTGAGAATAAAAATAAACTCTTTAAACTTTGTATCCTTCGGGCATGGTCGCTTTTACGGTCTTGACAACATACCCGTTCAATCCGTTCAGAAGCATTTGCGTCGAAAGATTCTTGCTGTCAATAGCCACAATTGCCTCTCTGAATGCAAAAGATGGGAAATCGATACTGCCGTCATAAAACATACATATCAGTCGCTCGATACGAGCTTTTCCGTTTTTCTTTTTTTCAATAAGGAACTTCATCGCATTCTCTGCTTCGATTGCTGCATCAATATTCCGAAACGAAATAGAATCAACCGTGCCGTCAGAACTCAGAATCGTCACGACATTACCGTCCGAGAGCTTATCAGCCTCTTTGGTTGCTCTGTCAAGAAGCATTTGCCACTGAGAATCGACGGTATCGCTTCCGTTTTCATTCACCCAACTTCCGGATTTCAGATGCGGAAGAAATTTTTTCAAGGACTCACGGTATTCCGTAAAACGTTTGTCTCCACGAATTTTATCATATATCGGTTTTTTATCATAGCCGCCGAGATTAAAAACACACTTTTCAAGTTTATCATCCATATCAATGACAAGATGAACGGAATCAAGCATCGGGACTGAACCGCAAAGCACACTTCCTTCAGGCAATTTATGCAATATCGAAAGGTGCTCGGTCGCCAATGCAAACATTTCAAGACATTCTTCAACGTATCCGTTTATCAAAAGAGCCCCGGCATATCTCTCCTCTGCTACAATTCTGGTGTAAATAAAAATATCGTTCACTTGAGTCGAATAAAGAGAAAGAGTATCGAGCGCCGTTTTATATCTTTCAACGTTGATAAACTCTTTTCCGAGCTCTTTAATATCGTCAGTAACACTGTCCGTCAAATAAAAAACCGTATTTTTGATAAGATCATAAAGAATTTTCTGGTTTTGAACGGTCAATTTATCGATATTTTTTTCTCTTATATACCTTGACAACAACAGTTCATCCCGAAAATTTGACTTCATATATTCGGGAAGCTCGTATTCATCCGCCCAAAGAGGTAATTTTTCTTCATCTTCGTAAACTGCTACGGTATACAGCAGCTGCATTCTGTCGGACAGATTCGATGTTCTCAAGAAACCCCGAATTATTTGTCGGGCATTTTCAATTTTATCATCCAATTCTTTTATTAAGCAATTTCCATTTTTCTTCAGGCACATAAGATACTGAAAATAATCGATCAGAAAAAAGATCTTCGTATGTGCCAATTCTTCATAAATCTCAAGAATACGCCGTTCGTTCTGAAGCTTTTCGTATTCATCTTCTATGATCGCCCGTTTGCGTTCATACAGCTCTTTTTCCAGACTTTTGTTTTTTTGAGATTCAACGCCCATCAGCTCATCTATGGAAACGTTGAGATATTTTGCAGGCAAGGGCAAAAGAGTTATATCAGGGAAAGCCTGACCGTTTTCCCATCGGCTCACGGCTTGGGGAGAAACAGACAAAAGTACGACAAGCTCGCTTTGAGTATATCCGCTTAATATACGAAAATTTTTTATGTTTTCCGAAATCTGAAGTTCCATTTTATTCCCCCGTTGGTTATTTGTTTATATTATAACACAAGGTACAATTTAAATCAAGCAATTTATGAATGATATTCTTCAACCGAAAAGTGATCTATTGACCGCAATCAATGTTTTCATTTACGCGACGATTAATGCATTTAATTCAAGAAAGAGAAAATAACGAGGATTTTTACCCCTAAAAACAAAATAGTCCTTGAAAATCAAGGACTTTTGTGTCAGGATACAAAATATAGCGTTCTGTTTGCACGAAGCGTAACCTCGTTCATTTGTGCCGAACAAATGGGAAATGATGTTCTCACGTTGCTCGAAATGATGTTGTGCCTTACTGCACAAATAAAAAAGCCGAGCTATAAATTAGCCAAAAGAATTCAACCGCAACAACCGGCGGTTGAAAAAACTAAAAAAACGGATGCTTGATAATATTCAGCAGATATGATATAATTTAATTACAGAAGGCGCCTTAAATATGAAATCAAGGAGAAAACGTGATGAATATAGGAATTAAAATCCGCGAGTTACGCAAAGCAATAAATCTCACCCAAGAACAGTTAGCAACATCGCTGAATATCTCCGCGCAGGCTGTTTCAAAGTGGGAAATGGGGGTTTCCCAAACTTAAAGATAACACACTAAAACCCACGCTTACATTACTTCCAAACAATACAATTTTGGAGGTAAAACCCTATGAAACGCCTTATATCCTGCGAATACAACTTCGATAACTGCTGTGTGGAGCTGAAATTTACTGATGGCAGCATGATTGCGATTGATACTATCGCCGTTGAGAACGAAGTTGTCCGTAATATGTATGAAAGGTCAGAACTGGACTATCTGATTTACAATGCCCCTCTTGAATATGCAGACCTTATTTTGAACGGTGATCCTGAAACATATCTTAAAGCGGTTACTGAATATAAGCCGCTGGACTAAAACTTCACCCCTCTGCCGATTGGTAGAGGGGTGAAGTTTTATTGACCATATATAGCCGATTAACAACTCTCACTGTATCTTTTTCAGAAAGCGTAAGTATCGCAGTCCCGCTTTCGACCAGCGGAATCCCAGTTTCTGCAGCTCATTTACTGTAAATTCATTGCTGATCGGAATGTTTTTTGATACGGATGCAATGGAATTATAGAATGCCAACACGGCAATATCGCTGTCATCCATTCGTGCTTTCAAGGCTTTATCAAATTCAGACTGCGATACCTTGCGTATCCGACGCAGCAGCTTACGGCTTAACGATTCAAGGGTATATGTATTCGGATTGTACAGATGATAGATGTTATTCACCTTTTTGTGGAAACACAGTGCAGCATATGCTGCTGCGCATTCATCTACGGGAGTGAAATCGATCGGGTAATCCGCAAGGCTCTCGCTGTATACACCAACCTTCAGAAGACCTCTGGTTCGCTGTATAAAGCCGTTGTCCCCTGCGTTTGTCTGGAACTTGCCGTCGGCCATTCGCCATGTAAGATTGCCGATACGGAAAATATTCGCTTTCAAGCCTTCTTTTCTGGCAAGCAGTACACGCTCTTCCGCTTTGTACTTGGAGTGAATATACACATTCTGCACATACTTCTGACCGATGTTCAGAGTGAACTCATCGAACTTTGCATCTGAACACGTTTGCTCGACCGTTCCGGCACCGCTGATACTTGCTGTTGATGTATGCTGCAGTACCGCTCCCGCTGCCTTACAGAAGTCGATCACATTCTGAGTGCCGATTACATTGGTTCGCTCAAAATCCTCATAATGTCCGGCGTGGCTGACGTTTGCGGCAGTATGGATGACCATATCTACTTCGCTTACCAGTTTTGCGTAGATTTCATCGGTAAGTCCGAACCTTGGCTTTTCAATGTCTCCTTCTACGGTCACATAGGTGAAGCTGTTCTTTTCCTTTGGGAAGTAGTATTCAAGAACACGTTTCAGTTTGAAATAGTCTCTTACAAGGCAGACAATGGTCACATTTCTCCGTGACAGTTCCCGCAAAATATGGGATCCTAAAAAGCCTGTTGCTCCTGTCAGAAGAACACATTTTGGTTCTGCATTGTAATTTTGATTCGCATTTTGCCGGATCAGTCCATTGACATCGACACTGTCCTGCTCGGATGCCATAGCATCACGGTTTGCAGACAGGTATTTTTCCAACTGCTCAGCAGTAGGATTGGCATAGATATCCTGCACCTGTATATCCAAAATGATCGAAGTTTCCACTGCCCCCAAGCTGTCACCGCCCATGTCAAAGAAATCATCCCGGATACTGATACCCGTACGTCCAAGCACTTCTTCAAACACTGCAATGATCTTTTTCTGCAGCGGTGTGGTCGGCGGTATGTGCTCGGCAGCGTTTCTTTCAATGACCTCTTCGATCATCCGGAGTGCTTCTTTACGTTTGATCTTTAACGTGGTTGTTTTCGGAAACTCTCTTGCAATAAAGTCATAAGCAACGATTTTCTTGTAGGAAGGCAGTTCAGCATTGACTTCATTCAGGCTTGTTTGGATGTGATGGATCCCATTTGTGTCATGGATGTCCGTCGGATGGATGGCGGCGCAGATTTTGCCGTCTCTTTCATACACCATGCCATCCTTCACTCCGTCGATGGTCATAAGCTGTGCTTCCAGCTCTTCCGGATATATATTTTTGCCGTTGGCAAGGATGATCAGATTCTTTGAGCGGCCGGTGATATACAGATATCCGTCCTCATCCAGATATCCTAGATCCCCGGTGCGGAACCATCCGTCCTCTGTAAACACCTCCGCAGTCGCCTCGGGATTCTTATAATATCCCAGCATCACGCAATCGCCTTTTACAAGGATCTCGCCGTCTTCGATCTTTGCGGTCATACAGGAGATCGGTTTTCCCACGGAGCCAAGCCTGTTTCCTCTGGGGTAATTGCTCGCAACAAGCGGTGCGCATTCCGTAAGTCCGTATCCCTGGAACATGTTTACACCAAATTCGGTGAAGGCTTCCGCAACATCCTGACGAAGTGCCGCACCGCCGACAACAATACTTGTCAGATTCCCGCCGAATTTGTCCAGCAGGCTTTTGTACAGCTTTCTTCGGATATCGATTCCGAAAATGCTGCATATACGGTTGATTCTTTTTGCGAATGCGATTTTTCTTTGATTTGCTCCCGAAGCGATACCATCCATGACTTTCTTGTAAAATGCTTCTGCAATCGCGGGAACGACAAGAATAAAACCGGGCTTGAACCGATTCATATTGGCTGCAATATTTTCAAGCCGGTCATTGATACAGATGGTTACACCCCGATACAGCATTCCAAGGTGACCGATGGTCAGCTCATAGGTATGGTGGATCGGCAGAACGGACATTGCGACCGGTTCACAGTGCGTTTTATCAAGGATGTTCAAGCTGTAATAATCCGATATATTGGCGCATAGGTTCTTCTGGCTGATCATGACACCCTTGCTGACACCTGTTGTGCCGGAGGTAAAGAGTATCTCTGCCATAACTTCCGGATCAATGTTCGGAAGCGAAACTTCCTCTGTCCGTAAAATTTCATCAAAGCATTCATCCGCAAAGCAAATTACTTTTGTTATCTGAGAATAACTCTGTTTGATAGGTTCGGACAGATGCGCAAATTCCTCTGAAACGAATACGGTATCCACATCACCCATTACCAAAATATTCAGCATCTCTTTTGAGGAAAGCATTTTATCGACGGGGACAGCAATATTGGCACTGCACAGTATACCCAGAAATGCCGTTACCCAATAATAGGAGGTTGATCCTATTATGGCAATATGTTTACCGGAGTAACCGTTTTTGATCAGCCATGAAGCAACAGCGTGTATATCTTTTGCTAATTCTGCGAATGTTTTGTCGATGATCGAATCTTCGGCAAGATATCTGTATGCGATCCTGTCTCCGTATTCTTTTTCGATTCTCTTTACGAATATTTGTAAATCATTGAGATTTTCCACCATGTGATTTATCCTTTCCGTCATGTTTATTTTTTCTCACAACGATACAAGCGTTGAAATTAAGTAGTTTGCTGTAACCGAGGTGTAGAAGAAAGCATCTATCACATGATCTCTTTTCAATTGCGTGACTTTGCGTGCTATCTCCGGGGCTGCAGTATCATCACATAGGATTACAAACTTACATTCCGGATTACTACTGCGCAAATTATGAATTTCGTTCAATCTTTGGTTCAAGGTTGTGCCGGGAAGATAGGAAATTTCCATTAGAAAAATATCCGCATCCATTAAATCGAATGGCTGTGTTATGCTTTTGGCAGAATCCGGCGAAATACGATCAACTACAAATTCTCCACATTCTTTTATAGTACGAATAACGGCTTCAGACAGAAGTTCGTTTTTGATACTGACAAGAACTTTCTTCACATGCACTCCTCCTCTCTGAAGAAGCTCCTCTCTAATTCTTATATATATTTTATCATTCCGGCAGGTTATCCACATCGTACTTTCGTGCATAAAAAAGAAGTACCGTCGATTTGACAGTACTTCTTGAAACATTTCGGATTATTCGGTTTCTTTATCAATAATGATCAATCCGCAGTCTCTGGCACGAACGGCAAGTTCCGTGCGATTTCTGAATCCAGTCTTGTCTCGCATGGATTGTATATGACCTTTTACGGTTCGCAGAGACATATACAATTTTTCCGCAATTGCCGCATCACTTTCACCGGCTACAACCTCACGAAGAACCTCAAGCTCACGAGCCGTCAATTCATCGCTGGTGATATATCCGAACTGCAGCGGCGGTGTGGATTCCGGATAAATACTTTCTCCCGCAAGCGTTCGCTCCATAACATTGAGGATGCTCTCCGCCGTTTCGGTTTTATACCAGAAGCTGTCCACCCCGGCTTTTCGTGCGCGTTCAATGAAGCTGCATTCCGGCTGACCGGTGATAATGATTATTTTGATCTGCGGGAAATTTTGTTTGATCTTTTCGGCTGCATCGATTCCGTTGGCGTACAGCGAAGTACAAACATCCATCAAGATCAGATCTACTCTGGTTGTCCGACAGCAGAACTCCGCAAACGCCGCACTTTCTACGGAGGGAACCAGTTCATATTGACCGCTTTGTTTGACATATAACTCCAAAAGCTGTCGATCCATAGGAGCGTCTTCTACAATCAGAACTCGTGTCATATGCGTTCAGTCCCTCCTTTCGGCATGGAAATGGTAAGGCTGTATTCGGGATGACAGTCAATCTGCATACTGCCTCCGGCAGTCTCTGCTTTACGCCGCAGAGAACCGAGTCCGCCGCCTTCCGTGACCTGAGTTTCCGGCATTTTCCCATCATTTTGGAAGCAAATTCGATATGTATCCGCCGTTTCGGTAAGGCTGATATGCAGTTTTTTGGCATCTGCATGACGTACCGCATTGGTCAGCGCTTCGGTTGCTGCTTCGAGGAACAGTTTTTCGACATCCTTTTGTTCTGGCATTTGTCCTGTGACTTCTACGGAAATTCCGAATGCGGTTGCAGTTTGAATAAGCGTCTGCAAGGTAAACTGTTCCGCATTTTCGACGATATTCTGCCGCAGAAGCGCAATACTGCGTTTCCATGCTTCGACGGGAATGGTTTTGTTTTCATTGTTATCCAGCAGATAACTGCGGGTGGCAAGAAGCGTCTGTCCCAGCTCACTGTGAATACCGATTTTCGTTTCCAGTCGTTCACGGGTACGGGTCAGCACTTCAACATCCGTTTCATATACCTTGAGTCTCTGATACAGTTCCTCAAGGGCAATATTTTTCTGTTCCAATTCTTCCGCAAGGTTGTGAAGCTGCGTGATGTCAACGGCTGTGATCTGAAACATATCCGGCAGTTGTGTCCGTGAGAAACTCCAGACCGTTCCATCGGACAGACGGAACCTTGGTTGACTGTCTGTTGACAACCGCATGATATCCGGCTGTATGGATCCTCCGCAGAGGTCATCCCACACAAGGGCAGCATTTTGCAGATCGCGTCCCAATATGATATGACAAAGCTGATTCATCCGATGATTGACCAGCATGACTCTGCCGTTTTCGGCATAGAAGCAAAGACCGGTCGGGAGATGGTCAATGCTTTCCTTGATGGAGGAACGGTCGGGGGCAGTTCTGCGAAGATGTGCTTCACGGAAGGTAACGTATGTAAGAAGCACAGCCGCTGCGGCGAAAAGTAAAATCGTGAACAGGATCGGCTTCTCACAAAGCCAGCGGACGGCAGCCCTATGATCCAATCCAGATTTCTGACTCCGGGCATCGTACAGCACAAACATACTTCCGCTGATCAGGACGGACAGAAATGTCGGTACGATCAATACCGGTGACTTTTTTCTGAGCGAGGCGGAAAGCATATATATGCTGATACACAGAAGCATATACAGTCCAAATCTGATCACGGCTTTCAGCAGAAAAGAAAGCGCATCATAGGTCATCATTTGCCGTCACCTCCTTCAGGAATATCAAGATCTATGACGATATCTTCTTCCTGAACGGTATAGGTAAAACGACCGTAACGCAGGCAAAGATCATCCAGTTCAGCGTCTGCAATACTGCTTGTGCATCCAAGCTGAAGATTCATTTTCAGTGCTCCGTCTTTACATAAAATACGCACCATCACCGCGGTGATCCGGTCAAGCAGCTTTTCCACCAGGTTTTCATAGAAGTCGTAGGCGGAAATGATGGATGCAAGCTGAATATCACCTTCGCACTTTGCGTCAAGCATTACGGAAACCGAAGCGAGCCGGAGATTGTCCAGAGATTCACGGATACAATACTCGAACTCACGCGCCTGAACGAACTCACTTTCCTCTCCGAGCATCAACAGATTAATGCGCCGCTTTACATAGGAACCGATCACACACATCTGTACCATGGAGTTGTGTACCGTCAGAGGCTCGGAAGCCTGTTCAAGCAGGGATTCAAGCTTCTCAATCTGCGGTGCCACTTCTTCGATGATTTGATCGTACAAGTGGCTTTTTTCCTCAAGCTGTGCCTGCTGCTCCTTCAGCTTTAGTTCTGCCTGCAGCAGTTCGTTCTTTCTGCCAAGCTTCTGCTGCGCATCACACAGACAGTTCGTCAGAGCGTCAAGCTCCGTTACATCATCTTGCCACAGCACGAAACCTGCCTTTATCGGCTTTGCGTGCAGAATAATATTGCCATTTTTTACAGGCTGTTCGCCGATCTTTTTCATCTCATCCTTCGATAAAGGAATGGCTGATGAAGAAGTAAAGCAAGGATAATAGTCGCGGTCTACGATCTGTGCCGCAACCGTTGACGCATGAAACATCTTATGGTAATTCGTATTGGAGGAAATTAACCCGCTCTGTATGGCGCTTTCCAGAAGAAGTGCAATGATCAGACAATCCACAACCGTCAGATCAACATCCCGTATGATGCGTAAGCAGTATAGTGTCCAGAAAATTACAGCACCGCCCATAATGATGACAGGCAGTTTCTGCATTTTTTTACTTCCGGGAACACGGGATTTTTTCAGCAGCATAACAACTATGTAGATGCCGCCGAGCACAAACCATGCCATCGCCGCAAAATAGATCGGACCGTAACCGTATGTGAAATCGAACTGATCGATTCCCTGTGGGAAGGAGAATGCCAGCTGATGCAGATCGTTTGTAAAGATGCCGATCAGAATTGCGAATGCGGGAATATAGAGTGCATACAGACGACGGTGATTCCGATATTCCTCCGGTTTTCCCATATAGTCAATGATGAATACGCCAAGCAGCGGAATCAGGATCATGGGGATATAATAGCTGTACCAGAGATACCGCCCAAACCAATAAGTACGATCGGGGATGAAGTTCCATTTGAGTATTTTGGCGGTCAGCCAGAAAATCATCAGTACGCTGACGGAAACGAGACAGCGGCGTACCCGCACGTTAATAATCCTTTGCTGCAAAGATGCGCCCCATCCGATAAGCAACGAAATATGAATTACATTTCGGATTGTCCACAGCAATGCCTTTATCACGTTGTTAGTGGTCATACTGTCAAAATCATCAATAAAATACGCCACCGTGAGCAGTGCAGATACGCCGATAACATACTTGACCCAGCGATAGTCTTGCCTCAAATTATCCATCTCCCCTCCAACAGAGTATTTGATATAAGAAATACTCATAATATTCCATCAAACATTATAACATTCCAGTAAAACCCACACATCGTACTTTCGTGCAAAAATCTGAAACAACTTAGTTCGTCCTTCAGATTTTGCGTACCAAAAGGAAGTTCAGTACGATACACAATGGCTACTGGACTTTCCTTTATGTTTTCTGAGGAAAAGTGTCAAACTGCATTTTTACAGTTTGGGTACCATTTTCGAGGAAAATATGTGGGGTGTCCAGAGGGGTGCGGGTCTCCGGTGGAGACCTCAAAATGCAAAGCATTTTGAAGCACTGACCGAGCCGGCAGGCAAGACGCATCCCTTGGCTCTGGGTTTCCAATAGGGGCGAGAAGCATCCCTGTTGGCACACGATTTTGCTTGCAAAGTCTAGTGTGT